>CAYFPJ010000039.1:0-1553 GCA_964344965.1 uncultured Gammaproteobacteria bacterium | reverse complement strand
TAGCAAAATAGTTTTTTTATAAGATAGAGATATCTCAACTTCTGAGTCATTAATTTTTTTGGAAATGAGGGTGAATGAAACTAAATTTATCACTATGACATTTGCACAAATGGGGAGATTATAGAATGGGTTATAGATTGGTGTCTAGTAAATTGGGATAATTTTCAGGTGACAAAGCATTAAAAGCAATTTTTTAAAAGATGATCCCTATAGGTAGGAGAACTCACTGCTTTCATTTGTTTTGTGGCCCGACCTTTTTTTACAGTTTTATCACGAGAAAGTACTCCAAGTGCAATTTTTCTCATTAAGGATAAGTTTGCTGCTCCTGTTCGCTTCTGATATCTGTGCCCATCTTCACGAAAAATTACATCCAGAGCCCAGTGCAAACCGTTCTCCACACCCCAATGTTCCCTCACAGATTTCCCAAATTGCTCCACTTCAAAATCAAGACTGGTAATATAATACATTGTTTCTTTTGTACTCTTTTCACCTTTTATCCGTTTTCTTGTAACTCTTCCTACACATTGACATCCTGCCCAATCTGTAATCCCCGGTAACCCTTCCGCATCAAGAAGCTCATATCTTCGGCTTTCCACGCGACCACCCTTTTTCTCTAATGTTTCTGTCTGAGCTGCATCTATACCTTGAAATCCTACTTCATCTGCTTCACTAAAGAGCAATTTAATATCCTCCAACAAATTAGCCTGATTCTCCTTTACCGGAAATGCATAATCAGCTTTCTTTTCAGTTATTAGCTTTACAGATGCTTTCTGTGTATGAATAGCATCTGCTGTAATAATAGCTCCCTGAATTTCCAATTGAGAAATCAATTCTGGAAATGCAGTAATTTCATTAGACTTTTTATCTACAGCTACCTGACCAATACATACCCCATCTTCCACACTCCATGCATGGAGTAAATGTAATGGATGTTTCTTGTTCCAATCTCTACTGCCACATAGAGTTTTCCCATCTATTGCTATTGTCCCTATTTTCTTAGCATAGTCTCTAAATTGCTCGAATAGTGGTTGTAGCTCTATCGTGGGAATTAACGAAATCACTCGCTCTAACGTCCACTTTGAAGGAATCCCTGCAGATATATCTACATAGGAACCTAGCCATTTGGAAAAATCTTCTCCAATAGCTAAGTAATACATCTCTTCCCAATTGGTAGCACCGCATAGAATCGTTGTAAATGCAATGAATAGGATTGTTATCACAGAGTGACGTGTATTACATGATATCTCTCTGGGATCATCTACTTTTTCGAGAATCGATATCCAAGACGAATCACCTTGAGGGTGATAAAAGGTTTTTGGTTGAATATGTGCTGGCACTTTGCCCTTTTTTTGACTCATAATATACTCCTTTTTGAGTCAAAAAGTCTGCCACAAAATTTTTTATATGTTTAAAAAAATCGTTTTAATGCTTTGTCACCTGATATTGTTATGAGATGGAGTCCTTTTTTAGGAGGTGTACTTCTTGTCGCTGGGACGACAATTGGTGTGGGAATGCTTGGATTACCAGTAACCACAGGATTTATGGGGTTTTTC
>CAYFPJ010000038.1:370-1914 GCA_964344965.1 uncultured Gammaproteobacteria bacterium | reverse complement strand
TCGTTGGGAACGCTTTATCGTCGACGCCTCGGTTGTGGGTGGGCTCGAGCGTTGGCAAACGCGGTTACAATCTTTGCGCAGGGAATTGGAAACGCGCTTCGAAGAAGTCGCGAAGGACGACCCCGATGGTGCGGCCGCAGAGGCAATCGATGCAGATCTTAAGCGGCTTGACGTTTTTCATCGTTTGTCCTTTCCTTTGCTAGAAAGCCTGAGCGAGCTGCCCGAAGAAGAAAGCTGGGGTGCTTGGCTGGAAATTCTTCGTGGCCTAGCCTCAATTGCGCTACGTATGCCCCAGCGCGTTTTGAAGACGTTAAATGATTTAAATCCGCTCGCTGAAGTTGGACCAGTCGATCTTAATGCTGTACTCGATGTGCTAAGTGAGCGCTTGGTTGAATTACCGGGGCGTACGCCAGGACAGCGTTATGGGCGAGTCTATCTAGGTACCATCGATTCTGCACGCGGCCTTTCGTTCAAAACTGTTTTTGTGCCGGGGTTAGCGGAACGTATTTTTCCGCCGAAGGTTCTTCAGGACCCGATTCTACTCGACCACCATCGGAACAAACTAAATGCGAAGCTCGGAGATACAGTTCAACTAGCACGCGCGGCTGAGCGCCGGGCCGAAGAGCGTTTAGCATTGCATTTAGCGTTAGGCGCCGCGACAAAGAGTGTTCAGCTCTCTTATCCACGGATGAGCCAAAGTCAAAGTCAGCCGCGGGTTCCGTCATTTTATTTAATGGAAGCGGCCCGCGCGGTTGCCGGTGGCTTGCCACAGTACGAAGCATTAATTCGGGCTGCCGCCGATCATTACGGTGTGAGCAGCGAGCGCTCTGGGCCCAAGGACCCACGGGATGCCATCGATGCTCAGGAATACGATATCGCAGTCGTCTCTTCGGCGATGCAACGGCGCCGGCGAAATCCAAAAGAAGAGCTGCGCGGATACGCCGCACATTTGCACCTGCACCCGTTTATTGTACCGGCACTACGGGCTTATTGGGCTCGGCATGGCCGGGGGAAATTCAATAAACAAGATGGTCTTTTAGTGGAGACGGTTCAAGGACGCGATGCGATGCGAGCTTGGAGCCTTAGTCGCCGTCCTTATGCTCCTACCAGCCTCGAACGTTTTGCACGCTGTCCCTATCAATTCTTTCTAGCAAGCGTGATGCGTTTACGCTCCCGGGCCTTTCCCGACGAGCACGCTGGGTTCCTTGATCCAATGCTGCGCGGGCAGTTTATTCACCGGGTATTAGCTCGGGTATTGCAGCAGTTGCAGCGAGAGAACCGTCTGCCGGTCACTTCTCAGAGTCTCGATGCATGCGTAGCTGTCTTGAAGGATCAATTTCAAGCCGTACGTACTGAGTTTTCCGAGCAATTGGCTCCGTCGGCTAATTTGATTTGGCAGCAGGAGATGCAGAATCTATACGCTGATCTTCGTGGTTGGCTCGAACGGGAAGCGCGGAGCGCTGGTTATCTCCCACTCGCCCTAGAATATCGGTTCGGAATGGCGTCACGACGTGGCGATGATTCCGATCGGGCCAGCACCGATA
>CAYFPJ010000038.1:0-360 GCA_964344965.1 uncultured Gammaproteobacteria bacterium | reverse complement strand
CGATAGGATTGCCCAGTTAGAATCCTGGCAATGCCGTGGCGCGATTGATCTCGTCGAGCAAAGCGACGACGGAACATTACGCATCACCGATTATAAAACCGGACGTTTACCGGATGTTTTTGCCAGAGAAGACGCCGCCAAAATCGGCATAGACGGTGGTCGCAGTCTTCAACGTGCGATTTATGGAATGGCCTACGAAGCGCTTAATCCAGGAATGAAGGTAGCTTCGGCACGACTATACTATTGCACTTCAGTTGGGGAATATCGCGAACTCAATCTCGCCTTAGACGATTCGATTCGTCAACGAGCGCTGGCTGCATTAGAGGCGATTGATCGCTCGGTTGTCGATGGTGTTTTGAT
>CAYFPJ010000037.1:0-3474 GCA_964344965.1 uncultured Gammaproteobacteria bacterium | reverse complement strand
CGAAGTCCGTATCATCCCGTTAATCCACCGACGTAGTCGGTGGTAATTAAATTAAGAATTACCTCACTGTGTTAGTGGTTTTTTATTTGACTACCTACCCATTTCACGCTACAATCGGTGTAGTTATTATATTAACCTAGAGTAGAGACTGTCTGACAGGAGAAAATTGAAATAAGTGCAGGTGATTTCTAGAATTTTAAATCTTTAAGCGGTTTTATTCCTCGATGCTTGCATCGAAAAAGTGAAAACTAACATTGGTTGAAATAAGATTTTCTGCCAATACCCCGCAGCTTGCTGCGGGGATGGCCCGATGAAGTCTTACTTAAACCAAATTTACTTTTATTTAAAATTCATCATCCTCTGTTTCAAAAGATCCCTCCTCGTCCTTTGGGACTCCTCGGGATAAAAAAATCATATGATCAAATATTCTACTGCTACTGCCAAGAGCAAATTTGGCTGCCTGGTCATCCCAGTATTCGAAGACGGGAAGACCGATGCCCTGGTAAAAGATCTTAACGAAGTCCATCATGGGCTATTCGACGCTGTCCAAAAATTGAAAGATTTTGAAGGCAAGAAAGGACAGATGACTTTCCTCTATACTGGAGACCAAGACGTATCCCGCGTCCTTCTTGTGGGTCTCGGCAAAAAGAAAGGCTTCGGGGTGAGGGGGTGGAAGCATGCTATCGGGTCAGCAGTGATCGCAGCCCAAGGAAAGAAAGTGACCAAGCTAGGCGTGGTTCTATCTAGCCTAGTCTTAAAAGGTCTAAATACCAAAAAACTGGCTGAGTCTACTGTCGTAGCCATAGAGACAGCCAACTATGCCTTCGATGATCACAAGACTGGTAAAGATGCTCAAGTCAAGCCTCTGCAGTCTGTCGAGTTTGTCGGTGAGCTAGACAAGAGACAGGCCCGTGCTTGGCAGAGCGGCATTGAAGAAGGAAAAGTGCTGGGTGAGGCAGTGAACTTTACCCGCCACCTGGGCAATACGCCACCGACTGTCATGACCCCGACATTTCTCGCCCAAGCAGCTGAGAAATTGGCCCAACAACACACCAAACTGAAAACAAAAGTCCTCTCCAGGCCAGAAATGAAAAAGCTCGGTATGGGCTGCCTCCTGGGCGTATCCCAAGGTTCTGTCCTTGAACCAAAGTTTATCATCTTGGAATACAGCGGGGCTGCCAAAAACAAGAAGCCGACAGTCTTGGTCGGAAAAGGAATTACCTTTGACTCTGGCGGACTCTCTATCAAGCCCGACCCGCACATGAGTGATATGAAATTTGACATGCTTGGCGGAGCTACAGTTCTTGGTATTATCAAAGCTGCAGCTGGATTAGGATTGAAAAAGAATATTGTCGGACTGGTGCCAACTTGCGAGAATATGCCCGGTGGAGGAGCTTATCGTCCAGATGATATCCTGATCAATATCGAAGGGCGCAGTGTCCTGATTGACAATACTGATGCCGAAGGAAGATTGATCCTCTCTGATGCTCTAGGCTATGCCAAGAGATATCAGCCAAAAGAAGTAATTGACTTTGCTACATTGACCGGAGCATGTGTCGTCGCTCTTGGCAATGAACGCTCGGGATTATTTTCTCCAGAAGAAAAGATCGTTGCTAAACTGCTCGCTAGTTCAGAAGCAGCAGGTGAACAACTCTGGCGCTTGCCCATCGGCGAGGAATATAGCGAAGCGATGAAGTGTGAAATTGCTGATATCAAAAATACCGGTGGAGTTGGAGGTAGAAGATATGCTGGTGCTTCTACAGCCGCCGCATTCCTCCAGTTTTTCACTCTTGATCAAGATGGCAACAGTGAATATCCATGGGCTCATATCGATCTCTCTTGTTCATACTATGGTGGCAAGGGTAAACCATACATTCGCCACGGAGCAAATGGATTTGGAGTGGAGAGTCTGATTGAATACTTGAGATAGTATTATGTCTGACAGATTAAATCTTTAAGCGGTTTTATTCCTCGATGCTTGCATCGAAAAAGTGAAAACTAACATTGGTTGAAATAAGATTTTCTGCCAATACCCCGCAGCTTGCTGCGGGGATGGCCCGATGAAGTCTTACTTAAACCAAATTTACTTTTATTCCAGACTTGGAGGCATTTCTTGAAAGTCTTTCTTCCCGACCTGACCGATTGAAGAGAAAGTCGGAATCAGAGACACATCCAAGACCAGAAGGTTTTTTGGGACCTGACGCTGATTATGTAGCAGAAGAAACATTTGAAGGCAACACTAGTTTTATCAGAGAAGTATTGGCTGGTCTCGATTATGAAGGGAGACCATTTTCGCCAAAAGATTTTGAAGAAATATGTAGAACAGTGGTGCGGATGGCCAGACGCATGACCATTGTTATTGAAGGTGTCAGAATGTATGCTTATTACCTTACAAATAAATTGGATGATATGACTCCTGATGATCCAGAACGAGATAGATTGCAATTTGATTTAGATTTTTGTAGTCATGTCTTGGAGGAAGTGAAAAAATAGGTTGCAGTTTTCATGCTTAATTTTGTTAACCTAAATATCTATGATTGGTGAAGGACTAGGGTTAGAGCCTCTTCATCGTGGAAATTTGAGAAGGGGAGCTGAAGAAAGGATTGATCAATATCTTAGTGGAGAAATTGATATTACAAAAGAGCCACAATATTTTGATAGGTCTGGAAGAGAAAAAGAATGGGAAGAAAAGAAGAGTCAGGTTGTCAGGATGATTGAAAGAGGTAAGATGGAAGATTATATTTATAGAGTTATTGAACATCATGGCGAACTTGCAGCCATTTATCTAGTATACACGGCTTCTATTATTCAAGAGCTGGTGGACGAAGGCACTATAGATATTTTTTATGGTGAAGATCTTTTGGATTTTATCCAAAATAGATTTAAAGAGATTGTTCCAGGAGGTGTACTTTAATCTCTATTTTTTATAAGATACAAGCAAGTAATTATCTGCATATGTCAAAATTCTCCAGAGAACAATTTGTAGAAAGCCTCGTCAACTCTTTCCAGAGAACTCAGGAATTAAAAAAAGCAACAGAGACTGTGAGAAGTTTTTCTGACGTAGAAGCTTTTGCTGATTATCTTGATGATTTAGATTTGTCAGATACAGCTGATGCACAGACTTTTCGTGATCTATTTACCGCAGCCACTCGTCTGGAAGAAGAAGGCAGTGAGTACTATATGTATATAGACAAGCTTTGGGACGCAATGTCTAAATTTGAGAGGGATAGCGGAGCTATTTTTGAGAAAGATATAGAGCCTGGTGTTGAAATTTATGATAAATTAAGAATTAAGTTAGTCGAGTATGAATCACACATACAAACTAATGGACTGACAAATAAAAATATTGCCGCAATGTTGTCCTTGGCTGCTAAGGTGCGAGTCAATATCGAAATGCTATCCAAAAAAGATCCCCAGTCTTTAATACCCCCATAATCCACTGACGAAGTCAGTGGTCACCATCCCATCGAAGAT
>CAYFPJ010000036.1:0-4279 GCA_964344965.1 uncultured Gammaproteobacteria bacterium | reverse complement strand
ACGAAGTCCGTATCATCCCGTTAATCCACCGACGTAGTCGGTGGTAATTAAATTTTTGAAATTCCAAAATATCATAGATGTGTCAGAGGATGAGACAATATGGTATTCATATATTGAGTATGAATCAAAAGTAGATAGAGATAGAATAAACGCCGCAGTCCATGAAGAAATGGAAAAGAAACAGAAAGAAAATCCTGATCACGCAGAAAATATGCCGTTTGAAATTAGTAGAATGGCTTTTGGCGGGTTTCAGGTAGAGGTTGATTTGTAATACTGGATTTTTCTTATCAATTTCATGAATAGCTCAAAATTTGCAATAGAAAATATTGGTGGTTACCAGATCGTCAGAGATGATCTCTTTGAGGGTGGGACAAAAAGACGAGCTTTTGAGCGAATGTTAAACAATATTGAAGAAAATGAATTTGTATATGCTTGTGACTACTATGGTCATGCAGCATACGCCATAGCACTAACGGCTCTTGGTGTTGAGAAAAAAGTAACACTTTTTTACCTGTCCCCAAAAGTCGATACAGATATATTTAAAAAAACAACCAACCTTCCAAATGTCACGTACCATATAGTAGATAATGCCCCTACCCAGATAGAAGCGAGTAAGACTGCTATTGCCTATTCAGAAAAGAGTGGTGCAAGATTTTTTCCAATAGGTTTGGATTTTTCAGAGTTTGGAAAAGAACTTGAAATTGTAGTAAAATCTGCAAATATCAATGCTCCGGAGATTTGATGTATGGGTGGATCTGGTGCTTTGGGGAGAGCTTTACAGCGTGCTTATCCAGATACTCCAGTCAGAATAGTGAGTGTTGGTACAGATAATTTTGATGGTGGAGATAATACTGTATATGAGGCTCCTGAAGAATTAGATCAGGAGGCTGTTGTCAAACCTCCGTATCCGTCATCCCCTCATTATGACGCAAAGATTTGGCAGTTTATAAAGAGGCATGCTAAGCCAGGAGCTTGTATTTGGAATGTTGCTTAATTTTATGAAAAAAATTTCACAAGGTGTTGTTCATAAGGTCCCACCAGATTTCGAAAAAATTATTACAAAGTTTTCAAAATCATTGAAAACATGGGAAGATATTACTCCTCTTGCGCGCAATGAATGGATTTGTTGGATTGAAGATGCAAAAAAGAAAGAAACTAGAGAAAAACGTATTCGTATTGCAGGAGAAAATCTCGCAGCTGGCAAGCGTAGACCATGTTGTTGGCCAGGATGCAAGCATCGCAAGAAGAATGGTAAGTAGGTGTTTAGATCTTATTATTAGCAAATAATATTTTGTGTTATAATACAATCCTCATATTTAACTTTTATTTTTTATGATGAATCATAATGCGGTAGTTCACTTTGAAATACCAGCTGATGATGTGGAGCGTGCCATGGCATTTTACAAGAATGCATTTGGTTGGAAATTTAACAAATGGGAAATGCCATCAGATAGTTCTACCGGAGGAAAACCATACTACGGAGTTGTCACTACCGAATCTACTGACGATGGTATACCAAAAAAAGCAGGTGCTATCAACGGCGGCCTGATGGAAAGAGCGCATCCAGGACATGTCATGACAAACTATATTAGTGTAGAATCAATTGATGATGCTATAGCAAATGTGTCTGAACATGGTGGGACTGTGGTGATGCCAAAAACAGAGATTGCACCTGGTATGGGATTTATAGCAATGTTTAAAGATTCTGAAGGGAATATGATGGGCCTTCATCAAATCGGAGAGGGAATGAAAAAGAAAATGGAGGGTGTTGAATAGACATTACATCAATCAATAAATGATATATGCTAAACAAAGTCTTAAAAAAATTAAAAGAAGAAGAAAAGAAATCTGGTGATGCTTCTGAGAAAACATACCAAAATCTTCAAACCACTAGTAATAGTGGATTTCATGCTAAGAAGAGCAGTACTACTGGAGCCGCTAGGAAGAGAAGTGTGGGCAATAGAGGCAGTCAGAGAAAGAAGTAGACAAATCTACAACTATTCTAGACTACGTATTGACAAGATACCATTTATCTGTTATACTTCCGTATCAATTAAAGCTTGAGGGTCAGTACCTTCGAGCGACTCGAATCTTTTTTGTCTCAGATATGTGACCCTTAAGAAAGTCGGGTCACATATTTTTTTATGACAAAACAAGACACTTTTACCGGTCATTTTAGTGATCTCGGTATTGGCAAGAACTTCCTTGCTGTCCTCACAAAAAAGGGATTTGAAATCCCAACACCAATTCAGCATCAAATAATTCCAGGTGCGCTAGAAGGAAGAGATGTGGTAGGAATTGCTCAAACAGGTACTGGGAAGACCTTGGCTTTTGGTATTCCGATGATTCAGCGGATCGCTATTCACAAAGGAAAAGGTCTAATTCTCGTGCCGACTCGTGAACTAGCTCTTCAAGTAGAGCAAGCCCTCAATCAAGTCGGTAGACCACTCGGATTACGCTCAGCAGTGGTCATTGGTGGAGTCTCTCAACATCCTCAAGTACGCGCTCTGAAACGTAATCCACATATCGTCATCGCTACTCCTGGTAGACTTGCTGATCTCATGAAGCAAGGTCACTATAGACTAGATGAGATAAGTGTGATCACTTTGGATGAGGCAGACCGCATGCTGGATGTTGGATTTTTGCCAGAAATAAAACGAATCCTGAATGCAGCACCAAAAGATCGTCAGATTATGCTATTCTCTGCGACCATGCCAAAATCGATCTCTTCACTAGCAACTGCATTCATGAAGATGCCGCTTCGGATTGAAATTGCACCTCAGGGTACTTCTGCCAAAAATGTTGAGCAAGAAATATTTGTAGTTCGCAAAAATGATAAAATGCGTCTTCTTGATTCTATTTTAGAAAAATATAAAGATCAAACAACTCTCATTTTTTCTCGTACCAAACATGGTGCCAAACGTATGGCTCGCCAGATTCGTAGTATGGGCCATACTGCCACTGAGATTCACGGCAATCGCTCTCAAAATCAAAGAGAGATGGCTCTGGCCGGATTTAAGAACAGGAGATTCCGAGTGATGGTAGCGACAGACATCGCGGCTCGTGGTATTGATGTCAAAGACATTGGGCTAGTGATCAACTTTGATCTGCCAGACAACTCAGAAGACTATGTTCATCGTATTGGTCGTACTGGGAGAGCTGGCAGCTCTGGAAAGGCAATCTCTTTTGTCACACATTCCCAAAGAGCAGATGTCAAAAAGATCGAGCGCCTCATTCGCAAATCATTGCCAATACTAGCTTTACCAAAACTTCCTCCAGAAAGACCAAAAGTAATAATGAAAGAAAGAGCTCCTCACAATCAAGGTGGTTATGGACGTAGAAAACGTAATAGAAATTTCAACTCTAATAACAGCTACTCCAGATCATCTGGAGGTCGCAGACAAGCTTCCAGACCTCGTCGTAGTAGCGGAGGTGCCAGAAGAGGAAGAAGGTCTGGTAGGTAAAATATTATAATTTAATACTTTATTTAATAAAATATATTATGGGACATTTTGACAGAAACAATCGAGGGGGAGGAAACTTTGGAAAGAGAAAATTTGCTGGACGAAATTCTGGTCGCTCACAAATGCACGACGCAGTTTGTGACAGTTGTAATAGAGACTGCCAAGTACCTTTCCGACCTACTGGCAACAAGCCAATCTTCTGTAGTAATTGTTTTGAAAAACAAGGCGGAGGCGGTAGATCAAATAATTTCAGAGGTCGTGATGGCGGAAGAGATAGTTTCGGTCAAAAAGAAATGCACGATGCAGTATGTGACAAATGTAATGAAAAATGCCAAGTACCTTTTCGACCATCTGGTGATAAGCCAATCTTTTGTAGTGATTGTTTCGAAAAGCAAGGAAATTCTCGCGGAGGAAGAGGTGGTATTTCTCCAGAACAGTTTGAAATGCTAAACAACAAGCTAGACAAGATCATGAAAGCACTTTCTATCAAACCAGAAAAGAAAGTGGCAATAAAAAATAAAGTTGCCAAAGACAATCTAGAAGCAATGTTTGCAGATGATCCAAAAGAAGAAAAAGAAGTGAAGAAAGAAAAGAAAACTGCAAAGAAAAAAACTACTGCTAAAAAAACAACAAAAAAAGAAACTAAGGTTAAGGCTAAATCTAAAACAAAAGCTAAGCCTGCCGCCAAGAAGAAAGCTGCTCCAAAAAAAGCAGCAAAAAAGAAAGCGGTGAAGAAAAAGAAATAGAATAAATTATAAATAATAAAGAATCCCCGGGGCAAGCCCCGGGGTATTTTGTTTTCGGGCGTTGCTATG
>CAYFPJ010000035.1:0-5093 GCA_964344965.1 uncultured Gammaproteobacteria bacterium | reverse complement strand
TTTCACTTTTTCGATGCAAGCATCGAGGAATAAAACCGCTTAAAGATTTAAAATATGTCTTACAAACAAACCATCCAACAAAACATTAACAATTGTCTCTCAGAAACCAATCTAAACATTGGCGAAAAAAGAATTGGTAAAGTCCGTGATCGCTATGAGCTGGAAGATAAAATAATTTTGGTTACCACAGACAGACAGAGTGCCTTTGACAGAGTTTTAGCTGCCATACCTTTCAAGGGTCAAGTTCTAAACTTGACTAGCACCTGGTGGTTTGAGAAAACAAAACACATTGTCCCCAATCACCTCATAGAAGTACCAGACCCCAATGTCATTGTGGCTAAGAAATGTACTGTTTTCCCGGTAGAATTTGTCGTGCGTGGATATATCACTGGCACCACCAGCACCTCAGCTTGGGTCAACTATAGTAAGGGCGTACGCAATCTATGTGGTAACGAATTGCCAGACGGTATGCGCAAAAATCAAAAATTAGAAAAAATCATCATCACCCCTTCTACCAAATCAGACGAGCATGATCGCAATATCAGTCCTGATGAAATCATTAGTGAAGGACTGATGACCAAAGAAGACTGGGAATATACTAGCAAAAAAGCTTTGGAATTATTCCGCTTTGGCCAGGCCGAAGCCCAAAAAAATGGCTTGATTCTGGTTGATACCAAGTATGAATTTGGTAAAGACGAACATGGAACTATTACATTGGTTGATGAAATCCACACTCCAGACTCCAGCCGCTACTGGATCGCCAGCTCGTATCAAGAGAGATTTAACAATGGCTTGGAACCGGAAAATATTGATAAGGAATTTCTTCGTCTCTGGTTCAAAGAAAATTGTGATCCTTACAATGACGAAGAATTACCAGCCGCACCAGAAGAACTGGTGGCAGAGCTCTCTTCACGATATATCCAACTCCATGAGATGATCACTGGTCAAAAATTCCAATTTCCACAAGACAACCAAAATATTCAAGAGAGGATCAGGAATAATTGTGATAAGTATTTACCAAGCCAAAACAATAATAAAAATACTGCTGTCAGATACGCCCAATCTTCTTCCATGCCAATGAGAGAGCAAGAAGAGCGACCATGGCAAGCTAGTAATCAGACCAATGGCACTATCCACAGATTAGCCAAACAAAGCTTACCAAACATTCCAGCAGAGACAAAAACAAGTCCTTTGAATCTGGCCAGAGAAATCAAAGCGGTCTTAGTCCTTGGCTCCACAAAAGATGAGGGTCATGCCAAAAAAATAACTGATAGTTTGAGTAATTTTGGTATTCAATATGATCAGCACGTTGCGTCGGCTCACAAAGAAGCTAGTAAAGGCCTCGAACTTATTGAAAGATACAAAAATGAACCAGTGATCTACATCACCATCGCTGGCAGATCAAATGCTCTATCTGGCTTCATGGCTGGCAACTCTGATAAACCTGTCATCGCCTGCCCTCCTTTCAAAGATAAGATGGACATGATGGTCAACATCAACTCTACTCTCCAGATGCCAAGCAAAGTACCAGTAATGACCATTCTTGAACCAGGAAACGTTGCTTTGGCAATTGAGAGAATCATAAACCTGACCTCTTGATCAATAATAAAACGACAAACAACTATCTAAGCAAAATGTCATTCCGACCGAAGTCCCGACGATAGGAGGGACGAAGCGGAGGCCTGCCTGCCGGCAGGCAGGAATCCCTTGTACTTCAATAATACAAGGGATTACTCGACTTCGGTCTTTATTTCATAAGGCCTTCACTCGGAATGACATTTTACGATTATGACCAACCTCACATCAATATCACCAATAGACGGACGCTACCATAACAAAGTATCCGAGTTGTCCAACTACTTCTCTGAAATGGCGTTAATCCGCTATCGTCTTGTAGTGGAAATTGAATATCTAATTGATCTATCCTCACTTCCTCAAACCAAAGAAATAACTCCATTTGGTTCTGAACAACAAGAAACACTCCGGTCACTATACAGAAATTTCTCACCAGCCGATGCTGAAGCCATAAAAAAAACTGAACAAACCACCAATCATGATGTAAAAGCTGTTGAATATTTTTTGAAAGAAAAACTGGAGCAACTGGATCTTGGTAATTACAAAGAATTTGTTCACTTTGCTCTTACGTCCGAAGACGTCAATAATCTAGCCTACAGCCTAATGTGGTATGATGCATTTTCAGAAATTTATCGCCCACTGATCCAGAAATTTTACCAAGCAATCAAGCAATTTGCTCTAGAAAATAAAGAGGTCGCCATGTTAGCCCTCACTCATGGCCAGCCTGCAACTCCGACTACAGTTGGCAAAGAGTTTGCTGTATTTGCTAGTCGTCTAGAAAGACAAACCGAACAAATAAAAAGTCAGAAATTTTTTGGAAAATTTGGCGGAGCGACCGGTACCTGGGCCGCTCACCAACTTGCTTACCCAGAAGTAGATTGGGTTGAATTTAGTAAAAAATTTATTACTAAGTTTGGTCTTGAACCAAACTTGATTACTATCCAAATTGAATCTCATGATTCTCTAGCTGAGAGCTATCACAATATAATGAGAATAAACAATATTTTGATCGACTTTTGCCGAGATGTCTGGAGTTATATCAGTCGAGGAATACTAGGGCAAAAGAAAAAAGAAGGTGAGGTTGGGTCAAGTACCATGCCACACAAGATCAATCCTATTCAATTTGAAAATGCTGAAGGGAACCTCGGTATTGCCAATGCTTACTTCAACCACCTAGCACGCAAACTTCCAATATCAAGAATGCAACGCGATCTAACTGACAGCACTGTACTTCGTAATCAAGGTGTGCCACTTGCACATTCTGTCTTGGCTATAAAAAATATCTTGAATGGCTTATCTAGACTGACAGTGAATAAAGTCAAACTTAACGAAGAACTTAACAATCACCCGGAAATACTAGCAGAGGCAGTACAGACAATCATGCGTAAATGCGGCGTAGAAAAGCCTTATGAAAAGTTGAAAGAATTGACGAGAGGTGAAGAGATTAGTTTGGAGAGAATTAGAGAATTTGTGAATGGATTGAACATTCCGGAGATTGAAAAGGAAAAATTATTAGACTTGACTCCGAAAAGTTACACTGGATTAGCAAGTAAGTTGGTAAACTTAAAATAGTAATTTACAATTTGAAATTTTTAATTTTAAAACAATTTTAAAACAATTTTTTAAAACAATTTTGAACCACTATCGGCTAAAGCCGAAAGAATCTATAACTTTGTCGTCCTGAAGGACGCTAAAGAGTATAAATTTATAGTGATAGTACGTTATCCTGAGTGAAACGAAGGATCCCTTATACTTTGTATATTCATACAAATTTGATGTTTAAGAGATTCTTCGTTTCACTCAGAATGACAATATCCTACTTGCCACAAAAAGATGTATGGACTTGAAAGTCCAGCCTAAAGGCTGGGGATTTCATCCCACGAGAGGGTCTTTAAAACTTATTTTATTCATTGACAAATTCTAAATTACGACATTGTTTAAAAATTTAAAATTATAAATTTCAAATTGAAAAAGTATGTGTGGAATATTGGGAATATTCTCCCACAAACCAGTAGCTCAAGAGCTATACGATGGATTGATTCATCTCCAGCACCGCGGTCAAGACGCTGCCGGTATTTTGACATATAGAAATAGATTTCATCTCAAAAAAGGTCTAGGGCTGGTACGTGACATATTCGATGAAAACAATATGGCTCGCTTGACTGGAAATTATGGTATTGGACATGTTCGCTATCCTACTTCCGGTGCGACAATTAGTGTAGAAAATGCCCAACCTCTGATGCTCTTTGCCCCCTATGGTATTGCTATGATTCACAATGGTGACCTCACCAATTACCAAGAATTGAAAAAACAACTCGAAGAAAATGAAAATTGCTACTGCAATTCTACTTCTGATTTAGAGTTAATCCTTCATATTTTTGCCAGAGAAATGTATAAGCAAGATGGTAACGGTGGTGATATGTTTGAAAAAATATGCCATGCTGTCCAAGCTGTCTTTTCCCGTTGTGTTGGAGCTTATTCTGTTATCGGTGTGATTGCCGGCAAAGGAATGGTTGCTTTTCGTGATCCCCATGGTATTCGCCCAATGGTCTGTGGCATGAGAAAAAACAAAGACGGCACTAAAGATTATATCTTTTCTTCAGAAAACACCATGTACTACCCGCTCGGATTTGAATTTTGTGGTAATGTTCAACCTGGAGAGGTAGTGTACATAAATGAAAAAGGGCAAATGCAAAGCAGAGTGATCGAAAAAAAAATGTTTACCCCTTGCATTTTTGAATACATCTACCTGGCTCGCCCTGATTCAGTAATCAATAATATCAGCGTCTATAGATCCAGACTACGCATGGGTCAAAACTTAGCAAAAAAATGGCTGAAAAAATATCCTAACGTAAAGCCAGATATTGTCATCCCTATCCCCTTTTCTTCCAACACATCGGCACTTTCTTTTGCTCATGAAATCGGGGTTAGATATTCCGAAGGAATTTATAAAAATGCTTTTGTGGGCAGAACCTTCATGATGCCAGGGCAAGAAAAAAGAAAAAAATCAATCCTCCAAAAGCTTTCCCCTCAAGAAGTAGAAATAGCTGGCAAAGATGTCTTATTACTTGATGATTCAATAGTACGTGGTAATACCAGTCAAGAAATTGTCAGACTAGTAAAAAATGCTGGTGCCAGAAAAGTATATTTTGTGACAGTCTGCCCCCCAATCCGCTATCCAGATTTTTATGGTATTGATATACCTACCAGGTCAGAGCTGATTGCTGCTGGTAAAACTGAAGAGGAGATCAGACAATTTATTGATGCTGATATTTTGATGTATCAAGATTTGGAAGGGTTAGTAGAGGCAGTAACCAGAAAAGGTCAACATAATATTGACCGCCCCTCCATGCCTTATCTTGATGGCTGGTATGTGACTGGTGATATTGATGCAAAAAGAATGCAAAAATTGGAAGAGGAGAAAGAACATAGTAGTCGATGCTAATTAAAAATTTGAAATTTATAATTTAATTACCACCGACTACGTCGGTGGATTAACGGGATGATACGGACTTCGT
>CAYFPJ010000034.1:0-5861 GCA_964344965.1 uncultured Gammaproteobacteria bacterium | reverse complement strand
ATAGCAACGCCCGAAAACAAAATACCCCGGGGCTTGCCCCGGGGATTCTTTATTGTGAAAAGAAGTTTTGAAATTTCCAACTATGTTGGGCGGTAAAGCAGGCGTTTGTAGGCTTGTTTAGAAGATACAAAACATTTATCAGGTGTATCTTATTCTCAATTTCATTTTAGAGCTTCTTTCAGGTATTTGCTTGTCCAACTTTTTTTGTTTTTTACTATTTCTTTTGGAGGACCTGACGCTACAAGTTCTCCTCCTTTTTTACCTCCTTCTGGACCAAGATCTATGATCCAGTCAGCAGATTTTATGATGTCTAGATTGTGCTCAATTATAAGTACGGTGTTTCCTTTGTCTACCAATTTATTCAATATGTCTAGTAGTCTTTGTATGTCTGCAAAATGAAGTCCTGTGGTTGGTTCGTCTAGTATGTACAGAGTATTTCCTGTTGATCTACGTGATAATTCTGTGGCTAGCTTGATGCGTTGTGCTTCACCTCCTGAAAGTGTGGTGGCAGACTGACCGAGATGTATATATCCAAGCCCTACATCACGAATTATTCTTAGTTTGTCAGCGATGGTGGGTATGTGTACAAAAAATGCATAAGCCTCCTCTACAGTCATGTCCAATACATCAGCTATTGTTTTTCCTCGATGGTGTATTTCAAGAGTTTCCTGGTTGTATCTTTTGCCGTGGCATTCATTACATTCTACAAACACATCTGACAAAAATTGCATAGGTATGCAGATGTACCCTTGTCCTGCGCAAGCTTCACATCTTCCACCTCCTTTGACATTGAAACTAAATTTTCCAGCGTCCATGCCGCGCATTTTTGCTTCTGGAACTTCTGTAAAGATGTCACGAATAGTAGTGAATAATCCAGTGTAAGTAGCGGGATTACTACGCGGTGTCCTGCCGATCGGTGTTTGATCGATAGAGATTATTTTGTTTATATTTGACACCCCATTTATTTTTTTGTGTAGACCTGGTTTTGCTTTTGCTCTGTAGAATTTTTTGTGCAAAGCTTTGCTCAATATATCTATTATCAAAGTAGATTTTCCAGACCCAGACACACCAGTTACACATGTCAGGGTTGCGAGTGGGATGGAGACGTCTATGTTTTTCAAGTTGAATGCTTTTGCACCTATAATGTCAATTGTTTTTTTGTTTCCTTTTCTAGTTTTTTTGGGTGGGCGAATTTTTTCGCTTCCTGACAAAAATAATCCAGTTTGAGATTTTTTGTTTTTTTTGATTTTCATGGCAGTGCCACTTGCTACTACTTCTCCACCATATATTCCAGCTCCAGGTCCGATGTCTACGATGTGATCAGCTTCGTTCATCATTTGTTCGTCATGCTCTACTACTATCACGGTATTTCCTAGATCACGCAACTGTTTTAGAGTGCCAATTAATTTTTCATTATCTTTGGAGTGAAGACCGATAGAAGGTTCGTCAAGGATGTAAATCACACCAGTCAATCCTGTAGAGAGCTGGGTAGAGAGGCGCACTCTTTGTGCTTCACCTCCAGATAGTGTATTTACAGATCTGTCTAGGGATAGATAGTATAATCCGACTTGCATCAAATTTCCCAATCTATTTTTTATTTCTTTTATTATTGGAGCAGAGATTACTTTTTTTTCTTCAGATAATTTGTTTTTCTTCCCCGCCACTTTTTTTTCTTTGGCAGCATCAGCAAAATTATTAAATATTTCTTGAGCCTCTTCTACATTCATTTCTGCTATGTCAGATATTCCATAATCCATTATTTTTATTGATAGTGATTCTGGTTTCAGTCTTTTTCCCTTACAGACTGAGCAAATGTGTTCACGCATGTAACTTTCTATTTCTTTTCTTACGTAGTCAGAATTTGTCTCTGCGTGGCGGGTTACTAGATTTGGAACTACCCCCTCAAAATGCATTATTTTTTCACCAATTTTGTATTTTTGTCCATCAGTGCCGTAGTAGAGGATATCCATGACGTGTTTTGGCAATTCTTTTGCCGGCACGTGGATAGAAAAATTGTGGGTTTCAGCCACTGTTTTTAATAATTTTTGATAAATATTTTGATTACCCACAATTCTGGTCCATGGCTGTATTGCTCCTTCTGCTAGAGTTAGGCGAGGATTTGGGATGATAAGTTCTGGATCCACCTCCAATGTTCTCCCTAGTCCTGAGCATCGTTGGCAAGCTCCATATGGACTGTTGAAGCTGAATGTTCGTGACTCAATTGGGACAAAACTTTTTGAACATTGCTTACAGTGTGGATTGAGAGAGTAGTCATATTCTTCTCCAGTATTTTCGTCCACTACAATTATTGATCCATTGCTTAGTTCAAGTGCTTTGTCTATTAATATTTTTATATTTTGTTTTTTTATGTTTTCAATTTTTCCTATTACTATATCAATATCATAAATTCTGTCTTTGGGAGATTTCATTTTTTTTAGGACTATCAAATCTTGTTCCAGACCATTTATGCGAATGCGATTGTGGCCAGTCTGCTCTAGCTGGGCCAGGATCTGCCTCATTTTTATTGTTTGTTGTTTTATTACTGGAGCCAGTATTGTTACTTGATTGCTTTCGCGAGCAATACCTCTGATTTTTTCTGTAATTTTTCCTGTGGTAGATTGTTCGATTTTGGTATTGCAGTCAGGGCAGAATTGTGTTCCGATACGAGCAAAGAGCAGTCGCAGATAATCATAAATTTCAGTAGTTGTCCCCACTGTGGATCTGGGATTTTGAGAAATAGTTTTTTGATCAATGGCGATAGTGGGGGATAGGCCTTGGATGTCGTCCACGTCTGGCTTATCTTGCAAGTCCATGAATTGTCTGGCATATGCATTGAGACTTTCTGCATAGCGACGTTGTCCTTCTGCATAGATAGTGTCAAAGGCCAAGGAAGACTTCCCTGATCCAGAAAGACCTGTGATGACGGTCAGTTTATTTTTTGGAATCTCGAGCGAAATATTTTTTAGGTTATTTACTCGAGCGTTTGTGATGGTGATGTTTTTCATAATGCATTAGTATACATGTCTTTTGGTGGTAAGTCAATCGTCGTCGTAATCCTGGAAAATTTGTTAATAAAAGTAAATTTGGTTTAAGTAAGACTTCATCGGGCCATCCCCGCAGCAAGCTGCGGGGTATTGGCAGAAAATCTTATTTCAACCAATGTTAGTTTTCACTTTTTCGATGCAAGCATCGAGGAATAAAACCGCTTAAAGATTTAATAATTTTTTTATATAGACCGAAAATGATTATCGTTGAGAAAAGATGTTATTATGATATAAATACAAAACAAAAATACTCCGGAGTTTATCGCGGAGTATTTTTTTATTTTCTCATAAATAAGTCTAGAAGATCACGTCATCATAGGCGCTGTTTTTGTCAGCCTCAGGTTTTTTTGTACCTCCTGTTGTTCCGCTTGATTTACTCCCTGAAGAAGTTGAAGCACTCTCTTTTTTAGACTTATTCTTAAATCCTAGATAGCCATAACATCTTTCTCGCATTGTATCTTCTTCGCTATTGTCTACATCACAGACATCGGAAGCATTTATGTCTATTCTTATACCCTCTTTTAGCTCTTCTAAAGAAATTAAATATTGGCTGATATCTTTGTATCTAATCTGGGTGACAAAGGCACCTCTATCGGTTATACCCACCTCCCAATCTCCTAGATCTACTCCTTTTTTTCCAATAAAGTGATCTTCGTCTCCACCACCACCGATGGCTTCATTGAAAGATAGATCCAAAAAGAATCCTTTTATGCCGTATCCTGCACATTTTTTTTCTGCTGCTTTTATTTGCCCCTCTGAGACAGGTATATAGTAGAATTGTGTTTTGGATTTGTCATTTTTTATTTGCGCTCTTGGTATTTCTGCAATTTCTGCATCCATGTCGCCGTTGTTACACACTACTCCCACATCCATTTCTCCTGGCACCCACCCCTTTGACCCCCATTCCCAGTTTTCTGTGAAAATATCAGCAAAAGGATTGTCTGCCAGAGGATTGCTATTATAAATTGTTCCCACTATATTCCCTCCGAAACACTCATAAGCATCTTTTTCTGGTGGAAGAGCGCAGGTTGTTATCCTTCCGTATTTTTCTTCACAAAAAGTACCAAGGCAGGTTTGTCCACCAGTATTCGGTACCACATATTCAAGATTACATTGAGCTTCCTTAGGATTGGTCTCAAATTCTGGAGATTCAGAATCTATGAATTCGTCTTTCAATTTTTGTTTTTGTTTCGGATTGGTATCATAGGTCGTTAGTTCATGTACTTTTTTGTTTCCTACTATGTCTACACAATTTGGAGGTGCTAATCCTTGGGTATTAATCATCCAGGTATTTGGTAAGCGCAAATTCACTAGTGCAGGGTTCAATAAATTTAAGATCGAATAAGACATGATAGCTAAGAAGAGACCCATGAGTGAGCCAGCAATTCTTTTTTTGGCACTGGTTATTCTTTCTGGATTTCCACCAGAGGTCATCCAAGTGAATCCAGCGATGATAAGCATGACCACTGCCAATACACCCGCAAAGGTGATAGAGTAGCGGTACATGTATTGTATGAATACTCCAATATTGTCAAATCTGTTTCGTCCACCAAAAGAAATCTTGGTCACAGTCTGAGTCACTGGTAGACAAAAACCTATTTCTTCTCCACCTGCATCTGTCGTCTTTCCGTCCCGGCCACCACAAGCTTTCACAGCTTCTGATCCTTGATAAAATCCGTCCGCTATTTCTTCTTCGCTTAGGTTTATGTTGACGAGTTTTCTTTGGTCTATACACTTTTTTTGGGTCCAGCATCTTTGATCAAGTTGAGCTTGAGCAATATTTGGTGCCAGCAATAAGAATAATGATAGGATGATTATTTTTTTCATAATTTATTGCAATTGCGAGAGGATTGTTTCTTCCCATTTTTTTTCTGAAACTACACCTTCCAGTTTTATATTATTTACAAAATAAGTTGGAGTTCCTCTGACACCAAGAGATATGCCATCTTGCAGATCTTGATTTATAAGAAAATTATATTTTTGTGATTCGAGGCATGTTTGGAACTGTGCCATGTTCAAATTTAATTGGCTGGCATAAGACACAATACTAGATTGATCTGCTTTTCTATTTTCAAATATCAGATCATGATACTCCCAAAATTTATCCTGCTCATCGGCGCAAGCTGAGGCTATGGCAGCTGGAATAGCATTGGGATGAATGCTAGCCAGTGGGAATTGTTTGAAAACAATATCTACTGCTGGAGAATATTTTTCTACCACGTTTTTAAATATGGGGTACGATTTTTGACAGAAGGGACATTCAAAGTCGATAAAAGCAATAATTTTTATGCCACTGACTGCATTCCCTAGTCGTGGGTTGTTTGGTCTTATTGATGTAGTTGGGTCTTGATAAGGAATTTGAGCATTTTGTTGGTTTAGGGAGGCGTCTACACTGAATTCTTGATTGAATTGTGCAGCCAATTCTGCCCCCTGCCCAGTCTTTATTTTCCAGACGTAATAGCCTACAAAAGACGCAAAGATTAGAAATCCGACAGTAATCAAAAGTAGTACTAAGAGGAATAGTCTGCCTGCTAAAGTTTTGTACCAAGGCTTTTTTTGCTGGTAGAGTTGTTGGTCCATAGAATGTTTTGATTGGAGATAGTATATCACCTTTGTGTTTCATAGACAAAATAAATATCCCATGATGGCTCATGAGATATTGTAATAGGCTGTTTGTATTTTTTTATTTCTTACTTACGTTTTATGCTAGGCTCTCTTATCTCTTGTCCACTTTCCCATTTTTTCAGCTCTCTGTTATACACTGAATTTAATTACCACCGACTACGTCGGTGGATTAACGGGATGATACGGACTTCG
>CAYFPJ010000033.1:0-8500 GCA_964344965.1 uncultured Gammaproteobacteria bacterium | reverse complement strand
CGAAGTCCGTATCATCCCGTTAATCCACCGACGTAGTCGGTGGTAATTAAATAATATCATTATGACTGAAGAAAAAATAACACCAAACTTTCCTTCTGGGCATGATTTTAAAAAAGCAAAAGAAGGGACTAGCGCAGAAGAAGAAAAATTACAGAATTTGCGTGATCATGTAAAAGAGTCTTTGAATAGGTTGGGTTATCAGAAAGATTTTGAGCCAATCGGAGGTATGAGTGATAGTATAGAAAGATTGGTAGGTATGTCCCTTGATAAGGGGGCTCTTTTGGAAAGAACACAGTTTATAGATGGACTTTTGGAAAAGTTGCCAGCATTATTGCCTGAAAGAAAAGATGAGACTGTCCCACCTCCTCTTCCTGTGCATTATGTTGAGGCTTTAAATAAGTTATTGGATCAACATCTGGATTCTGATTCAACAGAAATTAATGAGGATTTGGGCCAAGTTGCTTGATGCTTTTTGCACTCAAAACCATCAGCATAGCGCTGATGGTTTTTATTTTACCAAATTACTTTGCTTCAATACTCAGGTCTGCTATAATCAATATACAAACTATTAGTATAAATTAGTGTTAAAATTAGTGTCTTTATGCCTACCAAAAACAAACTGTCATTTGACAAGATGCGCTCGATCTTCTTTTTTTCATTGATTATCGCCCTCTCGATTGCCATGCTCTATCTCTTCCGCCCGTTCTTCTTTCCAGTTTTTTGGGCGGCAGTGATCACTGTCATGTTTTATCCATTTTATAAGTGGCTTGGCAATCATATCAAATCAAACGTCACAAATATCACTATTACAATGGTCAGTGTGGTGGTGATTTTGCTTCTACCTCTCACGTTCATCTCGACTATAGTTGTGAATGAGTCTGTCGATCTTTATCAATCAGTCTCATCAGAAGATCTTCAAACTGCTCTCAATACTGCCCATGGATGGCTCGGAAATACGTTTGTGGGCCCATTCATTGAGCAGGCTCAGCAAGAATGGCCAGCCTATGTGAGTAAGGCAGCTCAGGTGGCTAGCAATACAATTTTTACAAGTATTAAGAGTATTACTCAGAATTCGGTTCGATTTATGTTTTTGCTCTTTATTATGTTCTATAGCTTGTATTATTTTCTCAAGGATGGGCAAAGAATGCTTGATCGCTTAGTTCATTTTTCTCCCCTTGGGGACAAATATGAAAAAATGCTTTTTGAGAGATTTACCTCCACTACGAGAGCGACTATGAAAAGCACACTCATTATTGGTGGTATCCAAGGTGTTCTTAGTGGTATCTTATTTTGGATTACAGGCATAGAAGGAGCTTTCATTTGGGGTGTGATCATGGTCATATTTGCGATTATTCCAGCTATTGGTCCAGGTATTATTCTCATTCCAGCTGGCATCATCATGCTGATCTTGGGTAGTATGTGGCAGGCAGTAGTCCTGCTTGTAGGAGCGTTTATTATTGGGTTTATAGATAATTTGCTTCGTCCACCATTGGTCGGTAAGGATATTCAGATGCATCCTCTAGTGGTCCTCTTTGCGACTCTTGGAGGTATATTCCTATTTGGGATTTCTGGATTTGTGATTGGTCCAATTATTGCTGCTCTCTATATTTCTATCATGTCTATCTACGATCATTATTATCGGAGTGAGCTTCAGAATAATTGAGAACATGGATACAATATACACATAATAAAATACAAAAAATCGATCACACTTGATCGATTTTTTGTATTTTGATATATGTATTTTATATTTTGTATTGGTGCCGCGGGAGGGACTCGAACCCTCGATCCCGAATGGGCGGGAGATTTTAAGTCTCCTGTGTATACCAGCTCCACCACCGCGGCTTGTAAATACGAAGCGTGGATATTACACCATAAATTGTTTTTAAAATCAAGAGCATGCTTGAATTAAACAAAAAGTATAATATCTTAGTTTAAGTTGGTAGATTGCTCATTTTTATTAACTTGTTATCAACTAATTTTCCACTGTTTATGATTGACCTTTGGAAACAAGTGTTGGATAATATACTCAATAAAACTTTTGCTGACTTATGATAAGTTTGATAAAAGTTTATCTTACTCATCCACCTCTCTTGTCTGACCCCACAGACAATGGAAGGGGTACAGACCGTCTTCTACACAAGGACGGTCTCATAATTCGACTGTGAGTCGAATTTTTTGTTTACCATCCTGAGCGTGGTGAAGGATCTTCCCGTAGGAAGATTTTTTAGAATAGAGAAATAATGAATAACTAACAGATCCTCTTACAGAAAGATCCTTCTTCATCCCGACTCTGTCGGGACTCCTCAGGATGACATATCTATTTTTCCCACTTCACATCCTCTACTTTGTTTTGTTTGTTCATCCATCTGGCGAGGACGAAGAGGAGGTCGCTGAGTCGGTTGAGGTATTGTGGGAGGGCGGGATTGATTTCATCATAATTATCTTTCATGCCAATCACTCGTCTTTCTGCTCTTCTGCAGATGGCTCGGGCGTAGTATGCTAGGGCAGACTCTTCGCTTCCACCTGGGAGGATAAAATTCGTTAATTCTGGTAGTTCAGATTGCATTTGATCTACCCAATCTTCTAGATTTTTTACATCATCCTTTGTAATTTTTGGAGTTTCTATCAGCTTGGTCTGGACTGCTGCTAATTCAGAGCCGATGACAAAGAGTTTGTGCTGGATTTTTGTTAGATTTTTCTTTACATCTTCCATATCATCTTCAATCTCTTCGATCAGAATTCCCAAATAAGCATTGAGTTCATCAACTTCGCCGATTGCTTCCATCTCGAGGCAGCTCTTCTTGACTCGTTTGCCGCCGAGGAGTGAAGTCTCTCCAGAGTCGCCGGTTTTGGTGTATATTTTTGTCATATATCATGTAACTTATAACATGTAACATTAAAACACAAGACTGAGACAAAATCAATTGAATTAAAAACCACTGTAGGCACAGTGGTTTTTTGTTTTGTGCTATGTGTATCGTGTTTCGTGATTAAGAGCATCCCAGAGAATCACCACAATTCAAACATTTATAGCAGCTTCCATTTCGAACAGTAATATGACCACAAGTTGGACAAGCTGGGGCGTCACCCATCATGTCACCAAGCATCTTGTCAGCCTCTGTCTTTACTTCTGTGTCGCCTAAGGTTGGTAATGTGTCTTGAGAATCGTCGTCAGCTGTTCCTGTGCCGGTAGATGGGGTGGCTTGCGGTGCGGTGAGATTCATTGTCTCTTGTCCCTGTATACTTTCTGTCAATTTTGCCATCTGCTCAAATCTGTTTTTTTGGATTCCAGTTGGTTTTACTTGCACAAAATCTGTCCGTCCGAGATACTCCATGCCCAAAACTCGGAAGACCCAGTCAATGACAGAAGTGCAGATTTTTATATTTGGGTGGTCAGTCATGCCAGAAGGTTCGAATCTAGTAAAGGTGAATTTATCGACTAACCGTTCTAAAGGTACACCGTACTGAAGAGCCATGGATATAGAGATGGCAAAGCTGTTTAGCAAACTTCTAAATCCTGCACCTTCTTTGTACATGTCGATAAATATTTCAGCTAGCCTACCATCTGGATATTCACCAGTGCGGAGCCAAATTTTTTGATTACCAATTTTGGCTGAAATAGTGATCCCACTGCGTTTGGCTGGTAATTTGCATTTTTCACCGTGAATGTGAATCCTGTGTTCTGTGACAGAGCCATCTTTGTTGTAGTCAGGTAAGGCATGAGAGTCTGGAATGTGTTGGTGAAGCAATTCACTAGCTTGCTTGATGGCTTGGGCAACCATAGAGGCTTCATGTTGTTCTGCTGGAGAGCTGGCCTGAATAGCTGAAGATAGAGTTTCTTCAACAGTATTTGTAGCTACTGGAGCTTCTGTATTTTCATCATTTTCTTCTTCATCATCTGAGCTTGTAGATAGAGGTTGGCTAAGTTTACAACCATCTCTGTAGAGAGCTACAGCTTTGAGGGCTAGTTGCCATGATTCTTCATATGCTTGTTTTACATCTTCTACTGTGGCTTCGTTTGGCATGTTGATTGTTTTGGAAATCGCACCAGAAAGAAATGGTTGGGCAGAGGCCATCTGTCTCAAGTGTCCACGCCAGTGGATGTATCTCTTTCCTTTTTTCCCACACTTGTTGGCACAATCAAATACTGAGTAGTGCTCCTCTTTCAAATGCGGAGCACCCTCAATAGTCATGGTCCCACAGACATGCTCGTTGGCTTCGTTTATTTCGTCATTTGAAAATCCTAGACCCTTAAGCATGTTGAAATTCGGACTATTATATTCTTCTGGTGTGAAGCCAGCTCTTTTCATACATTCTTCTCCTAGTGTCCATGGATTGAAAGCAAATTTTACCTCAAAAGCGCTGGTTAAAGCTTTATTCACGCTCTCGATATCTGTGTCTGTAAATCCTTTGGTTTTTAGGGTAGTAGCATTGATGTGTGGAGCTTCTGTGATATCTGCTGTTCCTTTCATGTAGTCAATGATATCTGTTACTTCTTTTTCTTCATAACCCAGAGCTTTGAGAGCCATAGGGACGGCTTCGTTGGCGATTTTGAAGTATCCGCCACCTGCAAGTTTTTTAAATTTAACAAGAGCAAAATCAGGCTCTACTCCAGTAGTGGCACAGTCCATGAGCAGTCCAATAGTTCCGGTAGGAGCAAGAAGAGTAGTCTGAGCATTGCGGTAGCCATATTTTTCGCCCATATCTACTACTTCGTTCCAATTTTCTCGAGCTGCAGACAACAGGTATGCAGGAGCATATTGTGGATTTATCCCTTGTGGTACTACACTCAGCTTTTCATATTCATTACTGTCAGCATTGAAGGCTACCCGTCTGTGATTGCGCATCACTCTTAGCATGTCATGCTTGTTGTATTCATATTTTGGAAATGTACCCATGAATTTGGCAATCTCAGCACTAGTCTTATAAGCTTCGGAAGAAAGAAGAGCTGTGATACAGCCGGTGAAAGCATAAGCCTCTTCTGATTCATATGGAATGCCAGATGTCATGAGAACTGAGCCAATATTGGCGTAACCAAGGCCAAGGGTGCGGAATTCATAGCTCATTTGGGCGATTTCTTTGCTTGGGAATTGAGCCATCAAAACACTTATTTCAAGTACTGTAGTCCACAATCTGGAAGCATGTTTGAAAGCATCGACATCAAAGCTTTGTTTTTCGGCATCAAAAAAATGAGCCAGATTGATAGAAGCTAGATTGCAAGCAGTATTGTCGAGGAACATGTATTCACTACATGGGTTTGAACCGTTTATTCTTCCGGATTGTGGAGAGGTGTGCCAGTCATTGATATTGTCATCAAATTGGATACCAGGATCAGCACAGCTCCAAGCTGCAAAAGCAATTTGGTCCCACAGTTCTCTAGCTTTCAAAGTTTTGCAGACTGTACCGTCAGTACGCCAAGTCAGATTCCAGCTACCATCATTTTTTAGAGCTTCCATGAATTTGTTTGGTACGCGAACAGAGTTGTTGGAGTTTTGTCCTGATACAGTTTCATATGCTTCTCCCTCATAGTGAGAAGAGTATCCAGCAGCGATCATGGCGGCCACTTTTTTTTCTTCTTGCACTTTCCAATTTACAAATGTCTCTACATCTGGATGATCTAGATCAATAATCACCATTTTGGCAGCGCGGCGTGTAGTACCGCCAGATTTGATGGCGCCTGCGGCTCTGTCTCCAATCTTTAGCCAGCTCATGAGACCACTAGATTTACCACCACCAGAGAGAGGTTCTCCTTTGCCGCGCAAGCCGGAAAAATTTGTCCCTGTTCCAGATCCATATTTGAAAAGTCTGGCTTCACGGACCCAGAGGTCCATGATTCCGCCTTCATTTACCAAATCATCTTTGATGGATTGGATAAAACAAGCATGAGGTTGAGGATGAGTATAAGAATCTGTGGACTGGGTAAGTACACCTGTGTCTGGGTCTACATAATGATGACCTTGGGCAGGTCCAGTAATACCATAAGCCCAGTTCAGTCCAGTATTGAACCATTGGGGTGAATTTGGGGCAGCCATCTGACGAAGAAGCATTACCACTAGCTCGTCATAAAAGATTTGAGCGTCCTTTTCACTGGCAAAATAGCCATATTTTTCTCCCCAATAGCGCCAGGTCCCTGCTAGCCGGTGGATAGGCTGCTTGGCGCTAGTCTCGGCTCCAAGCATGGGTGAGCCGCTAGCATCCAATTGTGGTGAGCCATCTGCATTGAATAGAGGTACACCGGCTTTACGAAAATATTTTTGGGCTATAATGTCGGTAGCCACTTGAGACCATTGTTTGGGAATCTCTAGATCATTCATCTCAAAGACCACTGTACCATCTGGTTCACGAATGACAGAGCTCCTCTTTTCATATTCCACCATATCGAAAGGACTCTTTCCCTCCTCAGTAAATCTGCGTTGAAAGCGAAGACCGTTTTCGTTGTATTTGAATTCTGTATTTTCTTTTTGTCCAAGATGAAGGCCTTGGATGAAGGTGGAGTCGACAGGAGCCATAGTTTAGGTATTTAGTTAATTAGGTTATTAGGTTATTAGGGCATTACATTTGAAATGATCTAATAAGCCAATAGCCAAATCCCTTTTTGGTATAAAAACCGGCATTGGTTGTAGGTTGCCGGTTGTCGGTGACCACTATATATAGTGGTTGATTTTCATTTTGAGCACAAGATGTTGTGATTTTGACAGAGCACTAGCTATTATATCACAGTGACAAATATGCACCAAATATTTGATAATAAGATGTTTTTTGGCGTAGTTGAGCGTTAATTTTTGTAAAATAAAATGGTCGTGGATAGTTATCCACAAGAAATGGGTAAGTCTTGTGGATTGTTTCTTTGGATTTGATTTTTATTGTTTGGAAAAGTATAATTCATGATATATATTGATTTTTTAAAAAATTATGGATGAGATTATAAGACAAGAAGACATGAGACAAAGAGCCTTGGCAGAAGGGGCTGAAAGAAGAGATGAATTTAGAGAGGTATCCTTTTCAGAACTGCAGAGAATTATAACAGTAGAATATATTGGTAGTGAAAGTGAAGATGTAAGACGATTTGGTATATTTGGTTCATGTGCTACCCGTAGTACTAGTCTTGAATTTTTTTTGTTAGATAACTATAAAATAAAAACCAAAGAAGTACATTCATTTGCTCACAATTATACACATACATATCTAACATGTCAGACGACAGATAGGGGAGAAATAATCATAGATCCTACCATAAATCAATTTGTAGAGTATGGTAAACTTTGGGTAGATATATTTGTTGGAACTAAGGAGGAATTAAAAAGTATTTTTTTAGATGAAGAAAGAGATTTTTATTGGACCAGTGCAGGTAAGAATCCTCCTAAAAAAAATACAAGAACCAGAGAAGAATGGTTTGATATTTTTTATAATAGTATATGATAGAAGAAAAAATAGAAAATGAGCGTCTGGTGGCTCCGGAACAGTTTATAGAGGGAGAGGAAAAGATAGAGGTCACATTACGTCCACAGAACCTGGATCATTTTGTCGGTCAAGATAATATCAAGGAACAACTCTCTATATCCATGCAAGCTGCGAAAGGACGAGAAGAACCGATTGAGCATGTTTTGTTGTACGGAAATCCAGGACTTGGTAAGACGACACTTGCTGGCATTATTGCTAAGGAAATGGGTGTCAAGATGCGGGTCACTGCTGGGCCGGCACTTGAACGAGTGGGAGACTTGGCTGCGATACTTTCCAATCTTGGTCGTGGCGATGTCTTATTTATCGACGAGATTCACCGCATGAATAAGACGATCGAAGAAGTCCTCTATAGTGCTATGGAAGACTATGCTCTTGATATTATTGTTGGCAAAGGACCGGCAGCCAGGACCCTGAGGATGCCCTTGGAAAAATTTACTCTGATCGGTGCTACAACTAAACTAAATTTACTCTCCAGTCCGCTGCGTGATCGTTTTGGTCATGTCTTCCATCTAGAATTTTATCAACCTCATCATATTGAGAAGATTATTAGCCGTAATGCTGGTATCTTAGAAGTGGATTTGCATGAAGAGGCTGGGAAATTGATCGCTGGTCGATCCAGACATACTCCGAGAGTGGCCAATAGATTGCTAAAGAGAATCCGTGACTATGCCGAGGTCAGGCATGATGGTATAATAAATGAGAGCGTAGCCGAAGGTGCTCTCTCTATGCTCAATGTTGACCATCACGGACTCGATGATGTAGATCGAAAGATTTTGAATGCCATCGTCAATATGTTTTCTGGCGGGCCTGTCGGCCTGAATACTTTGTCAGCAGCAATTGCTGAGGAGATGAGTACTATTGAGACCATCTACGAGCCTTATTTGATTCAAATCGGGATGCTTGAGAGAACTCCGCGAGGAAGGACAGCGACGAAGCTGGCTCATGATCATTTGTCTGGTAGTTAGACTACGGACTACGATTTATATTAAATACCCCCATAATCCACTGACGAAGTCAGTGGTCACCATCCCATCGA
>CAYFPJ010000032.1:0-8571 GCA_964344965.1 uncultured Gammaproteobacteria bacterium | reverse complement strand
GTCCGCTGAGCTTTTTATTTTCTTCTAAAATACTGTTCAACCAGTTAGAGCATCCCGACTGAGTCGGGAAAGTTGCGGGTTCGAGTCCCGTCCGGTCCGCTGAGCTTTTTATATTTTTCTAAAACATTGTTCAACTAGTTAGAGCATCCCGACTGAGTCGGGAAAGTTGCGGGTTTCCCGAAATAAAAGTAAATTTGGTTTAAGTAAGACTTCATCGGGCCATCCCCGCAGCAAGCTGCGGGGTATTGGCAGAAAATCTTATTTCAACCAATGTTAGTTTTCACTTTTTCGATGCAAGCATCGAGGAATAAAACCGCTTAAAGATTTAATCGGGATCCGTGTCCGCTGAGTGTTTTTTGTTTTTCAAGAATAAAAAAATAAAACAAAAAACCACCATTAATTTGGTGATTTTTTGTTGCTCGCCGACGTCTGTCATTGAGCAACGTCTGTAGGCGGTGGTCTTGCGCGTGTTTCCACGGCATCCTCCTTGTTGTGTGGTTGTTACTTGTCACCACCCGAGGAAGGCATTACCTCCTCAGGAAGATGACAGACACAGAGCTTGGGCAAGGCCTCTTTGGGGAGCCCCTCGATGTCTCCCGTCGCATCGATCCAGCGACCAGCAGGAGTGCCGTGAAGGTAGAAGCCTCCGAGGATGACACCCGAAGCCTTGGGCTGGAGATGCGGAAAGTAAGAGAGCTCGTAGCGACCGTGACGGATCCCATCTGCATCGAGGCAGAAGGTCTCACGGAAGTCCCCGCTGATCTCCCGCGTCACGAAGTTCACGACACCTTCGAGTTCCCCGCAGAACGCCTTCATGGACTCCTCGTGCGTCGGAAGAGCATCCCCAACGCATCCGATCAGAGGAGTCGTCACTGCCATCACCAGGACCAGCATCTGTCTCGACACCATTTTTGCCCCCATGGGGTCATGTGTTGAACTCTCCAAGACTATCAACATACATGCATATTGTCAATAATGTAAGTTTGTAAAAAATTATAAAAAACAACTTTGTCAGTCAAAGTTGTTTTTTATTCCTCAACACATCTTTTCTTTCGTATGGTATACTTACCCCATATGCCAAAACAAAAGAAAAAGAAGAAGAAAGCTACTAATCGAAAAAAGAAAGTTGCCTACCCTACCGAGCATCCTTTAAAAAAATGGAAATATTATATTTCCATGCTTGTTATCATATTGTCATCTGGGCTCATAGTATTCTCATTCTCAAATAAACCACCAGACGACCGACCAACTCGGATCGACAGCTACTTTGCAAAACACAATCTCCCTCTAGCTGGTTATGGTCAAATATTCGTAGACGTCGCAGAAACCTGCGATATGGACTGGCGACTTCTGCCAGCTATCGCCATGCAAGAATCGACCGGTGGGAAATTCATGCAATACAACAACCCATTTGGTTGGGGTAGTGCTGAAATTCCTTTTGCAAATTTTGAAGAAGCGATCCGTGAAGTAGGTAGGAATCTATGTGGATTTAGCTCCACCACAGCCAAATGGTACAGCACGACTTCTACAGAAGAGAAGCTCTACTGGTATAATGGCACTGTAAATCCACGATATCCAGGAGAAGTAATGTGGATCATGGAACAAATTTAAACAAAAAACACCTTAATAAAAAAGGTGTTTCTGTTTTGAAAAAATATATATCAAAATTACAAACTACAGATATCCCAACCAAATGGCACATCACAAGGAGTTGGGAAAGCTTGACACTCCCCTCCCTCCTCATATCTAGCATAAGTAATTATTTGGATACAAGAATACTGACCAAAATTGGGCTGCAAAGTCTTTTCTGGTTGCTGCTGACCAGCAATTATAATATCAGACAGCTGTTTGCGAGCATCTTCCCAGACATCTGGATCTGTCGACCAACTGATGTCTGTGTGAACATAAGATGGATCGGCTGGATTGTCGACACCATAGTCCCACAGAACCTGCGGGATCATGGATTCAACTAGCTCATCGACTGCCTCTGGATCTATCTGGCGCGCAAGCTCCAAATAGTCCATATCTTGAATGCCTCTTCGCCAATGCTTCAATCGTAAACTAGCTATTGGACCGTCAATATCGTACGAATCTTGTGGATAAATCATGTCTGTCCCCGGATAAAATAAAACTCCATCACCATTGGAATAATTCCAACCAGTCTCCCCGAGCACTGGATCAAATCCAGAATAGCCACCAAAAGTCTGAGCATTCTCAAAAACATTGGTCTCCCCTAGTCCGCCTTGATAATTGTCATAGTATGTAGTTTCCCAAAGGAACCAACGAGAGACATTTTTCTTAAACTGAGTCCAGACGAGTTGGCGAAGAGCCACACCATCGTCCTCTAGAGCAAAAGAACCATTGGCTGGACGTTTGCCATTATAAACATAGAAATCTCTATCAGGATCAGCGAGAAGTGTATCTGCGGCAGTCTGCCAAGTCTCACTATCGCCAACTGTCACACCACTAACAATGATATCAAGAGCAGGTGTGTAGGCCACAGCTTGAGGAGCGCTGATCGTAGCCATGGTTGGTAATTCACTACCTACACCAGGAGCATTATCTACCCAATTGGCCCAAGTATTGATCAGTGGATAGTCTTCTGACTCATCTATAAGATATAAAAATCTTTCTGTATCTGGTGAGTTTGCTTGGAACCATTCTTCCCAGGCAGTGACATAGGATTGCAATTTCTCTTCAGTATCATTTTCAAATTGCCAAGAGCCATAAGTACCTATGGAATAAATATCTGTCGGCACACCAACCCCAGGACCATCATAATTGTAAGCAGGGGTAAAGAGTGATCCATCTAGTCTGGTATCCCATTCTGACCTGGGTTGAGTAGCACTGTAATTTCCGTCATCAATCAAAGAAATCTTGTGACGATGAGCAAGTTGGAAATGGCGATCACGAATCAAATTATTATAATCACTTTCAAGATCAGTCCAAAAATCTCCAGTATAGCGACGATTGACATTTTCTCTACTAAAAAATGCCATATTTTTGGCAGAGGTCTCTTGTGGCAACACAAAATCTGCTACTGACAAATTGACTGGAATACTAGCCACGACCTGATTGTTTACCAGAATGTCTACTTCTCCTATATATTCTCCATCTGGTGCATCGTCAGGAATATAGACATCTGCCCAAACACTTTGATTGGTACCAAGAGTAACGTCAAAGGGCTGCTCTAGCTGCAATGGAACAGCGATGTCCGGATAATAAGCATCATGGTCTGGTCGATCTTCCCAAAGACCTTCACCAGCTCCTTCTCCGGTAAACGGACGGCGCAATCTCTCTGGAATATGTCTTTCGTCATATGTCTCATAAAAAAGCTTGCTGAGACCTCTGATCGGTAAATAACGAATATAAAATAACTCTATCTCTCTATCTACCCAATCAAATAATTCTCCTCCATAATTACCGGTAATCACAGCGCCATTTGGCCCAGATAGATCATCAAAAGATATACTGACATCTTCTGTTGTCAAATTTTCTGATTCTAAAACAAGATTAAAATTAACCACCTCATTCTTCGCTCCAAAAAGTGAAATCTGCTCACCATCCCAAATACTATTGTAAGAACTACAAGGATCTGAAGAAGCTCTGGTATCATGCTGGACGACTTTATCTCCACCGTCATTGGCCCAGACAGCTGAAAGAGGGCCTGCCGTGAGAGGAAAATCTGCACATTGTTCTGGGTCTGGAGGAGGTGGAGGTGGCGGTGCGCCAGTATGAGCTGTAACTTCTATATACGTTTCCAATACAGTACCACCTATATGGGTAAATAACTTGAAATGTATCTTACCACCATCAGTAGGTAGGCCTGTGACAAGCACTTCTGGAGAGATCAAAGAACCATACCAACCATATGATGGATCCCCAGGAAACTCCCCAACAGCTAACTCATACATATCTGCTCCCACATCTTGCCAAGAGACCAATATTTGCTCAGAAGAAAGAGTGGAATCTGGAATGGGTTCTAAAAAATTTGGAGGAGGTAGATTTGCTATTATGGGCTGTATTCTGGGTAGTAACTCTATTCTCTTAAAAATAGGGGTAATATTCTCCCAGATCTCTTTCTTGTTTCGTATATTTTTATTTTGAAGAGGAGCTGGATCGTAATCCAAATCATTCACTCCTGTCTTGGGGATAGAAATCAAAAAATTATCTCTATTAAATCCATTATAAAATTCCTGGGGCTTATGGCTCTGTCCACTCTCCTTTAGAGACATATTTCCAAACTTATCACCGGCCCTATTTGTCTTTTCCAAAAAACCAATAGCTGAGACACTATATATTGCACCAAAAAAAATAAATAAAGCCACCACAGCAAAAAATAAAAAATATTTCTTCATACAAAAAATAAGAAAAAGCGTAACAAAAATTTATATCAAAGAGAGTTGCTGGAACATACTTTCCACCCCTCTGGAACATCACATGGCGTGGGGAACGGCTGACACTGTCCAGACTCTCCCTGTCTGGCATAGGTAATCATCTGTACGCAAATTCTTTTGTCCAGAATATCCCATTGGTTGAGTGGTCTATCAGGAATTTGCTCTCCTTTACCAAACGTAAGAGTGGCCAATAAGTCATCAAGACGATCTGACTGGCCATTGATTTCAATTATTTTTCCTTCTTCTTCAATCTCAAAAACCGATACTACCTGTCCTCCATTCCCCAAAACTGTGTTATATGTTTTTGCAGGTTTACCACCTATTACAGACACTTGTTTTTCTTCTTCTGAAACCGGATGCCCTACAACTTGCTCAAAAATACTAATAAATTCTTCACCATCAGAACTATTTAAGCTCAAACCCCCCTTCCATTGACTGACCTCCCAAGTGATTGGATAAGAAATTTCAAAAGTAGAAAAACTGTCTACTGCCATGTTTGTAAGGGTGTTGTATTCTTTTTCTTTTTGCATAGCAATAATATTATCTTCCAATTTCTCTCTTATTTCAGCCGGAGTAATGGTCACTTGGGGGGATTTTTGTTCTAATTTGAAAGGACTATTGACATCAGCACACCCAGCCCCAAGACCGATAAGACTCATCCCTATGAAACCAATAGTAGCCAGCAGACCAAGGAGAGAAGAGTTTGTTTTTTTACCTTTTCGCCCCAAAGTCTTTTCTACAAAGGAAATACGTTTTTTGGTTTCTATCAAAGAGTCTGGATTGAGTGAGATACTGTCAACCCCTTCTCTGACCAAAAATTCAGCAAATTCTGGGGAGTCACTTGGTGCTTGACCGCAAATACCAATCTTTTTCTTGTGCTTATGAGCTATTCTGATCACTTCCCTAATCATTTTTTTCACTGACTGATCATTCTCATCATAGACATGGCTAACCAAGGAAGAATCTCGGTCTACTCCAAGTGTGAGTTGGGTCAGATCATTGGATCCAATACTAAAGCCATCAAAAATTTTGGCGAATTCTTCTGCCAAAATAACATTGGAAGGGATCTCACACATGACATAGACCTGCAAACCATTCTTACCTCGTTCCAGTCCAAATTTTTTCATGGTCGAAAGCACTTTTTCACCCTCTTCTGGAGTCCGGCAAAATGGGACCATGACAATAATATTGTCTAATCCCCACTCTTCTCTTGCTTTTTTTAGAGCTTTACATTCTAGCCCAAAAGCTTGTTTATATTCTTTGGAGTAGTAACGGCTAGCTCCTCGCCAACCAAGCATTGGATTGGGCTCCTCTGGCTCAAATTCTTTACCCCCGATGAGAGAAGCGTATTCATTGGTCTTGAAATCACTAAGACGAATAATTACTGGTTCTGGATACATGGCAGCAGCAATACGACCCATTCCTTCGGCCAATCTATCTATGCAATAATTTGCTTTATTTTTGTATCCAATAGTTAATTCTTTAATTCTTTTCTTAGCCTTCTTGTCTTTCAACTTATTATAATTAAGAAGAGCTAACGGATGAATACGAATAAAATTAGAAAAAATAAATTCCTGGCGTGCAAGACCAACACCGCTGTGAGGCAAAAAAGACAAAGAGAAAGCATGCTCCGGGTCACCAATATTCATCATTATTTTGGTCTTTGTTTTTGGGATATTCTCAATAGCGGTTTTTTTCACTTCAAATGGTAAATTTCCTTTAAAAATAATGCCTTCGTCACCCTTTACACAACTAACTGTCACTTGTTGCCCATTTTTTAAAATCTTCCTCGCCCCTCTAGCACCAACGACGCAAGGAACACCGAGCTCACGAGAAACAATGGCTGCATGACTGGTCTTACCACCTTGTTCAGTGACAATAGCAGAGGCAATACGCATAATTGGTTCCCAATCAGGATCTGTAATTCTGGTGACCAAAATCTCTCCTTTTTTGAAAGATTTCATATCTTTTCTGTTATTGATCACTCGCACCTTCCCAGCACCAATCTTTTGTCCCACAGCCAACCCGGCCAACAATTCCTTGCCCTTCTTTTTGAGGTGATACTTCTCAATGACAGCATGGCTACTGCGAGCTCGGACAGTTTCTGGACGGGCTTGGACAATGTAAAGCTGGCCTGTTTTACCATCTTTGGCCCACTCTATATCTTGGGGCTTTTTATAATGATTTTCAATAATTTCACCCCATTTTGCCAATTGGAGGACATCTTTGTCAGTGATAGAAAATTTCTGACGGTCTTTTTTGGGAACAATAGCTTGTTTGGTACCTCTAGTCTTGCCGTAGACAAGCTTGACTTCTTTTGAACCCAGAGAACGACTAATGATGGCGTTCTTACCCCTCTTCAAACCATCTTTGAAAACGTAAAATTGATCTGGAGTGATCCGCCCTTTCACGACGTATTCCCCCAATCCATAAGAAGAAGTGATCAAACTAACTCCCCGAAATCCTGACTCTGTGTCAAGGGTGAACATCACCCCACTAGAACCATTGTGAGACCCGACCATCTGTTGGACAGTGACTGACAGAGCAACACTAAGATGATCAAAACCCAGACCATGTCGATAAGATATCGCTCTGGAAGTAAAAAGTGATGCTAAACATTTTTTTACAGCAACTAGTAACTCTTTTTCTCCCTTAATATTAAGATAAGTCTCTTGCTGCCCGGCAAAGCTAGCTTCTGGTAGATCTTCTGCTGTAGCACTAGAACGGACAGCTACTGAGATATTTTTTTGTCCACTTTCTTTTGAAAATTTTGAATAGGAATCGATTATTTCCTTTTCTATTTTCTTTGGAATTTTAGAATTCAAGACCAAAGTCCTTATTTTTTTGCTAACTTTATTCAACTCTGATACATTGGTAACATTCAATTTTCCAAACGCTTTCTTTATTTTTTTTCGCAAATTACTATTATCCAAAATAGACCAGTATGCAGCTGACGTGAGTGCAAAACCATTAGGAACTGGTACTCCTTTTTTGGACAAATTACGATACATCTCTCCCAGAGAAGCATTTTTGCCACCAACCAAAGGAATATCCTTGATTCCAATCTCTTGAAACCAAAGAATATTTTTTGTTTTTTTGCTAGTATTTGGTGTCATAAAGAATGATTAGACAAAAAAGCTCCTGAAAGCACAAAAAAAGACAGTTATTATTATACTACAAAAAAGAAGAAGTACCAAAAATACGAACTATCCAATAAAAGTGGATTGTAGGTCTTATTGTAAAGAATTTAGAGAAGCACGGGTCGCTGGTCCAACAAATCCAAGAGGGTCAATATTATTTTGATTTTGAAAATTTACTACCGCTTTCCTAGTCACTGGTCCGTAGTATCCAGTAGTGTCAATAAACGAAGGAAAATATCCCAATCTTTGTAGTTTCAATTGTAACTGCAAAATTTCTTCACCGCTACTACCTTGGTCCAAAAAACTAGTAAATTGATAAGTATTGCTACCATCCTCACCCTTTACTATCTTTTCTCCTTTCACTTCACCTACCACCACCAATTTTCCCCCATCCTCATACACTTCACTATTAGAGATAGTGACAATACGATCCCACCTAAAATTAAGAGCACTGAAGGTGTATTCGTTTGGAACAAGCCTTTTTATTTGTCTTGTGTTATCTTTTGGATCAGGCTCTATACGGTATACTCTTGAGTCATTTTCATACTTGGCAAGGGTAAAATTGGGATGGCGATCTGTATAATTTATTTCTCCTGCTGGGCTATATTTTGCCAAGAGCAAAGGAGAGACATCTTCGATCCAATCCCACCTATAATTCAACTGATCAAAGATAGACTCATCTGTAATCCAATATTTTTTATCATTCAATAGCAAATATACCTTTGAATCAGCAACAACCTTTACAAGAGCACCATACTGAGGGTCATAAAACGGTCCAGCTGGCATAAAGCCTAAAGAATTTTCTGGAATACTACTCAATGTGAGATCTTCTACCACACCTACCTCATCCCAAGATTTAAAATAAGTAAAATATTTTTGACTACTCGTAAAAGCTCTCTTTGTACACGGAGTATCTTTATCAAGACTACCATCTACGTTGTTAGCAGAAGTAATATAATAGACAGCATTACTATTTTTAGATTTATATACTCCACCTAGCTCCAGAGGGCAGTCTTCTGTCAAATATGGATCAA
>CAYFPJ010000031.1:0-8989 GCA_964344965.1 uncultured Gammaproteobacteria bacterium | reverse complement strand
ATCTTCGATGGGATGGTGACCACTGACTTCGTCAGTGGATTATGGGGGTATTAAATACGGAAAACGACTTCCACACTAGACGGACAAGCAGGGGTTAGTCCCGATACATCGGGATATAACGTTGGGGTCGATGGTGCGGCAGCGATGACAAGACTAAACAACCGCCCATAGCTCAGGGGTTAGTCCCGATACATAGGGATATAACGTTGGGGTCTCCCGATTCAATCGGGATGGGCGGACCAGTGCATCAGATTTGCTTTGGAGTGAGAAATTGAAGAAAATATGTATTGATGAAAAAATTACGTCAAAAAACATGAAAAAGAAAATTAAACAAATAACAGTAACAGAAAAAGGCGCCAAAGAGCGGCTTGATGTTTTTTTGACATCAGAGATAAAACAAAGTAGATCTAAAATACAAAAAATGATAAAAGAGGGGCAGATAAAAATAAACGGTGTCGCATCCAAAAAAAATGGGCAGCTACTCGACAGTCAGGATATAATTGAAATATCTGAATTAGAAGAAAAAAAAGACAATAGAAAAATTCCCAAAAATAAACAATTTTATCTCAAAGACATAAAAATAATAGCTGACACAAAAGACTATGTGGTAGTAGAAAAACCATCAGGACTACTAACCCACCCTACCGAAGCGAACGAAGATGAAACTCTTGCTACATTTTTACAACACAAATATCCTGCTATAAAAAAGTTGCCACCAGACACAGACAGGCCAGGTATCGTACACAGACTAGACAGAGGGGCCAGTGGCATCCTAGTGGTCGCCAAAACAAAAAAAATGTATGAACATCTGAAAAAACAATTCCAAAATAGGACTGTAGAAAAAAAGTATATTGTCCTAGTGCATGGAAAAATGGCAAAAAAAGTTGGCAAAATAAATTTTAAAATTGACAGAGGACCTGATGGAAAAATGGTCGCCAGACCTGTAATGAAAAATTTGACTCTAAAAAATGTCACTGGCCTCCAAAATGGTAAAGATGCTCTTACTGAATTTGAGGTAATCAAAGAATATGCACGTTTCTCCTTACTGAATGTGAAAATTCATACCGGGAGAACTCACCAAATCCGTGTTCACATGCAAGCTTTCAACCATCCAGTAGTCGGTGATATGTTATACTACAACAGGAAACTAAATAGAAAAAAAGACAGCAAACTTGGAAGAATATTCTTGCATGCCACAAAACTTGGCTTTGTGGATCTTGAAGGGAAAGACCAAAGTTTTCAAATAGGCTTGCCAAAAAAATTACAGAGCTTTCTCGAAGAACTATCTTAAATATTATGGATAATGATACAAAAAAAAATGAAAAAGGGCTGTTGATCTTGATATCATCACCATCTGGGGGCGGCAAAAATACAGTAATAAAATCCCTTTTGAAATATTTCGATAATGCAGTCCAGCTTGTGACTACGACCACCAGAAAAAAAAGGGATGGTGAAAGGGATGGTGTAGATTACCATTTTATATCTCGAAAAAAATTTGAAGAAAAACTAGAAAAAAAAGATTTTGTAGAGTACAATGAATACTCTGGAAATCTGTATGGTACGCAGTGGAAAGATTTAAATGAAAGTATTTCAAGTCACAAAATAGTACTCTCCCAAGCAGACGTCCATGGTAAAAAAAACCTTGATCTTCAAAAAGTTCCTCACCTGTCTATCTTCCTATTGCCAGAAAACCTGTCAATACTAGAACAAAGAATTACCAGACGTGGCGGAGTTTCAAAAGAAGACATGAAAAAAAGATTGCAAGCAGCTGAAAAAGAAATATCTAATTCAGAAATATACGACCATAGAATAGTGAACAGGCAAGGAGCCATGGAAAAAACTATCGAAGAGATAAAAAATATCATAGAAAAAAGACTCTAAAACTGCCAAAAAACCACCCCTATTACCCATCGAGGTGGTTTTTAAATATAGAATATTTTGACCACTTTTCACCTTGCCAAAATACAGCAAATTAGCTATAATATAGCAGTCATAATTTATAAATTATATATGCATATTTCATGGCTCGGCAGTACAGCCATAAAAATACAAGCCAGACCACTAGATAGAGACGTCACAGTAGTGATAGACCCTTATAAGCCAAAAAAAGGTAATTTCCCTAGAAGTCTTACCCCAGATGTGGGCCTATATACACATGGGGCAGACAACTCAATCACTTTGTCTGGTAATCCATTTATACTTGACACCGCAGGAGAATGTGAAACCAACGGCGTCCTGATTACGTCTGTGCCAGGACACGAGAGTGACCAATTTTTGCTTCGTGTAGATGTGGAACAAATGAGTCTAGCACACCTGGGAAGATGTAAAAAACCTCTCACAGACGAACAGCTAGAATTGTTGGGGAATATTGATATTCTCTGTGTACCTGTCGGGGGGAAAGATTGTTACAACGCCGAAGAAGCTGTCAAAGCTGTAAATAGCATCGAACCTCGAGTGGTAATACCAATACTTCACAAAAGCGAAAATGACCCAGAAGCAAAAGAGGTAAAATTATTTGTAAAAGAAATGGGAGTCCAAAACGGAGAAGCTGAAAAAAAAGTAATTATCAAAAAAAATAACCTACCCCAAGAAGAGACCAGAGTCGTAGTGTTGCAAAAAGAATAGATCTGCTCATAAAATTTCTAATCTAAATCTAAAAGTTTTTTTCATATTGCTGCTAAAAATTATTAGAAATTAGAAATTAGAAATTAGAAATTTTTATTATGTCTGTCAAGCCAAAAAAAACAAATAACAAAAAAGACAAGCCTCCCAAAAAAGGACGTCCTAAAAAAATTCCCAAAAAAAACAAGAGGAAGAAGGTGAAAAAAGAAACCAAAAAGCAAATCAAGGAAGCAGTCGACAATATACCAGAATTAATAGCAGAAGAAATAGTTAAAAAAGAAAAAAAGACAATTAAAACAAAAAAACAAGATACTTTACAAGATTTATTCAAAAGTACTGACCAAGAAAGCAAGAAAAGGAAAAATATAATGTGGATTAGTGTCATTACTCTCAGTGCATTTATATTTTTTATGTGGACATGGAGTTTGGGAGGCCTCATTGGAGATGTGAAAAATAAACCACTTACAGAAGGAACTCCACTAAATGCCATCAAAGAAAATTTTCAAGAATCAATGGAGATTGCCAAGCAGCTTGAAAACAGTGACAACAGCCTCCAAAAAGCACTAAAAGAAACCAACCAAGAAGAACAAAAAAGTCAGGATGATAATGACCAAGTGAAAGAAGAATTGAAAAAATTATTAGGAGGACTTATTAGCAGTAGCACAGCACACACCTCGTCCTCTACTGAAAAAACTGTGGAGCAAATAAATTAGATAAAAATATCAGTAAAATCCATAAAATCTGTGTAATCAATGTCCAAAAATATGCCCAAAAAAGGAAAAAAGGTCGCTCCGGCAAAAAAAGAAAGGGTAGAAATACCTGAGACAAAAAAGCACGTTTCTGTCGAACCAGTCCAGCTAGTGGACGAAATGAAGACATCGTATCTAGACTATGCCATGAGTGTCATAGTTTCTCGTGCTCTACCAGATGTCCGTGACGGATTGAAACCTGTACACCGCAGGATTCTTTTTGCCATGTGGAACTTGGGGTTGAAGCATACAGCGAAATTCTTGAAATCTGCTCGTGTAGTTGGTGATGTGATGGGTAAATATCACCCTCATGGAGATAGTGCTATCTATGATTCTATGGTACGTATGGCCCAAGAATTTTCAATGCGGACCCAACTTGTGCATGGGCAAGGAAACTTTGGGTCTATGGACGGAGATCGAGCAGCTGCTATGCGTTATACCGAAGCCAAGCTAAGAGCTGTGGCTGAAGAAATGCTATATGACATTGAAAAAGACACTGTCAACTTCAACCCAAACTATGACGGCAGTCAAAAAGAGCCAAGAGTCCTACCAAGCAGACTGCCAAATCTACTTCTTAACGGGAGTATGGGAATTGCAGTCGGAATGGCTACCAACATTCCTCCTCATAACCTAGGAGAATTGTGTGACGGAGTGACCCATCTGATAGACAATCCAAAAGCTTCTATCGAAGAACTCACCAAATTCATCAAAGGACCAGACTTCCCCACTGGAGGAATAATTTATAATAAAAAAGATATAGCTGCAGCCTATGCCACTGGTCGTGGAGGCATAGTAGTGAGGGCCAAGACAGATATAGAAGAGCCCAAGGCTGGAAAATTTCAAATTGTAGTTCATGAAATTCCCTACCAAGTCAACAAGGCAAATCTGATCGAAAAAATTGCCAGACTAGTACAAGAAAAAAAGCTGGTGGGAATCAAAGACCTCCGCGATGAAACCAACAAAGAGGGAGTTCGTATTGTCATTGAACTAAAGAAAGACTCTTATCCAAAAAAAGTCCTCAACAAGCTGTTCAAAATGACAGACCTGCAAACCACTTTCCATCTCAATGTTATTGCTCTCATTGATGGTATCCAACCAAGACTTCTAAATCTCAAAACTGTATTAGAAGAATATATCAAACATCGCCAAGAAGTGGTCAGAAGGCGTACTGAATTTGATTTGAATAAAGCAAAAGACAGGGCTCATATCTTGGAAGGATTGAAAAAAGCTCTAGACAAAATAGATGCAGTGATAAATACAATTCGAAAATCTAAGGACAGAAATGATGCCAAACTAAATTTGATGAAAAAATTCAAATTTACAGAAAGACAAACTATAGCAATTCTCGAAATGAAGTTACAGCAGCTCGCTAACTTGGAAAGAAAGAAGATAGAAGATGAACTGAAAGAAAAACTAGCATTGATAAAAGAACTAGAAGCTCTTCTCAAGAGTCCGAAAAAAATTCTCGGCGTGATAAAAAAAGAAATCAAAGCCATCCAAGAAAAATATGCTGATGAAAGAAGGACTAAGATCATTCCACATGGCGTCCAAGAATTTAGCATGGAAGACCTGGTACCAAATGAACCAACTATCATCATGGCTACCCGAGACGGCTATATCAAACGCCTACCAGTAGATACATTCAAGACCCAGAGTCGTGGTGGTAAAGGTGTCCGAGGTCTGACTACCAAAGAAGAAGACGTCATCGAACATCTCAGATCTACCAATACTCATGACAACATGCTCTTCTTCACCACTCGTGGGCGAGTCTTCCAACTCCGAGCCTATGATATCCCCCAAGGATCTCGGACCTCCAAAGGTCAGGCTCTGGTCAACTTCCTCCAGCTAGCTCCAAATGAAAAAGTCTCTGCCATTCTCTCCATGGATGATGTCAGTAAGTACAGTCACCTGGTGATGGTAACCAACAAAGGGACGATCAAAAAGACTAAACTGGAAGACTTCAAAAATGTTCGCCGTTCTGGACTTATCGCTCTCAAGCTGAAAGGAGACGACATGCTTGAATGGGTCCGACCTTCTAGTGGAAAAGACGACATAGTACTTGTCACCAAGCAAGGTCAGGCCATCCGATTCAAAGAAAGTGGTGTCCGAGCTATGGGTCGTACTGCTGCCGGTGTTCGTGGTATGAAATTGAAGTCAAATGATGAGATAGTAGGAATGGATGTAGTCTCCCCTGCTCTTATCAAAAATAAAGTACTTGAACTACTCGTAGTCTCCGAAAATGGTCTTGGCAAAAGAACCAAACTATCTGAATACAAAGTCCAAGGTCGTGGTGGCAGCGGTATCAAGACAATGTCGATTACTGCAAAGACTGGAGCAATTCTCGGTGCGAGAATAATCAACAATACCGAAGAACAAGACCTACTAATCATCTCTACTGGTGGTCAGGTAGTCCGCATCCCGATGAAAGGAATCTCCACTCTAGGCAGAGCCACGCAGGGTGTGCGCATCATGAGATTTAAGGAAGAGAAAGATAGTGTGGCTGGAATTGCGCTTCTGTAGTCATGAGGCATAGAACATAAAACAAAATAAAGAATCCCCAGGGCTCTACCCTGGGGATTCTTTATTACAAACAACTAACTCAAATTTTCTCTCTGCCTATCTTTCTGCAAGCTCTCTTTCTCTTCTCTCCAACGCAGATCTTTCAACGGCCTCGTAAAAATCTATACCAAGAGGAGAAGTAACAGATAAAACACTACGTTTAATTCCTGAACGCCTCCCCGCCCTAAAAGGTAAAGCTTTTTTTGTATAAAAAACTACCAATATCTCAATCAACTTATCTGTAGCTTCAAACCTGTGACCAAGCTTCACAGCAAGCTCGGCAAATGTACCTATAGTATCCAAAATAATCGCAGATACTTCGTGCATAGGATACCCATAATCAACTTTGTCTAATTGTTCGGAAACAAAATCTAAAAATTTGTTAGTAGAATCAGATAAGTGTGATGTGTCTCTAAATTTTTCCATGACTTCTGATGCTTCATCTACAGCCTCGAGTGCTTCCTTCATATATTTGATTTCACTCTCAAAAAAATTTATACTTCTCCCTACCTCAATCATGTTATTATAATAATTCAAAATTGATGGGAGTAACTCTTTCACCACTCTCTCCACATCTATATGAAAGCCCTCATCAGATCTATCCGGTCTCGTATCAAATGGATAATGCATCAATTCTTCAAAAGTCAATTTGGCTAAATATGCTTTGTGATCTGTGGTTTCAAGCAAATTAGCAACCAGGGAATAATTCCCCTCTTCCATCTCTCCTGCCACTATTCTTGATATGATTTCAGATCCCTCTATAAGTGTCATATGAATATTTAATTCTACTATATGCTGAACATCAGAAAATACTTCCAAAAAAACCAGCTTTTCCATACTACCAAGTTGCTCTCCCTCTCTAAAGAACCAATCACTAAAATAATCTAAAACTACGTGAAATCGCCTCTTTGCTTCTTTAGTTTGATCGTGAAGGTTGTCACCCTCAATAAAAAAAAGCTGATCAAACAAAGCGTGACTGTCTTCTTTCACTCTCACGAAACATTCCATGTCACCACTACAATTTTTGATTGCGTCTGGCACTTCCTTTATTCGTGATAAGAGAGTTTCGGGATCTTCTTCTCTTGCTACTACTTCTGTTGACCTAACATCTTTAAACCTACCAATAATTGAAGGATTAGACAACTGAGCCATATGCACCCTACGAATCGTTTCCATTTCCTCAAGCACTCTTTCTGGCAAATCTCCACTCAACCTATACCTCATCAATTCATTATTTGTAAAATTGAACTGAGATATAATTTCTCGCTCGTCTTCTCTCAATTTTCTTCTGTTTGGGGGAGGTACCTCATTCATAAATTACACTTACAAAGACTTCTCATTAAACAAAAATTTCACTACGATGAGCGCCAATCCAATCGTCTTGATCAGACTGTCTGCAATGAAAATTGGCAAGACAAAATCAGCAGCAAATTCCATCCACCCCAGACCAACAAGAAGCACTACCAAAAAATCAAAAATTACAATAGCAATCACAGCAATCAAAAGCCATTTCGACCACTGTCTACGCATGGCAATGATTTCTTTTTTTTCTTTGGCTGCGATCTTGGCCCGTATCTCATCGTCACGAAATTCTTGCACCTTGGCTTCAGTATCCAATACTTGATTATTGCTAAATACAGAACTACTAGTTTCATCCTGAATAATTTTTTTTGCTTGATCAATATTTAATTCTCTCATATACTTTTCAATCGATAAGCCATCATTTCTTTGGAGACAGCAAAAATTTTGGCCAAAATAGACAAGTCTAGATCGTCACGTCCAGTCAAGCTATATTCTCTCATTATTTCTTTCAGCATTTTTTTCGGGACCAGAAGATTGGCGGCAAAGCTGTTGGCTTCTTGTTCGATTGGTGGGTAGCCGTTGGTAAATTTGGTCCAGCGAAGGAGGACATTGTAGTCTCCTTTTTGGTGATCGAGGAGGTGGTGGGCTAGCTCGTGAGCAATTGTGAAAGTTTGGCGATTGGATGGATCGTCTTTATTTACAAAAATAACTTTTTCTTCTGGATCTAAGAAGCCGGCCACATCACACAACTTCTCAGGCATGTCTATGAAGCGTAGCTCCAAGCCTTCATTTCTTACAATATCAAAAACATTAACAAAAGGCTCAGTAATCGCATACTTGTTTAAAATATCTCCTGCTAATTTTTCACATTTTTTGAAGTCTGGTTTTTGTTGCATATTATATTGTCATCCTGATCCTGAACGACCGAAGGGAGTTCAGAGAGAAGCCTACCTGCCGGCAGGCAGGGATCTTTCGAAGTGAAAGATAAACAATTTACATAAAACATTTGTGTGTTGAAATATTGTGGCTTCGAAAAATCCTTCGCTGCACTCAGGATGACAAAATATCACCCTCTCTTCAAAGCCTCTCGCAAAAGCTCCTCCGTAGTCCTCCCCTCACTCTTCAAACCTTTAACAACCTCTCTCGCTTCTTCTTTTTTATACCCCATAGAAACAAGACCATCCACTACTTCACCAAGGACGTCTCCGTCTACATCTGCATCGTCTTTTCCCTTTCTACTTTCTACTTTCCCCTTAAGTTCCACACACAGTCTCTCTGCTGTCCGCTTCCCCATCCCTTGCACAGCAGTAAGATACTGCACATCACTCCTAGCAATAGCGCTCTTGATCTGCTCAATCGAACCAAGCGCCAAAATATTCATGGCACTCCTCGGCCCCACCCCTTTCACTGACAAAAGTAACTCAAAAAATTCTTTCTCTTCCGCAGTCTCAAATCCATATAATCTCATATCAGAATCAGAGACTTTCAAATACGTGTGGAGAATAAGCTTCTCATCAACTTGCCAACTTGCCAACTTACCAACTTGCACACTGATCTCATATCCAACTCCTCCGTCAGTAAGAAGTACGACAGAGTTTTTATTTTTTTGGATGATTTTGCCGGAGAGGTAGGAGATCATAACTTGAAGTTAGCTTTTGAAATAACCCCTTCCACCTTTTCTAACATAACCTCTAACTTTTTCAAAATTTAATTACCACCGACTACGTCGGTGGATTAACGGGATGATACGGACTTCG
>CAYFPJ010000030.1:0-9861 GCA_964344965.1 uncultured Gammaproteobacteria bacterium | reverse complement strand
ATAGCAACGCCCGAAAACAAAATACCCCGGGGCTTGCCCCGGGGATTCTTTATTGGTCTCGTCAGACTGAGGTGATTACCGTTGGGCGGGATCGCACCCCGCCCTGTTCTACAGGTGCCGCCCCTTGGGCGGCGCTAGGAGCTGTTCACCGTAACCTCCGCTGATTAAGAGTAGGTAGTGGGTCCCCACATCTCCTCCGTGATGAGGAGAGAGGACCATGGAATAAACCATACAAGAAATATATATATGTCAAGTTTGAGAAAAATTGGATAAAAAAAAGAACCAAGCTAGGTTCTTTTTTTGTCTCGTGGTATGTGTACCGTGCCTTGTGAATAATTCCTACCAACTACCACAAACTGTCTTCATCAAAGCTGCTGTCACTTGATACGGATCCATATTGGCAGCAGGTCGACGGTCTTCGAGGTAGCCCATCCCTTTCTTATCAGTATCCATTGGAATTCGAATAGAGGCTCCACGATCACTGACTCCATAACGGAAGTCATTGATGCTACAGGTTTCATGAAGTCCAGTGAGACGTTCTTCGTTGTGTGCTCCGTAAACTGCGATATGTTCTTTATGGCGACGACCAAGCTTCTCGCAAGCCTGATTAATGATAGAAATTCCACCTGGTTGACGCATGGCTTTGGTACTGAAGTTGGTATGAGCTCCAGCTCCATTCCAATCCCCTTTCACAGGCTTTGGATAGAGGGTGGCTGTGACACCATGCTTTTCAGCAATTCTGTATAGCAACCAGCGAGCTAGCCAAATCTGGTCAGACACTTCTAGTGGTCCGACTGGGCCAATCTGGAATTCCCATTGACCTGGCATCACCTCAGCATTGATCCCTGAGAGGGCCAAATCTGCTTCTAGACAAGCTTTCATATGTTCCTCGACGATGATCCTACCAAAGACCTCATCTGCCCCCACACCACAATAATATCCCCCCTGTGGAGCTGGAAAGCCATGATCTGGCCAACCCAGAGGCTTAGCTCCGTCAAAAAATGTGTATTCCTGCTCAATCCCAAACCAAGCTTCTTGATCTCGATACATTTCTGCCAATTCTCTAAGATGAGCACGTCTATTGCTGACGTGTACGGTACCATCTGCATTGAAAACTTCGCAAAGAACTAAAATATTATCTCCTCCTCGAACTGGATCTTTGATGAATTTTACCGGCTTCAAAAGACAATCACTGCTACTTCCTTCAGCCTGCTCTGTGCTAGAGCCATCAAATCCCCATTCTGGAAGATCTTCCACTCTGCTGACTGCTCGTTCCAAAATCTTTGTTTTGGAGCGCATTTTGGCTGTTGGAGTTTGCCCATCCAGCCAGATGTATTCGGCCATTATTTTGTACATAGGTATACAAATTATTAAGATTAAACGCAAAAGCCCGCTTGTGACAGACGGGCATTTTTTGATAATTTAATTGTAACAAGTTTGAGATAGTATTCCAATAGATTCTTATCCACATTACTACTCCTCAGGAAAAATCTTATTGCCATCTTTATCATAAAGAAGCACTGCCAATACTGGACAAGATTGGGCTGCGAGCATGATCATGTCTTCATCTGTACTATCTGGATCAGTGACATAAGCTAGGTTTTCATCATCCATTTGAAAAACTCCAGGGGCGACTACAGCGCAAGATCTAGCACCAATACAAGCTGCACGATCTACTACGACTCTTCTAATTTTCCCACCTTTACGAATTTTTTCAGAAATTTCTTCTGGTAGATCGTCTGGCACCTTTATTTCTTCTCCGTTTTCGGTTGTTACTAGTTGGTCGTCTGACATATTTTAATGCTGATAGTGTTATTAGGAAATAGAACACGGATGACACGGATCAAACAGATTAGAACGGATAAAATCCATTAAAATCCGTTTGATCCGTGTGCTGAAAGCCTGTGTTCTATTACCTAAATTTAGTATTTTACAAATCACCCAAAAAATCTCCCTCAAGTTTACAGCTAAAGTCTCCCTCTCGATCAACATCAAACATCTGACCACTCATATCTTCTCCGCCTTGTTTGATCTTGTCAATTATTGTATCAGGTTTTGAATCAAAAACATAGTGATCATCATCAATCTCAACTACTGGAGAACGAGCACAAAATCCTCGACAGCCACAATAATCAAGATCTATCTTTTCCTCTATACCATCTATTTTGCCATCATGCAGTTTATCTTCTATTTCTTCCATTATCTTTTCAGAACCAAATCCACGACAAGATCCACTACAGCATACTCTGATTTTCTTCGTTTTAGATGTAGGATTCGCCATAATATTTTTCACTATAAAATCTGATCAACTGCTCAATGGCTGGAATTGATTCTGGACTTGAGACCCCTACTTTCAATTTGTTCTGAACTTCTTCGAGAGTCTTGGCCCCTTCAAGGACTGCCTCCTCGATATCATGATCTGTAATATTGAGCTCTTCATCAATTACTTTGGCACCTTTGGTAATTACACGCTCGTGCTGTCCGGTCTGACGAAACCAGTCATTGATAGCTGACTGGAGGGCTTTGTCACCCAGGACTGAACAGTGAATTTTTCTATTTGGCAGTCCAGCCAATCTTTCCATGATATCCTGCGGTTTCACTTTCAGAGCCTGATCAATAGTCATTCCTTCATTTTCTGTCACCATGACAGACAGCATTGATGTAGAAGCAATGGCTGAGCCGCAACCAAAGGTTTGCCATTTGCATTCTTTGATTTTTTCTGTCTCTTTATTAATCTTGAGCCAGAGGACCATCTCGTCTCCACAGGCTGGTGATCCTACCCGACCGGTAGCATCTGCTTCATAATCCTCTTCTTCTCCTGAAAAGAGAATATTGCGAGGATTGAAGAAATGATCTTTGACAACATCAGAATATACCCAGGAGTTACCTTGGTTGTCACGAATTTTTGCTTGGTTTGTAGTCATATTTTTATTTTTTCTTTGGATAATACATTTTCTGAAACTTTACTTTTCCAGCATTTCGCACTCTTCCGTATCCTAGCTCTTTCAAAATGGGTGTAAATATTTCTCTCCACTTACTTTCTGTCAAACCTCTTTCTGGTTCACGGGTTATCTTGTGTGCAACAGGTCTGTCTTGTTTACTTTATTGATGTGCTATATAGTCTGTCATTTTTTTCCACAATTTAATCCCTAAGCCCTTATATTGATCATTCTGCTCTCTCAGTCTATTTTCTATACTTGTACGGGCATCTATGTAGAAATTATTTTTATTAGGAATATAAAACATTATTCCCCCAAATAAAAACAAACTGTCTTTCATATCTTCATCTTCATAAATAAAAAATGATACCCTGACCTCTCTATGCTTTTTCTTTTCAACTTCCTGAGACTTAACAGAACAAAATAATTTTTTACCTCTATATGAAATCTCAGTCTCTCCTCTAAGCATTATTCCTTCATCCCAACCATAATCCATATCATCTTCCGGAAGTTTGGAAGTATCTACCTTCTCCAAGTCTATGTCTGTTAAATCTAAATCTTCAAAATTAATAACATTTTCCCTGTCAATTTCTGGAATTTCAGCTTGTCTTGGCTGTCTAACGTCTAGTACCATATATTTACCGCTTACTTGGATAATAAACTTTGTAAAACCTATCACCATATTCAGCATCCCTACTGTAACCCATCTCTATCAAAGTTGGTAAAAATATTTCTTCCCACTTAGCCATGTCAAGTCCTGATTCAGGCATTGCCATCACTTTATGTCTTACTGGTCTTCCAAAAACATTAGCCTGATTACTCATATAATCCAATCCTTTTCTCCACAGTCTTACTCCTAAGCCGCTATATTTTTTATTAACTATTCTTAATTTGTTCTCAACATTTGCATGAGCTGACAATACTTTATTTTGATCTGCTGGCACTACAAAATCAAGTCTGATAAAGCACAAATTTTCTAAATCAGGCTGAATAAGAGACGCTTTTTCCAACTCAGGTGGTGGTAAAACATTCACTATAAAAACAAGAGAGTAGTTCTTGTTTTTATAGGATTCATAAAATTCAAATTTCAAACTCAACTTCTCCCCTGCCCACAAGATGTCAACAACTTTTTCGTATCTTTTTCTCTTATGTTTAGAATACAAATGGTCTCTTGAACTACGATCCACCTCTACCTCTTCTAATTCCACATCTGCAAAATTTAGATCCTCAAAATCTATAATTTCTCCTCTGTCTATTTCAGGAGTCTTTCTAATTTTTAATTCTCGGCCATCTATAACCATATGCTTATCTCTGATGAATCTGAGCGTGAGTATTTTCTTTTGGATTATATTTCAAATTTACTGGGGATATTTTTCTCAGCTTTTCTACAATTCCTGGCAAATGCTCCATGACATAATCAATTTGTTCCTTAGTATTTTCTCTACCGAGAGTAAAACGGAGACTGCCATGAGAATACTCATAAGGAAGCCCACAGGCAGTGAGAACATGAGATGGTTCGAGCGAAATTGATGTGCAAGCAGATCCTGTGGAACACATGATGCCAGAAGCGTCCAAATACAGTAGCAGAGCCTCTCCCTCGATATCAAGAAATGTAACATTGAGATTGTTGGGTAGTCTTTTGGTCAGATCATCCAGTTGCGGACCGTTCAATCTGATTTTGGGAATTTTCTCCTGGATTTGTTCCCAAAAATATTTTCTAAGCTCTACTAGCTTCGACATTTCTACCTCTCTCTCTTCTGTAATGATTTCCAGTGCTTTTCCAAGACCGACAATACCAGGAACATTTTCTGTCCCACTTCTCATACCATCTTCTTGTCCTCCACCATAGATTAGGGGTTCTATCCTGATTCCTTTTCTTTTGAATAAGACTCCCACGCCTTTTGGTGCATAAATTTTTGAGCCATTGATTGACATCAAATCGACATGCAGTTTCTCGACATCCATGTCTAGATAGTTGGTAGCTTGACAAGCATCTGTGTGGAATATTGGATAAGATGTGTCATTGTTTTTGCGATGTTTCAAAATTAATCTTCCGATCTCTGCAATTGGTTCTACTGTGCCGATCTCATTATTAGCATACATGATAGAAACTAGGACGGTGTCTGGACGAAGCGCTTTTTTGAAATCTTCTAGAGAGACAAGACCTTCTTCATTGACATCAAGGTAAGTTACTTCAAACCCTTCTTTTTCCAATCTTTTCATACTAAACATCACTGCCTCATGCTCTACTTTGGTAGTAATAAGATGTTTGCCAGCCTTAGCATGTTTTTTCACTACGCCAAATATTGCAGTATTGACAGACTCTGTTCCTCCGCCAGTGAAAAAAATGTTATAAGGGTTGGTATGAAAAAAATCTGCAACTATTTTTCTAGCATTATCTATCGCTCTTTTTGATTGTAGACCTGAAGCATAGAGAGAAGATGGATTGCCAAAATTGGCTGTGTAGAATGGATCCATGGCCTCCTTAACTCGCTTGTCCACCGGAGTGGTGGCAGCGTGATCTAGATATACAAATTTTTCTGGAGTCATAACTATGTTTATTCTTAGTGAGGAATATAAAAATTTTCGTCATTGCGAGCGAAGCGAAGCAATCTACACTTTGGAGGTATAGATTGCTTCGTCCCCTTCGACTCCTTTCAGTCGCTCAGGGTCCTCGCAATGACGAAGAAGAGATAATTTATTTAGAAAATTCAAAAATGGAAATCTTGGAAAGTAGTTTAGAAACGTCTTTATTTATCTTTTGAAAAGCTTTTTTGTTGATGCATGTCTCTGACTGTGGGCACGGAGCTCCGTCTCTCAGACATTGCACTACACCAGTGCTCCCATCTACGATATCAGCAATTTCTTTTAATGAAACTTTTTTCAGATCTGTATTTAACTTGTAGCCACCTCGTGCACCCTTTACTGATCCAATCAATTCTGCTTTTTTCAATCTAGCTGCTATTTTTTGCAAAAACAGAAATGATATGTTATTCTCTTCTGAGAAAGTCTTAAGACTAAGCAAAGAATTTTTTTCTAACTTATCTAACTTAGACAAAAAACTGATGGCGTATTCGACTTGTTTGCTTATTTTCAACATATGTTATATCATACTTCTCGAGTATGATATACTAAACAATAATTTATGTCAACTACAAAAAATCCTACCTATAAAATCAAACTTCTTAGCAAAAAAGAAGTCGCCAAAAACATGCTAGAGCTGACTTTTGAGAGACCTGCGGATTTTCAATTTATCGCCGGTCAGTTCGTCCAATTCCCTATTCCAGATGGCGAAAAAAAACTACCTCGCTTCTACTCTATCTGCTCTTGTCCAGATGAAAGTAATCTAAGATTTTGTATCAAAGTGGTAGAAGGAGGAAAAGGAAGTAAATTTTTCTCAGAACTAGAGCAAGGTCTAGAAGTGGAGATGCTTGGTCCCCAAGGAAGATTTGTCGCAACAGAAGAAAACAAACCGTCGATATTCATAGCCACTGGGGCTGGCATTGCCCCAATTATTTCTATCATAGAAGACCAACTTGTTCAGAAAAAAAACATAGAAGAAATTATTTTGCTTTTTGGGGTACGTAGTCAAAATGATATATTTTTTGTAGATTATTTGGAAGAATTGGCAAAGCATCAAAACTTTTCATACCACATTACCCTATCACGTCCTGCCGAAAATTCTGAATGGGGTGGCTTGACAGGTAGAGTGACGGATCATATGGAATTTCACAAAAATGAACATCAAGTCTATCTATGTGGCAGTCCTGATATGGTGAAAGACGTACGAAAAATTTTGACTGAAAAAAATATGGACATGAAGAAAGTCCATATGGAGATTTTTTGATTTTGGTTTTCTAATTGTATTCGTCATTGCGAGGAGTCTGAAAGAACGACGTGGCAATCTTAGTGTTTGTAAATAAAACAATGAGATTGCCACGTCGTGCTTGCTTCGCGCACTCCTCGCAATGACGCGTGTCTAGTCTAGGTGAAATATTATATTTATATTGGAAGAGTCATATTGATGCCGCTGCCCACTTCAGCGGCTTTTTGTTTTTCTGTTTCTGAAAAATCAAAGTTTACTGCTATTGGCATTAGTTCTCCAGTTAATTTTGGATAGTAGAGCATTTTATTTTTTTTGCCAAAATCATAGATCTCTTTTGTAACTTTGACATCTTGCTCACAATATTTTTTTATCTCATCTATCTTTCCCTCTTCATACCATTTTATTGCCTGAAGGCCGTCAGCACTTTTACTGATCTGCAAAGTGGCCTTAGCAATATCATCAAGTTTATATCTCTTTCCAGCAGATTCTTTTATTACTTTTAGCATATCGAGATGTGGGATGTTCATTAGATCACCAGCGTAGTATTTGTTTAGAATTGGAACATCAAAACTCTCACTATTGTATCCGATTAGACGCTCTGCTTTTTCGAGGATTGGCCAGAGATTCCCAAGTTGATCTTCTGTAAATGATCTATACTGATCTGTCTCATACTCATAAATAGACGCCACAGTAACGATCATTTCTGCCTGATTACGAATATCTCCATAAGTTTCTATATCAAATACTATTTCTCGTGACATATTTTTGATTAATGGATTATTAGTTTATTGGTTGGGTGATATTTTATCATAAAATAGAACATAATAAAACTCCTCCCCTATAAGGGGAGGTTGGGAGGGGTTACGGACGTCCAAGATCTTACTTACTAAGTAACCCCCTCTAACTCCCCCTACTAGGGGGAGAACTTTTTTTGTCTACCCTACCAACGCCTGATCAATCTTAGCCTTGTCAAAACCAACAATGATAGTGCCATTCACATCAAGTACTGGCACTCCCATCTGACCAGATTTCTCGGTCATTTCTGCTGCTTTTGTTTGATCTTCTGCCACGTTGAAATCTTCGAATTCTACACCTTTTTCTGTTAGATATTCTTTTGCTTTGTGACAAAATGGACAAGTTGGTGTGGAGTAAACTATGACACTCATATATTTATTTCTTAATCCCGATAAATCGGGACAGGTAATTAATATCTTCAGTATCTTCTTTTCTTATTGATTAGTCAATTGTGTATAAACAATGCCATCCTGAGCGCAGTCGAGGGATCTTTGGCAAGGAAGATTTCTCTGATAGAAAGATCCCTGCCTGCCGGCAGGCAGGCTTCGCTACGCTCAGGATGAAATGATAAAAATCATTTCACTTTCTTGAACTTTACACTAACAATTGGTTCGTATTCATTTTCATATTGATCTGTGATCTCGACCGTTTCTCCTTTCATAATTCTTGTCACTGCCATATCACTCACTAGCTCTTGATCGCTCTCAATATCAATCTTGATATCGTCCATCTGAACAAATTCTGCAGTGAATCCTTGTTTAATGGTATTCTCAATAGATTTTTTCTTATCCCTTCTAATCTTGATCTCCTCTTGCAAATCTTGATATTGTTGGTTTGTGGCCAGGGCATCTTTGTAAGCTTGCTTTAGATCTTTGAGTTTCTTTTTGTTTTCTTGAATACGGAGGAAAACTTGTTGTAAATCTTGCATAATTTTGGTTAATAGTAATTTAAGTTTCCATATTATAGCACTGTCTTATCTTCTTCTCAAGTCTGGTAATATTTATCCACATCTTGTCTATATTTCTTATTTTCCTATACTGCTGATAGCTATTTTATAAACAAATTTATTATGAACAATGCAAAATTTCTCTATATTGGAGTTGGAACTGTTGTAGTTGGAGCTCTAATTTTATTAAAAATATTATCTCCAAATACATCTTCACACCAGACCACTGCTTCAAGTCACCAACCAAGAAACGTAGTCACCAAGCATGCCACAGCTCCAATACCTACTGTCAAAAAAACTCCCAAACTATCTATAGCCCCAAACTTCACTCTTGATAAACTTGAGGGTGGTAAAATTACACTTGCTGACTACAGAAAAAAAAACCAGTCATCTTAGATTTTTGGGCATCATGGTGTCACAATTGCCAAAGAGCCATGCCAAAAACAGCCAAAATTTATGAAAAGTATAAAGACCAGATAGAAGTAATTGGTATTAACTTGAGAGAAAACACTTCTACTATAGAAAAATTTGTAAATAAAAACAACATCTCATTTCCAATAGCTCTTGACCCATCTGGGCAAGTTGCAAACTTATATGGCATCCGCTATACCAACACTCACTTTCTAATTAATAAAGAGGGTGAAATAGTAAAAAGTATTCCAGGAGACTTAAGTGAGAATGATTTTTTGTCTCTTCTTTAAAATTTCAATCCTTGAAACTAGTGGTATTGTGATATATACTAATATTCTGTTTAATATTAGTCCTTGATATGCAACTCCCAAAACGTAAACCTGGAAAATATAGCCAAATTCCATTTGACCCTGTAATGAGTGAGGAAAAATTTCAAGAACTAGAAATCAAACTAGAGAGGCTAAAGAAAAAACAACCTGTTGCTGCAAGAGAAGTGAGTAGACTAGCAGAGATGGGTGATTTCTCAGAAAATGTAGAATATCAGCTCGCCAAAAGAAGATTGCGAGGCATAAATTATGGAATAATGAAGCTGGAGCACCAAATCAACCACGCTGAGATAGTGGAAGTATCTGATAGCGACGTGGTTCAACTAGGTAGCACTGTCAACATATCTTCAAACAAAGGTGAACGAACTTATAAAATCTTAGGAGCATCAGAAGTAGATCCTGACGCTGGCATCATCTCACACCAGTCCCCTCTTGGATCAGCATTGCTAGGTCATGTTGTTGGGGATGTTGTGGAAGTAGAGAAGATCGGAAATTTTGAGATACTCGCAATAGATTGACAATTTCCTTATAAGGAATAAAAAAAGACCACTTTTCAGTGGGCTTTTTATTCTATATACACCGAGGCTTGCCTCGGTGAGGAATTAAGCATAGAATGGA
>CAYFPJ010000029.1:0-9958 GCA_964344965.1 uncultured Gammaproteobacteria bacterium | reverse complement strand
TCTTCGATGGGATGGTGACCACTGACTTCGTCAGTGGATTATGGGGGTATTCAATAAATTCATTTTCATTGTCTGAGCCAGCCGGATTGGGAAATACTTCGCTGATGATGATGTCGGTCGACCCAATAACTTGTTCAACAATTTGACCATCTTCTGTCACGCTCGAGATTATATTTTTCTTGCCAGAAGTAATTGTCGTGGTCAGGACAAAATCATAAAAATCATTGTCAGCGTCTTGACCATCTACTTTCCTAGCTAAGCTCATAGGATCTTTGGCCAGCGGAGCATTATCAGAGACATTTCCATCATCCCAAGCACCATAAGCAACGCGGTCAATCTCCTTACCAGTAGGATCAAAAAGAATTACAATGTCTCCACTATTGTTGAGATTTCCTTTGGGATTTTCTATTACCAAAAAATTGTTGGAAGCAATCATCTCACTCAAATTTGTCTTGCTCTCACTACCATCCTCAATCCACCACTGAGACAAGTCTATACTTGAACCAGTGTTGTTGTATAATTCTACGAATTCAGATTGGTCATCTGCTGGGTCAGAGACCAGCTCGTTGATCACAATATCACCAGAATTATAGACTGCCAACGGTGATGAAGTACCTCCACCACCTGCAGGAGATTCATCCGCTCCATCTTCCACATCCGGAGTAGTAATAATATTTTCTGTTCCTTTTGTGACCGTCGTAGTTTCTGCGAAATCATTTTGATCATGGTCCGTATCCTGACCATCAATAATTCTCGCCACACTGTTGTCTTTATCATGAAAAGGAGCATTGTCGGCAGTATTCCCGTCATCCCAATTACCATAACTCACTTGATCGACGACCTCGTCATTAGAATTTTTTAGAATAATAATATCTCCACTATTGTTAAGTTTGCTCGATGACAATTCTACCACCACAAAATTATCTGCTTCAATTGTTGAACTGGGCGAAGCAATTTTACCTACCCCATCATGAAGTGACCAACTAGTAAGATCAATGCTAGTGGTAGAAAAATTATACAGCTCGATCCATTCCTTCCCATCCGCCGGATCAGCCACAAACTCATTGATCACAATGCCTGCCACAATTTCTTCATTTTCTTCGTCTGATGCGACCTCCAAAACTTCTATATTTTGGCTTACCGATCCTGTCGCACCATCGTCGTCCTCGACATTCAGGGTTACAACAAGAGTGCCAGCAGTAGAATAAGCGTAAGCGGTAACTGCCCCACCCCCACTATTCCCATCACCAAAATCCCAGACATAACTAACAATCTCACCATCCTCGTCACTCGATCCAGAGCCATCAAAAATAATTTCTGTATTTAGGTCAACAGATGATTCTGCGAGTATCACTGCCTTAGGACTTTGATTCTCTTCTGTTGGTAGATCTCCTCCCTCATCCAGATGCCAATAATTTTTTTCTCCTGCTGTATTGCCAGTAGGATGCTCTTTCCAATTTTCTTCTGTGTAGTCTGGTTCACTAGGATCAATTCTCTCCAAAGAAAAATCTGGCGCAGCAAGATAAGTAAATTCTTCCATCACATTTCCATCACCATCTTTGAGAGCAATCTCTTCTCCACTCTCGTTCAAAGTCTGCCAAGAGCTATCAAATATTGTAGTTGTCACATCTGGATAATCTGCTATAAAATTTATATCATTTTGAGTAATAACTACGTATTCACCAGGATCAATAATAGTATCGTCACCCTGTACCAAATCCAAACCATGGTTAGTGTCATTTTCAAAAAATTTCCAACCACCCAGGTCAATTGGATCTTCACCTTTATTAAAAATCTCTAACCACTCATGACCACTATCCTCATAGGCTCCGATCTCGGTAATGACAATGTTTGTATTTTCACTATGGACAAATTTTGTAAATAAAAAAATACTCCCAAAAAATATCGCGAGCAAAATAACGAGCTTGAATTGTGACATATATCCTCCTGATTAAAAATGAATAATTTAAATAGGCTCTTAAAGAGCAAATATGTATTTTATACCAGGAAGTATATGGAAAATAATTTTTTATTACCAAAAAAGTTATAAAAAAACAGTAATATTATATTTTTTGTTTATTTATTCGATACAAATACACCATCCCCACAACAAAAAGCAAAGTCGAACTCACTGCCGAACCCATGCAATAATAACAAATAGAGTGAATCACAAAGAGCTGTAAATAAACAAAATAAACTGAAGCCAAAAATCCCAAAGGTGTCAGGCGAGCGACAAATTGCAAAACTTTTTCTCTCTTCTTATCCAAATAAAAAACCGACAATAACAAAATTGTCAGATAATAAAAAGCACCAAACAAGGCCACCGGAATACCAAAAAAGGTTGCATACTCGCTACTTGTTACTATCTCGCACCCTCCATGCACACCACAATTGAGCGCTCCGCCAGTAAAGTGCTGAATAGTCAAATAAGTGGCGTCACCAAAGCCAACAATTGCAAAAATCAAAAATAATATTGCAAAAAATTTTCCAAAGCTGGGTCTATCCTGAAAAGCTGTAGAAGGGGTAGGATTAGAATTCGGCAATGGTTTGTTCGATGAGAGATTTGAATCCTTCATAACTAGATGGCGCTTGAATAGCTTGTCCGTTCAAAAAGAAACTTGGTGTACCAGGCAGACGCATAGCAGATGCTTCATTGTAGTCAGCCTCAACTCTGTCTGCCACTTCTTTTGAATTCAGATCTGTGGTGAATTTTTCTTGATCAAGTCCAATAGAATTAGCAAGTTTGGTAAAAAATTCAGTTGGATCATCCATACCACTCCACTGACTCTGAGTATTGAAGATCACATCATGCATCTCCCAAAATTTATCTTGATTTGCTGCAGCTTCAGAAGCTTGAGCAGCCAAATCAGCATTTGGATGGATAGAACGGAGAGGAAAATGACGATAAGTGACTGCCAAATCATTTGGTAAATCTTGAGCCAATCTTTTTAAAACTGGATACATTTGCTTGCAAGCTGGGCACTGAAAATCACTATATTCTACCAGCTGGAGAGGTGCAAACGGATTCCCTTTGGTGTTTTCTGATTCTACCACATCGTTGGATAAGCTAGCAGTTGTGCCAGACCCGCCATTACCAACCATAGCAAGAATGACGACCATGCCGACAATACCAGCCACTACCGATGTCCAAATTAAAATACTCTTTGATTTTTCTGTCATATATTTTTATGATTTACAAATATTACTATGAATGATAGAGTATTTAGGATAAAAAATCAACCGAGGATAAGTGATAAAAAGAACGGGCTGTGGCGCAGTTGGTAGCGCGTACGCATGGGGTGCGTAAGGTCGCTGGTTCAAGTCCAGTCAGCCCGACAACTCAACCGAAACAAAATAATCGTTTCTTTGCCGACAGACAGAAAATCCCGCTAGTCTGAAAAAACTCCTGATAAGTCAGGAGTTTTTTGTCTTAAATTTTATTACTTACGTTTTGGTCTTAAGCCTATCAGATCTGACAGTTCCTTCTGCAATATAAAACTGTCTGATTTTTTTTCTCTTTCCATCTGCACCCTTTCCATACAAAGCCAAGACTAGTCCTGGTGGATCGCCTTTTGAAGGACCAAGGACGATGTGCTCTTTGGTGACAGGCTCTCCTCTTCTTGGGGCTGATGTGTACATCACTTTTTGACCGCGATGAAACTTCTGACCAGCTACTTCAAATTTAATATGGCCCCTGACTTCTCGACTGTTGGGATTTCTCTGTGTATTTTCACTGCTTGCTTTCTTGTTGCTCTGTTTTATTTTGTCCCTACTCCTCTTTTTCCCGCTAGGTTTTGTTGTTTCTCCTTCCAGAGTTGAGGTCTCACCAATTTGTGAAATTCCTCTCTTTCGAGGACTTGTTTTAGTTGGCGGCAATGTTACCTGCACTTCATCTCTCGCAAATCCTTGAGTATCTGACAATGGCTTGACTGGAATTCTTGGCACAGCTTCAGATAATGATAGTTTTTTGATAGCACCTGAGCCTGGATATGGTGCTGCCTGTGGCCCTTCGATAGGGTTAAAGGCTATTTTTGGTGTCCTGTGCTGCTTATCCTTATGAACTCCAGCTCTCATATTGGCGGCTCTCTTGGCTTTTTTTGCTTTTCCTCTTTTTTTCTTTTCAGCCAATGTTCTTGCTTTACGTTGGGCTCTCTTTTCTTGTGGAGTCAGTTCTGATGAGCCAGTACTCTTTTGTTTCAACAATTTATCTACATCTTCTGCTGTCATTTCTTTTGGTAGAGGTAGAGCAAAGTAGGCATCATGCTCTTCGTTCACACCGTCTGTAACTAGGTAATATCTTCCCTGATGTTCAACAATATCTCCTGGACGGACATTTTCTGGTAAGGTTACGAATCCTTCTGTTGCAAAGTTGGCAGCGTCTTCTGGTTGGACAGCAGACAGGTCTCCAGAAGATAGCTGGTCCATACTGTCTATACCATTTTTCTGCAAAGCTACAGTCCTTTTGGCTTTTCTTTCTCTCAAGCTGCGTGTCTCCCCAAAATCCTTAGTCCCAGTAATAGTCATGGCTACGTCTCCATTTGTACCAACATGAATATAGAACATTGTTTGATCTTTACGAACACCTTTTTTATATAGTGTGTCACCACTTGTGGTCAATCTGGTGCCATGAGGTTTGGCAAGCTCTGTGATAATTCTAGTAAGGACATCATTGGCTGACGCACCTCCAATGTCATATTGTTGTCGAGCATGGTCAATCATTTTGTCATACAAGGCATCGTCTTTTTGGTGTATCTCTTCTAAAATTCGACGGGTCAACCTATAAAATCCATCACCTTTTTTGGCTTCTTGTGAAAATGTTTTTCCATACAGCACTTCGTCCTCTTTTGCTTCTTCTTCTGCTTCAGCACTATCAGATTCTTCTTCCTCTCCCTCTGGTTGAGGCTCTGCCTGTCGACCAGCAAGATTGGCCACGCGTGTTTCATGGGTTTCTCGATCTTCTGGAGCTGATGGTCCGTCAGATTCTGTTTCTGACTCTTCTTCCGATTCGTCTGAGTCAGCATATTTTTCAAGATCTTCTACTGTTATTGTCACATCTGCTTCTGGCTCTTCTAAATCTTGACCAACGTCTGCATCCAAATGCAAAACATCTCCGACCCATCTTCCACCTTCTACCTCGACTACTTTTCCTCCAGCATCTTCAACATTTGTTTCTGCGATATCTTCTACTGTATCTGTAGGTTCAGCATCTCTTTCGGCAGCAGCATTAAGAATACCAAGAACATCTGTCTCAGCTGGTCTTGCACCACTTGTGACACTGACACTTGTTCCTGTGTCTGTCTCAGCTCCGGTACCGGGATCATTGTGTGGTTGGGCTGCTTGTTTTTTTTCTATATTTGCCCCTTGAGAGGCGGCAATTGAAATACCGAGAGCTGCAAGGCCGGTGGCAATCCATGTGCCCGGGCGTTTCCACCATGGTTTTTTCTTTTTTCCCAATGACTGAAGATCTGTCTGCTGTGGCACTGCCGCTAGTTCACTTTTTTCTTTGTCCTCTTCCTTCCTTTTTCTCTCCTTTCTCTCCAAATTATCTGCATGCACATCTGGCAGTGGAACATTGCTAGATAATCTTGTGACAATAGGTTCCTTCACCATTCCTTCACCACGCAATACACCCGGAGGCAGAGGCGCATGCACTCCTGTCCTGATTGAGCCAAGCAAATTCCTCACCTCGGAATCAAACATATTATAAGGCACGTTTTCACCGCTCAAAATATCATTTAGAATTGCTGTTATTAATGTCCTGTTAGTTCCGTCAAAACTCTGAATCTCATCCTCAAGTTCTTCAACCAATTTTTTTGTTTTTTCTCCTCTTTTTTTGTCAAATTTGACCAAAGCTGACAATCTGTCGTTTATAATTCCGGGAAAAGAATAGCTATCTTCTTTATTCGTCTGTAAAAAAAATTCTATATCGGCATCGGCCATATCTCTCTGCAAATCATCAGTAGCTTCTTCTGTCCAAGTAGAAGCTAATATGGATTCAGTCACTTCTTCCAACTTATTACCATTCATTCCAGCATCTTCCAATCTTCCACGGACATAATATCCTAACTTTTGTAAAGAACTCTTTTTTGAATCACTACGAAAATCAAAATAGGTGTCTAATAAAATATCGACAATCTCTTTTTTTTCTATCTTATCTTTTTCGTCAGGAACCCAAGAGATAATATCATCGATAATTCCGTCTATTCTGGTCGGCAAAACATCACCATTAACCAACTGAGTACGAATATATTCCCTCATGTCAGACTCCGTCCAGTCTTTAGATCTTTTTGTCTCAACAATAGGAATATACGGATCTGTATCTGCCACCTTTTTTGCTCTTTTTATTTCTACCACCAACACAGTAGTGTTGTCACCTTCTTTTGTGTCTGGTTTTCTGGTTCTAGTTATATTTTGAGATTCAGAAGTACGGATAACATAAGAAAGCGAAGTGGTGCGCTGACGAATCAAATCCACAAGAGCCTTCTGGATTGCCTCTGCTCCTTCACTCTCTTGTAATATCTTCTCTATTTCATAATCACTGACCACATCACCAAGAGAATCAGAAGCAAGAATAATGATGTCATTATCCTGTAATTCTGTATGAGTAAACTCTGCGGCTGAAAATTTATTTTTTTTAGGATCTGCTCCAATCCAACTGGCAATAGCGCTTCTCTGGTCAGGTGGAGCACTATGATAGCCTTCCTCTTCATGGAGGAGCATAGCCATATTTTGTGTTTTACTTCTCAGCTCTGGTTGGAGCTTCCCATCCCTACCAACATGGATAGTAGAATCTCCCCACCAACCTTCTTTCATCTCTATCTTGCCTGATTCTTCATCTGCAATGATCTCTACAGCGACTGCACAGGCCCTACCTTTTGGAACATCTTCAGTAGCTTTTTCATTGGCTTTGTCAAAAGAAGCTTCCATGCCTTTATTTGCCTGCAAGTTTACAGAAATTTCTTCGTTTACGACTGTACTAATCTGAACCCCATCTCCATGTCCGCCAGCGGCATCTACCACACCTGCTATCAGAGCACGTTTATTTTCATTCACTTCACGAGCACCTACAAATAGGCCATCTTGATTTTCTCCATTATGTTTGCCTCCCACACAATATTCCGATCCAGGACCACCATGATCTGTAGATCCCACCACCACAGCCGTGTAATCTTTCCCAAGAGGAACTTTCAATCGCACCATTCGTTCTCCTTCTGGGATTTCCTCTACTTCTCTACCCAAATTTTTCTTATCAAAAAGTAACCTCTTGATTCCAGAGGTAAATCTCTCGTATTCCATTCGCATTGTGTCCACCGCTCTTCTTCCAGATTCAGATCCAAACACCATAAAATTCTATAAAAATACAATTTCTATTTCTAAATTATACAAAAATATTTTTCTTTGGTCAATTTCTATTTTGAAATAAAAAACATCCCGAATCAACCGGGATGTTTTATGTAAATTTTTTAAGCAGCATCTCTGTCCATAACTTTCTCACCACCAATATAACCAAGATTAGGGTCAGTTCTTAAGCTTTTTAAATCCCTTTGCATTCTTGAACTATCCGGATCTATATGAATAGATCTTGGAGGGAGAGTATGAGTAGATTCATCACGCCCACCCGCATCATGTCTTATGCTCTTTCGCAAACCTGAAGCTCTTCTTTCTTCATAGGAAGGTCTGACTACTCTCACGTCAGGATCACTACTTTGATCCCGATTATAGAGTCTCTCTGCTCTCATAGGAGATTGCACAATCGGTTTGACAGCCCTATCCAACTCTCTCTCATATTTATTAATTTGGACATCAAGTGCTTTAATCTTTCTTTCCAAATAACCTCTCTCTTCTGAACTAATTTCTTGTTTTCTTTTTCTTAATCCAAATAATTTCTTGAAGCCCGCAAAAATACCTTTACCTTGACCTTGACCTTGACCTTTATTTTCTTCTATATTGTCTGTTCCATTTCTTTTAGCAATAAAATTCTCTCTTTCTTGCTTTAAACGACTTATAGAACCTTCAACAGATTCCCTTCTGCTAGGAAATTTCTTTTCTCCAGACTGAGCTACACCATGCACTCGTGCTCGGACAGCGCTTACAGCTGCTGCATGAGCAGCAGAATTTTCTTGTGACCTTAAAGGCATCGGCTTGACATATGATTTTGCTGTGGTCGTCCTTCTCAATTCTGGACCTCTTTCACCTCTTCCTGAAAAGGAAGGATTTTTTCGAGCTTCAGCCCTAGACCGTGCAAATAGATTGAATACCATATTATTTTGGCAAAATAATCAAATACTTACTAAGTATAGCACAATTTCACCCTTTTGTCAATAGTTTTTTCTAATTTTTTCCCTTATTTTAGCCATTTTTTTAAAAATACTTAAGCACTTGCAAACTCATATCTAATTGAATCAAGTAGCAAAATATGCTAAAATATCCATAGAAAACAATTCACTGAATGCTAAAGAGCAAATTGACTCAATAATTAGAATAGCCAGATCTCCACAATCGGCTTATTCTGCCTAATCTGCTTATGGAGTTTACCCGGCGTATCCCGACCAAGTCGGGAGAAGACGGGCTTAATCTGCTTATCCCATGCATTCAGAATCAGAAAAATTACCAAAATTGATAGTAATACTAGGAGCCACTACCTGCGGTAAGACAGACTGGAGTTTACGATTGGCAAAAAAAACAAACGGAGAAATAATATCTGCTGACTCCAGGCAAATTTACAAAAAAATGAGTATTGGCACAGCCAAGGCGCCTGGTGAATGGGCTTGGAACAACATGAGGAGAGCCTATATGGTAGACGGAGTACCCCATCATCTTATAGACTTTCTCAACCCTGGCAAAACTTTCACAGTCGCTCAGTTTCGTGATCGGACCATCAAACACGCCAAAATCATTCTCAAAAACAAAAAAACCCCTATCATTGCAGGAGGTACTGGAATGTATATTTCATCAGTTGTCGACAACTGGCATATCCCCCAGATAGAAGCAAATAAAAAACTGCGTCAAAGTCTAGAAGAAAAATCCTGTGAAGAACTGACAAGTCTGTTGGAAAAAATGGATCCAAAAATAGTAAAAACGATAGACAAAAAAAACAAACGTAGATTGATTCGTGCTCTAGAAGTTTGTATACTGAGCGGTGAACCATTTTCCAAACAAAGAAAAAAAGGAGATCCAATCTTTTCTATCCTACAAATTGGTATTGAGGTGGATAGGGAAATACTGTACAAAAGAATTCACGAAAGGGTAGACAAAATGATCGAAGATGGTCTGGTGACAGAGATTTCTGAACTTCTGAAACAAAAATATGGTTGGAATCTACCTAGCATGAGCGGCATTGGCTATCGCCAATTCAGAGGTTATTTTGAAAAAAAATACGGACTCGAAAAAGCAATAGAGCTCCTAAAACGGGACACCAGAAGACTAGCTCGCAAACAACTCACATGGTTCCGCCGCGACAAACGGATCAAATGGTGTAAGACGTATGAGGAAATAGAGCATCTGGTCGATGAATTTTTGAAAAAATAAAATAAGAAGTAAAATAAAAAATCATTTAGGATTTATGATTTTAGATTCCTGCCTGCCGGTAGGCAAGGTATGATTTGAACTTATGATCACCATTCCACTATACACAATCCTATTTATCTATTTTCTATTTTTGATAGTATTTATTGTTTTTTCAATTATAAATTTCTACCATATCATAGCTACCGCAAGTTTTACTTTTGTCACTTTTGTCACTTCTTTTTTTATCTTTGCTCTATCTATACTGACTCTCTATCTCACTTGGCACTTATTGGCAGATGTAAACTGGCAGACAAATATTGTCCTCTTTGCCAAAGATGCCTTTACTGGACCGACCGCATTCTGATCAGCCACAATAAAAAATTTGTGCTGTCTACTCTTTAAATCTTTAAGCGGTTTTATTCCTCGATGCTTGCATCGAAAAAGTGAAAAC
>CAYFPJ010000028.1:0-10093 GCA_964344965.1 uncultured Gammaproteobacteria bacterium | reverse complement strand
AATTTGAAATTTTCAAACAATTTTTAATGACCAAATTTTTAATTTTAAAATTGCGTACCATGAGTTTGAAATGATCAATATTATGCTTGCCATAGTATCAGAATATGGACTTTTTTTCAAGTGTGAACTGTGGTAGTATTTGTCTATATGAGAGAAGAAAAGAAACAAAAAACATTCGCTATTATTGATGGTAATGCCATAATTCATCGGGCGTATCATGCTATTCCTCCGATGAGTACCAAAGACGGTACGATTATTAATGCTGTCTACGGTTTTACTTCCATGCTTTTGAAGGTTCTTGAGAATCTCAAGCCCGACTACATTGCTGTCAGTTTTGATGTGGGTGGAGAAACTTTTCGGGATGAGATTTACGAAGATTACAAAGCTACCAGAGTGAAGGCTGATCAGGATCTTTATGACCAGATTCCTTTGGTCCATGATATTGTGGAGGCATTCAATATTCCTGTTTATGAGAAAGAAGGATTTGAGGCCGATGATGTGATTGGCACCCTGACAGAAAAAGTAGGAAGTTCTAAATCAGATGTTCACAGTGTTGTGGTCACTGGAGATATGGATATGTTGCAATTGGTTGATGACACTATCAGCGTCTATGCTCTTCGAAAGGGGTTTTCTGATATTGTGATGTATGACGAGCAGGAAGTCATAAAAAAATATGGTTTTGGACCAGAGCATGTCGTTGACTATAAGGCTTTCAAGGGTGATAGTTCTGACAATATTCCTGGGGTGAAAGGAGTTGGTGATAAGACGACAAAAGAGTTGATTGAGAAGATTGGTGGACTGGAAGATATTTACAAGGCACTCAACGATCAACGATCAACGATCAACGATCAGTTCAAATCTGGAGTGATCAATAAGTTGAGAGGCGGGGAAGAAGATGCCCGAATGAGTTATGATTTGGCCATGATCCGACGGGATGTGAAGGGGTTGAAGTTTAAGTTGGAAGATTGTGTTACGCATGAATTTGATTTGGAGGAGGTGAAAGATTTATTTAAAAAGTTTGAATTTTTTTCTTTGTTGAAGAGGATACCGGGGGCAGACAGCGATCAACGATCAACGATCAACGATCAGAAATTTAAAAAAAACGTCCATAGAAAAAAAATTATCATCGTTGACCAGAATAATTTTGATGAATCTATAAGTGTATTAAAAAAAGAAAAAGTTTTTGCTTGCAAGGAAATTTTGAGTGGATCGGATGTTTTGACTGGCGAGTTGGTTGGATTGGTTTTCGTCACAAAGGGTGGAAGTTATTTTTTTGAAAAACCAGGGGAGGAAGTTTTTGGTTTGTTTGATGATAATAAAAGAACAGTCGTGGGTCATGATTTGAAGCAGTTGGTGAAAGTAGTTCATAGTTTTGGGTGCATGGTTCATGGTTATCTCTTTGATATCATGGTTGCTTCTTATCTTCTCAATTCTAGTACGAGAGCACATGATCTCCCACATATTGTGATGCGTGAGTTGAATCAAGAGTTGTCTGCCAAGTCTAACCAAGGAACTTTGTTTGGTGTAGATCCGACTGTGGTGGCTGATGAATTAGGCTTGATTTTAAAAATTTATGATAACTACAGCAAGCAATTGAAAAAAGAAGATAATGCTGGGTTATTTCAAAAAGTAGAAATGGCGCTCATTCCAGTATTGGCGGATATGGAGCTGAGTGGCGTGGCAATTGATAGCAAAATGTTGGATAGTCTGTCGAAGCAAGTTCATAAAGATATTACTAAGCTAGAAAAAAGTATTTGGAAAGAAGCGGGCGAGGAATTCAATGTAGCATCTTCAGTCCAGCTGCGAGAAATATTGTTTGAAAAGATGGGCTTACCAACCCAAGGGATCAAAAAAGGCAAGACTGGTTATTCCACAGCAGCCAGTGAATTAGAAAAATTGCGAGAATTCCATCCAATTATTGAATTGATCGAAGACTACCGAGAAATTGAAAAATTACGCAACACATATATTGATGTCTTACCTACTCTAGTCAACAAAAAGACAGGCAGGATCCATAGTAGCTTCAATCAAGCGGTAGCTTCTACAGGTAGATTATCCAGCTCAGACCCTAATATGCAGAATATCCCGATTCGGACAGAGATGGGGCGGGAAATCAGGAAGGCCTTTGTAGCTGAGAAAGGCAAGACTCTGGTAGTGGCAGATTATTCGCAGATTGAGTTGCGCATCGTGGCATCTCTTGCCAAAGATAAAAAGTTGATAGAGATTTTTGAGCAAGGTGAGGATGTCCATGCTGCTACTGCAGCAGCTATCAATGGCGTTTCTCTTGATAAAGTAACTAAAGATATGCGCAGTGCTGCCAAGGGGATAAATTTTGGAGTGCTCTATGGTATGGGAGCCTTTGGTTTATCTTCTCGCACCAATCTGACACAGTGGGAAGCCAAAGAGTTTATTGAAAAATACTTCAAGACTTTTAGTGGAGTAAAAAAATATTTAGATAATGTTTTGAAAATTGCCAAGAAGAATGGCTATGTAGAGACATTGTTTGGTCGTCGTCGATATGTGCCAGAACTTAGTTCAGCCAACTATCAAGTTCGCTCGGCTGGAGAGCGGATGGCCATCAATATGCCTGTGCAGGGTACAGCGGCCGATATTATGAAGATGGCGATGATTCGTGTTGATCGCGAATTACACGAATGGAACGCGAATAACACTAATAAAGATGCTAAGATGATTTTGCAGGTGCATGATGAGTTGGTTTTTGAAGTTAAGAAGGGATTGGAAGGTGATATTTCGGAATTAGTAAAAAAAGAAATGGAAGGTGTGGTGAAATTGAATGTGCCGGTGGTGGTGGATGTGGGTGTTGGGGAGAGGTGGGGGGAGGTAAAATAATTTACAATTTAAAATTTACAATTTTTAAACAAATAAACCCCGAGATTTATCTCAGGGGTTATTTGTTGTGGCTATGTTTTATTTTAGATTTTCTTCAAAAATATTTTTCAAATTATCTCTACTTTCATAAGTGAATATTTTTATTTTTTCGTTTCCTTTGATTATGGCAGACAGTTTGTCGGTGTTATTACCTTTGTACAGACAAATTACGTTTTTTTGTTTTGATACTGCCTGGGAAATCAAATATCCTACACCAAGACTGGGGGTGGTCACTTCTGCCACTACGATATCGGCCTGTTCAATCTCTGCTAGTTCACGGGCAAAAATGTTTTCACTGGAGAGGGCTGTTTCTCCGTGGGCAGTCAGGTTTGGATCAGACAAATGTTTGCCATGCACTGTTCCGTATTGTCCTAAAATAGAAATTATTTTTTTGTAAGTATCATAGAGCTCTCTCCCTCCTTTTGTGGCAGCTAGGAAATGGATTTGCATATTTTTGTTGTTAGTGATTTAAGGCTAGGTGATGCTAACACGCAACCCACCCTCTGTCTCCCTCCCTTATTAGGGAGGGAGGACGTGCTAAATAGTTTTTACTTTTCAGTAAGTTCCTCCTCCCTTCAAAAAGGGGGGAGGACAGGTGGTGGGTTGCATGGTAAAGATTCCTTACTCTGCCAGCACGCCAAACATGTTGCGTTGCATAATGTACAAATTTTTATCTTCAATCAATGTCGCCACAGGCTCGGCATCATTCATGCTGGTATAAAGAATTTTTCCAGCATAGAGATGTAATTCCATATCTTTCATATCCATTTTTTTAGAAATTTTTTCTTCTATGCCAATTTCTTTCATTTTTTTTCTGATGTCAGCTCGGATATCAACTCCGGAGAGAGGTATCTCTCCAGTATGGGCAAACGTATAGACATTGTTTGGTCTGGTGTGCAGAATGTCTTCGTAAGCCTCTCGATAATTTTCTACCCCAACGAAAGTTTGAAAATATCCACCTACTTGAGAGCTACGATATTGGTTTTTTAGTTTTGGAATTAGTCCTTTGATGGTGTTGGCATTTGTTTGAAATAACTCTTCTCTTTTTTTTAGTAAGGTCTGCAGTTGTTCGGGATCTTCGGCAATATAGCGGGTGCGAGCACGTTTTTTGGTGCCAGTGACAAGTCCGTGGGATTTCAGCCCGTCAAGAATATGGTAGAGCTGGGTGCGAGGGAACGGGGTAATGGATTGCAAATCACGGACAGTGGCTTGAGGATGCTTGATCATGGTGTGGTAGAGCACAGCTTCATTTTCTGTCAGCCCGAGAGTTTCTAGGGCTTTTTGAATTATTGATTTTTTCATATGGGGCTAAGTATAGCAGATTTTTTTATTTTGTCAAATTAGAAATTACACTTATACATTTTAACCTTGAAAAAGAGCTATTTTTTTAGTTAAATAAAGTATTATTTGGTACACATATAAGTGTATACAGGTAATTTACAAATTGTTCTTTTTATTTCATTTTTTGGCGAGTCCACATATTCTTTTTGAAGAAAGAAGTCTGTGTGGATTCGCCAAAAAATGTCACTTGTCACAAAGGACGATAAGTTAATGAGGGCTGAAGACAACGAGAACTTCATCCGTCGTACCTTCTGGACAGCAGCTCTTGAAAGAGCGACGTCTCCTGCGAGGGAAAGGCGTTCTTCGCGGAAGCTGGAGGAGGAGAGAAAGGAGTCACAGAGGAGGTGGGAGGAGGAGAGAAAGGAGTCACAGAGGAGGTGGGAGGAGGAGAGACGGCGCAACCAGAGGGAATTGTGGGTTGCGTTCTTCGTTGGGGTGAGCATACCCCTTGTGATCCTTGCAATTGCCTGGATCTTGAACTAACCACATCAAGAGAGGACTAATCATGCTGCAGTTCGAAAACATGGAAGAGTTGCTCGCTGAGCTCGAGAAGGTGGGGGTGGTGATCGTACCGCCCGAGGCCAGAATCAAGATCGTTCTCACCGACGAGGCACATCGACTCTGCAAGGAGTTGGGTCTCTCACCCGAGCAGTGGTTCGGCCGGAAGAACAAGACTGACGCCGGTCTCGACCTCCGGACCGTCTACGAGGTGAGCTTCCCCCCCGGCGAAGTCACCCCGTTCTACACGGGGTTCAACGCCGAACTCTACTCCCCGAAGCACTTCAATCTCGCCTACAAGGTCACGACCCGCACGGGGACGGCTCTGATGGGTCTGGACCGAGCGGCAGACACCTACGACCAGGAGTTCCGCAGCTGGAAGTCTGAGGAGTACGCCAGGCACGGCTGGAAGTGCTCGCTCGTCAACCATAGCGACCGGACTATCACGTTCAAGCCGGGCGATCGTATCGCTCAGCTCATCGGCGTGATCTCCCCGCGTCTCTCGGTGCAGGTCGCGGGGAACTTCGCTGAGCTCGACGGGAGTGGGAGCCGAGGGGCCTCGAGCTACCTGGGGTCTGGACTGCGCTAGGTAACCGGTCGGTTCTAGAATACAGTACTCCGAGGAGGGCGGAGTGCGACACTGTTGCCGAGGTCACCACGGTGACCAAGGCACAACTGACTGGAGGTGATCGTACGTGATCACCTCCCCCTCCAACTTAGCATTTCTTTTTTGAAAAGGAATGTTGGGTTGGAGGACACCAGGAGGTGGTATGTCCAATGAGTGGGAGATTGACCTCCTCCCAAGGTGCGGTCTTGTGTTGGTGGTCGGCCCGATGTTTGCGGGCAAGACTACCGCTCTGCTCGAGTGCTTGGCTCGAGCAGAGCAAAAGGGTTTGAGGGTTCTTGCTCTCAAGCCATCCACCGACGTGTCTGTCCGAGGTGGAGCCATCGGTTCTCACCGCGGGCAGACGGCCCCCTGCCACCTCATCCCCCCGGGTGAGGTGACAGAGATTCGAGATCTTCTCGTCCGCGAAGATCCCCAGGCGATTTTCGTGGACGAAGGGCAGTTCTTCGCACCGGAAACGGTCGAGGTGCTGCTCGAGGCGAGCGTCACTCGCCTCGTGTTAATCGCCGGCCTGGTCGAGGACTTCCTCGGCCAGGACTTCGGCCCGCTTCCTGCCATCATCCGGGCGGGACGGGCAACGCAGGTTCGCCGATTGACGGCGACCTGCGCGAGTTGCAGGGCTCCGGCGTCCCACAGCCAGCGACTCGTGGCGAGTCGCGATCAGGTGCTGGTCGGTGGCGCCGACCAGTACGAACCTCGTTGCGATGGGTGCTGGGATCCGTCGTAACGAGTAAGGTAACCGTCGACCCCTCGTCTGCGGCCACCTGATTTTTTTCTAAATATTTGGAACAAAGTCAGGGAGGCTTGCCCCGTTGTGCATACAACAGGGTTTACCGTAGGTGGGGGTGCTGGCGGCTCCAACTCATCATTTTAATAAAAAATACATGGACATCAAAATACTCATCAATATAATAATGGATCAGGCTCGGGAAAAAGGATTTGGCACCACTCCAGGAGATATTAGTGTTTCAGAAAAGATTGCTCTCATTCATTCGGAAGTTTCTGAGGCATATGCAGCCTATCGTCATAAAAATATAAAAAACAAAGATGGTTTTGAAGAAGAGCTAGGTGACATCATCATTAGGACATTGCACCTTTGTGGAGTTTTGAATATTGATATCGAAGAAGTAATTCGCAAAAAAATAGAACATAACAAAAAAAGAATATGGGACTGGGAAAACATGAATGAAAAAAACTCTTAAAGTAAAATTTACTAACTAATATAAAATATGCAAAAAATTAAAATCCAAAAAAGAGTCACTGTGTCTGGTAAAAAAGTTTTTACCAGAGCCCTACCAGTCGAAGGAAAGTTTGTTGATTTTTTTGGTGGAAAACAAATAGAAGTAGAAAGCAAAAGATTTGTAATCCAAGACAAAACCGATGAATTGACAATTTTTAGAAAAAAATATCCATACGGATTTCCTCTTTCCGGTGATTCAGCGGGGAAAAGCGCAAATTTGCAAGGAGTTGCTTACTTTTTACCCTATGAATCGGCTTACAAAATTTGGGGAGGAATGGTAACCTAGACGTCTCCATAGTATGCTATACTTAAAAAAATACATAACCTATTTCTTTATGAAAAACAAAAAACTTCAAGGAATTCTTACTTTCCTACACCGAGCCAACAAGCTAAAATCCACCCCTCGCTATCAGTCTTCTCTTAGTGCCAACGGAGACTCTGTGGCTGAACATTCTTGGAGGTTAGCATTGATGGTTTTTGTGATTGGGACAGAATTGGATGAAAAACTAGATTTGCAAAAAGCCATGACTATGGCTCTTCTGCATGACTTGGCAGAATCAAAGACCGGCGACATAGATGCTGTTGATCAAATAGAGAATCCAGAACTAAAAGCTGATAAATATCAAAATGAGATGGAAGCAATGCAAGAAATTTTGGCAGGAATTCCATTTGCTGGAGATGTCTACACAATTTGGGATGAATTTGAAAAAAAAGAATCCTTGGAAGCAAAATTTGTCGGGGCGCTTGATAAGATTGAAAGCTATTTGCATTTGGATGAACGTGGCACAAATGTTTATATTCCTAAAAAGTTTCATTCTGACTATGCTGACCAGGCAGTCAAAAATTTTGATGAAGCTACTAGGCATTTTCCACCATTGAAAGACCTACTTGATGCTATCAAAGTTGAATTGAGAGAAAAGTTTGAAAATGAAGGAGTAGAATGGGTGAAGTAACACATGTAACATATAACATAGAGCATATAACAAAAAATCACCCCGACTATTATCGAGGTGATTTTTTTATTCGTGCAAATTAGTGTCAAAATTCGTGTTCCTATTTCTTCGGCTTACACTTACACATGGTACACCAACTAAAACATTCCTTACCTTGCAGAAGCTGCCAATCACCGCCACCAAGATAGGCTACAGCAATAGAGCTACCAAGTAGAGCGATAGCAGAGATTGCTTCTTTGAATGGTCCTGGCACATGAGCTGTGAAGAGAGCTACCAGCATGGCGATAGCAAGCAGCTTGGCGAACATGCGAATGTAGACCCCAAGAATGAGCGCCAGCCCACCTAGGAATTCCACTAGGGCCAATAGCCAGGCCATGAAGCCGGCAGCTGGAAAGCCCATTCCTTCGAGCATACCAGCCACTCCATCGATCCCATTGAGTTTACCCCATCCTAGGACGACAAATATCAGCCCCACAGAGATGCGCAGAGCCATGAAGCCGATATTTTCTTGTCGAGAAAATTTTGCCATATATAAATATGGTTAAGAATAAATATTTTATAAGTATAGCACTTTTTTGTTGTTTTCCGTACTGTGGATGATAGTTTATAATTATTTTAAACTGCTAAGTATTCTTGTTTCGTCATTGCGAGGAGTGCGCGAAGCAAGCACGACGTGGCAATCTCGTAGTTTTGTGTAAGAACCATGAGATTGCCACGTCGTTCTTTTAGACTCCTCGCAATGACGAGCTAATTCTTACTTTTCTTCATCATCAGACACATTGATGAAGTGTCGGAAACCAAAACCGTGAAGAGTCCAGTCAAAAACAATTCTCAGTTTTCTTTGGAAGCCAGGCATGAAGAGGAGATATACTGTACGACGAATCCACCAGGCAAATTTTCCAAACAGAGTGATTGGTCCGATCACAGCCACTCCATACCAGTCTCCTACTGGCATCAGTGCCCCCTTAGCTTTGAAGAAGAATTTTTTGTACTTTTTGTTTTTCAGTATTGCTAGGAGATGGTGAGCGACATATTCACCTTGTTTGTGGGCAGCTTCTGCTAGCTGAGGATTGAGGATTTGCTGTTCTTCGTTGGTAATGCAAGAAATATCACCAATGGTATAGGTGTGTTCGTATTCAGGGATAGTGAGCTCGTTGGTGACGATGATGCGACCGCGATTGCACATCTCCTCGTTTACCAGATTGGTGCCCAGGTTGGCGAAGCCAGCCGTCCAGATGGTAAGATCACTGCGCAATTTAGTTCCATCTTTGAGGATTACTTGGTTTGGTTGCACCTCTGTTACTCGGTTATTTTTTAGAATTTGAACTTGATCTTTGATGAGTTTTTTTTCTACTTTATCCTGGACTTCACTCGGCATGTAAGGCAGGATTTTGTCGCCCGACTGGATGACGCGAACTATTATTTCTTTTTCTGGATAAAGTTTTTTGATATCTTTGTGCACTAGGTCACAGTATTGTCCGGCGACCTCAATGCCAGTATACCCTCCACCTACTACGTTGATTTCTAGTCTATCATCACTACAATTGTCGAGTTTGACGATGAAGTCGTGTTTGAGTCTTAGTGCACCTTCAAGGCTGCGGACATGATAGGAGTATTCTTCAGCGCCTGGAGTATTGAAATAATTGGTCTTGCTACCAAGGGCAATGACGCAGTGATCATAAGAGATGTTTCCCATGTCAGTCTGGACAGTCTTTTGTTCGAGATTCATTCCAGTCACGGTAGCTTTCATGAATTGGTGGGGTGTTTTGTAGACCAATTCTCGGAGAGGGATAGCGGCATGAGTGGGCTCGATTGAGCCGGTAGCCACTTCGTGCATCATGGGGACGAAGGTGAAGTAGTTGTTTTTGTCGACAATCATTATTTTTTTATCTATTTTATTTTTTTTCAAGAGTTTGCTAAGAGTACGAAAAGTCTCGTAACCGCCAATGCCGGCTCCGAGTATGAGGATGTCGGTTGTGAGGTGGGTGTTTTTCATAGAATGTTATTCTTAACAATAACGGAGAATCCATTAATGTGCGTTTGCACAAAAAACAGTGCCTGAGAGACCCTTCGCTACGCTCAGGGTGACAGCACTTCGTGTCATGTCATTTTTTCAACATTTTTTTGATCTCTTTCAGATCTTCTTGGATTTTCATTACTTCTCTTTCAGTCTTACGATTGACAGCATAGTCATATTTTGCGGCCAGCCTGTCACGCTCTGCTTGGCGGTTTTGGCTCATCATGATGATGGGGGCTTGGAAAGCTGAGATCATAGAGAGTGCAAGATTGAGAAGTATGAATGGGTATGGATCCCAGTGTTGCCACCATCCGTATAGATTGAGACAAATCCATGCCAAGATGAGGGCGGCAAAACTAATCAAAAAGGACCAACTACCCATCCATTTAGTCATCTTGTCTGCTGAACGAGAGGCCAGAGATAGATTCTTCTTTTTCTGGTCAGCTGGATGACCACCATCTTTTTTATGGAGGAGTTTTAAATACCCCCATAATCCACTGACGAAGTCAGTGGTCACCATCCCATCGAAG
>CAYFPJ010000027.1:0-10423 GCA_964344965.1 uncultured Gammaproteobacteria bacterium | reverse complement strand
GGAACTTACCCGACAAGGAATTTCGCTACCTTAGGACCGTTATAGTTACGGCCGGCGTTCACCAGCGCTTCAGTTCAGAGCTTCGCCATAAAGACTAACCCCTCGCCTTAACGTTCTGGCACTGGCCAGGCATCGCCCCCTATACATCCACTTACGTGTTAGCAGAGAGCTGTGTTTTTGGTAAACAGTCGCGTGGAATCTTTAGCTGCGGCCCCCCGGCTCCGCCCTTCACTATCGTTCAGGCTGCGCCGGGCAGGCTAGTCTGTACAGACTAGCCTGCCCGGCGCAACTCTGACGAAGTACAGAGTGAAGCCGGGGGGCAGACCTTATCCCGAAGTTACGGTCGCTGTTTTGCCGAGTTCCTTAACCAATGTTTCTCTCGTGCGCCTTGGTCTACTCGACCTACCCACCTGTGTCGGTTTGCGGTACGATTCTATATAGCCTAGCGTTAACAAATTTTTCTTGGCACCTCTCAAACTTGACTTGACCTTGACCGAAGTCGCGGTCTCACTCTTGCGAGACGTGTAGCCATACAACGCTCAAACAATTGAGATGCGGGTCTATTAACAAACTATACAGAGTGCAGGAATATTAACCTGCTCTTCCATCGGTTACGCCCCCTTGCGAGGGCCTGGCCTTAGGATCGACTAACCCAGGGACGATTCACGTTGCCCTGGAAACCTTGGGTTTTCGGCGTGCTGGACTTTCACCAGCATTTTTGCTACTTGTGCCTGCATTCTCTCTTCCCACCGCTCCACCGGCCCTCACGGGTCCGACTTCAACGCGATAGGAATGCTCCTCTACCACTTCCCGACGTAAAGTCGGGAAATCCGCAATTTCGGTACGATACTTTAGCCCCGGTACATTTTCGGCGCGAAAACTCTTGACCAGTGAGCTATTACGCTATCTTTAAAGGATGGCTGCTTCTAAGCCAACCTCCTGGTTGTATGAGAATTAACACCACCTTTTACACTTAGTATCAATTTAGGGACCTTAATTGGCGGTCTGGGCTGTTTCCCTTTTGACTACGAAGCTTAGCCCCCGCAGTCTAACTTGCATGCTATAAATCTCTGGTATTCGGAGTTTGATTGAAAAGGGTATCCCGAAGGACCCACTTCTCATCCAGTGCTCTACCCCCAGAGGGAACACATACAGCTAGTCCTAAAACTATTTCGAGGAGAACCAGCTATTACCGAGTTCGATTAGAATTTCTCCGCTATCCACAACTCATCCCCTCGTGTTGCACGGCGAGTGGGTTCGGTCCTCCCCCTGACTTATCGTCAGGGTTCAACCTGGTCATGGATTGCTCACCCGGTTTCGGGTCGTGTATGTGAGACTAAAAGCGCCGGTTAAGACTCGGTTTCCCTACGGCTTCAGACCAGAGGCCTTTAACCTTGCCACACATAGCACACTCGCAGGCTCATTCTTCAATAGGAACACCATCACCCTGGACGAACCTAGGGCTTTGGCTCATTGTAAGCATATGGTTTCAAATACTATTTCATCGCCCTCTCCGGGCTGCTTTTCACCTTTCCCTCACGGTACTAGTTCACTATCGATCACTACTTATATTTAGCCTTGGACCATAGTCGGCCCGGGTTCAAACGGGATTTCACGTGTCCCGCCCTACTCAGGAATATAATATCGCCAAAAACATATATTTCGTCTACAGGTCTATCACCTTCTATGGAGCTCCGTTCCAGGAGTCTTCGACTATATATAATTTTTGAACGACCAGCATCACAGGTAGCTGACATTATACCCTACAACACCTATACCGCAACGGCCTGTCCTTTAAGTATTCACATCAAACAAGTCAAAAGACAAATCATCTGCGAATACAACACGATATAGGTTTAGGCTCTTCCCCTTTCGTTCGCCACTACTAAGGGAATCACAACTAGCAATCAGCTATCAGACTTCCGCGATCGGCAGAACCGAAAGCTAAAGACTGAAAGCCAAAAGCTAATATAATTCGTTTTCTTTTCCTCTGGCTACTGAGATGTTTCACTTCACCAGGTCTTCTCCATCAAGACTTGCGTCAAGACAGTAATCCCGATTTCTCGGAACTGGGTTCCCCCATTCGGAAATCTCCGGATCAAAGGTTGCTTAGGACCTCCCCGAAGCTTATCGCACCTTGCGACGTCCTTCATCGTTAAGTAGTGTCTAGGCATCCACCATACGCTCTTAGAATTAGCGCACTACGAAAACACATAATTGTGCTTTCTTTGGAATAAGAATCGCAAAATAAATTCTTATCCAAATATTTTTACTTACTATTTTCTTGATTATTAAATTGTAATGATCAGTCGTAAATCTATCTCACATTTGTTTTCAAAATATTTTGAAAACAGGTGTGAAATGATTTGTAAAATTGGTGAAGAAAAAACCGCTTGAGAAAGCGGTCGGAACAAAATATAGTAATGTCCTTACTGGCTTGAATCTCTGAATATTGTGATAAAGTGTAACATGATGTTTTTGTGATGCTACTTTTATCCAGAGGTCCAAGTGATACAGTGGACGTGGTTGCTTGACAAGCAAAGTAAAAACTCAAAATTTTAGACGGGTTTCAAAGACCCCTAGGGGTCAATTGAACGCCTGCATATAATATATTATTTTCTATATACTGTCAAGTATAGCGTGTGGACAGTGTGGATAAGGTATGGATAGTTAAAAAATAGCTTAAAATAAAGCAATTGTACTACCCCCATTCTCTTCCTTTTTTAAGTCTCTAATCATAGGATTTTTTACTAAAGACCGATGTACTGCTTGGGTCATTTTACCTTCTCCAATGCCATGTACGATTCGACAATATTTGTGACCTTGTTTAAAAATGTGATACAGCTCTTTTTCTAGGAGAATAAGAGCGTCTGGGATATTGTCAGTCTGATGTAGATCGATGGTGGGTATGGCGTCGTCTAGAGAAGCGGCGAAGAAGGTTTGATTTTTCATAATATCTTTATTAATCCTAAATATTATATCCAAATACTGTATTTTTGAACAGTTTAGAAAGATATCCACATACTTTACTTGACTAAAGCACTTTATTATAATAAAGTACATATCTATGAACTGGAAAAGTAAAAAAAATGTAAAATTGGTTGAGGCAATACTAACCCTCGAAACTCCAAAAGAAGCCAGGAGATTTCTTCGTGATCTAATGACAGAAAAAGAAATTCTAGAATTTAGTAATCGTCTCGAAGCAGCAAAAATGTTGCAAGACAAAATCCCTTACACAACTATTGAAAAAAAGACAGGACTTAGTTCTACCACTATTGCTCGCGTAGCCAAGTGGCTCTGGGGAAAAGGTGGAGGATATCGGACAATCTTTACAAAACTACACCACAACAGTCCAACCCAATTAGGGAGTGGATTGTCTTAACGTTTTTCTAATTGTAATTTACAAAAAAGATGGTCCCCTCCTTAATTGGAGGGGGCTTTTGTTTGTCTGCCTGCTAAATCAGCAAAAGACACCAGACATTGTGAGATAAGAGTGAAAAAAATCGAGTTCGCAAAAACTAGCCTCGAGGAAGGTGACCTGGCGCCGGTGATCTATCGGACCTACCATCACCAGACAACCGAAGTCGGGGTTCGAATCCCAGTCGAAGTGCTGGATGAGCTCTCGTGGCTCTTGAAGACCTTCAACATCTCAGTTGGTGTGACGCAGACTCCGTTCTACCGACTGGATGCCTACTTCAACAACGAGCGACTCCACATCCTGGAGATCAACGCTTGCTTCGTCGATGGGTGGGGAACAGCTCTCAACCTGGCCCGTGCAGGCGGAGTTCAGATCAACCCCAACTATCTCCGCCACTTCCCAAAGCTCTTCTCTCTCGCCAACGAAGATTACCTCCCCGAGCTCGAGCTCTTCCTCATCGAGCTCGATAATCTTGGACTCAAGGGTGGAGAGATCATCGACTGGGAAACGGCGATCAACGGAGAACAGCTCGTCTACCTATACGGCCGCAACGGCCGACGAGTAGCATCAAATCTCCTTCCTCACGACGGACTGCGGATCGACAACAAGATGCGCCTCGCCAAACTGAGCAGGAGCTGGGAAGGCGAGCGGGTCCTAATTCCACGACACTACTTCGTAGAACAGAACGACTGGGAGGACATCCCCATCGAGGTAGTCCTCAAGTTCTGCGATAAGAGTAGTCCCGAGTGTCAACGGGCCAGGCACTCGGTGCTCTTCGGCAAGCCTGGCGGCAAGGCACGCTTCCTGAAACGCTGCTTCCGAGAGGGGAAACTCATCGCACAGGACGCTGTCATCCCCGCCCAACACGACGGAAAGAACTGTCAACTCGTCATTCTCGTCATCGGCGACCAAGTCGTCACCGGGTATACCCAGTACTCGACGGCCAGGATGATCAATGACAACTCCACTCACGGCCCTCTGCTCATTGGGTAGGCAGAGAGCCATTTTCTCACTCAACCAAGGGTAGGGGCAGCGTCTACCCAACGCCACCCCTGCCCGCAACCTACTTAATATGTTAACTATCATTTGCGACATCGACGGAACACTGACTGACATGTGGTTGATTGAAAAAACCATAATGACAAAATTGTTAGGAGAAAAAAGAATAGAAGATATAGAAAAAATAAAATCATCCGGTATTTCTGATACTTACAAAATATTTAAAATAATTTCTAAGCAAAAAATAACTAAGGAAAAATATTTTAAAAAATATAATCAAATTTTTCTAGGATTACAAAAAAATAACATCCTTCCAAAAATAAAAAAATACCTAATAGTTGATTGGATAATTAAAAATAAAAACAAATATAATTTTGTCTATGCTACGGGCGGACAAAGAGGTGAGACTATATTTGTTCTAAAAAAATTAAAATTGTTAGATATTTTTGACATAAAAAATTCTATTGACAAAAGTCGCTGTGGATCCTCCAAACAAACTGGCATTCCTCTGCAAATTTTGAAAGGCAAATATCCTAACTGCATCTTAATGACTGATAGTGATCAGGACTGCATTGGGGCAAAAAAAGCCAGAATCCCTTTTTTGAAAATAAAAAACACGTAAATATATTACGTATTTTTTAGTGTGCCGACGGAGAGACTCGAACTCTCACGCCCGAAGGCACCTGCTCCTAAGGCAGGCGTGTATACCAATTTCACCACGTCGGCTTGTTGAAAGAACTACGATATTAAACCACGATTTAAAAAATAAATCAATACCCTATGTCGTCATTGCGAGGACCCTGAGCGATCCTGAGCGAACGATAGTGAGTCGAAGGAGAGTCGAAGGGGACGAAGCAATCTACACCTCGCTTCCAGACAAATCTTTCCAATCAGGGTTATTTTTCTCAATCAACTCTATTTTCTTCCTCCTTGATCCTGCTTTCAACTGCTTCTCTCTTTTTATAGCACTCTCTGGATCAGAATATATTTCAACGTAAACGAGTCTATGCAATTTGTATTTAGCTGTAAATTTTGACCCAATACCTTTTTATGATCATTTATTCTTTTTTCAAGATTGTTTGTAACGCCAACATACAGAGTGGTATGATTTCTATTTGTTAAAATGTAGACGTAGAAGATATCTTTTATCATAACAAAGTGTAGATTGCTTCGCTTAGCTCGCAATGACGAAATTATGCTATATGTTATCTTTTTGCATCCTCTCTACAGTATCTACCACCATCTGAGTATGTGGATCAATTTCTAAATTGACTTTGTCACCGACTTGTTTGTCACCAAAGATAGTAGTCTCCAAAGTCTCTGGGATGAACCAAACCACAAACTTACCAGATTCCTGATCAGGATCAGTGATCGTCAGACTACAACCATCAAGAGCGATGAATCCCTTGGCAAAAATATATTTCATCCACTCTAGATCACACTGAAATGTGATTGCTTTATTATTTTTTGATTCCTCTATGTCTACAATTTCAGCCACAGCACTGACATGTCCAGAAACTTTATGACCACCCACCTCGTCACCAAGCCGAGCTGAACGTTCGATATTGACACTATCTCCGATTTGTAAAGTTTTCAAAGTTGTCTTATTGAGAGTTTCAAGCATCACATCAAACAATACATTATTATTTCTAATTTCTGTCACTGTCAAACAAACTCCAGACACAGCCACACTCGCGCCAATTTTCAAATTCTCCAACAATTTTTCTGACAACTCAACAGCCAAAGTTTTTAAATTTGTTTTTTCTATAATGTCTACTATTTTAAATTTTCCTTGAGTTATTCCGGTGAACATACAAATCACTTAAATACTTAAACACTTTAACACCTGATAACAATCAAATCAAGAAAAAAACCACCCCAAGATGGGGTGGTTCTCTAAAACCTAAGAACTTACCTATCCTTTCTTCCAAAAAACTTCTTCTTTGGTCCGCCAGACCCTCTATTTCCACCACGACGTGGCCCACCTGTGCGCGGTGCTCTTGGTGGAGGTGGGGTGTAACCTTCTGGTTTTGGTAAGAGAGCTTTGATAGATAGATTTACTCGACCAAGATTATCAATTTCTTTTACTTTGACTTTCACTTTCTGTCCGAGTTTGAGGGCATCTCTTGGGCTTTCTGTTCTCTCCCAAGCAATCTCACTAACGTGGACTAGACCATCTTTACCAGGAAGAATATTGATAAATGCTCCAAAATCCTCAATACGAACTACTTCGCCTTCGTACTCTTCACCAGCTTCTACTTCTTTGGTAATCATCTCAATTGCTTTTACAGCTTCGGCCATGGCTTCGGCATCATCTGAAGTAAGCAAGACACGACCGTCCTGTTCGATATCGATGTCCACTCCAGTGTCTGCAGTCAGCTTCTTTATAGTCTTTCCACCTGGACCGATGATATCACCAATTTTCTCAGGATCAATCTTGATAGTGACAATACGTGGTGCATATGGAGAAAGTTCTGCTCGAGGTTCTGCAATAGTGACAGTCATTTGAGCCAAAATTTCCTTTCTAGCTATCACCGATTGTGCAAATGTCTTTTCTACCAAATCCCATGGCAAACCTTGGGTCTTAGTATCCATCTGGACAGCAGTGATACCATCGACAGTACCTGCAATTTTGAAGTCCATACCACCTTTACCATCTTCGACATCTTGAAGGTCTGTCAGCACCTTCCATTTACCACTTCCTTCCAAATCAGAAGCAAGACCCATGGCAATCCCTGCGACAGGTTTTTTGATTGGTACACCTGAGGCCATTAGTGACAATGTAGAAGCACAAGTAGAAGCCATGGAGCTTGATCCATTTGACCCCAAAACTTCACTGGTAACACGCATCGCATAAGGAAAATCTTCTTCCAGTGGAAGCATGGGACGGATGGCTTTCTCTGCTAAGGCACCATGTCCGATGGCACGACGACTAGGCCCACGCATCCAGCCTGTCTCTCCATAAGTGAAAGGAGCGTCTGAATAATGATGCATGTAGCGCTTGGTACTGTCTTCGGTCATAGTGTCGAGGGTCTGAACATCACCAGGGGCACCAAGAGTTACACTGGAAAGAACTTGAGTATCACCACGCATAAACATAGCAGAACCATGGACACGAGGAATAAGGTCTACCTCCATATGCAGCGGTCTGATCTCATCAAGTTTGCGACCGTCTAGACGCTGATCTTTTTCAAGGATACGCTTGGTTATTTCAGCTCCCACCAAGTAGCCAACTTTTTTTAACGCAAGAGCAGCAATCTCTTCTTCTACTCCTTGCTCAAGCAGATGAGCTTGGGTGGCCTCTTCGATTTCTTTCACCATTTGTACTCTTTCTTTCCTGCCGGTTTTCACAGAATCAAAAATCATGGTGTCAGCTATAGAAGCAAGATATGCTTCTGCTTTTTTCTTAGCATCTGCAACTTCTGAAACCTCTTCTACATCTGCAAGTGGGTCCACTTTCTCTTGTCCAATTTCCGCTTGTACTTTTTTTATAAGTTCAATCACTGGAGCGAGCTCATTACAACCCCATTTCATGGCTTCTACAAAGTCTGTATCCAATATTTCACTTGACCCAGCTTCTACCATCACCAACTTTTCTGGAGTACCGGCCACCACCATCTCCAAATCTCCTTCATCTAGATCCTCATCTGTAGGGTTGAGAACCAATTCTCCATTTTTTCTCCCAATCAAAGCACCACCAATAGGGCCATTCCAAGGAATGCTTGACATAGAAAGCGCAGCAGAAGCTGCAATAAGGGCAGTGGACTGGGTCTCGGCAATACCATCAATAGACAATGGTGTAAGAATTACTTGGATATCATTTCTCATTCGGTCGTCAAAGAGAGGTCTGATTGATCTATCAATCACACGTCCAGTAAGAACAGTCCAGTCACTTGGCCGTCCTTCGCGTTTCATGAAGCGTGATCCTTTTATTTTCCCAGCTGCAGAAAGTTTTTCTTGAAATTCTACAGAAAGAGGAAAATAATCCATGTCACTTTTGCGACTGGACATAATGGCTGTAGCCAAAATCATTGTGTCACCATAACGAACAGTACAACTAGCTCCAGCCTGTAGAGCAAGCTTTCCTGTCTCAATGGTTAACTCTCGTCCTCCCCACTGGGTGGACCAACTTTTTACATCTAACATATTGTAGTTAGTTTAATATGTACAAAAAATGTTTTTCTGCACATAGGAAGTTGATCCAGATGCGATAGATCCCTGACAATTTGGAACCTAGGTGTATCCAGACCAACTGGTTATTAATATTTTAAAACATGGTTTAGGTAATAGAACACGGGCCTTCGGCACACAGATTTAACGGATTTGACCAGATTTTATCCGTGTCAATCCGTTAGATCCGTGTCATCCGTGTTCTATTACCTAAATTTATAACTCAAAATTACTAAATTTTATTTTCTACTTATTCTTTTCACGCCAGTCCTACTATTCCTCTGCGGCCCAATCAAAAATTTTCTTTTATCAAGCGACAAATCAATAAAATCATCAACTGCTTCAATCAATCTGCCAGAAGTGGTACCAGCGAAAGCTGCAACCTCAACTTGCTTACCCATACTCTGTAGATATTCTATCAAAGGTAAGTAATCGCCATCCCCAGAAACAATTACAATAGCATCAAGACTTGGAGCAAGACGAATAGCATCTACAGCAAGACCCACATCCCAGTCAGCTTTCTTCATGCCGGTACTGAATATTTGCAAATCCTTTTCACGAGTCTCAATTCCGAGCTTATAAAGTGCTTCAAAAAATGGCTGCTCTTCTTTCGATTCTGTCCTTACCACGTAAGCAATGGCCCGAATCAACTTGCGATCAGCCACCACTTCTTTCACAATGTTACCAAAGTTGACTTTCTTGTTGTGGAGGTTCTTGGCAGAATAATACATATTCTGCACATCAATAAACACCCCTACACGTTGGTCGGGGTGTTTGAGAGGATTTTTTTTATTTTGTATCTTTTGCATTTTCTTCTTTTTTATCATCATCTGCAGGCTGAGCGGTCGCTTGGAATGCTTTAGCTTGTTTGAGTTTCAACCCCTTAACCAATTTTTCGTATTCTGCAGAATCTTCTTTTTTCAAATAACGGAGAAGCCTACGACGTTCACCAATTTTTTTGAGGAGACCCCTTCTTGAAGAGTGATCTTTGTGGTGAATTTTTAGATGTCCTGCCAGTTCGTTAATCTCTTTTGAGAGAATGGCGATCTGCACTTGACTAGACCCAGTATCTCCATCATGAGTCTGAAATTTCTTAATGACGTTTTGTTTTTGCTTTTTTGATAGCATACATGCTTGTGCTTATCCGGCCGGCAGTGTGCATGTCTACTGTGGTCGGATCCGCTTATAACGGATAAATAATGAAAGAACTATATCATTAATTAAGCCTTTTGTCAATGTTGCCACAAAAAAAATTGCTTAATAAAGCCAAAAACTAGCCCAATTGAATCATCTTTAAAGAAGCACCGCAGGTCAACGCAACTGCCAAGGCATCGGCGGCGTCATCTGGCTTGATTTGTTTTTTCAATTTGAAAATCATTCTTATCACCCTTTCCAGCTGACCTTTTTCGGCCCTCCCATAGCCAGTGACGCCTTGTTTAACCTGAAGAGGAGTGAATTCAAAAATAGGTAGGCCTGATTGCTTGGCCGTAAGAAGTATCACACCCCTAGCTTGGGCAACTTTGATGGCTGTCTTGGCATTTTTATGAAAGAATAAATCTTCTACACCTACATGAGTTGGCTTATATTTCTTAATTATTTTCTTCAGATCAATACTTAACTCTTCCAAACGGTCAACAAAACACTTCTTGCCAGATGTCTCAATACAGCCATAAGTTACTAGCTTCCAGCCACCAGCCTCCTTATCTATAATTCCAAAACCAGTGCGGCCAAAACCAGGATCAATGCCGAGGATGCGTATTGGTTGTGAAGACTTTTTCATAAAAATTTTAAATCTTTAAGCGGTTTTATTCCTCGATGCTTGCATCGAAAAAGTGA
>CAYFPJ010000026.1:0-11132 GCA_964344965.1 uncultured Gammaproteobacteria bacterium | reverse complement strand
CTTCGATGGGATGGTGACCACTGACTTCGTCAGTGGATTATGGGGGTATTTAAAAATATCTTGCAATCAAAATGATAGGTGAGGCTCCTAAAGAAAGAGAGAGGCCAAAAGCTGAAGAGCAGGGAAAAGATGGTATAGTAGTAACAACAAAAGAAAAGACAGAAGCAGAAATAGAAAGAGAGATAAGGGCAGAAGAGGAAACTGCTGGCTATTATATCTTAGTGAAAAATATAGATCAGCTAACCAAACTCACCAAAAAAGACAAAGTCGATCTTGCCTGCAAAGTAGCTACAAAAAAAAGAGGGATGACAGCTCTCTCCAATCACAGAGTGGCAATGGCAATAGATTCTAGAAAAGCCGCAAGAAGATTATTCAGTGTGATAAAAAAAGACCCGTCTTCAGATGCGACTGTAGACGCTATAAACAATTTAGATTATTTTGATGAATATTTATCAAAATTCTGGCGTATCCGTCGTATTACAACATTGGCCAAAAAGGGGAAGAAAAAACCAGATGCCAAGAGAGGTCTGGCCGCAGAAGGGACTGCAATCGTAAAAAAATTCAGGTCACTAGGTATTCGAGAAAAAAAACATGCTAAAGTATTAAAAGCGGTAATTGAAGGTGGAGGAGTAGTAGAGGCTATCAAACGATTTGATATTTTTACCGGCCTAAAAACCCTAAAACAAATAAATAACCTCTTAAAAGGAGTGCGTGCTTCAAGAGAGGTTCTAGAAGCTATTTTTGAAAACTTAAACAAATTTGCCAGAGATGCTTTCAGAGCTGATCATTATAAATTTGTAAAATCATTTGTGGGAAAAAATAACACAAAATTTTTAGAGGCAGTAATAGATAATTATGAAAAATTTACAGGAATTAAAGAGCACGATAATCTAGATGTCTTCAAAAGAGTTATTTTTGCCGCTGCAAAATCACAAGATGGTAAAAAAGAAGCAAAACTAGAAAAAGCAAAAGGTGATACAAAAAAAATAATAAGTTACTTATTTAAGAAAATGGACAAATTCAAAGGCGTAAACTATGATGATCATCAAGACAAAATAAATGAATTGATGTGGAAAATTGAGCCTTATATTGGACATGATTTTATAACCTCAACAATGGGCAGTTGGGAATTAAAATCAAAAAGAGACAAAGCTCTAAGAAAAAAAAGAGGGGGCCAGGAAAACGGAGTAGATCGAAGCTAAACAAAAATCACTGACAGATCAACCTCCAAAATAAATACAAAAAAAACAGCATTGATGCAATACTGTTTTTTCTACCATTTATAAAACTTACACAATACTCTCCACCCTCTCCACAATCGCCCCACTATCAATCCCCGCCGCCTTATATAAATCTTCCCAAGTTCCCGAAAGTTGATACCCCTCCACCCCTATCATCTCAAACTTCTCCACCTCAACATTATTTTGAAATAAATGACGACTAAGCTGACCACCAAGCCCAGACAAAGTATTGTGGTCTTCTACGGTCACTACTTTTTTTGTCTTATCAATAGAATTAATTAATGTCTCATCAAATTTTTTGATTGAGCTGGCAATCACCAATTCAGCCGAAACATTTTTTTCCTTCAAGACCTCGACAGCCTGGAGAGCCTCGGCGACCACTCCACCACTAGCAACAATGGTCACATCATCTCCTTCTCGCAAGACATCACACCGGCCATAATAATATTCATAATCTTTGTCAAAAAATATTGAACCATCTTCGCGAGTTAAAACTGGAATTTTGTGCCGTCCCATCCGTACGTAGCAGTTACCATAGTGGCCAGCTGCGTAACGAATAATGCGGTCACAGTGATTGGGATCAGCTGGTTCCATTTGCATCGTATTGAACATACCCAAAAATGAACCAGAATCATCTATCGCCTGATGAGTTGGACCATCTTCACCAACAGACAAGCCACAATGAGTAGCGACCATCTTCACATTTGCATGATTGATGTCGTTGACCCGCGCTTGGTCTTTGGCTCGACTAGACATGAAGGCTCCGAAGGTGGAACAAAAAGGGATCATACCAGACAAACTCAATCCTCCAGAGCATGACACCATCTGTTGCTCTGCCACTCCACACTCAATGTGTCGCTCTGGAAATTCCTTACCCATGACAGCAGTCTTCACTGACCCAGCCAGATCAGCAGTCAGGGCCACCACATTTTCATTCAGTTTTGCCAGATCAAGGAGAGCATTACCATAAGCACTCCGACAATCAGTCAGTTTGTCCGCCGGATACTCAATCGGCTCCCCAGTCTGCACTTCCATCTTATTCCCCACTTCCTCAAACCTGGGCTTCTCTGGTCTCCACTGGACATTATTTTTCACAAAATCATCAATCACCAATCTCTGATCACTAGTCAACTCCAAATCTTTCAACACGGGCTCAATCTGCTCCAGCGACCCTGCCTTCCCATGCCAAGTCGCTTCATACCTCTCACCTGTCTCTTCCATAAAGTCTACTCCTTTACCCATGATCGTATGTCCGAGTAGCAAGACTGGTTTATCTTTCACTTTCATAGCTTGATCAAGTACCTTCCACATGTCAACAAAATCATGTCCATCCACACCTATCACTTCCCAGCCCCCGGCCAGGAAAATAGACTTTGGATCAAATGGCATAACTTTTTCTAATGAGTCAGTCAGCTGCACTTCATTGTAATCCATGAAAACAATCAAATTATTGAGCTCATACTTCATCGCAAAATTCATCATTTCATAAACCTGCCCCTCCTGACTTTCCCCATCACCGACTAGGGCAAACACTTTACCCGTTAGCGGCGATGCTTCACTCCCCCTATGAGGGGGAGTCGACTCCGACGAAGTCGGAGCGGAGGGGGTCTCGTGGGAAGTCTTCCCAGCCAACATTTTCATGGCAAGAGCAAACCCACTCGCCGCACTCACCCCAGCACCAAGTGGCCCAGTCCCATACCACACTCCCGGCACATGTCTCGTAACATGCCCTTCATACGGCTGACCAATCTTGCGAAATCCATTCACGACCTCGTCTTTCGGGATATATCCAAGTTCAGCCAACACTGCATATACTGCCGGTGAAATATGTCCATTGGACACTACCACTGGACTACCAGTCTGGGAAATAATGAAAGTATACAGAAGAGTAAGATAATCAACACAAGACAAAGAACCACCCGGATGTCCACTCTTAGCATTCGTCGTCATCTGGAGAATGGAAGCTCGACAGGACGTCGCGAAACTGTTTAAAAAAGATAGCTGTTCTGAATTTAGTTTTGTACCAAGTTCTGGAAGTTTTATGGATTTATTGTTCATAGCCAATAGTTCATAGCCAATAATTTTTGACTTATACTACTTATATAAAGATTCTCGATAACGATAGAGCATTCTCAAGATTTCGTCTAATAGTTGGTCAATTTTTCTATATCTATCATCACTGATAAACTTTAATTTTTTTGAAATAATAATCTGTGTTTCAAGTTCAGTAGCTGATCCAAAAGATATATTTACGTATTGAGCGTTTTCTCTCCTGTTTTTCCGTGCATATCCTTCTGCTAAATTTGATGGGATTGACACACTGCATCTACGCATCTGACTCACCAAGCCAAATTTTTCTTCATTAGGAAACGACTTTGTTATGTTGTAAATTTCTAAAACTAAATCAATAGATTTTTGCCACACGATTAAATCTTTGTAAGTCTGCATACCCTCCCTTAAATAAAAGTAAATTTGGTTTAAGTAAGACTTCATCGGGCCATCCCCGCAGCAAGCTGCGGGGTATTGGCAGAAAATCTTATTTCAACCAATGTTAGTTTTCACTTTTTCGATGCAAGCATCGAGGAATAAAACCGCTTAAAGATTTAAGTCTTATGAACTATTGGCTGTTGGCTATGAACTAAGAGTGCTATTCCAATCATCTGCAAATCTCTGCAAACCAACATCAGTCAACTCATGCGTAATATCAAAACTCTGCCAGTCAGCTGACAAATCCAAATCTTCGTAAGGAATAGTTGCGAGACTACTAACATCTTTTTCTTCCAGTCCGGATGTCGAAAACGGTCTGCCAGCCGCTAGCCAGGGATCTACGTCATCATAAGGAATAGTGATCAAATCCATTTCTGCTTCAATAACGTGAGCAATATCATAGACATCATGGATACTAGCTGCCAAAATTCCAACCTCACTATCTACCGCACGAAACATTTTTTGAATATTGAGTAAAAGATCAAACCCATTCTGTCCAATTTTATCTAATCTGCTCACAAATGGCGAAAGGAAAACTTGACCCGGTTGCGCTCCCCGGGTCGCAGCATGCACGGCTGCTCCTTGTGCTTGGGAAAAGCAGAGGGTCATGTTTACTCGTATTCCTTCAGAAACTAATTGCTCTGCTGTTTCCAAACCAGCCGGAATAATTGGTAATTTGATGTGAGCATTCGGAATCCACTGATTCATCTCATGAGCTTGAGTAAGCAGATCCTCAGTAGTAGAATCTTTGTCTGCATAGACTTCGATCGACACAGAGCCATCAGCTGGTACAAGAGCGCTTATTTCCTCAGCTAAAATCTTATACTTACCAAGCAATTCTTCTTTGGTAAATTTGTGCCCCTCTTCTATCATCTTCTTCACCTCTGGATTGCTTTTTATAAAATAAGTCGGGTTAGTAGTCTGACCATCGAGGAATCCAAGCTTATCGAGAATGATCTTAGTGTGTTCTGCACTTCCACTGTCGAGGAATATCTTAGTTTTGAAATTTTCTGGTCGAGACATAAAGTAATATGAGTGAATAAGTGTCTATATAATATATAATTTGACGTGCTTTGGCAATTAGTACACAAAGTCTATTGATTCCACAGCTCATCAAAATAATCTTGATAACTTTGCACTAGGTGTTTGTTGGTAGAGATAAATACCACCGGCTCATCTTCTGTCCAATTCGCTATTGCTACTTTTTCACCCCAAAGCCAAATTACATTGGGATTTTTTGATCCTTTCATGTTAAACCGAGGTTCCATCCATGGCAATTTATTTAATTTGTGATTTTTGGCACTTGTGTCTACTACATTTTTCCACTTCAAGCCTTTTTTCTGTCCAGCTTTCTTCTCTATTTCAGCAAACATCTCTGGGTATCGATCTACAAAATATCCTCTGGCTCCAATAAACCTAAGTTCACCCACCTCAACAGCCTCTAACCAAATATTTTTTACAGCTTCAGCTCCACGTATTACTCGTGTCTCCTGATGCCACTGCTGCTCAAAATATACACGAAACGAATTTGTAGCTTCTTGACTTTCTATCTGAATAAATGTTCTCTCGTTAGGAAGACTTATGAGAGTTTTATTTTTATATATTAGAAATGCACTTTGTGTTACAAAACCCTTTTCCATATATGCCACGTCGGTCAGATCTATGGAAGATAGGCGCTCACCCATTTCGCGAGCATTATGGTTGAAAAGAAACCTGGCTCGAATTCCTTGTTTTGCTCGACGAATGTGAAAATTTTCTATAAATGACGCAAACTCAGGATCAAAATTAAAAATGCTCATAACCAAAACTTCTTCGCCCGCTTCAAGTGTATTTATAATATCTTCAAACGCTTCTTCTTTTGCACCTTTTCCTTGAAATGTTTTTGTTTTTTGACTCCAAAGCGTGTCAAAGTACCCCTTAAACCCCTCATACATTTCAGGACGATCAAAATATAATACTGTTGGCTCTTCTCCATATATCAAAATTCTTGTTTTATTATTAAACAAAATAATATGGAAAGGCTGAGGATGTTCACTGGCAAGTTTTTTGATGTGACTAAGTTGAAAATCATTATCACCCAATTTTTTATATTGCTCAACAATAGTCTCATATGCTTCAGGAGAGACAATCATATTGACAGACACATTCTTTTTCAAACGCTCCGCATGGTATGTATCAAAAAAATCTAGCACCTTTTCTGGCTCTTTACCGTGCGTTACCCCCAGTACAAAATACTCATCTCCAGATTCCAATTCGGCAAGCATGTCATAGTAAACACGATGAAGTGCGTCTGTTCCAGACTCTACTTGCACTTCTTGATTCCACAACAATTGAAAATATTTCTTTAATCCATCTGCAATTGTCTGGCTTTTTATATTCACAGCAATCGGCTCTTTGTCAACGGCAACTATTGATGACAAATCACCACATATGTTGAACCAGATTGGCGCATCAACACGAGATGGCATATATTTTGTCTCTGTAAGAGGTAGTTCATTTTTTTCTTGAATGACTTCTGATGGTGTCCCACGTCCATACAATCCACGAAATTGAATTCCTTTTTGCACTCTACTCTTATGATATGCGCGCCAATGCATGGATAGCTGTGGAAGAACGTCCTGTGTCGAGGCACCAAACACGTATGCAGTCTCCCCTGCTTTAACTTCAAGATTTTTTCGAGTTGCCCTCTTTATCCCTTCCAAACCTTCATACACCGTAATTTCTCTCAAAACTTTTTCCTGCTTCTTTTTCAATTCTTCTACCACATACTGAGCAGTCTTCTTTTTTCTCTCTATTTCAGAAATAAGGTGTTCGGGAGAATTAGAAGTGAACACAGCCACCCCACTAACAATAGTTTTTGTGACCAACTCTCTAGCGACCAAACTGTCAAGAGAAGTATAAACCAAATTACGATGCAGACCAGTTTTTTCAATAATATTACCAGCCCTACTTTTTCCCAATTCAAAAAGCACTAAGTAAACTTTTATCTCATTTTTATTAAATCCGAGTTGAGAGAGTTGGGATTCGATCATTAGACTTGACAATTATCTGGGATAGATTATAATAAAAATATTAATGGCATCCTATTTATTTTAGGAAGCTCCGAGACCCCGACATCATGTCGGGGATCGTTTTTTTATAAAAACTTTTTTATTTGTTTATTGATCTCTGCAAAATGATCGATTTCTAGTTTTCTAATCTTCCTAAGGAGTCTTTTGTCACTAACCAATCGCAATTGGGACAAAATAACGGAATATTTCTTACCCTCATATTCAAACTGGTAATAATATTTACCGGTTTTTGATTTTGTGGTCAAGGGCACTACCCAAAGCATGTCTTTATTGAATTTTTTTATAATAAGACCTGGTCTTTCAAAGCTATCATGTTTGCCATCCTCCTCATATCCAATATTGATCCCAAAACTAATCCACCATATTTCTCGTTCTCGAAAATATATCAACTTCTTTGATTTATGTAGCTTTATCTTAAATTTTGTCCATTCTACAAATCTTTGCAAGTCCTCCATATAAAAATTGCTGTTGATAAGTTGTCACTTTTTTTATGACAATATAATTATACTCTATTTAGGTAATTTTTTCAACCTGTGCCAAAAATCATCAGATCATAAATGACTAATATTTAGCTAATTTAAGCTAAAAATACTTGACAAATACATTTTTTTATGATAATATTGCCTATCAAGCTTGAAGATCGTTCTTTAAATCAACAGCAAGTAAGGAGAAATCGTGAAGTTCTTTCTCACCACCCTAGCCCTGACCGCCCTCTCCGCCACCGCCACCGCCCAGTCTGCAACCCCATCGACCAGACTGGGTGTTGGCACCCACCTGATCATGCCTGTGTCCGTCGACACCGGGGAGGGCCTCCCCCTGGGAGTTGTCACCGGGGTAAATATTGCTCAGCCTCTCGGGGCGGGCTTCGCCCTCATCAGCGAAGTGGGGGTCTTCACCCCCTTCGCCAAGTTCCAGCCAAGCCCCCAAGCCATGGCGGGGGTGACCTACCGCCTCGTCCCCGAGTTCACGCTGGGGGTGGTCGGCCTCTACCGGCACAACCCTCCCTACGGGGAGTCGGAGGAGTCCCACCTCCTCGGGGGCCTTCTGGCTCCGATCATCCCAATCGACAAGCACCTCTCGGTGCTGGTCCCGGTCGGGATCGCTCACAATCTGACAGCTGGCAAGACGATCGCAGTCTTCGGACTGCGATTGAACATCAGCTGGGCGGTGAAGTGAGCCACTGGCCAGACGCAGGGCCCTCAAGGCTGCGTCACCCTGCAGAGGAAAGTAATCCGACCAACGTCGGATCGCCAATGCAGGGACCTCAACTTCCCGCCTCTCACGAGGGGCGTGATGAGAGTGACAAAAAATAAAAAAAATATTCTAAACATAAATTAATTCAACTAATCACAAAAATATGAATAGAAGAGAACACTCTTATACCAACTATCTACAAAAAGGACAAGAGCCACCAAACACATATCAAGAAATGAAAAAATGGGATAAAAAAGATAGCAAAAAAGAAGACGATATGGTCCAGTGGCATATCCATATAGATGCTCAAAAACCTATTGAAGATCAAAAATTTATAGATATTCTCTTGGATTACGGTTTCTTTAGAGACGATTTTGTGGAAGGGACTGGAGAATATGCCCCAAAAGAACACTGGACATGGAAAGGATACAAAAAAGAAGCAAAGGGGTCAGAAAAATCTTTCCGAAAAGCTGTAGACGCAATACAAAAATATCTGGCAGATAATCCTGGTAAATTAGATCTATACATGGAGACAGAGCATCTACCAATTAATCTAAAATTTTCAGGTGGACCATTTGATGAGACAGTAGGAGAAAAGATACCTTTCAAGGTATCCAAGACTGCATTGAAGGCAGGAGAATTCCGTGATACTGAAGTCCATGTTACTGTACCATCAGATTCTGATCATAGACTGTATCACAAGCTAGAATCTTTAGGATTTTTTCCGGTAGACGTACCTGAGACCGATGGATCGACCAGTAGAGTCTACACCCTACAAGGGACAAAAGAGGCTATACGAGAAATAATTCCAAATAGGCTACATGATGAAAACGGGAGACTTTCTGACAATCAAAAATTGATCAAATACCTAAAAAGACTAGGGGGTGCAAAATACTTCAAGGTAAAGAAAGAAAATATTACTCATGTCTACGTCTTGGGAAGACCCCATCTTTCAGAAGTAGCAACTATGGTAGAAATTAGCTAAAAATATATTTTAAAATCCCGACGAAATCGGGATTTTTTGTTTTTCAAATTTGTTCTATGTTCCATGATCTATGCTCCATGCGCTACTTTATCCAAACAGTCTTCACATTCGTAAAAGCCCGTATCCCCCACGCTCCCAGCTCTCTCCCCACCCCAGATCTCTTCACTCCACCAGTCGGCAATCTCGGATCAGTCTTCACAAAACCATTTACAAAGACCATTCCAGTTTCAATCTGTGGAATGACCTTCTTGGCTAATTCCATATCTTGGGTGAACAAGCTAGCACCAAGACCAAACGTTGTATTGTTCGCAATGGCAATTGCTTCGTCGACAGTGTCAAAAGAAATAATCGAAGCCACTGGCCCAAAAGTCTCTTCTTCCCAGGCCGGCATCTCTGGTGTGATATCAGTTAGAATAGTTGGAGTATAAAAAAATCCTTCTCGCTCCAACCTCCTACCTCCTGTCAAAATTTTTGCCCCCATCTCGACTGAACTATTCACCTGTCTTTCAATATCAAGCATTCCTTGCTCACTCGACATCGGCCCCATCTGTGTTTTTTCATCCATAGGATCACCAACAATGTAACCATCAAAAATAGTCTTCAATCGATCACAAAAATCCTTGAACCTAGAACCATGAACCAAGAACCTTTTGGCAGAAATACAGACCTGTCCACCATTCAAGAGCCGAGAAATTCTCGCTGTCTCACAAGCAAACTCTATATCAGCATCCTCGAGGACGATGAACGGGTCACTTCCACCAAGTTCCATCACCACTGGCTTGATCTCTGTCCCGGCAATCCCAGCGACAATTGACCCGGCTTTCTCACTCCCCGTGAGAGAGACACCTTTTACTCGCGGATCACGAAGAATCCCTTCTACATCTCGAGATCCGATTAATAGTGTCTGGAAAACTCCTTCTGGGAACCCAGCTTGCTTACATACTTCTTCGCAAGCAAGGGCTGATTGTGGGACATTGGAAGCATGCTTCAAGACGACCGTGTTTCCAGCCATAATCACCGGTACTGCCATGCGGAATACTTGCCACAGTGGGAAGTTCCAAGGCATCACGAGCAACACAACTCCCAACGGTTCGTACTGAACATAGCTCTCACTAGCCTCAGTCTCAATCTTTTCTGCCTGCAAATATTTTTCACCATCCTCAGCATAATGCTCGCAGTTCCAAGCGCATTTTTCCACTTCTGAAATTGCTTGGATGATCGGCTTCCCCATTTCTCTTGTCATGATCTCTCCGTATTTTCTAGCATTGCTTTTCAATTCTTCTGCAGCAGCCAAAAGCAACTTCGATCGTTCGACAAACGAAGTCTTTTTCCAAGAAGTGAAAGCTTGGTCTGCTTTTACAAGTTTTTCTTCTATCTGCTCTGCTGACAAAGCATCAAAAGTTTTTTCCACCTGCCCTGTTGCAGGATTTAAAGATTGGATAGGCATATTTTTATTAAATTATATCACAGTCAATCTCCCCTAGTTCCTTTGTCAGCACCCGGCTATTCTCAGAATAATCGAGAGGAACTTCGATCACATGCACAGCTGGTTCAGCAAGACACTTTTGCAATAATTCTCGCAAGTGATCTGCAGACTCGACCCGATATCCTTTAGCGCCATAGCTCTCGGCATATTTCACAAAATCAGGATTGCCAAATTCCAGACCAAAATTCTCAAAACCCATTCCTTCTTGCTTCCACTTGATCATACCATACCCATTATCATTCAGGATCAACACGACAATATGTAACTTTTCTCGAATGGCAGTCTCGAGATCCTGCGAATTCATCATAAATCCACCATCACCACACACGGCTATCACTTTCCTGTCTGGATAGGTATATTTGGCACCCATGGCAGATGGTAGACCTGCACCCATAGTTGCAAGCGCGTTATCGAGTAACAAAGTATTACGATGCCTTGTCTGGTACTGGCGAGCAAACCAGATCTTGTACATCCCATTATCAAGAGTCACCATGCCGTCGTCTGGCAAGGCCTCCCGCACCAGAGACACCACCCGTTGAGGAATAAGTGGAAAACGATTGTCCTGGTCAAATTCAGCAATATGTTTGGCAATCTTTTCTTTTACTTTCATAAAGTAATAAAAGTAAATTTGGTTTAAGTAAGACTTCATCGGGCCATCCCCGCAGCAA
>CAYFPJ010000025.1:0-11183 GCA_964344965.1 uncultured Gammaproteobacteria bacterium | reverse complement strand
CTTCGATGGGATGGTGACCACTGACTTCGTCAGTGGATTATGGGGGTATTTAATAATACTATTTATTAGTAGTCTACACTATCTGACCCCTCTTCACAAACTTCCACCTCCCGACCCCCAAAACATTTAACTTCAATTTTCCAATTCTTGTTCGTCGCAATACCTGGACTTTATAGCCAAGAACACCGAACATTCTCCTAATCTGCCTATTCTTCCCTTCTTTCAAAATCACAGTGATTATCGTCTGCCTACCCTTATTAAATTCTTTTTTGATGGTAATCCCACGGACATATTCTTTCTTCGCTTCGTCGATAAACATCCCCTTGGTCAAAATCTTCTTCGCTTCTTTGGTCAGAGGCTTACCAATAGTCACTTCGTATTCCTTCTCATGTTCGAAACTGGGGTGAGTAAGCTTCTGAGTCAGGTCTCCATCATTGGTAAGTAAAACCAGTCCCTCAGAATCTTTGTCTAACCTCCCAACTGGATAGACCCGCTCGGTAATTTGACGTTTCTCATACCCCACTGCATTTTCTTTTTTCAGGAGAGACATTATAGACTGACCTTGCTCATCGCTAGTACTGGTAATGTAGTCAACCGGTTTATTCAATGCAATATATATTGGACTTCGGCTATCAGACTTCAGACTTTTACTATCATGTCCTTCTACCGTGACCAAATCTTTCTCCGGATCGACTTTCACTCCCATCTCCCTTATCATCTTCCCGTTAACTTTCACTTTACCCAGAGCAATCAGCTCTTCTGCTTTCCGACGTGAACATATCCCAAGATCAGCAATATGCTTTTGGAGGCGAATCAACATAATAGTTACTATATTTATCAGCACGTTCCCCCTCCCTTTCTAAGGGAGGGAGTCAGAGGGTGGGTTGCGGTGGTCTTTCTCTATTTCCTTTTTTCAATCATCACCTTCTTAATAACCTTACTCTTCACCTCTACAATAGTACACTGGACATTATCAAAATCTACTACCATATTCTTTCGTGGTGCCTTACCCATCTTATCAAGAATAATCTCAGCAATGCTATCAAGAGGATCGCCAGGTAAATTAATATTAAAGAAGTCATTGATATCACGAATCTGCTCATCACCAGAAACTAAAATTGTATTTTTGTCTATACGCTTGATTATATTATCTTCTACATCATGTTCATCTGTAATCTCACCGACCAACTCTTCCAAAACATCTTCGAGCGTAGTGATCCCTTCTGTACCACCAAACTCATCCTGAACTAACGCAATATGAACTTGCTTTTTTTGAAACTCGTGCAAGAGATCGTCAATCTTCATTTGCTGTGGAACACGCAGAATCGGTATGACCAATTTTTTGATAGAAGCCTTCTCCTTGTCTTGCATATAGGCTAGGAGCATATCACGAGAATGAACATAGCCAATGATATTGTCTGGTGTCTCAGATATCACAGGAAAACGAGTATGTACAGATTTTTTGATTATCTTAGCTGCCTCTTCGATCTTCATTTCGTCTTCTAGATAGACCATATTGACTCGCGGAGTCATGATGTCTTCGGCTGTTATATCATTGAATTGAAATAACCTCTCGATCATTTGTTTTTCTTCTTTTTCAATAGTGCCTTGCTGTGCTCCGGTCTGGGCCATTATCTTCAATTCTTCTTCACTGATACTCTCTAGCTTTTGCTTCCCAGCAAAAAGATTGGTCATCCACTCAAAAACAATTATAAAGGGCCATAAAATAAACTGCAAAAATCCTAAGACTGGTGAAGAAAAAATAGCAAATTTCTTATTGTGATTCGTGGCGTATGACTTCGGGATGATCTCACCAAAAATAAGAATTAGGAGGGTCATTACTCCGGTAGTAATCCCCAAAACGGCAGACTGGAACATCTCTGATGCCACAATCGTAGCCAGAGAAGCCGAAGCAATATTAACAATATTGTTACCAATCAAAATTGTCACCAAAAGACGCCTTGGATTTTCCAATAATTTTTTAATCTTCTTTGCTCTTGGCAATTTTCTCTTGACCATGCTCTTCACCTTAGCGTCAGTAAGAGAGACAAAGGCTACTTCGGCAGCTGAGAAGAAAGCAGACAAAACTAGTAAAACTAGCAAAATTATTAAATTTGTAATCATATGGTATTTAGTTTAGCCTAAATTACACTATTTTTCAATCCCAACAAATACAAACTGGAAAGTATTGACAAAAAGATAATATTTTGCTAATATGTTCTATTACTATATCTAAATAGTACCAACCAACATTCAATATGAAACTATCTAAATCATTGATAATTCTAATTGTCGGTTTTGCTTTTTTGGCAAGTACCATGACACCATTTCAAGAAAATGCTCAAGCTGTATCTTGCGGAGGACTTGAGCCTGGCGATGTTTTTAAATTTGAAAGCGTATCCACTCCAATATATATTTTGAATCCCAACGAGGAAATGGTCTACATTTATAGCTCTGATATATACAACACTTGGTATGAAAATTTTTCTGGCGTAAAAGAAATTTCTGACGAATGTGCTCAGTCCATTCCTTTTGCGTCTACTACACCCCAGGGAATCAACTATCGACCAGGCTCACGTCTAGTTAAGTCTGCAGTATCGCCAAAAATCTACGCCGTATTGCCTGGCAATAAAAGAGCCGAAATCACCACAGAAGAAATTGCCAAAGCACTGTATGGTGAAAAAAGGTGGGTCACAACAGTTGTGGAAATCCCTGATTTCCTATTTAGCAACCTCGAGGCAGTGGAGCCAATCACCGAGATTGTTCCTCACGATGGAATGATATTGAAGATAAAAGAATTCAGTCTCAAACGAACATTCTACGTAAAAAATGGAAAGACATACCGTGTTGAAGGGACACTCCCATATTTTATAAAGAAAGATGTTCGATATGTAAGTAAAAATGTGTTCAAATCCATTCCATATTCCGGAGAAACTATCACTTCTGCTTCAATTGTAGAAAATCCAATACAAATATAATAGACAAATAAATTTAAAAAATAATCCCGGTTTAATCGGGATTATTTTTTTATATGCCTACCACTTACGGCAAATCAGTATCTATAATGTTCAGGTTTATACGGCCCATTTTTATCAATTCCAAGATAATCAGCCTGCTCATCAGTAAGCTCAGTCAATTTCGCACCAATTTTATCGAGGTGCAAACGAGCCACTTCTTCATCCAGATGTTTTGGTAGACGATACAGTCCCACCTCATAATCATTCTTCCATATTTCGATCTGTGCCAAGACCTGATTGGAGAAGCTGTTACTCATTACAAAGCTAGGATGACCAGTAGCACACCCCAGATTCATCAATCTTCCTTCGGCAAGCAAATAAATAGAATTACCAGATGAAAAAGTATACTTATCGACTTGCGGTTTAATATTTAATTTTTCTGCTCCAGATTTGTTGAGTTGCTCTACTTGGATCTCATTGTCGAAGTGTCCGATATTGGCGACAATGGCCTGATCTTTCATACGCTCCATGTGCTCAAGTCGGATGATATCTTTGTTACCAGTAGTAGTAATATAAATATCAGCACGACCAAGTGTGTCTTCCACTGTAGTTACCTCATATCCATCTACCGCAGCTTGAAGAGCGCAAATTGGGTCTATCTCTGTCACTATCACTCGAGCACCTTGACCACTCAGTGCCTGCACACACCCCTTACCCACGTCGCCATAGCCACAAACGACAACTACTTTACCTCCGATCATCACATCCATGGCACGATTCAGCCCATCAATTACAGAATGACGACAACCATAAATATTATCAAATTTAGATTTGGTGACTGAGTCGTTGACGTTAATTGCTGGAAAGAGAAGTGTCCCAGCGTCAGCCATTTGCTGAAGGCGATGTACTCCGGTCGTAGTTTCCTCACTTACCCCTTTGATATTCTTGGCAACTTCAGTCCAGCGAGTTGGATTCTTTCCATATTCTTTTTTCAAACAAGCCATCAATTCTCTCATATCTTCTTGTTCTTCAGAATAGTCTTTTTCAAGCAAGCTGGGATCTTTCTCAGCTTCCACACCTTTGTGAATCATCATTGTGGCGTCACTTCCGTCGTCAACTATCATCTGAGGCCCCCGGCTTCGTTGCGCTTCGCCGTACGAACCTTCTTCATTATATTTTTCATCAGAGAAGTCTAACGCTCGCTCTGTGCACCACCAATATTCTTCAATAGTCTCACCTTTCCAGGCAAACACAGGAACACCTGCCTTGGCAATGGCAGCGGCCGCGTGATCTTGGGTTGAAAAAATATTACAACTTGCCCAACGCACATCAGCACCCAGAGCAACAAGAGTCTCAATCAAGACTGCGGTCTGAACAGTCATATGGAGACTACCCATGATTTTCACGCCTTGCAATGGTTTTTCTCCAGAATATTTTTCCCGGATTGCCATAAGTCCCGGCATCTCTTGCTCGGCAATATCAATTTCTTTCCTCCCCAAATCTGCTAGCTCGATATCAGCAATTTTGTAATCCATAAAATATTTACCAAAAAGTTAATTATTAATAGTCAAAAGTTAACTGTTGTATTATCCTCTCATCACCACAAACCCAATATAAACAATATACAACAATACAAACAAAATTCCTTCCATCCTTCTAAGCTTGTGTCGCCCATGCTTTCCTCCAATGAACATAAATGGGGATAGTAGTGCAGCAGCCCCAAAAGCAACCATGATGTCAATGTTTACCGTACCTTTAATCTCCATTGGATTAATAATCGAAGTCACGCCGAGGACCCAAAGAATGTTAAAAATATTAGAACCAATAACATTACCAATTGCCAGATCCACCTGCTTCCTATAAGCAGCAATGGCAGATGTCACCAACTCTGGCAATGATGTGCCTATGGCTGTGATAGTAAGACCAATAAGTAATTCCGACAAGCCAGCTATTCTGGCCAAAATAATAGCATTATCCACCAGCACCTTTCCTCCCAAAAATAGACAAATAGATCCACCAACCACAAATGATCCTGAAGTAGCCCAACTGTAGGCCTGTATGTCATCAGTACTTTCGCCCTTCACCTTAGTGAGTCCGTAAGTATAGTACATAAATATCAAAAAGAAGCTAATAAGCACTATTCCGTCACCAGTAGTCAAAATGTTCTTGCCGTTATTACCAAACACCACGTCGTTTACCAGCACATACAAGATCAAAATAATCAACACTCCAAATGGAATCTCCTTCCATACTGTCCCTTTTTTTACAGACAGAGGATAAATAATTGCTGCCACTCCTAACACCAAAAGTGTGTTGGAAATATTACTTCCAAGCACATTACCAAGAGCTATATCAGATGATCCTTGTATAGCCGAAAAGATATTGACGATCAGCTCCGGAGCAGATGTCCCAAAAGCTACAATAGTAAGACCAATTACCAAGGGGGAGACTTTCAATTTTTTGGCCAATGAAGAAGCTCCTTTGACAAAAATGTCACCACCAATCAACAACACAGTCAAACCAACGATCACCAATAAGATAGGTATAAACATAGATAAATATCACTAAAATCGAAATTATTATAGCTGTTTTCTGCAAAAAAATCAATTTACACGTAATATAAATTAATTTTCACAATTGTCTGAATAAATCTATTTTTGAAGCGGGGACTGCTTGAGTAGAGCGAGTTTCGCAGCGAAAAAATATGTTTATTCAGACAAAAAAATTAATTCACAGCACTTGTTAATTTAGTGCACTTAAAAACAAAACAGTGCTTGACAACACTGTTTTGTTGTGTGTTCTGTGATATACGCTTCACACTCTTATTCACTCACTCTTCCACCATAATCACCTGTATCAGTATTCACCAAAATATCTTCACCTTCTTTGATAAAAATTGGTGCCTGCACTTTCAATCCATTGTCCAAGATAATTTCTTTGGTCACATTACCACTAGCAGTATCACCTTTCACTGCTGGTGGAGAAGTGACTACCTTATATTGGACCTTCTTCGGGAGTTCTATCGCCACGATACTTTCTTCATGAATAGCAGCTATGACGCCCAAGCCGTCTTTCAGATATTTGGCATCATCACCCACTATACCAGCATTCACCTCCACAGTCTCGTAAGATTCTTTGTTCATAAAAGAATACATCTCTCCTGTCTGATAGAGATATTGCATGGTCTGTCTGTGGACTGGGACCACGTCAATGGTTTCTCCGCTTTTGTAAGTAATCTCAATCCCTTTATCACCATTGATGTCTTTCAATTTGGTTTTGAAAAAAGCCTGCCCTTTACCAGGGTTGACGAATTTGAAATCTGTAATTACAAAAAAGGTATTATTGTGACGAATCACTGCTCCTTTTTTTATATCATTTGTTGAACCCATAAAATGACAATTAACATTTAACAATTAACATTTAACAAATTAGTTACAAGCTAATTGTCGATGGTCAATCATCCTGGATTATCCTATCACAAGACTTTCTTCCTGGCAATTTCTATTATTTTTCAAACAATTTACTCATAGGCAGAGTCAGAACGTCATCAATTTCCTCACAATTAGCAAATGCTTGTACCAATCGATCCACGCCAAGGGCAATGCCAGCGCATTTTGGCATTTTACCGACAGCTTCGATGAAATCATTATCAATATCATACACTTCTTTACCAAGCTTTTTTCTCTCTTCTCTTTCTTCTTGTAGGCGACGTAATTGTTCTTGTGGGTCATTCAATTCCGAGAAAGCATTGGCAATCTCTACCCCATCAATATAGACTTCGAAACGTTCCGCATACCTGGGGTCTTCATCTGACAACTTTGACAGCGCTGCCATTTGGGCCGGGTAATGATGGACAATAATATTTCTACCTTTCAATTTCGGCTCAATTTCATTTAGAAAAATTCTGTAAAATAACTCCTCATAACTCTCATCCTCCTCAACATTATATTTCTTCTCAACACAAAGCTCATACATCTTTCCTCGAGAAAGATACAGATCCAAATCAATACCAACTTCATCTAACCATAAATCTCGCATCCTCACCCGATCAAATTCAATCTTAAATCTTAAATCTTCAGTCTTATTTCTTTCTAAGTTCTCTGCCACAAACGAAAATAGTCGCTCAACGTCCTCCATCAAATTAAACATGTCTGTCGCCACCCTGTACCACTCAATCATTGTAAACTCTGGATTGTGCAATCCACCAAAACTCTCTTTATCACGAAAACATTTGCAAATAGAAAAAATGTTTGGGAATCCAGCGGCAATCATCTTCTTCATGGTGTACTCCGGAGAAGTATGTAGGTATCCTGCGAATTCCTTATTTCTTTCATTGTGAACTTTTATTTTCATCGGAGAGAGATTGGGTTCTTGTCCAGGATAGCGAACAATAAACGGAGTCTCAACTTCGAGAAAATCTTGTGACCAAAAAAACTCGCGCATCAGACGGATGATCTGAGAACGGAGAAGGAGTTTTTCTTTGTTTTTTTCTATATGTCTTACGTGTGTCATATTCTCACAAAAACAAAAAGCTTCCTCGAGAGAAAGCCTATGTCGGAGTGAAAGGACTTGAACCTTCGACCCCTGCGTCCCAAACGCAGTGCTCTAGCCAACTGAGCTACACTCCGGTATGACAATTAACTTTTGACAATTAACCTTTAACATTTTGGATACAAAGTCAAAGGTTAATTGTTAATTGTTAACTGTCGATCTGGAGCGGATGACCGGAATCGAACCGGCATCATCGGCTTGGAAGGCCGAGATAATAACCATTATACGACATCCGCATGTTTTGTTGATACAGGACCTAACTTGTACAGCGTAGCCCGACTAAAAGGAGAGTGAAGACGGATTATATGACATCCGCCTGAAATTACGAGTCTAATCATACAAAAAAACTCTCCTTTTGTCAATCCTAGAGTAACCACATACCAAAAACAAGAGCTTTTAAAGGCTTTTGTCTTGTGATATAGTTCTACTGAAAGAGTATAAAAAGAGACTAAATATTTAATAATATGGTCGAAAAAGACATGCGAGGTGTTGTGCCATCTTCCCAAAAAGGCGGAGATGCTCCTAGTGATGTACAGCGTAGGACAAGTGACACAGATCCTGGACTTCCTCCGGTCGAATATACAGAAAATCCTGCAGACACACCAAAATCACCCGAACCTAATGGTTCAAAAAGAGAGGAAAGGCAATCTGTAAGGAGAGAGATAGATAGAGATGGTCTCAAAGCAATGATTGAAAGAGGAGAAAATCTAGAAGTATATAATCATTTCTTGAACTTACTAAGAGGACAAAATCCAGCGTCTATTGAAAGTGCATTAGACCTAACTACTAGAGGAGAAGACGAATTCGTAACTTTTTTTGCAAAATATAAAAAAGGAATAAAAGCAGCTGCTCGAAACAATAAAGGAGACGAGATAAAGGCTCTTCTAGCAGATGGTGGAGAAGATGTAGCCTTAGTCAGATTGAAAGAATTGTTGCATGATGCGTCACCAATAAGGTATGAAACTATTGTAGGAAGAATTGCTGAGTTAGACGGCGGAGAAAGTCTACTAAGTAAGCTGGATGGCGAACATATGGGAGTCCTAGTTACCCCTCCCAAAGAAATTACTTTACCAGATATTAAAGACCTGGTTGCAGAAGGAAGAGGTGCTGAAGTAGTAGGTCCTCTTACCAAAATTATCGAAAGTATGCCTCCTGGGGAACGAGGAGATGTTGCCAAAGGATTAATTCGGGTCGGAAAAATGAAAGCCATCGAGTTTATCACTGCCAATCTTGCCATTTTTCACGGATGGAGTCAAAAAGATATCACCGGCACCTTGGTACCAATTTTGGGTAAGGCAAAAAGAATGGATCTCTTCGTAGCTCACTCAGACATGCTTGTCGACGGTCGACCAAATCAGGTTTTGAGTTATTTCAGTGAAGAGGGGATGCATTTTTTTGATATAGATGACATCATCGACCATCTGGATAAGATTCCAGACTTACAACAATCTGGCCACAGAAGACTGGTAGAAGAGTTGATTACAAATGAAAGAAGATTGGAAAGAGAAAAACACCAATTGACTGATGAAGAAAAACAAGCTATAGCTAAAGAGGGGCCGATACGGGCAAAACGAGTACTAAAACGCTTGGATGAATTCACTGGTCTTTACGAAGAAGAGGTAGGCTTGCCAGCAAAAAAAGAACTAATTAGAGAAGAAAACAAAAGAAATCAAATATTGATCATCGATGCTGTCTTGTCAGTAGGAGGTGGAGCAAGTCTCATGAAAAATAAAAATGCTGACAAATTTCCAGACTGTTCTCGAAAAGAATTGGCAGAAAAAATGATCGCAGGTGATGCAGTTGAGTTAGTTCTTGATGACCTGGCTGGGATATTGGAAGACAGTAAGAAGACAGGTATCAAACGTCAAGGAATAAGACCAAGAGTATTTTCGGATGTAGAGCCAGCCGCGTATCCAAATCTATATTATGCAGCTATATCAGCAGGAAAAGTTGAGTTTTTTATGGAAAAAATAAAAGTAAATTTGGTTTAAGTAAGACTTCATCGGGCCATCCCCGCAGCAAGCTGCGGGGTATTGGCAGAAAATCTTATTTCAACCAATGTTAGTTTTCACTTTTTCGATGCAAGCATCGAGGAATAAAACCGCTTAAAGATTTAATGAGCTTCCGGGGACTGATGATCTTTCCCTCCACAAAGAATTCGGACTAAGAATTGCCAGGAAAAAAGAAACATCTCTTCTTATTGCCGATCTACGAGCAGATGCTACCGACAGAAAACTTGTCGGCATTGGACCGGAAGATCATACTGATTTGGCTGTAGAAGCTATCAAACAAAGAGAAGGAGCTCTCATAGTCGCCAATCTAGATGTATTTCCAGGCGCCAAATACGCAGATGACGGAAAAGGAGTTATTGCTATCATTGATGCCCTAATAGAGCATGAACAAGCTGAAATATTTCTTGAAAACTATACCTTGCTCACAGATCTTCTGGATGAAGCAGGACTCGTCACAGAAAACATGCAAAAAGGATTTGCAAATTTGATGATTGAACACGGACAAGCCCATCTAGTATTACAAGACCTCGTAAAACCAAGAAGGGCGGCAAGTTCAGAAACAGAAGTAGATGAGGAGCCTATAGAGTACGCCATCTTATCAAACCTAACAGAAGAATATCATTTTGAAGCTGTCATCAGCTCTGTAGAAAAAAGCAGAAGCTCCGAAGCACTTGAATATGTAGATCGCTTATCAGGCATTACAAGAGATCACCATTACAAGGTAGCAGAAACCTTGATCAGTGTTGGACAAGGTCAGCGCGCTATGGAGGCCATGTTTGGTTCAGTGCCACAAGATTTGGGAAGCACAGAATACTTGCTCTCTGGAACAGAGGCATTAGATTATCGAGATGGAAAATTAGGTAGAAGAGAATCCAACCTCCAGGCTATGGAACGTGAAATACGAAAGTCCGATGCTCCACCTCCAAAAATATTATTAGACGGTGTTGATAAAAAAGATTACTTCAGGCTAGCTTCTGGTTTAATTGTCACAGACGGAGAGGTTCTAGAAGGAAATTTGAACGCTTGGATAGACTACAACAGATTTCTCCAAGAAGCATATGAAGACATAAAAAAAGCAGCAATCTTAGCAAAAGAAGAAGCAGGCATGGAGGCGGAAAAGGCGACCAAAAAAGCAGAAAAATTAGAAACAGATGAAACCTACGCAGAAGAAGAGGCCGCGATAGCAAAAGCAGAAATTGCAAATAAAATTGTAGATGAACTCGGAGAAGACTTGCAGTTAAGTCTAATTTTGCGAGCCATCCGAAATGGAAAGAACACAGCCACCGGTATCAATATGGCAGCCAGAATTATCATGGAAAGACAAGGTGAACTTGGTGGTGAAGCACAGGGCATCCTTGATCCAAACAGAAAAGCCTTTGTAGTGCCCCAGCTAGGGATAAAAGACAGAGCTGATTGGCAACCTCAGATAGCAGAAGAACTAATTTCCATACGTGCCAACTCGGCCGATGTTTTCTCAGAACATTGTGTTACAGTACTCCCAGATTTAGATGGCAAAGAATATGGGAAACTTGCAACAAAAATGGTAGAAAGGGGTCACAGTAGAGAAGTTCTTTATATGATAGAACGTGTGCCACAATTACAAGAAAGAAAAATTTAATTACCACCGACTACGTCGGTGGATTAACGGGATGATACGGACTTC
>CAYFPJ010000024.1:0-12297 GCA_964344965.1 uncultured Gammaproteobacteria bacterium | reverse complement strand
TCTTCGATGGGATGGTGACCACTGACTTCGTCAGTGGATTATGGGGGTATTCAAATCTCCACGGACTTTCCTGATTTTCCAACTTCCCCATCAAAGATTCTTTCATTTGCCACAGCGTGTTGCCAATGTCGCCAATCACTTCCCACTGCGGGAAATAGACATCATCCACTGTAGCAGAGAGATAATTGACATGGATTACTTTGGTTCCACCATGGGTCATGAAGAATGGCGGCTTTTCAATCACATCATGTCCAACGTTAATGATCAAATCAGCTTTGGCAATGGCGCAGTGCAAATAATCTTGAGACGACAGAGCAGCGCAGCCAAGATAGAGCGGATGGCGCTCGTCCACGACTCCATTGCCCATCTGAGTAGTAAAAAATGGAATACCAGTCGCATCAATAAATTCCGTCAACATGTTGGAAACAAATCTTCTGTTTGCTCCTGCCCCAATCAAGATAAGGGGGCTCTTGGCAGTCAAAATCATTTCCACCGCTTTTGTTACGGCCTTTTCATCTGCCGCTGGCCGACGAATTTTATCAATTGGGAATACCGGGCTATCATCTGGCACTTCTTCGGCGGCAATGTCTTCTGGGAGTTCAATATGCACTGCCCCCGGACGTTCTTCCATCAAAATTCGAAAAGCTTCTCGGACACGAGACGGAATAGTACGAGCACTAACTATCTGGGTAGTGTATTGAGTAATTGGTTTCATCATCCCCACCACATCGACAATCTGAAAATGACCTTGCTTACTTGAAAGAATTGGTTTTTGACCGGTAATCATGAGCATCGGCATCCCACCCAGAGTGGCATAAGCAGCTGCTGTCACAAAATTGGTTGCTCCAGGTCCGAGAGTCGAGATACATACTCCAGGCTTTCCAGTCAGCCGCCCATAAGTAGCCGCCATAAATCCTGCTACCTGCTCATGACGAGTCACTACCAATTTTATTTTGGAATTACGCAAGGATTCCACAAAATCCAAATTCTCCTCTCCTGGAACCCCAAAAATATACTCTACCCCTTCGTTTTCCAATGCTTTGACAAATAGGTCAGATGCTTTCATAATAAAAAATTATTTTGTAAGTTTTAAAATAGGCATATTTTGACAAATGTCTTTGTCTAAAATAATCCACTCTTTTGGGGAGAAACCCACTTTGTCTATAATACCCTGAACCTCTTTCTCACGAATCAGACCTCTAAACCTTGCCTCAGACACAGAAACAAGCATTTTCATCAAATTATAATCTTCTTTTGAGCATCGTTTATCAATAAAAATTTGGTCGACAACTTTTCGAGCTTTTGGATAGACAACGTAGCCATCTTTGTCAGCAGTATAAAAATACAAATCTACTTCAATATAACTAAATAGAGGATGTGTGCGATTCTTAGCAAAAGCCCATTTATCTACACGTTCAACAAAATGATCAGGCTCACCATCATATAAAATATTATTTTTACAAAAAAATACTCCTCCTGGCTTGAGTGCCTTATACATGCGATCAAAAAATTGTTGCAAAACTTCTTTACCAATAACATTTATTGCTCGATGACCCAAGATTATATCGTATTTATTTTCATCATTAATTTTGAGCCAATCTATTTCCAAAAAATGTTCATTCTCCAATTTTTCTTTGGCATAATTTGTTAGAATTTCATAATGAGAACGCTCAAAATCTGCGACCCAAGGTCTAATCCCAAAAAATTTACACAGTGATCGATACTCAATGGTCGATCCGAGTATAAGAAGGTTGTCATGAGTCAAGTTTGAGAGTTCTTGTCTGAGAAACTTCAATTCCTCCTTCGAAGGACGAGCCGGCACAGGAAATTTCTCCCAAATTTGAGCATAATCCCAACTAGCCTTGTCACCAGGAGTTAAATTTGAAGATTGTAATATCTTATTTTCCATATAAAATAATTTGTCCGATGACTTAAGGACTTACATCATTGTAACACGTAAAAAATACCTCAACAATAGGGGAGAACTCTTCTGAATTGTCATCCCGGGCGTAATACCCAAAAAATGTTGACAGAAATGCTAGTTTTTTTTTAGTATTGGCATTAACTATAATTATCTTTAAGACATTTTAACAATGGCAGACAATAGGAATGACAGATTGAGCTAGAGCGAAACCTGTCTCATGGCTATGTAAGTATAATTATTGTCAGCGTGACGAAATTCGCTTGAGCTCATTTCGTCATTCCACTTATCTTGCCAACATTTTTTGGGTATTGTACTCGATATGAAAAAACATACAATATTAATCAACAAACTGCTCAAGTTCGGCTCATATTGCCATAAAAAGAATTAGGTTAATTGCAAAATATAACCAAATCTATAATTTTCCCTAAAAACCTAAAGACCTAACCACCTAAAACCTAAAAATGTATACACAAACCTATACAAATGTGGATAAATCTGTGTAAAACTCCAAAAAACTGTGCAAAAGTACTATTTATTACAAAAATCCTCCATATTCCACAATTACCATAACCAGCAAATCTCTCCATATTATCTATATTCACATAAATATCCACCACTTTATACCCATAAAAATACTAAATTTGTATAAATTAATCTATACATTGTGGATAAATATGTGTAAAAATACCCCTATTTGTGGATAACTTGACTACTTTTTGTACTCAACACCTCAAAAGTATAGACTAGTTTATACTTTATTTTAGGCAAAAAAGCCATTTTTTACCTAATTTTAGCCAAAAAGTAGAGGTATTGACAAAACTAGAAAAATAGTGTATAATGGTTATAGAACATTACAAAGAGTGTGTTGCGTCCAACTGAGTTGGAAGCAACATATTCCCCTCCAACTGCTCCCAATCTGGGTTCCTCTTAGCTTATTGGTCAGGTCGAGCTCTGCTCCCGCAACAAGCCCCAAAAACAAACATAAAAGTTTAAAAAATAGGAAAAACCCAGATCTCCGGTGCGTTCTATTATGCATTCCCTGGCAACCCCGAGAATGCTTGAACTCCACACCATCGAGCGGTGGAAGGGTATGTAATTCAAGAGCCAAGAAGACTTAATTGTCTAGCTTAGATGGCCTAACTACAGAAATACTTGTGTAGTCAGGCCATCTAAGTAGATATACTTCCTGGCCAATAAGGGCCTATCCGTATATTTACTTAGGGATCAAGGCCCTTTTTTTGTTAACGACCAAAATTCACGAGCCGCAGGCGAAGTAAATTTTGTGTCAGTTAACAATCCCGATGAACGCAGTGAATCGGGATCACGAACGTTGGATAAAAGATAAACCACTCAGTATAGAATAGCAATATACGAGTAACAAACCCAAAAACGATCTATACACAGCCAAAAAACCTCCGAAGGCTTGCCAAAAAAGCCTTTATTATCTATAATGTTTCTATTGTAATAAAAACATATGACTGCCAAAACAGGATTCAACAAAAAATTTTTAGATGACATCAAATCAAAGCTTCTTGAGGAAAAGACGCGTCTTGAAGGTGAATTGGCAAAATTCACTACCAAAAACCCTCATGTTCAAGATGACTATGATGCCTCTTTTCCAGAATACGGAGATGAATCTGATGAGAACGCCAGGGAAGTAGCGGACTACACTGCCAACAAACCACTAGAAATCACACTTGAAAAGACACTGCGTGATGTAAATAAAGCCCTGACTAATCTAACCAATGGCACTTATGGCATCTGCAAATACTGTGACCAACCAATTGACGAAAAGCGTCTTATGGCTCGAATGACCTCAGGATCTTGCGTGAGCTGCAAAAAGACCTTGACTGACGAATTGTAAGACGTCGAGGCGAATAACCTTCAAAAACTGTATGGGCAAAAAAATCCACCTTACCATTATGGTACTTATAGGTGGATTTTTTTTACTTTTAGATCAATATTTCAAATATCTAGCCAGAACAAACCCAGATTACACTTATTATCTATGGAAAAAATGGCTAGGTTGGGAATATTTCATCAACCCTGGCATTGCCTTTGGCCTTCCTTTTCCCAATATTTTACTACTGATAATCACTCCTTTAGTAATTATTGGCCTAATCTATTACTTATCCAAAGCAAAGCACAAAAATAACTCTCTTTATCTGGGAATAATCTTAATAATATCTGGGGCTCTATCAAATCTGATAGACAGGGCAGTCTTCTCTACTACTACAGATTATCTACGAATTTATACTTCTCTCATCAATATTGCCGACATTCTGATTGTCTTAGGAGCGATATTATTGATACTTAACCCACAGAATAAAGAAGTCAGCAAAAAACCACTATTCCCAAACCAACCTTGACAAATAGGCCAAATATGCTATAATTTCCTCGCTCTCAATGTGTTGGTCTTCCAGCACTGATCAAAAATATAATACACTTAAATTCAAGTGATCGATAAATAACTAGTTACTAGTTAACGATTACTAGTTACTACAAAATTATGCCAAATACAAATAGTGCCAGGAAGGCCTTAAGACAAACTAAAAAACTTACCAAACTCAATCTCAAAGCCAAGAATGCCTACAAAGACGCTGTCAAAGCGACCAAAAAGGCTCTAGAGGCTGGTAAAGATGCTACAGAGGCTGCTAAGCTGACTCAAAAGAAACTAGACAAGGCGGCCAAACGTGGTGTTCTCAAGAAAAACACAGCTGCTAGAAAACTATCTAGACTTATGAAGAAAGTGAATGCGGTTGCTAAGAAATAAAAAACAAGCTACAATAAATCCCGAGTTAATCGGGATTTTATTTTCAAAAAAACATATGCCCAATACAGAAAAAAAATTCACACAACAAGATAAAAAATGGTTTAAAGAGGGTGATAAATTGGCTGAATTAATCGCTCTACCATCGTCAATAAAAGAACTCTCTGATGAAAAAGAGAGGGATGCGGTGGCGGCCATCTATCAAAAAATACTATCTGAAGCAAAAAAAGGTAGGATGCCTTATAACGAAGCTCTTATAGCAAATCTTGCCTTGCACCAAAGAGAAACTCAAAAAAACCCATTGACAGGACTAGGTAATACAGAATCTGCAAAACTACTATATGATCAATTCCGAGAGGAGCAGCAGCAGAGTACAGAAGACTGGTCTATAGTTGTAGTACGAGGGGATGCCGACTCTTTCAAAGCCATAAATGACAAATTGAGTCACAAGGCTGGTGATGACATGTTGAAAAGTATTGCAGACAAACTGAAAGATGCCAAAATGGAAATACAATTAGCCATTTTAGAGGGAGCACAAAGTGCCGTCAGACAAGTGGATATTCTTCACTTTAGTGGAGATGAATTTGGGCTTATCCTGACAGGAATAAAAGAATACGATACCGAACCTGGCTCAGAAAAAAATATACATTTCACCAAAGAACAAGTAGTGGAAAATATATTAAAACGTGTGGCCCAAAAAATAGAAGAGATCATCAGACCGGAGGCCGTGGGAGGGGAAGGTCAGACAGTTAGTATGGGTTATAAAATAATAGACAGAAATACAAAATTAGAAGAGGGTGGCGGAACCTCGGAGTTTGCATTAGCTGACCAAATGGCAGATGAAGCAGCATCTAATTCAAAAGGGTTAAAATACGTTACGTTACAAGATTCTAAAAGAAAACTAATGGGTAGCGAAAGAATAGTTAATTTTGACAAAGTACAAACGAAATTGGAGGAGCTTGGATTGACTGCCGCAGACATAGCCGCTTCCAAGATTCAGGCCGAAATGGAAAGAACTGTCGGCAATACTTTGTTGTCAGCCAGAGAAAATGGAGTAGACGAAGATTCACTTACTACTTTGGAAGAAACACTGAATGACCTAAGAAAACAAGCTGGAGAAGCTGTAAGGGGTGCAATTGACAGCTAAGTGACAACACTTCCCACAAACAAATCAACCAACATCGACTGGTCTCCTTGACCAGTTTTTGTTTTGACATCAATATCCAGAAGTTGATCATAAATACCCTTCAAACCTACCATATTATACCGCTTGATCATCGGAAGAGATTTCTTTACAACGAACGGATGCAATCCAAGTTTTTTGGCCATGACATCACTACGGAGACCATCTTCTCTGTCAGATAGATCCCGAATTTGAAGTAATATCTTGAACTGTCGTAAAATCATAGCGAAGATATAGCCAGCATCCTTGCCCTGCCTATACTGCTCCTCCATCATCGAGAAAACTTCTCTCTTCTGACCATTGACAATCGCATCCACCAAATTAAAAATATTGTCATCTGCTTTCTCATCAAGAAATAACTGAACGTCAGAGAGTTCAATACTCCCCCCCCTATAAGGGGGGGTAAGGGGGGGTCTTTCTCTGGGCTGAACATTGCTCTGTTTCTTTTGGTGATCTTCCTTGCTCTCTACCCTCTCCCCTCGACCTGGTTCCGCCGAGTCACCACGAGGTGAGCTCGGGACGAAGACTACCCCCCCCTTATAGGAGGAGGACTTGTACGCCACCAACTGATCCACAAGACTCGCCAACCGCCACATATCACCTCCCACATGCTGCGCCAGATAGCTGACAGCAGCCGACTCAATCTTTCCACCACGAGCACCTACTTCATCTCGGATCCACTTCTGTAATTGCCCGCCAGTTAGTTCACCAAAAGATTGGGCAAATTTTTCTTTGGACAAAACAGTATGCAATTCTTTTCCCAGTTTAGTCTTAAACTTGTCAGTTCCCTCCCAAAAAATAATCACATTACTTTCTGGAAAATTTTTGTTCTTAATACGTTGTAAAATTTCAGTTTGTAAATCTTTTTCTTTTGAAACTAATAAATTCTCCAAGACCACCATCCGACGTTCGGCCAAAAATGGTGCCGCCAAAATTTGTTGTAAGACATTTTCCTTACTTTTTTCAACATCAAGACGTACCACGTTGAATCCCTGTGGATCGCGGTCTGTCTTGAACTTAGTGATCATTTTTTTCAATTGCTGGCGGCTGCGAAAGGTGTCTGAGCCGCACAAATAAAGTAGCATAGTTTCAACTGATAACATTCGAATTTTGAATGGTACGAATTTTCGAATATTGTTTCTAAAATATTATTCACAAAGTGTTAGATGGTAATATAACCAGTATTCGTACATTCGAAATATTCGTAATTCGCATGTTTCCAACACGATATATCTACTCAGGCAAAACCATTGTATTACTTTCTTTGATAATCTGCAACTTTACTCTCCAATCGCATCCCACATAATCTCAAACATCTCTCTTCCCATCTGTACAACACTAGGATTGGTGATGACGATGGCATTGATCGGTGGCACGAGCTGATGAATGATGACACGGTCTGGAATAATAATCATATTGGTCACCAAGTCTGTATTGGTCGGCAAAATCTTAATTTTTTCATTGAAATTCTGATCAAATTTTTTCCTCTCACGGGCCAGTTTAGAATCTTGCAAAAGCAATCTGGTTTGTACATGTAGTTTGGTGCGTTTTTTCAAAAAATTATCAAAATATGGTCGATCAATATTTTGAAACTTATCAGTATCAGAAATTGCCATGTAATCATCATTTCTTTTCAAATGTTCTAGGACATTTTCATACACCATCTTCATGGCTTCCTCTCCCTCATAATATTTGATCGTACTATCACTGCCCTTGAGATTGTACATGCTCAAAAAAGCTGGCAGGTTTTTTTGTAAGTCTTGTTTACGACTCTCAATAATATTTTGAAGTCTATCAGGATGCTCGGCTACGAAATATTGCTTGAACCCTTGTACTTCTAGATTAATCAATCCTTTTTTCTTCAGAGATTCGATCACTTGGTAGGCCGTAGTTCTATTGATCCCAGCCGCTTTGGCTATATCTGCGACTTTGGCTCGTCCGACAGATAGCGCCCCTAGGTAGACCAGTGATTCATTTTCACTTAACCCCAAGTTTGTCAATGTGCGAAGAAGTTTTTTATCCATATTTTGTCAAATTATTTGTCAACATTATTTATCCTACATTAAGCTAAATATATTGTCAATTTTTGTATTTTGTTGACATAGATGACAGTATTTAGGTGTCATGGTAATTTTTTATCAATTAGTCTTAATCCACTATTATGATAAAAATTACCACACTGGCAACCATAGCCATGCTCACCTTAACTGGCTGTTCCCAAACAAATGTTCAAGCCGAGCTCCCTTCTGAGCTACGCCCAGAAAAAAAACAGGTAAAAATAGGAGTCATAGCCCCACTCACTGGAGGGTTATCCCACTTGGGAGAGTGGCTCAAAAATGGTGTAGAGCTATCATACGAACAAAAAAATACTAACCTGAAGATTGACCTCCTCTTCCAGGACACAAAATGTCTAACAAAAGATACTAACGAAGCACTAACCACCTTAATTGATCTAAATGAAGTAGATGCTTTTATTGGACCAGTTTGTGGTGGATCCATAAAGGTGGCTGCCATAAAATCAAATGATAAAAAAATAGTAGGGATAACGCCAAGTAGTAACTTTGGTAAAATGAATGAATATTTTTTTAGTACCCAGAGATTCCTTTCTGACGAGCCAGAATTCCTAGCCAAATTTGTCTACAATGAGCTCAACATGCGTCGGGCAGCCATCATGTATCACGAAAATGAATTTGGCGTCACCCATGACGAAGTTTTTACTTCTACTTTTGAGAGTCTAGGTGGAAAAATAGTAGCCCACGAAACTATAGCATCAGCCGGACAAGTAGACTTTCGTGCCGAGCTTACAAAAATAAAAGCCAAGAAACCAGATATGATCTATCTTGCTTACAGCAATATCGGAGAATTGGTAAACCAAATAAAAGAGCTAGGTATTGAGTCTCAAATTATTACTCACTACGGAGCAGAAACTCCAGATCTGTTAGATATTGCCAGAGAAAGGGCTGACGGTATTATCTATTCATACAGGGGGGATAGAAATGGACAATTGACCGAAAAACAAAAATCATTTCATGATTCATATCTAAAAAAATTCAGTGAAACTCCAAGCAGTATCGCTGCAGAAGCATATGATGCTTTTTCTATCCTCATCAAATCCTTTGAACACTGTCCAAACAAAAACCCAGACTGTATTGCAAAAAAAATGTCAGAAACAAATAATTTTGATGGAGTAAGCGGTGTCTTTTCTATAGACAAAAACACTCACAACATTGATAAACCTATCGTAGTTAAGGAGGTGAAAGATGGGGAGTTTGTTTTTTATGATAGTAAATAAAAAGAAAAAACTCTCCAATTTTAGAGAGTTTTTTTATTCATAACTATTTATATAGCCTACCATGATTTCCAACTCTTAGCATGATCACCACAGTATAATCATCAAACTCTTCAAAAATAATTCTCATATCACCTGTCACAGAAATAGAGCGCTTCCCTTTCATTGATCCTGTTAGCGCATGATTTCTTAATTTTGGTTGAAAAGGATCCTGTCGAAATTGTCTAAGAGTGCTATCTACTTTCGTACGTATATTTTGAGGAAGTTTTCTATATTGTTTTTTAAATCTCTTATGAAAATCAATCCTCATATTCCTCCTCTTGATGTAGATAAGCTATTGCATCTTCGATGTTGTCAAAGCTGACAGTATTAATCCCTTGTTTTGCTTCTTCAGAGGCACGCAAAATTTCTTCTTCTTCCCAAGGAGTGAGTCCATTCTCTGTCACTGGGCGAAAAGGAAGACCTTGGACTCTTGCTGTTTGTCGAAAAAAAAGCTTGATAGCACTACTCATATCGAGCCCCATTTTTTCAAACACCTTTTTTGCATCTTGTTTTAGTTTTTCATCAATCCGAACTTGGATAGTAGCCATATATTTTTTCTAAATGTTATATGTTTATAATAACATGTTGTAGTGACATTGTCAATACATGGCTATATTATCCATTACTTCCACATCACCAACTCCCCATCCTCCACAGTCTTCAAATACAAATCTCGCTTCACCTTTCCATCCTCATACCAGAACCTGCCACTCACCCCCTCAATCACACCATTATTTTCTATGTATTCTCGTAGACAACCAGCTTCATAAGGCTCACTGCAGCTATAAATTGCTTCAGATAGGAGAGCGTAAATATCATAGGCATGATAGGCCGAAGCTTGAGGTTCACCACCAACGATACTCTCAAACTTATCTTTGAAATCTTGTTGGGCTGGAGTGAGATTGCTTCCATCTATGGTGTAGGTATAGAAAAAACCATTCAGACTATCACCACCCACTTCGATCAGATCTGAAGACTCTGTACCATACATACCAAACAGTTGTAAGCTAAGTCCAAGTTCTTTGACCTGCTTGGCAACTTCTCCATTGAAAGCACCATTCTGGACTACATACAAAGCTTCAGCTCCAGAATTGACAACCTTCAAAAGAGTAGTCCGAAAGTCCTTCTAGCCGAGTAATATTGGCTCTGAAAAAACCAATTCACCACCAAAATAAGAGACATATCTCTCAAATTCCGTTGCATTCAAAAGACCGAAATCATTATCCATATAAATTATGGATAATTTTTTGTGGCCCATTTTTTGAATAACTATTTCGACAAGTGTCTTAACCTCGTCAGTTACTTCCATAGAATTTTTCCAGAGATGTTGATCGATTTTGTTAGCAGAACCCCAAGGAGTCATGGTGAGTAATTTGTTATTATTTGCTAATGGACGAACCGCCTCAATACTAGACCCGTTGAGAGGCCCAATTATAGCGACTGGGCTGTTTGTTTGTTTTAATTTGTGAAATGCATCGACACTTCTACGAGGATCAAATTGGTCATCCTCCAATACCAAATTTATGTTTGGATATTTATCCTTAAAATCTTCCGACGCAATCTCCAAAGCCACTCGCACGTCCTGACCGGCCTTGCTCATACTGCCAGTCAAAGGTAAGAGAGCCCCGATGTTTATTTTATTTTCATTTTGAAGGATGTGACCGCTGTCTGTGTCAACAGTAGTGCACCCAACTCCAACCAACACCATAACGAACATAGTGCTGGCTACAAAAATTTGATTGTATTTCATATAGTTAAAAAAGGTTAAAGCATCACTTGATCAAATAATACAAACATGATTGTGGAATTCATTGATTACCGCTTGCTTCGCGAGTTCCAGCCAGGTCTCTTCCGTAAGGACAAGGAAGTGGTGAGTCCGCGTCAATCGAGTAGATAGCGCGAACTCACCAGAATGAAGTCTGAGACCATCACAACAGCACAGTGGGAACTTTACACCATACTGCTGATCGAACCCCGAGCCATCAAAGGGTTGATCTACAGACCTCGCTCCACCTATATAAATTCTAGAGAGAGCAAGACCTGTGATAACAAAAAAAATTAACAATCACTTTATTACCAGTTCATAATCATAATACAAACAAATAACTACAGTAAACCCCATTTTAGTCAAATTTTCTTGACTTTTTTCTATTTATATATTATAAAATAAGTAATATAGACAATATTCATTGACCATATGAAAATAGACCTGTCAGACAAATTTGCCCAATTTGGACTTACTCCAAAACAAGCAGCAATATACGTTGCTATTGTCGAGCTAAATTCCTGTACAATTGGTCAACTAGTGAAGAAGACCGATCTCCACAAGCAGACTCTCTATAATGAAATAGAAAAATTGCTGGCAAGTAAATATGTGGAAGAAAAAGTGATTAACAACAGACGACATTTTTCGACCTCTGATCCAGAAATATTTTTTGAAAAAATAAAAGAGAAGCAAGCTGCTGCTGATTCTATCGTCCCTTATCTACAAACCATCTCTGGCTGGGAGGAGGGAGCTACTGAGATAAACATCTATGAAGGTGACAAAGCAATATTCTTATTCCATCAAAAAAAATTAAAAAAACACCACCCAACTCTGAAATATCGATCCTAGGTGCTGGCGGTATAAAAGTATTAGAGACATCAGCCGAGACCAATCTACTGACTATCTACGACACCATGCGCGAAAGAAAAAATATCACCCAAAATACTATCATGTACGAACACCAGCGCAACACTGCTCCTGCATACACCAAAGGCAGATTCAAAAATAAGTTAAAGTATATCAACGTACCTGTCCCCAACATCATGGCCACCCAAATATGGTATGATTGTATAGCCTTCTTTTTATTCCTAGACAAACCAAAAATAGTAGAAATCAAAAGCCCGCAAGCAGTAAAGACTTATCAAGCCTACTTCGATCTACTCTGGTCACAAGCCAAATCCTAAATAATATATAGACAAATCTAAATAAAAAGCCTCTTCTTTCCCAACAATGACAACCACCCACAAAATGTGTATACTGTATTTTATATGAATTTAATTACCACCGACTACGTCGGTGGATTAACGGGATGATACGGACTTCG
>CAYFPJ010000023.1:0-13982 GCA_964344965.1 uncultured Gammaproteobacteria bacterium | reverse complement strand
GCAACGCCCGAAAACAAAATACCCCGGGGCTTGCCCCGGGGATTCTTTATTTTTCTAAAGAGATTTTTATCACTAATGCGGATACTACAAGTTCCGTTATATAGCATTTTTTTTCTATGACCTATAGAAGTAGACTTTATTTGAGTTTTGTGAAACTGCTTAATGGGTATATTGGTGAGGTGAGACCAATATTTTTTTAAGTATATCTCATTATGTAGTTCATGAATGTGTAATGCTATTCTAAATCTTTGCTCTTCAACCTTGCATATTTTTCTAAACCATTTCATCATGAACTCAATCATCTTTGGATCTGAATTACTAAACTTTACAAGCTCTGCTTGCTCGGATTTATCTCCTTCAGCCCAGTAAAGCATCAAGCCCGCCAAAAATAACCTATCTTTTATAAGATTAAATATTTGTTTTTTTGCTGCTTTGTTTATGTTTTCTATTTGCCTTTTTTTCTTTTCTTGTTTCATGTCCGCTAATAAACGTGCATTTTTTTGTCTTCTTGTAACATATAATTCCTTCTCTTGTTTTTTTGTTAGTTTTATACCACGGAGCCAAAGACTTAGTGTTCCTTTTGAGACTCTAACTTTCTTTAAAATTTCGTTATAACTCTTTCCTCTTTTTCGGAGTTTTATTGCCAGTTGTTTTTCTTCGTATTTCATAATAAAAAACCTACATTTATATGTAAAATAATTATATCATGTAGGTTCGATTATTACAAAAAGTTTTATAATCTTTTCTTCCCATGGAATTTTTTATGAATATTTCGTAATTCTTTGTCGGTGACATGAGTATAGATTTGAGTGGTAGTGATTGAAGAATGGCCAAGCATGGCTTGGACGCTCCTTATATCTGCCCCGTTTTGGAGTAAGTCTGTAGCATAGGAGTGACGGAGTGTATGGGGAGTGACAGATTTGGTGATCCCGGCAATCCTGGCGTATTTGCCTACTATGCGTTGAACAGAACGAGGGGTAAGTGGCCTGTCTTCTTCTGACTTTGTATTTGAAGTTCTCTTATCGTGAGAGACGAACAAAAAAGGATTGAGATCTTTTCTAATATCTAAGTATTTCTTGATCCAGTGCCTGGCTTGTTCAGACAAAAAGACTACTCTTGTTTTTCTTCCCTTACCAGTAATTGTAAATTCATCTTTTTTTAAATTAATATTTTCTTTTTTTAACTTGACCAACTCAGAGACACGCAATCCAGTAGAAAAAAATAATTCCAAAATTGCTTTGTCACGATAAGCTATGAGGATAGTTGGGCCAGATTTTTTATTACCACTTTTATTTTTTATTTTTTCCAACGGAGCTTCTAGCATCCTGTTCAAGTCACTGCCTTCCAGGAAACTAACCTCCCGATCGGGCATTTTCATTAGCTCTATCTTTTCTGGAGCTAGAGTTTTGATATCACGTTTGGCTAAATATTTGAGAAATGACCTGAGAGCTATGAGATGGTAGTTTTGAGTATTTTTTTTCAATGGTTCCCCGTGAACATCGATCAATCTGTTAAGCCATAGTCTATACTTACGGACTTGTTCGCCAGTAATAGCACTAGGGGATTTCTTGTCTCCTATCCAATCAAGAAAACGACGTAAATAAAAATCGTAGTTCTGGACAGTTTTGTCACTACGGTTTTTTTCTATCTCGAGATGTTCGAGGAATTCAATTAGTAGTTTGTTTAAGGATTTTGGCATAATTTTTATGTACGAAAGTACGAACATTTCGAAATGTACGAAAAGATCACTATGTCATCCTGAACTTGATTCAGGGTCTGTGACAGTAGGATCCCTTTTCTTTAGAAAGATTCTGAAATAAATTCAGAATGACAATCTACGGAAAGTTCGGACCTTTCGCACTGTTCGTAATTTTGTATATTTATTATATTTTACGACACTGTTAAAAAAATAGCAATATTGTGATATTTTTTGACAACTAGTTTCATTTTCGTTAGGATGCCAATAGCTATGAAAAGTAAATTTTATCTGATATTACCTAATATTCGTTCCTGCCATAATGTGGGAGCCATGTTTCGTACTGCCGATGCTTGTGGAGTGACCAAGTTATTTCTTGTAGGTTACACAGCTACTCCACCTAAGGTCCAGATTGACAAAGTCTCCCTTGGGGCAGAGAAGTGGATGCCTTGGGAACACAGAAATGACCTCAAGCGGTTGGTAATGTCGCTCAAGAAGAAGGGGGTGAAGATTTTGGGATTAGAAAAGACAAAAAACAGTAAACAATTATCAGTGATCAGTGATCAGGTAATTAATAAAAATGTAGCTTTGGTTGTGGGTAATGAGGTGGATGGAATTAGTGAAGAAATTTTGGAATTATGTGATGAAGTGGTGCATATTCCGATGTATGGTAAGAAGGAGAGTCTTAATGTCTCGATTGCTGCTGGAATTGCGATGTATGAAATTAGTCAGAAAGTTAAAAGTTTATAAATTTCATAAAAGATTTATTATAATACTTTTAACTTTACGAACTTTTAAACTTTACAAACTATTTGTATGAACACTCTAGTCTTTGACATCGAGACAGTTCCCATTGATTTTGATTCTCTAGATCGAGTTCAGCAAGACTACTTGATGAAATTTGCTGACGATGAGGAAGAAGAACAGAAGGTATTAGAAAGGATGGCTCTTTGGGCCCCGACTAACAAGATTGTAGCTATCGGGGTACTTTCTGTCGAAAGCAAGAAGGGGGCGGTATATTATTCCGCCGCCGCTGAAGCTTTGGCGGACAAGCAAGATTATGGGATTGAGGATTTTACACATGGAGATATCAAATATTACTCTGGTAGTGAGAAAAAGATTTTACAAATGTTTTGGCGAGTGATGAAATATGCTAATAAATTTGTCACCTTCAATGGTCGAGGGTTTGATTGTCCAGTCTTGATGCTTCGTTCAGCTATGAACGGGATACGTCCTTCGAAAAATTTAATGCCATATCGCTATAGCTCTGACATTCATGTTGATCTGCTTGAGCACCTCACGTTTTATAATGCTTCTCGTAAATTCAACCTTGATTTTTATTGCAAAGCTTTTGGAATAGAATCTCCCAAATCAAATGGTGTCACAGGTCATGATGTGAAAGACATGTTTCGAGATGGCAAATTTATCGATATTGCCAAGTATTGTGCTGGAGATTTGTGGGCTACTCGAGAGTTGTATTTGCGGTGGAGGAATTATATGTATTTTAATAGAAGATAGTTGGCTTTGGATTGTGGTTTTGGTATACTGGTTAAAGGTTAAAGGTTATTTTATGCACGAGGTTTCTGCCCAATACACAATTTCCATATTTGAAAGACTCTACAATCATGTCGAGCCTATTTTGCCTATGGAATTGAGACAGGATATGGCTACAGCTCTTGAGCAAGTAAAAAATAATTATGAACTCAGCCTCGAAGAGATAGAAGATACGATGATAACTTTTGGTCGCTATGTCTGGCCATATAGGAAGGCTTTTGAAGAATTTATAGCCGTATATGAAGGTCATATTGGAGAAAATTTTCTTATTTCTCATTCATCTCGCAAAATGAAAAAACGTTATCAAGATTTCAAATTGCATGGCGGCAGCCTCCGTGACTTGCATAGTGGGCGGCCTGCCAGCTTCTTTACTTCTGATGAGAGGATAGAGCTTTGTGAGGTTTTGGTAAGTATGAACCAATCTCTTCGTCAACATGCTGTGCAAAGTATCAGGAGTACTGATAGTAAGAAATTTGAAGCTAAAGTTGCTGAATTTGCCCAGATCTTATTAGAAATAGAGCAAGAGCTTGATGTGATCAGACGTATTGCTGACAGTGAGCAGGAGCACCCTCAGCTAGCCTCTGAAATGCGGGCCCAGGTGAGAGGATTTGAGTATGGTTTTTGTCTTCTTGGTCCAGAAGTAGATTTTGCAGCTGTTTGCAATATGAGAGGTCATTTTGAAGGCAGGAGGAGGGAGTTCAAAGTAAAAGGCATAAGTCTGGCATGACTAGTGATATGGGCAGCTGGCAGCCGTACTCTCCAAGTGTCAGTAATTTATTATAAGTTGTCTACATTTTTTATCAAAAAACCCTCACAATATGTGAGAGTTTTTTATTGCAACTATTTTTTATTGTTTTATTCTGTTTCAATATCAATCATTTGTTCTGCTCGTCTAATGTCGGCCAGCAAATCAGATCTTTCTTTATTGAACATAATAATATTGAATATACTCACTCCACCATGCTTGGCAAATTTACAAACATCTCCTATTTTTTTATTGATATAAATTCTTTTAAAAGATTTTAGATCTTGTATTTTTTTTATGCCACTTATTTTGGCAAGTCTACCTTCCTTTTTCGCATAAAATTTCATGGCCACTGAGTGACCAAGTTGTTTTTTGGGAATAATTGGTTTTTTACCGGCCTTATTCAGGATATCATTTACAGTATGATTTATCCCAAAAGAAAATGAATAAAGCATATGTCTGAACCCACCAACTCTGGCTCCGGCTTCGATTACCTTCCAACCGTCTTCTGTGCGAAATAATTCTATGTGGACAGATGTGTTACGTAACCCAAGAGCGTAGATTGTTTTCGTGGCTGTTTCTTTTGCTGCGGCTTGGCTGTCATCATTCAGCTGTGAAGGAGTCATTTGGATATACCCAAAGAAATCGTCAAAACCAATACTTTTTCCTGTTTTTACATATACCAATGGACAAAAGAATATTTTTCCAGAATTATTGACGTAAGCATCTATAGAGTATTGATTCCCTTCCATGAAATGTTCTACCAATATTTGGGGATCATGTAAGAAGTTGCTATCTTTATATCTTTGCTCCATCTTTTTAAAAATTGTCTTGAGGGTAGACTCCAGTTCTTCGCGATGGTAGCAGATTGTTACAAACATACTTTCAGCCAAACCAGATGGTTTTACCACCATTGGATACTTTATATCTTTTTCTATTCTCTTTATAGATTCTTTTTTTTGGTCGTGTATGATGGTGAAAGCTGGCGTTAATTTTTCGTCGTAATTATAAAGTCGTCGACGCATTTTCAATTTTTCTGATGACCACAGAAGAGATTCTGCAGTTGGTCCTAGCACATATGGTACATGGGGGATTACTTTTGAAAGTAGTGGTATATGACCTTCTGTGCGACAAGTCACCGCATACAATGCCTCAGCATAGGGCATTAGAGTTTTTTGTAGGTCATCTGGAGAGTTTGTGTTGCAGCTCAGGACAATATCAACTCGATCAAGAGCAGATACGGTGTATTTGTCTAATTTTTGTTTAGAATCGTGTAGGAGAGCAATCCTGTATTTTTTCTTTTCTTCTTTGGTATGTGCTTTTATCGCGTCGATCATGTGGTTGTATACTTTCCCTACATAGAGGATGATATCCTTTGGTTTCTCTCTCTCTTTTTTTTCTGGAGTCACTGCTTTGACCACTTGTTGGTATAGTTTGCCAACAATTGGTAGGGGCAGAGAGTGTTTGCTGTTTTTTGCCATAATACAGAATATACGTAATAATGAAAATTAGTATAATTCACCCCAGGCCAAATGTCAATGGTAAATTTAAAAAAATTGGCTTAATTAAGCCAATTTTTTGATATTATCCACCTTCGCTATAATAACACATTTCATCATGGTAAAGGTGAATGCTGAGCTTTTTCGGTTTGCTTGCATATCCATCGTGAGCTTCGGCGGATGAATCCTTTTGCCGGACATTTTGTACTGCCATGCCGGCACGGGGTTCATTTTATTTTTTTTGGAGTCACTTTCGGGTATTTTTTTATTATTTTTTGGATTTGCCTATTACTGAGCAAGCCCTGCTGAGCTCCAAACTTTTGAATTACACCACCAGCGTTTGCAGTACCCCATTTCATCGCTTCATCAATTTCTTTTCCGGCTATAGTGGCAGATAAGAATCCACTAGTATAAGCATCTCCTGCTCCTGTCTTGGCTAAGGCTTTGATAGGATAGGTTTCCATGAAATAAAAATTTATTCCGTCTGTTGAATATGATCCACGTGTACTGTCTGTAATTACGACTCGTTCTACTCCGATTTTGTAAATTGATTTTAGTAAGTCTTTTATTGCCTTCTTTTTTCCTATCAGTTTTTCAGCCTCCTCTTTGTTGACAAGTAGTAGATCTACCATGGGCAATATTTGTTTGATGGTTTTAAGCCCATGTTTGAATTGGTATGAGCCTGGGTTCATAGCCAGCTTGGTATCTGGATTTTTTTTGAGATAAGTAATCAATTTTTTTTGTAATTTTTCAAAAGATTTGCCAAGAGAAGTGTAGTAGATCCATTTTGTGTCTGGTAAATTTGGTAGTGTGTAGGATCTCTTGGCATGGTAGGAGAGAATTGTCCTCTCGCTTTTGTAATTCAAGACTACAGAATACCTGGTTTCTTCATTTTTCTGCATTTTTATTAGGCTTGTATTTATTCCTGCTTTTTGAAAAGTATCAAAAATTATTTGACCGTTTATATCATCTCCGATTTCTGTAAATATGGCAGTATCGAGACCTAGTTTTTTGGTACCGACAGATACATTGGCAGCATTACCTCCTACAGAGTGAGTACTGTGTTCGATACACATTTTGTCAGCATAATTGAAGCAAATTTTTTTACTCTTCAGATCTACAGAGCAATCTGAATTTTTTTCATCCAAAACAAAAAAAATATCTACCAGTGAGTCTCCAATTGTGATAAGGTCGAGCATAACTTTTGACAATTAACCCTTCGACTTTGCTCAGGGCAGGCTTTTAACAATTAACAACAGATTTGGTTATTTATCATTAACCCTGAGCCCTCTATGTTTTTTTATGGAGCTTTTCAAATCTTCGGGGAGGTGTTTGTGGACTCCTGCTAGAATTTCTACAAATTCTATGAGGGCAGCAAATCCTATTCCGGCACTGACAATCATGAAGATAGTGTTGGAAATGTAATATGAATAGACAAATAGTCCGCCAGCTCCCAAGATGCGGATAATGTCCCGGCGGTGTTCAGCTTCTACGAATTGTGAGTAAATGAGTAACACTGCTCCGAGAAATCCAGAAAGTACTAAGTACCATTCGCCGGTACATCTAGGTAAGATTGGTAGGCATGATTCTAAAAGCATATTATTTCTTTTTTATCTTATATATTTCGTATAGACTGGCTAAAATGAAGATAATTTGAAGGGGAATGAATATTGGGTCTTTAAGGTAAACGCTATAAACTAACAAAAATGTTCCACCTAGTGCAAATATATAGTCTTGTTTTATCTCTTGCTTGATAAATATTCCCCAGGTAATGAATATCAAGCCAAGGGCCCCGGCGAGTTTGGTAAGTATTTCCATAGCATAGGTAAGTATAGCAGAGCTATTTTATTTTTTCCAGAAAAAACAGCCTTATATCGAGAGCTGTTTTTTATGCTAATAGATTGGTCCTGTTCGAAAAAATTGTCATCCTGAGCGCAGCGAAGGATCTTTCTTACAGAGAATGTCTTCCTTGCTAAAGATCCTTCCCCTTCGACTCCCTTCGGTCGCTCAGGGTCAGGATGACAGGATGGTTGTTATTCTGGTTTCCATCGATTGAGGTAGTCAATGGCGGAGAGGGCGGCTGTGGCTCCTTGTCCGACGGCAATGGAGATTTGTTTGAATGGGATGTCAGTCACATCTCCAGCTGCAAAAATCCCGGGGCAAGAGGTCTGACAAGTGAAATCTATTTTTATTTCTCCAGCTTCATTCTTATCAGCACGGTCTACAAATTGTGAGTTGGGGATCATGCCGATGTGGACCATGACTCCGTCCACTTGCACCTCTTTTGATTCTTTTGATTCATTATCTTCATACTTAAATCCTGAGACCATCCCGTCTCCTAATATTTTTGTGGTGTTGGCGTTATAGACGAATTCTACGTTTTCTAACTTTTTCAATTTTTCAACTAGGATATCTTCTGCTTTGGGGAATCCGCCCTTGGTATCTGGAGTATCTGGATATTTTGTGACTACATATACCTTGTCGGCGATCCCAGCCATCATGAGGGCTGATTCCACGGCAGAGTTGCCGGCGCCGATCGTGGCCGTAGTCTTTCCCTTGAAAAGAGGTCCGTCACATACTGTACAGTAGGTTACTCCTTTTCCTTTCAGTTCTTCTTCTTTGGGAATGCCCAGTTGTCTAGGATGAATTCCGCTAGCAATAATGACAGCTTTGGTTTTGTATTCTTTTTTTTCACCTACAGAATTCTCGGCTGATAGGATATGATAATTTTTTTCTTGCTTGATGCTAGTTATTCCAAAGCCTTCGTCAATCTGAACATTGTATGATTTGACATGTTTGTGAAAATTTTGAGCCAGTTCAAAACCAGTGGTATGGATGATACCTGGCCAGTTTTCTACTTCACCGGAGAGGGCTACTTCACCTCCGATATCCTTACTTACCACGACAAAGTTGAGATTTCTTCTGGCAGCGTAAATTGCTGCTGCTGATCCAGCTGCTGCTGCTCCGATGATTGCTAGGTCGAGGAAATTTTCGTCTGACATATTTTATTATCTATTATTTGGAAATTGTATCTTGTATTTTGCCTTAGGTCAACCTGTTAATAATCTCCCTCATCCTCTCTACATTTTCCTTCGGCTCTCGATCATTGCCAAAGATGGCACTACCAGGGCAGATGGCATTTATTTTGGTCTCGACAATGTCTGGGAGAGTGTTCTCGTTTACTGCGCCATCCAGTTCTATAAATAGATTTGGATATTTTTCACGACAAGCTTTCAGTCGATCAATTGTCTCTGGAATGAATGACTGACCTTGTTTGCCTGGTACTACTCCCATCAGCATGAGACTATCTACTTCTTCTGCTAGATTTTCTATGACATCAAGAGGTGTGCCAGGATTGAGGACGAGTCCTACTTCCCAGCCGTAGGAATGAATCTGGGCCAAAATGTTACCGACATCTTCCGGGTTGGATTCATAGTGTACCAACACTCTTTTTACCTGCTGAATACCTTCCCATTTACGAGCTTCTTCGAGTGGATTTTGGACCATTAGGTGAAGTTCACAGTCAATTTGTAAGTTTTCACCTACCACTTCTGGATCAGCCCAAGTAGTATTGTTCACAAATTGTCCATCAGCAATGTCGAGCTGGATCATACTAAGACAGTCTTCAACACTAGAAGACCAATCGAGGAATGTCTGTTCGTCTGGGACGAGGATGGAGGGGATGATTTGCATATTTGATAATACGGATTATTCGGATAATTCAGATCTACGGATTCTGTATTTCGGATTTTTTTATCCGTAAATCTGAATTATCCGCATATTATCCGAATTATTTTATTTTTCCAAATTTCTTATCTTCTCATTCCGCCGATCATACTTACCGCCAAGGAATTCGCTATCTTCTGTCTCCAGCCATTTTTTTACAATGGCCATGGCGTGGTCTTCGGAGATGACTCGGCCTGCCAAGCATAGACCATTGGCATTGTTGTGCTTGATAGATGATTCTGCTGCATCTATATTGTAGCCAAAAGCAGCGTACATACCGTCTATTTTGTTGGCAGCGATACAGGCGCCGATGCCACTGCCGCAGATCATGATGGCACGACCGTTTGTTTCTACAGCTTTTTTTGCAGCTGGGATAATGTAGTCTGGGAAGTCATCTTCGGGGTCATGCTCAGTAGGCCCAAGGTCTTCGAAGCCCAGCTTAAGTTCGTTTTCTAGATAGCGAACTAGGCGTTTCTTCAGTCTGTAGCCGGCGTGATCTGAAGCTATGTAGAGGGGATTTTGATACATATTTTATTTTAGGGTAGTTATTTTATACTGTTTGTATATTCTAACATCGTCTCTGCAATGATTCAAGGATGTTGATTTCTTTTTTTTTTATGCTATTATTTATTGTGTAAGTATTATGTAATAAATATGACTAAAATTGACACAAGGAGAAAAGAGATGTTTAGGCAAAGAGATTTTTCTGTACAACAATTGCATGAAATTTTGAATCTTATACGTGTAATATATGATCATTTCGAGGGCGGGGTCTTTACTGAGAAACAGTTAATTGATTTGGATGAAGGCAATAAAGGGCTTGTCAAAGTTTTATCAGAAATCGGAGTGATACGTTCATCTGTGAATGTTGATCAAGATAGAGGTATAGAATGGTTAGTAGACCCACATGAATTATCTGTTGATTTTTTTGATGGTAAGGATAGCGTGGCTTTGTTTGACAGACTTACAAAGGAGGACCGTGCCGCATCAGAAGATATAATTTTTTCTATTACAGAAGGTGAGCCATTTGTCGTCAGTGCAAAGACAGCCAAGAAATTAGATTTTCAACTACCTAAATTTCTTGAGATGGTGTTTACCTTGGAGAGGGAAGGTCAGCTTACAATTATTAGTGATCCCAAAGGGCAGAAAGCTCCTGTTGCATACTGGCCAGACAATGAGATTCCTTCACGATAAAGTATTTGACATATTTTCATATTGACAGATCGCTTAGATTTGTATATTCTAATATTACACAATTACAAAAGCGCTATTATCCTAGCTATCACTAGGAGAGCTGCTGGAAGAAATCCCTTTTGGGACGTAGAACTAGTCGGGTCTGGCCCGTCATAGCCATAAGTAAGTTGCCACATTCGTGGAAGTAGGATGGTACCGTCCCGATTTCGGGATTCCTACATACGAAGGTGGTTTTTTAATTTTAAAATTGTTTGTAAATTAAAAATTTCAAATTAAAAATTGACAATGTATGCCTTACCAAGCCAGTGAACACGAAAAAAAGATACTATCATTTTGGGAAAAGAATGAGGTCTTCAAGAAATCTGTAGAGTCACGTCCGGAAGATAATCCGTATGTTTTTTATGATGGTCCTCCTTTTGCCACTGGTTTGCCGCATTATGGGCATATCGTGGCTAGTGTAATGAAGGACGCTGTGCCAAGATACTGGACTATGCAGGGTAAGAGAGTAGAGAGGATTTGGGGTTGGGATTGCCATGGGTTGCCAATTGAAAATATTGTAGAAAAAGAATTGGGAACAAAAAGCAAGCAAGATGTGGAAGAACTGGGTGTTGAAAAATTCAATGACTTGTGTCGATCTAAGGTCTTAACATATGTAGATGGCTGGAAAAAAACAATCAACCGATTGGGGCGCTGGGTTGATATGGAAAATTCTTACAAAACAATGGATCTGCCATACATGGAAAGTGTTTGGTGGGTCTTCAAAGAACTTTGGGATCGTGGCTATATTTATAAAGGGCACAGGTCGATGCATGTTTGTCCACGCTGTGAGACTACACTATCCCAGCAAGAAGTAAGTGAAGGGTATAAGGATATTAAAGATTTGTCTGTCACAGCTCAGTTCAAATTAACAAGTGACGGCGTACAAAAAAAATTAAATTTGGAAGGTGATATCTACATCCTTGCGTGGACTACTACGCCTTGGACCTTGCCAGGCAATTTGCTTTTGGCTGTAGGCAAGGAATTTGAATATAGTGTAGTAAAACATGATGGTACATATTTTGTTGTAGCGAAAGATTTGCTTATGGCAAATTTTGAAGAGAAAGAATTTGAAGTAGTCGCACAGGTGTCAGGAGAAGATTTGGTCGGGGAGAATTATGAACCGTTGTTTCCATATTATGCAAATATTGAAAATGCCTTTCGAGTTGTAATAGGGGATTTTGTGACTGTAGAAGAAGGTACTGGAATTGTTCACATCGCTCCTGGTTTTGGTACAGATGATTATGATCTCTCCAAAAAAGAAGGTCTACCTCTTATCCAGCATCTAGGAATGAATGGTGTTCTCAAAGAAGAAGTCACTGACTTTGCTGGTCTGCACGTGAAGCCGATTGGAGATCACATGGTTACAGACATCCAAATTATAAAATGGCTAGCACACAATGGAAAACTATTTGCCAAGAAAAAATATGAACACAGCTATCCACATTGCTGGCGTTGTGATACACCTCTTCTTAATTATGCCACTGATTCTTGGTTTGTGGATGTTACTAAAATAAAAAAAGAAGCACTAAAAAATGCTAAGGATATCAATTGGTCTCCAGGACATATCAAGGAAGGACGGTTTGGTAAGTGGCTCGAAGGAGCACGTGATTGGTCCATATCTCGTCAAAGATTTTGGGCCTCTGTCATTCCTGTTTGGGAGAGTGAAGATGGTGATCAAATTTGTATTGGTTCTGTCGCTGAGCTTGAAGAGTTCTCTGGACAAAAAGTAGATGATTTACATAAGCATGTGGTAGACAGGATAACTTTTGAAAAGGATGGTAAAAAATACACTCGTGTACCCGATGTGCTCGATACTTGGTTTGATTCTGGATCTATGCCTTATGCTCAAGTTCATTATCCTTTTGAAAATAAAGAAAAATTTGAAGCCAGTTTCCCGGCCGAGTTCATTGCCGAAGGGCAAGATCAGACCAGAGCTTGGTTTTATTATCTGCACGTGATAGCTAGTGGGATAAAGAATTCTCGAGCTTTTGATAATGTAATTGTCAATGGGATAGTTTTGGCCGAAGATGGAAAGAAAATGAGTAAAAAACTACAAAATTATCCAGATCCAATGGAGCTTCTGGAAAAATACGGAGCTGATGCTTTACGTTTTTATCTGCTTTCTTCCCCAGTGATGCAAGCTGAGAATCTTAGTTTTTCAGAAGATGGAGTGCGGGAGATTTACAATAAATTATTGAATACTCTTGATAATGTTTCTGAATTTTATAAGATGTTTGTAGATAGGAATCAGGAATCAGGAATCAGGAATCAGGAATCGTCTCATGTGCTAGATAGATGGATTTTGGCCAGAATACAAAATTTGGTGAGTGAAGTTACTGAAAACATGAATAGTTACAAATTGTCTGATGCTAGTCGACCAATTATTGATTTTGTGTCTGATCTGTCGCAGTGGTATGTACGACGTTCTCGAGGTCGTTTTAAGGGTGATGATGAGAAGGACAAAATGGCAGCACTTGGGACATTGCGAGAGGTTTTGCTGACTTTGAGCAAGGTGATGGCGCCATTCACGCCTTTCATCGCAGAAAGGATCTATCAGGATCTTGGTGGTGAGATGGAGAGTGTGCATCTGGAGACATGGCCCGGGCTTCGCGAAGCTACGCCCGGCAAGCCAGACAGTATCTTGGAAGATATGGCTTTGGTACGAAAGGTGACAGAGATGGGGCATGCGCTGCGGAAGGAGACGAAGATTCCAGTAAGGCAGCCGCTTGGGGAATTAAGAATTAACAATGAACAATTGACAAATGAGTACAAGCAAATTATTTCGGAAGAATTGAATGTGAAGGATGTCGTGTCCGTAGAGACGCAAGATTTTGCGTCTCTACAAGATAAGGAAAATTTTGTTGTCAAAGAAGATGGGGGTCTGAAAGTTGCCCTAGACACCAATATCACAGACGAATTGAAAAAAGAAGGCCTAGTTCGTGAGATTGTCCGAGCGGTGAATAGTATGAGGAAAGACCAAGGCCTAACTATTGACGATAGAGTTGTGCTGGAGTATCATACAGATGATGACTTGCTGAATGCTGTGTTTAGTGATTATGGTGATGAGCTGAAAAGGAAGGTGTTGGCAGATGATTTGAAAGATGGAGGCAGTGAAGAAATAAAAATAGATGGGAAAATTGTTAAATTTTCTATTGTTAATGTTTGATTATTATGTCTGGTGAAGAAAGAAAATCAGTAGCTGGAGCCCCTTTGCCTTCATCTTTTTCTGTAGAAGGTGGCGAGTCAGCTGCTTCACAAAATGATGCAGATGTTGATAGCTGGCCTACGGCTCGAGTTACTTCTACTCTTGAATTTATGATTCAGGAGGCCATGAGTGAAGGGAATGATGAACAAGAAAGTGCTTCAATAAGAGCTATCATGGAAAGATTTTTAACTGATGATTTGACTGCTCAAGAAGCAATAGAGGAAGCTCGCAAGATAGTCGAATCCAAGAACAATCCATTTTGAGATTACTTAAATACCCCCATAATCCACTGACGAAGTCAGTGGTCACCATCCCATCGAAGAT
>CAYFPJ010000022.1:0-16658 GCA_964344965.1 uncultured Gammaproteobacteria bacterium | reverse complement strand
GATGGTGACCACTGACTTCGTCAGTGGATTATGGGGGTATTAAAAATTGTAAATTCCCAATATACTCCACTGCCCTCCTTCCGAAATCAATATTTTTCGTACATTTCGTACTGTTCGTACGTTCGTACATAAGATATCGGAAGAAAGGACACTATAGTATAATAGTTTTCTATTGTTTGTAGATACCTGACTCGGTAGCAAGAGCAAGCTGATCGATAACAAACTTGGAAATAGCCCAAGCTGACAGGATAATAGCTAGTCCGATGATACCAGAGAAGATCCATTTACGGGCTTCTCCTACTTTCTCATCATTACCACCTGCAGTCATCCATTTGAATCCACCGATGAGGATGACAACGACAGCGATTAGACCCAAGAATCCAAGTGCCAAATTGATGATGTCAACAATAGCTGTATCAAGAGACTTGTCTCCAAGCTCCAAATCGTCTTGGACAAAACCAATACCAAAGTCATTACTATCAGAACAAACCAAATCTTCTGTAGTAGGATCTTCGATACAAAATTGACCTTGCGGACAATCAAGATGACTTTCACAGTCATCTGACGCCATAGCAGGAGATAGTGTCAAAGCAAGTCCAATGAATGCTGTAAAAATGATTGCCAAAAGCAATCTGTAATTTGCTAATTTTGCTAATCTATACATATTATCACCCCCTTTCTATATTTGATGTTCATAATTGATTAAGTTTATGTCTATTGGATGTACGAAATTACGAAAGGTACGAAAATTACGAACAAGTTTTTAGCATATTTCGTAATGTTCGTAATTTCGTACATCCTCTACATTCTATCAATTCCTAACCAAAATGTCACTTTTTTTCTCCACAGTCATTTTTAAAGAAATACTAATTATTCCCAACTGCAGAAAGTAGCTGATGGATGATCTGGGTCTTTGCCGCAATTTGATTCATCTAATTTATCACACACTTCTTGCTGCAATGATTTACCAACTGTTCCCACACACTCTTTAGTTCCAAAATAATCTTTATAGGTACAGAAGCCTGTAGCAAAACACCATGCTTCTTTTTCTTCTTCCGTGCTCTTATCAGCAACTATTAGCTTACAATATTCATTTAGTCCTTCCATAGTATCATCCCATGTTCTTACAACTTAACACACTTAGCTCAACTTCGGAAGATGTCAACTCAGAATCTAAATCAGAAGGCACAAACCCACCACCCGAGGCAGCCCCCATATCTGTCCCTAATGGCAACAAGTCTGCTGGATAGCTCTTGCATTGACTTTCTTTATTCGTCACTTTGGCTAGCCATTTTTGTACTGACCCAGAAGATGCTCCCACAGATTTTCTTCCTTTGACACGCATATAGGCATCTTCACCTTTGTATTTTACTTTTACAAATACATCTTTTTTGCCTGAAACTTCTATTTCTTCGCCTTCTATTGCAAAGCAAGTTCCTTTTGGTTTCAATGTGGCTCCAGAAATTTTGGTACCCGTGGTATCGCTGTAGATACTTACTGAAGTTGAATTGAGTTTATAATAGCAGGTTTTCTCATCACATACTTTACTGGTCTGATCTGGCTTGCAACTTGGGTTTTCTGATTTTTCTATATTTTTCTTTTCTATCCAACCTATGACGCCTTTATACTTCACCTGAGCCCAAGTTTTGGCACTATTTTCTTCAAAAGTATTTTCTAGACAGTCATCATGTTTTTTTATTTGGACATCAGTGTCTTTACCACTCTTCTGCGCCTTCTCTTTTAGATAAATATTGCCAGTGGCAGTGTATTTGTAAAATTTTGTCTGATCCAGGAGACAGCACAACCAACTATTCCCTTCGTCCAAACTTTTGGTATCACCTCTATTGAATAAAATTTGATTACTACATTTTTTTTCTATACAATTCGTCGTCTTTTGGGATTCTGAATAACCAGTTGTGTCGACACAATCACGGATATCAGCATAGGCTTGTTCACACTGCGTCTTAGCTCCTTCACCACTACAGAGACTCTGATCATCCATCTCTTCCAGATGGTCCCGTTTTATCCAGCCATTTTGATTTTCAGGCAATCCTACAGGGACATCTTCTACTTCTATATATTTCTCTCCGCCCTCTCCTTCCGATTCTCCGGTGCTCTTGATACACCCCACACCAACATTGACATCCCCTCTGGAAGTAGCTGAATTATTTGGCTCTGATTTCAGTTCTGTCTGTATTTTGGCTTTATAAAAAGTTTTTCCTTCCAGATTGGCTGCTCCATAACCTTCATTGGTAAGTCCACCAAGAAGTAGGTTGAGCATGGCATAGCTACTAAATATCACCAAAAGACCAATCACTGCCCAGAGCATAGTGTCTGTTCCTTTTTTGATCTGTTCTTGATTGCCACGAGAAGTGAGATAGAAGACCCCACCGATTACAAAAATTGCCAAAGTAATGGATCCCAGGACGGTCAGTGCCTTGGCCACAACATTACCAAGGATCACTCTGATATCAGCATTTCCTTTTTTATTTTCTGACGTGCCCTCTACCGGGTTGGTCAGCTCTATAATTTCAAAAGGAGCACTGCCTTGGGTCGATACTGTGGCTGGGGCTATAACACCAAAAAACACAAAAGACACAACTATTGTTATCAAATATATTTTGTATTTTTGCAAAATGGGCATATATAGAAATTTACAATTTTTAATTTTTCAAAAATTTATTCATTTCAAATTGTTTGTAAATTATAAATTGAAAATTAAAAATTCTCACTGCCCTATCCCACGGAACTCTTCACTGACATTCAAGGCATCCAGCATAAACTCGACAAATATATAAGCACTGACTGCAATAACTATACCAATCACGGCTGACACCAAGATGTCTCTTCCTTGTTTGACCTTCTCGGCATTACCCATGGAGAGGATCATCATCATACCGCCGTAGATAAAGAAGACAAAAGCAAAAGTGCCAATAATACCAAGAGTCATCTCACCGAATCTGATAAAAATATGAAGCAGCTTATTGACATCCCGGCAAGTCCCCTTGAAGGCGCAATCTGGCAATGGTCCTTCATAGCCATCTGGTGCTCCATACTGAGCCTCAATGTCTGCTACTGTGGGGCCAAAGTCTTTGTCTTTCTTTTTTATACCAGAAGAAGACCCCTCGGATCCCCCAGCAGAGTCAGAACCACCATCCTCTTCCGGATCCAGTTCCCATTTACATTCTTGCAATTCCCATTGCTCACTTGTGTCTTCCGGATTATAAATGGTTTGATTATAACATTCAGATTTTTTCACAAAAGCATCTATCACTTCCGGATCACCAGCTGCTCCTCCGTCAACACTTTTCCGACATATACATTTTCCAGGAGGTTCTGTGTAGGATTGAGACTCTAGAAAATATAAATAAAGATTTCCACCTGCATGTAGACCTGTAGGTATTTCTGTCCTAAATCTTATAGGAACAGTTTTATCTGTAAATTTGGGAACACTGCCTGCCCCATCTGGACTCGGTTCAGTACCATCCGGACAAGAGAGAACATCCTCAGTGAGAAACACATATTGCATGTCCTTGGATTTTTTATCATTTGTTTGTTTATTCCAAATACCTCCAGGGCACTGTCCTTCTGTGTTAGATTTTTTTTCTGCATAAGTAGGAATAGCTGAATCATTCATTCCTATTGCTTTCAGAAGACCTCCCAAATCCGAATAAGAAATAAAATTTTCACTTTCGCCAACTTGAAAACAAACTTCTCCTTCTTTATCGCCCCAACTCTGATTTTTAGAAAAATCAAATTGCACTATCTTTTTGCCACTGGCCGGAACAGTATCACAAGGCACGTCATTTGACGTTACTTCAGTACTTGCAGAAGGATCTGGAATGTCTGTGGGTTTGGAATCTAGATAATATATATAGAGAACGTCATCAGCAGTACCCAACACATTTGCAGTTGGTATATGTAGTGTATATCTGATTGGTACAGTTTTAGTAACAGCCTTACCACCCGCTGTCTCTCCTTTGCAAAGAAAATCATCACTCACTTTATAATGAAAAAAATGGTCAGCAGGTTTTTCGACCCATCCATCCCATTTTTGTCCTGTTCCTTTTGAACACTGTCCTTCTATATTAAATGCTTCTCCAGTACCTATTTCTTGAGCACCATCCATACTCAATCCCAAATTGCCAAAAATTGGAAGCATGTCTTGAAAAGTGGCAGAAAGAGATCCTTCATCATCTTGTAGACACAAGACACCAAAACTCTGATTTTGGCTCCAATCATCAGAAGTAGAAAGACCAAAAAAAACATTTTTTTCTCCTTCTGCAGGAGATGCATTACAGTCACCAATAAATTCTTTAGCACTGACGCCATCTGCAATGAACACAAGACCACCAAAAACAATAGTTATGGCAAAAAATAATGAAAAAAATATCTTACGCATATTTTGTTACAAAGTCTGTTGAATGATCTTAGCGGCTTTTATTACTATCCCCATGTCACGTTGAAGAGGGTCTACATTTTCACCATAAGGACGAAGGTAATCTGTTATCATCTCAGAAATTGCCTCTGCAGCTTTGTCAATATTACGCCCAGTATACCAATTTTTGGCATTGAGAACACTATTTACAAATGGTGCCAAAAGCACATCTTCTTTTTGTTCGTTTATTTGAGAACGAAGTGGAGTGGGACGATTGGTGGCCTTAGTGTACTTAGCAATATTGTCAGGACTAGTGAGGAAACGGATAAAGTCCCAGGCATCATCACTGTGTTTACTCCTTTTCACCACCGACTCTATCCAATAGTTGGCCACATTGACCGGAGTCTCTGGGTTTAGCTGTGGGACGGGTATGACCTCTAGCTCCATTTGTGGAGCCTGAGCCTTGATCCTTGGATGGTCATAGGCAAACCCTAGATAAAAGACTACTTTCCCTCGAGCAAAAGCACTAAGTGCATTTTCTTGAGATTCATTCCAACTGTATGCTTCCTTGGTCGGTCGAGCAAAGTCGGTATAAAATCGAAGTGCTTCTAGAGTAGGGTGTTCTGCACCGGCTGTTTTCCCAAGCCCAGACGCAAAGGCTACCGCCCCATTTTTGACCACTTCTACATTATTTTGCAATAGAAGGAGGGCCAAAATATCAGCTGCATTATCAATATTATCACCAGTACCAAGAGCCACTCCAGATTGAATAATCTCTCCAGCACTATTGAACTTGGTCGTCTGTTCTACTGCCTCGAGAAATTCCACCCAATCACTTGGTGGTTCTGGAATGCCTGACTTGTCGAGAAGGGCTTTGTTGTAATAAATGGCCAAAGTGTCAAGAGCCAGAGGAAGACCATATATCTTGTTACCTAAGACCACATCATCTTCTACAGTACCAACAAAACTGGATTTTATGCCGCGAACCGTTGGCATTGGCTTGGTCTCTTCCAAGACGACATTTTCTTTGGAGATGTTGCCCTGCACTACCATTTTTGAGACCTTTACACTCTTTGGCATTGGCTGAAGCCTCTCTGTATAATTTTTGAGCCAGCGGGTATGGATAGACACAATATCTGGTGCCACATCATCAGCCAGAGCATTTACAAATAGGTCAGCAAACTCTTCATAACGAACTTGCTTTATTCTCACATTCACATGCGGCCTCTGTCGTGTGTATGCTGTGGCAATATTACGAAGCTCATCCACATCATTGAAGACAGTCCAATAATCAAGATTGACCGGACGCACAGAAGCAGCTTCTTCTTTACTCAAGCCCTTACAACCAAAACCTACCGTTACGAGTAGGAGCGTTATTGTTAAAATTGTAAGCTTATACTTCATACAGAGATCATTTATGTACGAAATTACGAAAGATACGAAATTTACGAACAATTTTTCGTACATTTCGTACTGTTCGTAGTTTCGTATATTTATATCATGTTATGATTTATTATCCTCTTGATCACTACGCCAGTGTGAGTAAAACAGCCAATAATCGCCAACTTACATTTTGTAACTTCCAGATATTCTTTAGTTTGATTTATAATGTGTGCCGGAATAAATTTTCCTCGTTTTAGCTCCAAAATTATCTTATCACCAATCAAAAAATCCAAAAAATATTTACCAACTATTTCGTCTTCAAATTTCACAGGAACATAGTATTGTTCTTTGAATTCTATACCTCTATTTTTCAAACCCACAGCAACAGCTCTTTGAAAATAAGATTCCTTATGTCCACCACCCAAATATTTGAAAACTTTAAACAAAACTCCATTTATCTCAAAGCTCAATTCCGGATACAACAAGTCTCTTCTTCTCACAATATATTTTGTTTGCCCTCCTTTTATATTCATAAAACTGGTTCGTAAATTTCGTATTTTTCGTACTTTCGCACATCTCACTGAAAAGATTGGAATACAAACCGCACTATCGCATAGCTAGCCAATATCACCCCGATACCAATCCCACCCCAAAAAAGTGTCTGGAGGGCATTCTTACTTTGTTCTTCATTACCCGCTGCAGTCATCCACATAGCACCACCATAAATCACTATTACCAAAGCAACTGAACCAATAATACCCATCGCAATGCTAATCATCCGACCGATAAATTGTTGTACTGTCGTAGCACCAAGAGGATTGAGGCCACTGGTCGGAAGGAGCTCAAATCCGTCTGTGGACCCATCTAGTTTTTCTTTTTCTGGCTCTTTTTCGAAATCAATACAGCCAGTAATCCCCAGCTCTTCTTTGGTAGTGTTATTAAAAGAATGACAGGTCCCTCCATAATAGGAACTACCCTCACTAGCCAACAAAGCTTCACATTCAGATTTTTCATTAAAAGGCTCTACTTTACATTTTGCTTTATCTGAGCTGCAAGCGCAATATTGCAACCACTCGGCATCAAAAGTTGAACACCAAGCACTTGCTGTGAACTTCACTCCCAAATTAGCATCAGGATGCTCCGCCTTGAACTCATCCCAATCACTTTGGACCTTACTAGGAGGAAGCATCAATCCTGTGACATCATCACATTTTGCTTCATACAAATGCCAGCCATCCTTCCACTCACTAGATCCCGGCTCGCAAGTTAAGAGTGTGGAAAGTTTATTTATATCTGGATTTTCTACATCATAACCTTCTAAAGCTTCAACATCGTTCGCCACCAAACTAGCAACTGAAAAACCTAGCCACTCTGGTTGACCGCAGTTTCCACCGTCTTCTCTTTCTACAGGTATGCAGCACATCTTCTCCTTCAATGGATCGAGATAATTTTTATGTAGATCATCAAGAATGGTGTCAAATAATTGTTTTCTTTCTGCATCAGTCTTCTCCTCATTCAAAACATGTACACCAATATAGCAAGCAGGATGTGAGACACCGCCTTTCAACAAATAATTCCCTGGAAAGTCCACACACTCCACCTTATCAGAAATGGGAATGTAAGAGCCGAACAAATTCTCTGGAATCAAAACATCACCTTCGTTTACAGTATAAGTGCCAGAATTGTCAAAAAGTTTTACTTCCGTACCACCAGGCTCTGGATCACATTTCAACAAATTATCTGTAACTAACTCCACCTCAGGCGGAGTCTTGGTACTATCTATATTGTATAATAAACATTTGTCTGACAAAGAGCTACCGGAAAAATATCCACAACACGTATTACTGGCAGCTTCGACCACCCCAAAAAAACCAAAAAACAAGACTGCTACCATCACCCCCGCTATTTTGAGCCATGTCTTGTGTGACATATCCGAAACTTATATAGAAAAAATAGATCCAATTTCTTTTTTCATTTCTTTATCCTTCATTGCAAAGTGAAGTGTCGCCTTCAAAAGCGCCAGTTTGTTGCCGGTATCCATATACTTCCCTTCATATTCATAGGCATAAAATGGCTTCTTCCGAGCCAGAGCATTGGCTGCATCAGCCAACCAAATCTCTCCAGACCTCCCCTTTCCTTGATTTTCAAGAATTGGCCAGATATCCTTGGTAAAGATATACCTCATGCCACCCACTATCAAACCTTGTGGCGATACATTTCTAAGCTTTGGTTTCTCAACGAACTTCTTCACTCTATAAATACCCGTTCGCTGTTCGTTGTTCGTTGTTGGTCGAGAATAAACATTTCCATATCTAGTCATGGCCTCCTTGTCCTCAATCTGCTGTACACCAATAATCGAAGATTTTTTCTTAGCAAATATTTCTTTGAGCTGCCCGATCACGGGAGTTTTACTGTCAATAATGCTGTCCCCATCTGAAAAAGCAAAGGGGGCATCACCGATGAATTCTCTCGCCTGGAGAAGTGCATGGCCATTGCCAAGTGGCTTGGACTGACGAGTATAAAAAAACTGTACTTTTTTGGAAATATCAATCAGAGACTGAATACGATGAATCTTCTTTCGGTCACGAAGAAAGCATTCAAAATCATGATCACGATCGAAATGATCTTCTATTGCTCTTTTCTGTGAACTAGTCACAAAAATAATTTCTGTGATCCCACTAGCTACCATTTCTTCTACGATATATTGCACCACTGGCTTATCAAGCACAGGGAGCATTTCTTTCGGCATGGACTTGGTCGCAGGAAGAAAGCGTGTCCCAAGACCGGCCACTGTGATGACGCCTTTGTGAACTTTATTATTATTTTTCATATGAGGGAATTATAGCAGAATTATTTCGTTTAGGCCATAACAATATGTACGAAAGTACGAACGGTACGAAATATACGAAAAACTTTTTTAGAATAAAGGATTCCTGCCGAAAGGCAGGCTAAGATCAAACCAAGTTCATGGAAACCGCCTTTTGATGGTAGTCCTACTTCAATAGCAACTGTTCGTATATTTCGTACCGTTCGTACTTTCGTACATCACTCAATCTCCTCCCACGAAATCAACTCATAAGTAGGCTCTACAGGAAATCCTGGCGGTGGAAAATATCGCAAATTGCCATCATAGACATAATTGGTATTCACAAATCCAGACACTACCGGGTTACCCCACTTCATGCCGCCACCATCATAAGAAATTTGGGAACCAAAAAATGTCAGACTATTACGCGTATTGCCAGAATAGTAAGGACGAATGATCTTTCCAAATTGTGAAAGGGCAGCAGCGTTTACTTCCATGTCGTCCGGAACATTACGCGGGATGATAATATGACTTTGGGCTATCAGCCCAATGACATCATCGCTAGATTTTTCTTCATATAACAAATCATCTACAATATGAATCCGACGATAGGTAGAAGGTTGCTCTGGCAAACGCCCTGCTGCTACAGTTACCCTTCCATCTACAGTACCGCCCACCCAGACATGATCCTCTACGAAGATTGCTCCATTATCAGGGATAGTCATGTTTTGTTGGAAAGTTTCTGAGCTGATATCATATCTTCCCCAACCTACGTCAGTTATGTATCCCCAGTTAGTAACACTATTAACTCGATACAAATCAAAAGTACCATTTGCTTGAAAATCAAGATGCCAGCCCTGACTACCAGAAGAATTGAGGTGAATGCCTCCATCATCGGCTAGAGCTTCTATCGCTCCCATGTCTGCCGTAATGCCATAAAAATCTTTGGCAGGTACTGGGAAATTCCAAAAGTTAGTCGGACCGCCAGCGCCCCATACTCCTGGCTTGGTCTCGGATTGATATGTATAAGTCTCTTTGGCACTCTCTATCTCGGCGTCGCTAGTACCGTCAAATTTGATTCCCCCATTGGAGTGAACTTTGCCATGTACTTCTGAGGTGGGGCTAAAATTCATATCAGAATTTTCTATAAAAGCATAATCAGTAAGAGCAGGAAATCCAACACGTACTTCGATTGTCCTTGTGATAGCCGGCTCTGCCAATGTCCACCCAGTAGAACTAACAGACACTACAGTGGTTCCAGAGAGAGGTTCTCCAATACCAAGAGAAAAATATCCAATCAGGTTGCCATCCTTATCATCATATTCATGGACATAGGGACCAGGCTGACCCGTACCGTCGGTATAGTCTGTTGGATTGTGAGCCAAGTGCCAACGATAATAATCAATCCCGGCTTCAGCAATATGAAAAGCCATGTCCCGGTTGTGCTTCTTATTGGAAGCTTGATTTTCAAATATTCCATACGTAGCCACTCCACTGATAATGACAGTGACGGCCACAGCCCCAAAAATCATCACAAACATAAGGAGATTGCCGCGACGGTCGTCTCGAAGACATGTTAGTTGTCTTTTTAAGATTTGGAGTGATTTCATAGTTTGTTAAAAAAGGTTGTCATTCCGACCGAAGCGAATACACGAAGTGAAAGCGTAGTGGAGGACAATATTGTGGGTAAAATCAATTCCCCTTCAAATTCCTCACCGACACCACTCCCTCCACATGAAGCGGCACCGGTGTCTCAGTCGGATCTTTCTCTAGCTCCAATTGTACTCGCACAACTCGCACATCTGTCGCATCGACTGGTGAGGTAAGAAAGCTTTCTGCTCCAGTGTAATTCTGATCATAGTACAAAAACACCGGCACACTTTTCGCAATATTCACAGCATCGTGCGCAATTTCTACAATATTTTCTGTACCATCATAATTGAGTGGGTTCCCTTCTGCTTTTATCACACCTTTTTTCAAAGTTGTCTCATCTAAGAAAAATCGAATCCGCTCTCGCAAGCTGTCGTTGTCAATATTTGCAAAAAAGATTAATTCATAATCAGTAGCAGATTCGATAGCATAAGAACCAATACTTGATTCTTCTGCTCTCCTCACATCGTCGACCACTTGCTGCAACGCTTTCCTCCCCTCATTTTGAGTCTTCAGTTGCTCCCAGATAATATCATTGGATCTGAAGCTAGTAATCATGATCCAGACGACAATAGTAGAAATAATAGCAAAGATTCCCAGAGCTACGATGATCTCGAGGAGAGTGAAGCCTTTTTTGTTTTTTTGTATTAAATTCATGTCAGAAAATTTAAACTACATAAATCGTCATTGCGAGGAGCCACGAAGGAGAGACGTGGCAATCTCGTTGCTTCTAGACAGAACCATGAGATTGCCACGTCGTTCTTTCAGACTCCTCGCAATGACGACTTGTTATGATATTTTTATTCAAAATTACTCACTCGAAAGTCTCACCTCTTCCAAAGTATACCCACTCACATCCACCGTCCCACTCACATCTTCATAGCCAGCTACTGTAATATCATAGTTATAAGTGACATTAGAAAGATTGGGGAAATAAACTTGACCTGGCGGGGTGCAGCTATTGGTATAAGTAAGTGAGACATCAGACAATGTCGGTGTGAAATTATTGTCAGCAGTAGACAGATATATTTTGTAACGCATATACCGATCACCATCATGAATATCATTCAACACAAAATTACTAGTAGTGAAATATGTACTTGCTGTACCGTCCGGACCAAGATAATCCCAACTGGTCTGAGGAGTGGTACTAGCAGTCGCGACCTGAAATTTCACTGGATAATCGCCAGTTTCAACAGGCTGTGAAATTGGCTCCCAAATAATATTGTGGTAAGTCGCTTCGGTACCGAGATCAAAAGTAGATGATTCTAACCAACCACTATTTGTATAATACTGTCCCACCTTCTCAAGAGTGATATCTCCTAGAGATCCGGTAGTGTCAAGATTGCCATCATCAACAAAAAACTTGGTATTATCTACCATGTCTGTCTGCCCGCCTCCACCAGACCAATCTGTTTGTCGAACACTGCCTACCCCAGTGATCTCTGTCTCGTCAAAGCTAGAAGAAAAAGTTACTTGGACACTAGCATTAGCAATTGGTTGGCTAGTGGCATCATCAAGAACTGCCAGATTGAGAGCATGAGTAGACTTGGGGCCAAGCACTAGTTGGGCTGGTTGAGTGGTGTCTGGGAGGAGACTGATCGGCTGGACTGGGATGGCACCGATAATATCGTAAGCTGGGGTAGAAAAAGAATAATTGTCCCATTGTAAATTATTCATCGTGTGATTTCCCGAACCATCAGTAGTAATACTCTCATCTACTTTCAAGACATCTGGATTGGTGCCCCATAGCCGAGTCCCAGCGACATCAACCCCTACAGATCCGATCGGCTGACAACTAACATCAATCGTACTCAAACTCATGCTAGAAATTTTATCAATGCTGAAGCTGATCTCGGTCACATCCTGGGCCACGACTGTAGCAAATGGTTTGACTGGATTTGGATTTTCTGGTGACGGACTGATCGTCATGTCCGTAGTATAGCCAGCTTTACTTACTGTGATTTCATAGCTATTCACTCCTGACCCCAGATCTACGAGACGTAGCATCCCATCATTGTCTGTCGTGTCTGTGAGGTCGACAGTAGGATCAGTATCAACGGCAACTACATGTACATCAGCCCCTTGCACAGGGAGAGCATTGGCATCAAACACTTCGATAAATAATGCTCCATGAGTCGGATCTCCTTCCAAATATTTTGGAGCAACATATGTGGTTACAGAGATCGGAGTCTGCTGTCGACAACTCGTACAGATTATCTCTACATCCACTAGCTTGTAATCAGCTGGAGCCGTATCATTAGGATTGCCGCCGATAGTGCCATCATAGGGGTCATCAATATTACGGATAGTGCGAGTGATTTCAAAATCAATCCCATTGCGCGTCGTCGTCACCGTGCGCTCTAGAACCCCAGATGGACTGCCATTGATAATACCAACATCATGAAAACCAATATTGCGAATGACCTCCACTTGTTCATTCAAGATTGCAGTCTCAATAATCCGGACGCGAGAATTGTAAACAACTTTGAATACAAATTCGATCCCAGAATAAATCCCAATCGCAAAGATCACAAAAACACCAACCGCAACCAAAATTTCGATAAGTGAAAAACCTTTTCTTTTTTTCCAAAGAAATCTGGACATGGGATAATTATAACATAAGGATAGAAAAAATACTTTAAAAAAATAAATCGTTTAACAACGATTTATTTTTATATTATGCCTTTTTTATTCCTCCAACACCCCACTAATCATCTCATCCACACTCTTCTCTGCTCGCGCTTGCAACTCTTCCGCCGTCATTCCCACTCCCATACCTTCTTTAAGTTGTTCTATTTCTTCTCGAATCAAATCACCGCGCATTTTAAGTAGTTCATCTTGGTATCCTCGAATTTCTTCTTTCAATTTGGCTATCATTTCCTGATCTTGCTGGACTGAGCTGCTCTCTGCCTCATCATCAGCTAGTTGGAGCTGCTGACGTAGTTTGCGGATGGCTTGCTGGACCTGTTGGACATGAATCAAAATGTTTTGAATCTTCTGTTTACCACTTTTCACTTCCTTCACGAGTAGATCAGCCCTCTCCATAGCTGCCGCTGCCTGCAATTCTGGATCTGCTTCTCCTTCTTTATTTTCTCGAGCTTCAAAATCACGTTCTCTCTCGAAAGTGCTCTTGCGTAGTTCTGATTCTTTTTCTAAAGACATATGTGTACAAAATTACGAACAATACGAAATATAAGAACCACACAAATCAACTTTCGCAAATTTCGCACTGTTCGTAATTTCGTACATAAATAAATTCTACCATACCTCCACAATCACGACAACGGAAGTTGTTTATTTTCATATACATGTGATACCATAATCACATTACCTAATAACCTAAATACCTAATACCTATAACCTAGAAAAACTATGAAAACCCTCATCTCCGGCTCTCTCGCCTACGACTACATCATGGACTTTCCAGACAGCTTCAAAAATCATATCCTACCAGACCAAGTCCACATCCTCAATGTCAGCTTCACAGTAGATACTCTAAACAAAAACTTTGGCGGAAACTCTGCCAACATTGCCTACACCATGAAGCTACTTGGTGGGAATCCTCTAATACTCGCTCCTATTGGCAAAGACGCTGATGAGTATATGCAACATTTTGATAAATTTGATATTGAAACCAAATACATTAGAAAATCAAAAAACAAATACACATCTTCAGCTCACATCACGACAGACAAAGATGACAATCAGATCACAGCCTTCTACCCAGGAGCTGGCACTGAAGCCACCGATCTTCATGTCAGTGATGTGGAAGAAGAAATAGAGCTGGCAATAATAACAACAGCCAGTAAGGAAGCCATCATCCAACACGCAAAAGAATGTCATGAAAAGAACATTCCTCTTGTATTTGACCCAGGTCAGCAGATTATCTCTCTTTCTGACCAAGAGCTGATGATGCTCATCGGCCAAGCCAAGTTCTTCATTGTCAATGACTATGAATTGAAAATAACTGAAAAAAAAACTGGGTGGTCCAAAGAAGAACTACTAGATCACGTTGAGGTTTTGATTATCACTTTTGGAGAAAAAGGTTCTGTCATCATTACCAAAGATCAAGAATTTGAAATCAAACCATGCCCACCGAATTCGATCGAAGATCCAACCGGAGCTGGTGATGCCTATCGGTCTGGATTTTTCAGTGCACATACTCGTGGCCTGGACTATCAGACCTGCGGCCAAGTTGGATCTGTTGCAGCGACCTATGCCATTGAACACTACGGTACCCAAAATCATCATTTTACTGTAGAGGAATTTTCTGAACGGTACAAAGATACTTATGGAGAGGCGATTGATTTGAAGATGTGAATGAACTTATACAATAAAGGTCTGGCATTGCCATGGAAAATAGTGCTAAAACGCAACCCCACCCTAACCCTACTCCTTTTTAACATTCTGTGCCAGTCCGTTATAAAGGAGAGGGAATTTATTTTTTTCTCTAAGAACTTGTTAGTACGTCCCTCCTTCCCTTTTTAAGGGAAGGAGGGCAGGTGGATGGGTTGCGTGGCTCTGTCATCAAATCAAACCTAAACCTTCTGTTACTTCCTCTTCACAACCTTCTTAACTTTCCCCCAAATCTCCCGCATCCGACCTCCATTACTCTTCACCATCAGTCCAAACAAAATCGAGGTAAGTCCCCCCGCCGTCGCTGTCAGATATTTCTCAGCCATTTCCTTGGATTCATCTTTTTCTTTAGTTTCCAACTGTACTATTGCATCTTCAGCCACACCAGTCTTCACAATATCACCCTGAGAACGAGGCAGCAGTCGATAACCGGTCTTGGTCTGGCTGACAATACCAGCGACAGAGACAATGTCACCAAGTTGAAAAATCTGCTTGCTAATTCCTGCTCCACGTTTGAAATACACTTTCACTTCTTCTGTTCCATCATCGACATACATATAGGAAGATTTGAGCTCCGTAATTTCTCCATTCACCTCAACTAGCCAGCCCTCTAGCTGCTCACCAATGTCGATAATGTCAACCAATTGTGGAGTAGGAATACCAGCATGATCTATTTTTTCAATATCTCCTTTTTCTTTGATCTTCACCCTAGTTTCTCCCCCAGCCTGAGATATTTCTCCATTTATCTTCACCCTGTCTCCAATCTCCAGCTTGGGGAAATCTTTTTTGTACATATACACTTGTACTCCGACTGGACCAGACAGAGCTGTCAGTGTACTACTAGGTGCTGCGGAAGAAACAATGTACATATACTGCGACCCGAATATTCCTGGTTCGACCGCAACAATGCCATTGAGCTCGACTAGATCCCCGACATCTTCGTCACGCAATTTTTCTAGCGTAGTTTGAATGATAGGTTTTACACGTTTGCTTTTACTTCTTCTTATTTTTACCCCTTTTACTGATTTTGGAGTACTCAAAATATTTTCTTCTCCTGGGGTGAGGGTCCCGGTCCAGGTCCAAACCTCATCTTCATTTTCAATGTATGACGAACCCTCCAATACGTCATCATAACGCACTTCATGGATGATCGTACCATCTGGAAAGAGTAGGCGCGCTGAGTCGCTAGTGTTATTGAAGGCCAACTTGGTATATTGTCTTGGCAAGAGTAAAAAATCCCCCGCTTCAATGATTGTACCATCAGGAATGGTGTAGGCTCGTGATCCACCTTCTTCATCATCAACTTTGATTTGAGACAGGTCAATGTCTTCTGTAGTTGGATTGAAAAGTTCCAAAAATTCTGTGGTATCCGATCCTTCAGGATTTGGTAATATTTCTGATATTTTTATTTTCTCTACCTCATCAATTTGATAATACCCGCCAGTAAAAGATAATTTATTTTTGACAGTAATAACTACTTTTTTACTCGCTTCATTGTCATTTGTGTCTGCGACGCTCAATTCAACAGTATAAACACCCTCCTCTATAAATTTGTGTTCCACCACATCTCCTTCGTCACCATCTCCATCACCAAAATCCCAATTGAAAATCATCTTATCTCCGTCTGGATCAGTAGTGTCAGAAGCATCAAATAGTACTGGCTCACCGACAGCGACTTCTGTATCGACATCGAGAGCAATTATTGGCGCCGCACTTTTTCCTTCCACAATGTTGGCTTTCCCAGCAGTCAATTTGGTACTCCAAGCCCAAGTGTTGTCATCACGACGGGCATAACTCTGGTCTTCATCTGCACTACCTATATATTCTACCGAATCAACCAAGGTTTCGCTTGGTGAAAATAATTTCACTCCGTCTCCGCCAGTATTATTGAGCGCGATCCCTGTCATGGAACGTTTGAAAACGATATAGTCACCAGGCTGAACTGAGCCTTGCTTGATCGTATACCTCTTACTTGAGCTGTCACCAAGTTTCCAGTTTGTGATATTGATCGTTTCTGTCCCAATGTTTTTTAATTTAATTACCACCGACTACGTCGGTGGATTAACGGGATGATACGGACTT
>CAYFPJ010000021.1:0-18168 GCA_964344965.1 uncultured Gammaproteobacteria bacterium | reverse complement strand
CTTCGATGGGATGGTGACCACTGACTTCGTCAGTGGATTATGGGGGTATTTAATATACCATGCATTGTTGGCACACAGTACGGCACTGATATTTTTGAGGATGGTGATTTCGTGGAATTAGATGCTGAAAAAGGCTTTGTGCGCAAATTATAATTTTGTCTCTCTACGTTATAACACACCCTTAAAGAAAACTTCTTTCACAAGAAGAAAAATTTTTCAAAATCCTAAAAACATGCCCCCCATCCAAATACTATCCATACCACTATTCATCATTGGTCTTTTTTTATATAGAAAAAAATCCAAAAACAATATTTTTACAAATATAATTTTTGCTATTTTGTATTTTGTTTCAATATTTCTTTACATCTTTTATTTAGGATCAGATTACCTGACTGGAGCTGGGATTACTGAAGCCACGATGTACCACCTTAGTTACGGCTTAGAAGGTTCTGGATTCTCAGTCTACTGGAAAGCAATTACCTCTGGCCTTGCTGCCATTGCAATCAGTTTATTCATATTTTGGAAAATAATATTCTATAAAGGCAAAAATGTACTGAAGCAAAAAATATATTTGACTTCTGGCCTCCTGCTAATATTTATTTCTCTTATTTTTAATCCAGCGACCCTTGATCTATTTGAGATAATAAAAAGTAGACAAGCACAAGCCGCAAGCGAAATTTCAGTCTCTACTGAAATTAAAAAAGATAAGCCAAGTTTTGAAAATTTTTATAAAGAACCAAGTCTGAAAAAAATAGGAAAATCTAAAAATTTGGTATTCATATATTTGGAGGGGCTGGAACAGACTTATTCTGATGAAAATATCTTCCCGGGTCTGACCAAAAATCTAAATGATCTCCAGTCCAAGAACACACATTTTTCAAATATCATCCAAACTTATGGAGCCGACTACACTATTGCCGGCATGGTGGCAAGTCAATGTGGTATCCCTCTCACTAGTCCCTCGCATGGTAATTCACTTTCTGGAATGGATGAATTCTTGCCAGGAGCAACTTGCCTGGGCGACTTGCTGCATCAAGAGGATTATCACCTTTCTTACTTCGGTGGTGGCAGTCTCGAATTTGCTGGAAAAGGAAAGTTCTATGACACACATTATTTTGATGAAATGTACGGAGTAGAAGAGCTATTACCAGAGCTAGATGATAAATCTTATAAAACTGGCTGGGGATTATACGATGACACCATGCTTGACCTGGCTTACAAAAAATTGGAAAATCTATCAAACACAGAAGATAAATTCGCCTTATTTTTACTCACACTAGATACTCACCACCCAAATGGCCACATCTCCAACTCGTGCAATGGTAAAGTATATCAAGATGGTAAAAACTCCATATTAAATGCTGTGTATTGTACAGACATTTTAATCACAGATTTTATAAAAAAAATACAGTCATCTAACTTTGCAAAAGACACAACAATTGTAATCGCATCTGACCATCTTGCTCTCAGAAATACTGCTACAAAGCTCCTCGACACTACCAATAGGACCAACAGACTCATGATTTTGACCCCAGACAATGAAATAGAGGTGGAAAACAAAAACTTAGGGTCAACTCTCGATACTAGCGCAACAATACTACCATATCTAGGATTTGAAACTGAGGGAGGCCTTGGTCTGGGCAGAGACTTAAATAATAATGAGTCAGATACTGAAGAAAAGATATATATCTACTCTCATATCCCAAGCTGGAGAAAGTACTTACAAAGCTTTTTTAACTTCCCAAAGATTGAAGAAAGTCTTAGTATAAAAATACAAGAAAACAGAATGCAAATCGACAACAGATCCTTTCGCATTCCTGCCTTACTTGAAATTGGCAATGATTTGCATACCAAACTCAAATTTCAGTTTGACCTATCTGGAGAAGAACATAAGCTGGCCAATATCATATCAAAATACGAAAAAAATCAGTCCTTTATTTTAATTGACAAGTGTGAAAATACTACGACATTTGATGACACTATCAAAAAAACAAAATATTGCATCGTTGCTGGTAAAAAAGAACATAACGTCTCTTTCCCAGTAATTGATAATATGTATTTGAATATTGATGATGTAGCTAGATTGACAGGTCTGTAAAAAAATTTTAAACTTTCTCTTTACCTTTTTTCCAAAACAATATACCACCAAAGAATATAATCATGATGAATGTGTAAAGATAAGGAATGTACTCCCCAAACCAAGGTAAGACAAGCCAGTTGAGAAGTGTCGGTAAGGTAAGAGCATAAAGACCAACCCCAAAGAATTCACCGGTAGACCACTTCTCTTCTCCACTTCTAGACAGTAAAGAAAATAACCAACTTAAAATTAATAGATACAATAATTTCCCAGCAACCAAAAAAACAGGAGAAATAATACCCAAAAAAATCAAAAAAGTGACAACCATACTCCCTATCGCTGTCGACTCTACTTGCAAATTTTCCACAGACTCCCCAAGCAGCTCTAATTGACCTTCTATCATTTCACCATCTTCACCAAGTGCTTCGCCCACGGTTTCAGCATCTATTTCTATTACCTCTCCATCCTCTGTTGTAATTGTCAACCCTTCTTCTTGAGCTTCTTGTAGGGCTTTTGAAAAAGTATCTACAACTTCACCAAAATCAACTTGTGTAGAATCTTCCAAATCCATTCCGCCACTAATCTCCTGCCAAGCGGTATTAATATGTCGACTACCGACTGTTCCTGCAATGATTAGGTGAGCTAACCCAATAAATAGTATTAATAAGAAAAAATACTTCCACGGTTTTTTTGGCTTATGTTTCTGCTCTCTCAACCAATGAATATTATATAGACTGTTTACAAATGAATTGAAAAATTTCATAAATTAGATTATTAATTTTTTTGATAGTTTGTAAAAAATCAAAAAATAATCCCTCTCATGGGGATTATTTTAGCTTATTTGGTTTCTTTGTGCAATTTGTGCGCTGTACATTTTTTACAGAACTTCTTTAGTTCCAAACGATCTTTCAGCTTCTTTTTGTTTTTTTTACTGAAATAATTGATCAGTTTACAGATCGTACATTGCAGCTTGATCATGTTGTCTTGTGACATATAGTTTTAATCTAACCTGCTTGCTGGTCTTCGAATATGAAGCTCAGACTGAGTAGCAGGCAGGAATCTAAATTCCTAAATCCAAAATGAATGCAAACAGAGTTTAGTATAAATAGTAGTGTTTGTCAAGTCTTGAGCCATCATCCGGGATTCCCGCCTTCCGGCAGGCAGGGAACCGGAGACCTTCCCGACTTAGTCGGGACGCTCTACCGACTGAGCTATGATTATTGACAAGTCGGTAGAAAGTCTAGAGCCATCATCCGGGATTGAACCGGAGACCTCATCCTTACCATTAATAATATCAATACATTGTATATCATTTTTCACTAATTCTAGTGAATAATCATATACTATGTACTAATCTCTTACGAGATTAGTATGATCTGTTCTCTACAATACGGTAAGGGGCGAGGAGGTATCCCAGGTACTACTCGGAAGCATATTAATTTACGACTACAGTATACACCAATCAAAGAAGATTATCAAGGGTCAAACACTCCACGTCACCCCGCATACTCTTCTGAGGTATGCACCTCAAATATGTCATCGTCATTCGTATATCCTTGTGCCCTAGTAATGCTTTGATCTTGACTGGGTTTGTATTGGCATTGAAAAGGTTAACTGCGAATGTGTGGCGAAATTGATGGAGATGAAATTTGAAACCAACGAACTTAATGATTTTCTTCAGAAGATGTTTGAGGCCATTTTCAGTTAAACCTTTATCTACGTTATTCGATACAAATAGATGGTGTGTTTTATATTCACGTCTATTCCGCTCTGCCAAGTAATCTTCTAAGACACGCAACGCTTGTGTGTTTAGGGGAATAATTCTGTCGACCTTAGACTTGCTTGTTTCTCCTCTCACAGTAAGCTGTTTCCGTTGCATATCTACATCCCTCAATTGTAGACCAAGCAGCTCACCACGACGAAGACCACAAAACAATAGTACTGAGAATATTGCCAGATTCCTCTTGCGAAGAAAGTTGTTTGCCCAAGGCATTGAAAAGCCTACAGCGTTGAAGATTGCTTCCATATTTTCTTTTTTTAAGAATTTACGATCCCCATATATAACATGAGGATATTCCATTTCGGCAAATGGATTTTTTTCTAAGTATTGTTTCATTACTAGCCAATCGAAGAATTTTCCTAGCTTACTCCTGTATGTGGCTATGGTACTCGGTTTTACCCCTTTGACTATTCTCCCCTTACCTACGACACGTTCTCTTTTCTCAAGTCTCTTAAAGAATTCGGTTAATATCTTGGAGGTAACCATATCAGTATCAATTCCAGGAAATATTAACTCTAGTAGGTCATATGCGGCAATGTAGCCCCTCAGAGTAGCTGGACGTAGTTTAGCAGAGAATTCTTGCTCTTCCATGAATTGCTTGTGTAAGTCTTTAAGCCTCTTCATATCAGTCCAAATACTTTGCAATGCGCTTCTTTGATTCTTCGTCTAAATCATGACGCTCCTCTTCTCTGACAGGTCTTTCTACAAACTTGCCGAATTCATCCGCCTTCTTTCTTTCCAGGTACCACTTCGCAGTGTTAGGGCTCAATGCAATGGCCTCTACCACTGTTTTGCGTGCTAGCAATATTGGCTGTGCCTTCAGTGCCTCTTTTCGCTCCGAAAACCATTCATTTCCCTGTTGGAATTTGTATAACGTAGACGTGCTTATTCCTGCGTAAAAACAAGCCTCTTTGTCTGTCGCACCATAAGCAAATGCCTCCTCCAGTTTTCGGAGTACCTTGGAAGTCATTGCCGTCTTCCTACCGCACTTACATTGTTTCTTGGAGCGTAGACAGGAACCGCAGTTGGAGTGGGGTTGTATCGTCCTTTTATTGCTCATAAGACCGTACTAGAGTTATGTTTTTTCATCTTCTTATTGTTTTTAGGTGGTTGAGTACCACCTCGACCTTTTTTACCGCCTATGCCCGCTCTATTAGGGTTCTTTCCCATACGGTAAGGATACAGTGAACAATCTGTCATCGGACAAAGCCTCACCTCTTTTGGTTGACCACACATACAATCAAGACATTTTGCACGAATTGCCTTGATGGGAGTTAAGTTAGCTACTTTCATATAACAAAGAAAAACACCAGCAGATGTATGCTGGTGCTATTTTTGTTAAAGTCGATCGACCCAAACGAATATAATACCAGACATACTCTATGTATGTTTTGATTAGGTAAAATATCGTGTAGGTCAAGGGTAACGAGATTGGCTAGAACGGCACAATTAAGTGGCATTCCGGAGCTTCCTGTGCACATCTAGTGGACGGAGAGGCTATACCTTTGTTATTCTCAAGCTAACTCTATTTTGTGAATTGTAATAATTATATTATACACGACCTTTTTTTATCGGTCAAATATTTTGTAATGCGTAGGCATTGATCAGTTCTCGTAGTATCCTCTCTGCCTCTTTTTTGTACATGGAATGGTTCTCGTAATGTCCAACCTCTACACCAATCAATATTTCTCCATTAAGAACTTGTATCTGACAAGTTTCGTAGGTTTCCTGACATCCTATTTTACCCTCGAAGCCATCTAGAAGTACTTCTTCATTTTCTTTCGTGTATAGAAAATCGAACGTCGAAAAATCAAAGCTATCTCCTACGCCCAAACCAATGACAGCACCAGTAGCCGAAACAACGCCTAACTTTGCACTGTCCTTAGCCATATACACGAAGCTAGAGGATCGTTCTCTCAATGAAACACCTACAGCCTCTTCGTATCCATCAATGGAAGGAGGCAGAAAGAAAGCGTCTGCTTGATGTTCTTCGACAACAACGGCACCACAACCAGCAAGCAGAAAAGGAATTATTAGCAGTAAGTATATTTTTTTCATATAAAAATTTAGTAAACAAAAAAGGGCAGCCAAACCTGACTACCCACTGTTCACAGAGAATCCGAGGACTCCCCGCTTTGCGGAGGTATTGACTGCCCGTCTTTATCCGTAAAGCGGAAAAGACGAGACAGTCGCCCTGTGAGTCCTAAAATAAAAAACTCTGTGAAACATTGTAGGTAGTCATGTATTATTGTATAATAAAATGTCTTATTATTCAAGTATGAAAGACGATATATTTTTTGACGCCTACAAACCGATAAGGAATGCATTGCAATATATGGATATAATAGATGTATTGTGTGTTTGTTGGGCATATTCACAAAAACTATTTTACCCAACATTTAAGTGGCCAAGAGATGTCGAAATACCCCACCAAATAATGGGGGGACAGAATGAGAGATGGATATACCTTGCACCTTGGCATCTTGAAATATTATGTAGGGAGGCAATAATACTCTGCTCTCAACAACCGATACCCAGATATTCTCCTAAAAAGGTCTCTGACCTATTTAGAGTTATAGATAAAATAAAAAATTTCGAGGAGGTCATCCCATTAGACAACTTAAATGCTGAAAACCTAAACAAATTTATGTTTAGAATTGGGCACCAACAGTTTCCATGGCAAATGAATGGTCGAATGAATTTTGAACACTTGTATAGATACTATCGCATTTTTTCCGCACCATCTTTAGACAGTGCAATATATAAGAAAACTGGACTTCATACACATGAATTACTACTAACAGCCGTCCTATTTTTAGGAGCATATCTTGAACATTCAAATATTACATTACCACTCCGCTATGAAGGCATTGAGGAGCTTAAAACGGACTGGGGGAATAAATTTATTGATTTATACTCATCTACTTTAGATAAATTATCCCCCCAAATAGAAAAAGCTCGCTCAATAGATGAACACTTTACACGTCAATTATCATTACCAATGATTACAAAACCACTAATAGTAGTTGGACGTAATACTGGATCAAAAATTTATTGTCCATTGCCCCCATTTCTTTATTGGTCTGTCACTCAAGGCTTGTATTTTCTTGTCTCGAGAGAACCTTACTTCGATGAGAATGCCTACGGGAAAGCGTTTGAAGATTATATTGGTGATGTTATAGAGAAAAATTTAGCTTCTTTGGAAAAAGTGCGTTATGATCGAGAACAAGAATATTTCGATACTACTCAACACAAATCCTCCGATTGGATCATAGACATGGATAAACTAATAATTTTTGTTGAATGCAAGACAAAGCATATCACGAAAGAATTAAAACAAAATCCATTTTCTGGCAGTAACAATGCTGAACTTAACCTAGTGGCCGAAATGATTGGGAAACAATACAAATCTATACACTTGGGCTATATAAATAACAAATATGAAAAATTTTCATATAACCCCCACAAAAAAATCCAACCAATACTGGTGACACTCGATGAATGGATGTACGATATGGGCATGAGAAACGATACTGATCCATTGGTTGCAGAATATCTTAAAAAAAATGGCATACCTCTTGATTATCTAGATAGATTCCCGTACATAGTATGTTCGGTGCAAACTCTAGAAAAGCTACTCCAAATAATCCCAGTAGCTACCGAGCATGAATTTATCTCTTTTCTTACAAAGAAAAACGAAGGAGAATTCATACATTGGCAGCTTGATACTTTCCGTCAACATTATTTTGCAAAACATAGTATAAATTTTGAAATAAAAGTAAATTTGGTTTAAGTAAGACTTCATCGGGCCATCCCCGCAGCAAGCTGCGGGGTATTGGCAGAAAATCTTATTTCAACCAATGTTAGTTTTCACTTTTTCGATGCAAGCATCGAGGAATAAAACCGCTTAAAGATTCAAATTTCAAGAAGAGATGGACAATTTTTTCCCTGAAAAATTCAGGAGGGCTAAAAATGAGCCGGAGAAAAAATAAAGTTAAATATTCATCGGATGTTTATATATCTGACTCCTTAGATGCTCAGCAGAGGCTGCTAAATAAATGGTCGTCGTTTTTATATCCGAATGCCCCATCATGCGTGACAGACTATAAATATCACATCCTCCCTCCAGCATCAGTGTAGCAAACGTATGGCGCAGTTTGTGAAGACCAAATTGGATTCCTGTTGCCTCCTTTGCCCATTTTACTAAGTGCTTCAAACCGTGTTGTGTCAGACCTCTGTCCCTATTAAGAGAGGTGAAAAATTCTGGGCACTTCTTCCCCAAACGTGCACGTTCAGTCATGTATTTTTCTAGGCTAAACTTCAGACGAGAACATATGGGGATTATACGGTCTTTTCTGCCTTTACCCTGACGGACAAACAACGATTGGTTTTCCAAATCAACGTCACCATATTTCAAATTCACCAATTCTCCCTTCCTCAATCCCGCAAACAGAAAGGTGGCAAAGACAGCATGGTTTCTGTATTTGAGGAATCTATACTTGTACGGGTAGTTGTAAACCACCTCTAGAAGACGCTCTGCCTCTTGTTTTGTTAACTTGAGTGGTATTTTTTTCTCAATGCGAGGCAATTCCATATCCTCAGCAGGGTTTGCCTCCAAATAGCCTTTCTGGACAAGCCAGCGAAGAAATACAACAAAGGACTTGTGGTATGTCACATAGGTACTTGCTGCCCATCCTCGCTCTACTCGTCCATCCATAAAAAACTTTTTTACAGTATCTTCCGATATGTCTCTTGTATCCACTATCCCTGTGATTTTCATGAATACCTTCAAGGTTTGTCTGTAACGTCGAATCGTCTCCTTGGTATAACCACGGATGAAGGTGGAGTATTCACAGAATTCTTCATGGAGGGCAAGCAAATCCATAAAAAAATACTACATATCTTCTATGTAGTACCTTGGAGCCATCATGCGGGATTGAACCGCAGACCTCGGCCTTACCATGGCCGCGCTCTACCAACTGAGCTATGATGGCATATAATATTTCTATCTCTAGACCCGCCGACCTGTTTAGTCATAGAAAGGGGGTCTAATAATACCATTGTAGCTAGGTTGAGGCAAAACTCTCCACTTTGGAACGACCTCATCCTTACCATGGATGCGCTCTACCGACTGAGCTATGATGGCACGGCTCCATTGTGAGCGTTGCTCACAATTGCGCCGTGCAGGCTCAAAATAAAAAAATCTTTTGTGAAGATACTGTGCCTGCACGGCGCAATCCCGACAAAGTCGGGATGGAGACGTGCGCGCCAAGGGATTCGAACCCCTGACCCTCTCGGTGTAAACGAGATGCTCTAACCAACTGAGCTAGGCGCGCGTAAATATATTGTAAATCCAAAGCCACGAAGCCCCAGACAACAACTTTGGAATGAGCGCTTGCTATAGCGACGGAGGCTATTATAACGCCTTTCGTCGTGATAGTCAATACCTGACAGGTATTTATTTTTTCACTACAATTGTCTGGGTGGTGTAGGCTAGATTTATTTCATTTTCCTCCAATTGGGACAAAATATCGACATTCATCTTGTGCTTAGCATCCATAAACACATTATGATCACTTGTATCGACCAAATAAACTATTTCAAAAGCAGATCCAGAATCAGAAAGTTCTGCCAAATGACAACGAACAAATTCTAAATGATCTATATTATTTATTACTCTTTTTATAATATCAGGAAAAATATTTAACTTACCATTGTCAGTATCATAGACTACAGTGATAGAAAAACTTATCCTCCTGCTATTCATTCTTTTCAAATTTTGAATCCTGGCAGAAGTTAATTCTTTGTTGGGTATCACCAACTCTTCACCGCGCAAGGTGCGAAGGCGTGTAGTCTTGAGACCAATCTTCTCCACTGTGCCAGAGTCAGCACCTACTACAATAAAATCACCAACTTGAAATGGCTCATCAAGATAAATTGTAAAAGAACTAAATATGTCTCCCAAAATATTCTGCACAGCAAGAGCAACAGCAATACCACCAATACCAAGACTGGCAACCAAAGATGTAATATTCACTCCCAAGTTAGATAAAATAAGCAAAATACCAATCGACCACAGCAAAACACTGGCCATGGTTTTTCCAGCATTGACCAAAGAATGATTTACACCCTCCCCTTCCCTTTTTTGCATTTCTACATACACTTCCAACCCGTAATGGACTATTTTTTGACCAGCCCTTACAACCTCATAGACGATTACAAAAATAAACAATATTGTGAAAATTTTGCCCAAAAAAGAACCGACAGACAAATACTGGATAGACGCATATATGGCAACCACAAAGTAGAGGGGGGGTTTGATATCCTCAAAAATACTAATCAAAGTGTCGTCTATAGCTGTCTCAGTCTTCTTGGATAATTTTTTTAATCTGGAGATAATTATTGATTGTATTGATTTCAAAACAAACAGCACCCCAAAAAACACAATAAAAGCAATAAAATAATCCCAAACAGTGTTGAGACCAAAATTATAATTTTTTAGAAGTGTGACAATATTTTCCATAAAAATTATTTATAACCCTGTCACTCTGATTGTCAAAACCAAGTCAGGACGATTGTAATCAATATTATATAACTTTATAAAAAATTAAGCAATAAAAAACACCTTGTAATAAAAACAAGGTGTTTTGATAAGCTTTTTTGTAAGCAAGTCAATGCTTCAATGCTGCATCCAAGAAGGTGTATTCTTGTTCAAGTACGAGCCGGAGCCTGTACAAGCCGAGGACACACCTCCATGCTTGTCGTGGATACAGAATTATATGTACTAGAAGCTACAAACTTCACTCTACCACACACTATCTATATCTCTGAGTCCTGTCCCGATTGACATGAGCCAAAGCGAATGCTATCGGGGTCGTGGATACAGATCGCAATCTACTTAGAAAGCTACGCTATTCAAATAGACTGTACATCTATACCTTTAATCACACACAATGCGATTGATGAATTTTTAATTTGAAATTTTTAATTTTAAAACAAATAAAAGTAAATTTGGTTTAAGTAAGACTTCATCGGGCCATCCCCGCAGCAAGCTGCGGGGTATTGGCAGAAAATCTTATTTCAACCAATGTTAGTTTTCACTTTTTCGATGCAAGCATCGAGGAATAAAACCGCTTAAAGATTTAAAATTCTTAAATTCTATAATTAAAAATTGTTTGAAAATTTCAAATTATAAATTGTAAATTAGCAATGTGCCCACCACGTCTCTTCAATGCCTGCGTATCACGATCAATATCTAGGTGTACAGCTATCAACAACTAAGTTCCGTGGTTGGACAATTGTCAGACTGACTGAAGATAATAACACAAAAAGACCACCCTGTCAAGATGTGGTCTGTGGAAATAACAATATTTTGGCTAAAATAAGTCAAATATTACTCTTCTTCTGTGTCTAAAATATCAATTTTTTCATCTTCTGTCTCCTCAGAGATATCATCATCCTCTGGAGGAGCACAACCTTCACTGCCGTCTGGTAGTTCTTGGCACATACTTAATTCCTCTACACCAACAAGACAAATTTTCGGTAACGGACGGTAGTAACTAGAGTATACAGTCTCCTCTTTTTCTCCACTCGGCAATTCTTGAACATAAGTAAAAGAAGTCTCAGCGCCAGTATGTGCGCCTTGACACTTTTCTACGCCAGGCTCTAGATCAGTGGTTTCTATATATTTGGTCTCTCCTACAGGTATCCACCTATGGACCACTGGCTCAGTATAATATCCATTGCGACCATCATTTGTGCCCCACATAGTGAAAAACAGATCACCATTGTTGACATTCATATCAGTCGTGACCAAAATATAATTTCCAGTATCATTCAAAAATTTAAAATCAGGTGCAGGATCGTAAATTGTAGCATCAGTCCCGGGAAGACCATTGCGGTGGTCATTATAATAATTTACAACCAAAGAATGATTCCTTCTGGCAGTGATAGGCAAACCAGAATTCATAGCTGTACGAAATATAGTACTGCCAATTTGACACAATCCCCCAGCAATCTCTGGCTTAATTTCATCACCTTTTATTACTAATTCTGGGAGATATCCACCCTCTAAAGTAAATGGTTTCAAGGCGCTGATGAGAGAGAATTCTTCGTCAGGAGAAATAAGTAGACCTTCCAATTTATTTTTTACGGCATGACGAATATTTTTTATACGATTGGGAGGACTACCACTAAAATTAGAATACCCAATGCCTAAAATCTCTTTTATGCCAAGTTCGTTTATTTCTCCTGTTTTCACATTTGGCTCTACCTGCTCCACTACCACTGAAATTGAGAGTACCAATCCTTCATCATGCCAAGTTCTCTGAATGACAGCGTTATTGATCTCCTGATAAGTAGCTTCTACATCAAGAGAAAAACCCGGCCTTGACCCTTGAAATTCTGTCACCCTATTGTTGCCCCCTATCTTGAATTTGGCATCTTGTGCTTCTTTGTTTATTTTTTTAGCAACTGTATTTTCTAAAAATTCTATAGTAGAAGAAGAACTCAGACCAAAAGCTAGGCCATCGTCAACTTTCTGAATTTCAATCCATTTGGAGATATTACTTTCTGAAATATTCCAATAGCTAGTATTCTTAGTGTGTGCGTCTGTGTACTTCAATTCTAGAGAACCCTGCCCAAATATCTCTGGAAGTCTAGATATAATATCTTGCACGTCTTTGTCATGTATTTCTGGTTCTGTCTTTTGAGATGATATGTGTATTTCTGGAATACGCAAAGCAGACCAATCTGAAATGATTTGTCCCAAAACATTATCATACTGAAAAGATACCCCAGGACTCGAGCTTACAAAAGAATAATCAAAAGGTAACAAACTGTTTATGACTACTCCTGCATTTTTAGCTTTCTTTCCATGCGGCTCAATCTTATTTTCTATCTCTTCGAACAGCCTTTCTCTATCCACATTTATGGCCCGCAATTTTATATGAGGTTTGGATATACGGCTAACGAGAGCAGACCAAGAACGCGTAATAGAAGACTGGGTTTTCTGGTAATTCAACAAAAAGTCCAACTCTTTCTCCACATCCATACCAATAAGTTCGATAAAATTATCATCTGTAACTATGGTTGGGTCTAAGACAAACATCTCCTCCTCCCCTTCTTCATTCAAAAAGAAAAATCTCATGCCAGCATCCACCAGCTTGGTATTCATGTCCTGCAAAAAACTACGCAAGTCCACCTCACTCATCCCCCCAATATCAATATCATCCACGTGTACACCCGGCAAAACCCTTCCTTCATAAGAAGAGCCATAGGCAAGTAAGCTGGTAAACAATACACCAAACAAAACCAAAATTATAATTGAGGCAATCCAAATCTTTCGCCAAGAGACATTTTTGTTCATTTTTCTTAAGGTTTTTTTGTCTAACATAATCATTCCTCTACCACCTCAATTTTTATTCTAGAGCTTTTTTCGTGCTTTTTTGGAATAGTGACTACTAGGATACCATTTTTGTATTCGGCTCCGGCCATATCACCTTTCACATCTACTGGTAAGACAATAGTTCTAGAAAATCTACCCCAAAAACATTCTTCGTGAAAATACCTAGTAGCCTTTTTCATTTCCTCTGGTTCATGTCTTTCACCTCTAATAGTGAGAAGGTCATTATGAACATACACCTCGATCATGTCAGTGACAGCCCCGGCCATAGTAGACACTACAATCACTTCGTTATCATTTTCAAAGACATCAACTGCGAGCTGTCCTTCCCTGTGATTTGCATGCCAATCTTTTTCTTGGTGTCCTTTGTTGGAAGGTGTGGCAGGCACAAAAGAAGTGGAGCCAGAAGTGTCCACGATCATTTCGAAGATAGGACTTTTTTTGTTTGATTTTTTCTTATTCATATGTAGGTACTATAGCAAAATAAATAAGTTCAGTAAATAAGTGTAAAAAGGCTTATGCAAGCAAAATAACTCACAAGTGATGGGCAGATTAAGTATTGACTAAAGCTTAAATATAAATTATAATAGATCGCGTCTTTGTGTATTCAAACAAGGTCAATTGTTAATTGTCAACTTTCAAAAGTTACCATGGAGAGGTGCCTGAGTGGCCGAAAGGGGCACACTGCTAATGTGTTGTTCGGGTAAAACCGGACCGAGGGTTCGAATCCCTCCCTCTCCGCACAGTACCGCACGGTACTATGTTCCGCACCATACTAAGGTATTTTATTTCTATTGTAGCGGTTGCCCATACCGTGCTATACTGAGGTAGTATGCCAAGACTTACCCAACGAAAAGGAGATGTAGCTGTTGCTCAAGCAATTGCAACATTCACAAAAAAAGGTTATGATGTAGCTCTTCCTCTCACTGAATCAGCACCTTATGATATCATTGTGGACACTAACAAAAAACAAGGTGTGTCACTATTTCGTGTTCAGGTAAGATTCTCAAACAGTGGAGAGGTAGATCTCCGAAGAGTTCATTCAAATTCAAAAGGTTACGTGGTTAAAAAAACGAAAAAAAATGCTTATGATTGGCTATATGTGTTAACAGGAAATAATGAAGAATTCTTGATACCTAGATGCCTTGACGGAAGACGTTCTATAAAACCAAGTAAACAATACTTATTAAATTAAGATGTCAATATCATGGCGGAGGGATGGCTGAGTGGTTTAAGGCGGCAGTCTTGAAAACTGTTGTGGATGAAAGTCCACCCAGGGTTCGAATCCCTGTCCCTCCGCTATGTTATGGACTTTTAGTTTAGTGAGCTTTATTATTCTAGCCTCTCGCCAAACTAAATCCCACAACTTCCCTAGCACCGTTTTCCAACAAAACCTTGGCGCATTCCTGAATAGTACTGCCAGTAGTAAAGACATCATCGACCACGATGATTTTTTTATTTTCAATAGCAGGCTTTTCTATAATTTTAAAAGCATCTACCACATTTTTGAAACGCTCTTCACGAGATAAGGTTGCCTGATGAGGTGTGTTAGTTTTACGAATCAATGTCTTTTTCAGAACTTCCGCACCAACCTGCTTTGATACAAAATCTGCAATCACATCAGATTGATTGAACCCTCTTTTAGCCCATCTTTTTTTATGTAGTGGCACAGAAATAATATAATCAAATTCTGAAAATAAATCCTTATGCTCAACAAAAAACTCATCAATGATACTCATCCACAATGGAATGATGTCTTCGGCATACTGATATTTGAGAGCATAGATGATACGTCCAGACAAACCTTCTTCTTCATATTTCAAAATAGCCACATGCTGGCTGATACGAGAATCGTCTACACAATTGTGACAAACACAACCTCCTGCTTTTACCTCATGACAAACCGGACAAAAAAATTGCCCAGACAAATCAATCTTAGCAAAACATTTCTCACAAACCCACTCCCCTTCTTTATTGCAACCTAAACAAAAAACAGGAAAGATGCAATCCTTCACTGTTTTTAAAAAAATATTCATAACCTCCTTCATACAGTATCCTCCAAAATAACCTAAAAACCTAAAAGCTCTAAAACCTAAACATTCTACTCTTCCCAAAAAAGACCACTGATTTTCCACTTAGAGCCCTGTTTCACAAAATGTACATCACCATTTTTGTAAATATTTTCCGAACCTCCAGATGTACTCAAAACCTGCTGAACACCCACGGATACTACCGCCTTATCGCCCTCCACTGACTTTATATTATTGACGATCACATTGGTGGTCGACCCACTGTACTCTGGTGTATATTCTTTTTTCTGACTCTCAAGCCATGAAGACATCTGACTAGTCACCATCGGAAATACATCTTCAATATGCTTATTTCTATTTTGGCTAGAATATGTCCCGAACTTCTCCACAAAATCACGAGCTAGCTGTCTGAGGTATAATTCTGTTGGGTCTTCTGGTGGAGTCTGGTCTACCTCCGCCACGACATCTACACCATCTTCTGCAGCATCCTCTAGTGTATCCAAAACTTTTTCTGTCTGATTATCAATGTCTTCAAAAAACTCATCCTCTTGGGAAGGAGCGTAAACATATATATACAACAAAAGTAGAGCAACACTTACCCCCACAACTGCGCTGACTGATACCAAAATTCTTGTACGTAAATCTTTCATATTTTTTTAATCATATGATATTTATTATCTCTGTACCTCCTGCCTCTTTTGAGGGCTTTAGATCTTTTTTGCCTTCTACCTGTTAGCGACCTCTCTTTCAAATTCTTTCTTAGCCTGCTCAATTTCCAACAATTGCTTTGGATCAGAAGTGATTAGCTGGTCTTCTGTGTAAGAAGCCACCACCTTGATAGCAGCGTGCTTTAGACCGGCAAAGAATATTCCTTCCCCTACTGCACCTTCTAGTAAAAGATATTTTTCACCTTCCGTCAACATGAAAGTCTTTTTGACAATATCCACAGAAGCTGGAGACTGGCGCAAAAGCAGCTGGAGGGCTGAGTTGGTAACAATTGCCTTACCGTACTGAGAGCCAAGAAAATCATTCACATCTTGCGTGATAGTTGTCACTCCTAGATAATATTTACGAGCTCTTTTCACAAGAGCATAGATAAACTTAGCACTATCTTCGTGTTGCATTAGCCACCAAGCTTCATCAATAATAAGAAGTCTTTTCTTTTGTTCACTTCTAACAATATTCCAAATATGATTGATAAGAGAATACACTGCCATCGGACGGAGCTCATCTTCCAAATCACGAACACTGAATACTACAAGCTGATTGTTGACTTTCACATTGGTCGGAGAATTGAATAGTCCAGAGAAAGTACCATCTGTATATTTTCTCAATTTGAGAGCCAAATTTTCTGCTCCATCCATACCTTCTAATACATCAAGCAAATCCTGCATGATCGGTGGCTCGACTACAGAGAGGTCAACTGTGGGGGTGATATCTTTCTTGGCATAAGTTTCTAATAGTGCCCGGTCCAAAATAGAATCTTCCTTGGCTGTCACCTTACCAAACATGATACGAAGCAGCCCTTTCACTGTGATGACAGCACTGCGGATAATATCTTCTGTAGAAATCTGCTGTCCGACAGGACGTGGCAAGTCAAATGGATTGACCTTACTCTCAGAAGCAAGAGAGATATTTACATATGTTCCGCCTACTGCCTCTGTCAAATGCATGTATTCCATTTCTGGATCAATGACAATAATCTCTACCCCCATCATTAAACTGCGCAGCACCTCCAATTTTACTGCATAGGACTTACCAGCACCAGAAGTTGCAAAGACCATCATGTTGGCATTCTGCAAGGAAAACCTGTCAAACAAAATAAGACTATTGTTGTGCCTATTTATCCCATAAAGAATACCATCGTCACTAGTCAGCTCAGAAGACATGAAAGGGAAAGAGGAGGCAATTGGCGAAGAATTCATATTGAAAGAAACCATGATCTCATCTATCCCCAGAGGCACTGTCGAAGTGAAACCTTGCTCAGCTTGGAATAAGACATTTTTGGTATAAATAAGACGTGAACCAAAAATATTCTCCAAATCTTCTGTCAGCTGATCCAACTCTTTCATGTCCTTAGAATAAAGTGTAACGTAAAAAGCAAATTGGAAAAAGTGCTCGATACCCTGAGTAAGATCATCTCGGAGTTGTTCGATATCACGAAGAGCGGTCTCACGCATTGGATCACGAGGAGCCCCCTTCTCTGCGTCGGCAGACAATTGGGCTTGGAGAGCTCCGACTTTCTTTTTCAATTGTTTCAAAATGATGGCTGACTTCACCGGATAGAAAAACATGGACACGTCCATGGTGATATTGAGATTGAGAATTGGTGTACTCCAACCAACCGCAATGTAACGAGGATAAGAAATTACATAGACTGTACGCAAAAAAATATCTCCCAATTGGATAAAATTGGATTCAACTCGAAAGGCAGAAGGAGCAATCAAATCCCTGATAGCGACCGTCCCCTCTCTGTAGACTCTCTCTTCTTCAATACTGATGAGATCTTCGCTATCTTTTTTCTTCCTTTTGCGCATTTTTTCTTTTTCTCTTTTCGAGACAGAAGATTTTTTAGTTGTTATTGGTTTGAAGGGCATAATTCTAATCCTAAATTTTAAATTTACAATTTATAATTTGAAAACAATTTTAAATCTTTAAGCGGTTTTATTCCTCGATGCTTGCATCGAAAAAGTGAAAACTAACATTGGTTGAAATAAGATTTTCTGCCAATACCCCGCAGCTTGCTGCGGGGATGGCCCGATGAAGTCTTACTTAAACCAAATTTACTTTTATTTAAAAAATTTGATAATTTTAAATTGTTTAAAAATTGTAAATTTAATTACCACCGACTACGTCGGTGGATTAACGGGATGATACG
>CAYFPJ010000020.1:0-21364 GCA_964344965.1 uncultured Gammaproteobacteria bacterium | reverse complement strand
TGTTAGTTTTCACTTTTTCGATGCAAGCATCGAGGAATAAAACCGCTTAAAGATAAAAATTGAAAATTCTCAATTATTCCGAGGTAGTTCAGTGGTAGAACGCCGCGCTGTTAACGCGGATGTCACAGGTTCGAATCCTGTCCTCGGAGCGAATAATCAAAAAACAGTGAATAATCGCTGTTTTTTATTATAATTCACGGTTTTTTGACAAAAATAGGCCAAAATGCTATCATTTCTCTATATGGCAACACATAAAACCATCCGCGAACGGATACAAGAACGGAAAAAAAATTACGACAAGCTCTCCCGAGGAAAAGAGTCTCTTTTGACGATTCTCGATGAAGCAGAAGTGAGTGAGTCAGTGTATAACTCAAACGCTATTGAGAACTCTACACTTACTTTTAAAGAGACAGAGAAAATTCTTCTAGAGATGGAGCTGTCTCGTGATGTGAATTTGCGAGAAGTATTTGAAGCAAAGAATCTTGCTCGTGTGGTTGGGTATGTCCGAAAAAAAGGACAAGACATTCCACTTACGTTGGAGACGATTCTACTGCTTCACAAGATGCTCATGGACAACATCGATGACAGTATTTCAGGAAGATTTCGTCGGAAAGGTGAATATGTCCGAGTAGGCTCTCATGTTGCCCCAGCTCCTGAACATGTAGAAATGTTACTGGGCGAAGCAATTGCTACATATACGAATACAAAAGATGATGAATTTACTATTGATGCAATTTCACGTTTCCACCTTGAGTTTGAAAGAATCCATCCATTCAACGATGGGAATGGTCGTATCGGACGTGTATTGATTAACTACCTACTTCACCAAGAAGGGTACCCATCTGTCATTGTCCGCAACAAAGAGAAACAAACATACTATGAAGCATTTCAGGTATATGACAGTGGAAAAAATACCAAGCAAATGGAAAAGATCCTTTCTCTGAATGTTCTCGAATCTTTACATAAGCGACTTGCTTACCTGCAAAGCTTGACCATCGTCTCACTCTCCGATTACGCAAAAGAACAAGACACGACCCCATCTGCAGTCTTTAATGCTGCACGGCGACAGTCGATCCCTGCGTTTCGAGAGAAGAATGTGTGGAAAATCGGGGTAGAGGCCTAGGTAAGAATCATCACTTTCATTCGTCATAGCATATACCAACATGACCGACACACAAGAAAGAAATAGCGCACCAGAAGAAGAATTTCTTCGTGTGTATGATGCGCATGCTGATGCTGTGTTTCGGTATTGTGCGAGACGAGTGTACGACAGAGAAAAAGCAAAAGAAATTATGCAGGAATCATTCATGAAAACATGGGAATACATGACAAAGGGGAATGTCGTGAAGCATATCCGTGCATTTGTATATAGGACGGCAACCAACTTAATTATCGATACACACAAGAAAAAAAAGACGAATCTCTGGAAAAGTTCGAAGAAGATACAAATACAATAGCAAAAGCAAAAACACCAGATATAGGCGCTTGGATAGACGCGAAGGCACTGCTGGCACGGGTAGCAGAACTCGACGAACCATACAAAACTGCTTTTGAGCTACGGTATTTGCAGGAGTTGACACCACAGGAGATAGCTGCAATTCTAGAGGAGCCAGTAAATGTCATTTCTGTACGAGTACACAGAGCAAAAAAATGTTTCTTCGTCTTGTGAAATGAAATTCTCTATGAATAAATATATTAGACAATTAAAGCAAGAGGATAGAGAATTTTCTCTACATAGAGAGGAAAAACAGCATATTCGTGATAGATTGGCATCATACATGCATATGAAGCCGGTAAGAATTACAACCGCCACTCGTCATAGAATACATGCGCGCCAAAAGCAAGGAGAATCATTATTCTTTAATAGAAATCATATGTTTGCAAAAGTTGCATTGATGCTCGTCATCGCACTCTCTGGAGGAACTACTGTCGCTGCTCATTCAGCACTCCCAGGAGATGCCCTCTATGGAGTAAAAATTCACGTGAACGAAAATATAGAAAGCGCGTTCGCAGTGTCTACCGAAGCAAAAGCCAAACTGCAGGCAAAGCTCGCAGAGCGAAGAGCTGCAGATGCAGAAGCCCTGAAGGCAAAAGGTGAGCTTTCCGCTGAGGCACAATCAGACATCAGCACGCGAATTGAAACGCATGCCAATAGTGCACTGCAAAAGACAGCTACGTTAAAATCACGAGGTGATGCCGATACTGCTGCACAGATAGAACTTCGAGTTGAAAGAGTGGTACATTCGGCTTCAGATGTGCTTGGGGGAGCCTTGAACATACGTGCTCAAGGAAGTACTTCAGTATCATCTGACGCAGACAAAAATACTTCCTCAGATACACAGGTGGAAGAACCATCAGAACAGGAAGAAGAGCCTGCTGCCCCAAACACCACCAAGGAAGAGACATCTGAAACGTCTGAGAGTGACACACAGATAGAAATAGAAGTCACGAATGATCTAGAATCAACTATTGGGTCTGAGATCGGATCAGTCGAAGTAGACAGCAATGTCGATGGTGAAGTAAACGTCGGACTGTAAATTGATTTTGTCAAGAAGTAGTTGCTTAGTGCTACTTGAAATAGAAAAGGCAATCTATTTGTGGATTGTCTTTTTCTATCAGGCTGATATCATGAAAGCAAAGCACAAAAATGCTTTATTGAAATAAAAAAGAGCATTTTGCGTATTACAAAATAGAAATATCCACAACAATCTCTTGACTACTAAAACTTATCACTCTATAATAGAGAGTGCTAATAGCAACCTTCCTTTATATTCATCATATGCAGGGAGCCACTATTCCCTGCAACAGGGAATTTTTTTATGCATATGGAAAAACAAACAAAAAACACAAAACTATCGTTTACTAAAAAGTCACTTGCAATCATTGTGCTCGTCTCAGCAATTGTTGGTGGAAGCGTCATCCATACTAGCTCACATGCATTATCTTGGGGTATGACAAAAGTGAAAGCATTTAATGCTAGTGAGGACATCGGCTTTATATCAAAATGGCAAGAAGTGTTTACAAAGAAACCAGAGCAACATATTCAGCCAGTAAAAATAGTTGATGAGCAGTCTCAGGTCGTCGAAGTCGTCAAAAAAGCGTCCCCTGCAGTGGTAAGTATTGTTGCCTCAACCGAGGTGCCAACATTTGAAACATACTATCGAAGTCCATTTCCGGATTTACCGCCAGAGTTTGAGCAATTCTTCAACTTTCGTATTCCTGAACTAAGACAAAATGGAACAGAAAAAAGAAGAATAGGCGCAGGGACTGGGTTCTTTGTTTCCTCTGACGGGTATATTGTGACCAATAAGCATGTGGTCGAAGATGAAGATGCTGAGTATACTGTGTACCTCAACGATGAAGAGCGTCGTGGAGAAAAAGTCCCTGCAACGGTGCTTGCGCTCGACCCAGACAGTGACCTTGCCGTACTCAAAGTAGCGCTTGAGGATATGCCATACCTAGAGTTTGGTGATTCAGATTCACTAGAGGTAGGACAAACGGCAATTACCATCGGATATGCACTTGGAGAATTTGATAATACGGTGAGCAAAGGAGTGATTTCGGGTCTTTCGAGAAGTATTACTGCAGGAAGCCTCTTCAGTCGTAGATCAGAGCGCCTGAGCAATCTTATTCAAAGCGATGCGGCGATTAACCCAGGGAATTCTGGTGGCCCCATGCTCGATATAGAAGGAAATGTGATTGGTGTAAATGTTGCTATGGCAAGTGCAGAGAATATTGGATTTGCCATTCCAGCGAGAGAGGCAAAGGATGCCTTTGAGCAAGCACGTGATACAGGCACGATTGAAAAAGAAAAGCGAGCATTTTTAGGAGTACGGTATGTACTGTTGGATGAATTGCTCCAAGAGGAAAATAACCTTCCATACGACTATGGTGCACTCGTGCTCAGAGGAGATACATTTCAAGATCTTGCTGTGGTTCCGGGCTCACCTGCAGATAAGGCTGGTATTGTAGAAAACGACATTATACTAGACATAGAAGGAGAGAAGATCACCCTAAGAAATACGTTGTCGGACATTATTGCAACGCACAAACCCGACGAAAAAGTAACGCTTCGAATATACCATAAGGGAGATGAGAAAGAGGTAGAAGTAACACTTGGTACAAATTAAACGCAGGGCATATGGACATGACGAAAAACATTACATTGCTAACCAATAAAATAATTTCTGGGTTTGTATTTATCACACTCATTGTACTGCTGTTGTTTACTGGTGTGAACGTGGTGCAACTTGTACTCGATCTTGTTGAGTTCAATGTGAGCAAGATGCTCCATGACATAGTTCTTATCATTATTCTTATTAAGGCGTACCGTGTACTTATATTTTACTATCGAAAGCACCACATTAGTATAAAGTACGTTATGGAGATTGCGATCATTGCCCCAGCGATGGAGCTCATATTTGCAGTCGGCAACCAGAGTTTGGCTACCAATACGCTCTTTGGAGTGTTTAGTCTAGGGAACTTAATTCTGTATCTGCTTTATTATGAGAAGATAACTGAGATTGATGAGAAAGAGCGTGAGTCTTCTGAATTCGAACTATAGAATAGTGTATTACTCTTAACCCGGCGCATATGTATACAATGGATACACATCATGTGCCAGTGTGCCAGTCAATTATTCATAAGCACCAAAAATGGCTTCGATGGTACACAGCACGTGAGCATGACACATAGGAATTATCACATGATTATTTGACACCATCTTGTTCACTTTCTGTACAAGAGTGTCAAGATGTGTGCGGTACATCATGACGGTGTAACATATTACAAAAGTATTATTTATTCATTAAATTATTACCCATATGAAATTACCAGTTACAAGGAAAACCAATGAGTTATCAAGTGTAGATAACACCCAATTACCAACACTCATGAATCGCTTCTTCGATGAAGGTTTCTTTCGACCATTGTCCATTCTCGATGATATGACACGAGCGATGGACAGACAGATGCAAGTCTGGACACCATCTGTCGACATAAAGGAAACGAAGGATGGATACCACATTAAGGCAAATTTGCCTGGTGTATCTGAGAACGATATTAGTCTAGAAGTAGACGGCAGCACACTGATCCTGTCTGGACACCTCGAAGAGGAAAAGGAGGAAGATGGAGATACATGGTATCGATCTGAGTGTCGAGTGGGAGACTTCAGACGAGCGTTTGAGCTCCCACGCGGGGCAGATCTCGACAACATCGAGGCGAAAGTAAAGAACGGTGTCATTCGAATCACCGTCCCAAAGAAGCCTGAGGCACAAAAGAAGAAAATTAGTGTTGTAGGTGAGTAATACCGATTTGTGAAGGTGATAAAAGACCGTGTAGGCGGTCTTTTGTCGTTTACACTAAGAAACTGTACTTAACCCAGCCAAAAAAGTTCTAAACTCGTCCCAATGTGGGAGCTCAGGCTTCGCTACGCTTCGTCGAGCAAGCACACACAATCATCATCTACTTAAATCAAAAAGAAATGAGAAGTCTACCCGTTCGCAGCTCTGTGAAACAAGAGCGGAGACGGGAATCCAAGTCTGGGAGCAATTCAAGATCCAAACTTTCATGTTAGGATTTTTTTTTGTATAATTAATATCTATGAATTATACTCACGTCCTAGCCATCATCAGCTTCCTCATGACTATTTGCGGGACATCTATCTACATTAGAGATACCATCAAAGGAAAAACCAAACCAAATAGAGTGTCATGGTCGATGTGGGCACTGGCTCCCCTTATTGCAACCGGAGCTGCTATATCAGCCAGTGCTGATCCGTGGACGACATTCAGGACTTTTCTGGCTGGCTTTTTACCACTTGTGGTATTTCTAGTTTCTTTTGTCAACAAAAAAAGTTATTGGAAATTAACTTTTTTTGATTTTGCTTGCGGGGTGACATCTTTCGTGGCCTTAGCTGTTTGGCTTATGTTTGATTCTCCTATTGAAGCGCTTATTTTGACTATTGTCGCAGATGCCTTTGCCACTTTACCAACTATGAAAAAAGCTTGGTTGTTCCCAGAAACTGAAACTGGGTCGACTTATATCGCTTTTTTATTTAGCCTACTTTTGATTGTACCACTGATGATTGATGTTTGGAGTATAGAAAATTATGTTTTTATTATCTACTTAATAATCCAAAATATTATACTTATTTTTGAAATATATAGAAAAAGAATTTTTGCTTTGTCCAAGTGGTTGTAATTATTATAAACATATGGAACACACTCTCCTATACATCACCCAAATTTTCGCCCTAGCCACCTTCATTGGCTTCATGCTTTTTGTTTTCTTACCAAAACTTAAGGCTGGAGGATCATATCGTAAGTTTTTTTTCAAAGATACCAAATCTAGTGGTGATACTATTGTCTTGATCATCTTCTACTTGATTCTTTTTGGACACCTTTTCATCTTCAATACAAATCCAAGCACATTTTATCTCTACGTACTTGGTTTTGTATTTGCGGCAGTAGGATTACTCGTTGCATTCATCGGTCGAATGCAACTACGTCGCTATTGGACACCTGTCACCTATACTGCCCACTCTGGAGATATCCTCGACACTGGATTGTTCCGCTATTCACGTCATCCTATTTACATTGGTCGGATGTTATTTTTCCTCGGCGTGTTTCTGATGTTCAACCCATCTGTCAGTATTCTTACCATCGCCTACTGGTATATTTTGAGAAAAAAGGCCAAAAAAGAAGAGAGGCTGCTAGCCTCTCAAAACAAAAAGTATGCTGACTACATGAAGCGTGTTCCGCGTCTATTCTAGACGTTTACCAAGGACGTAAGCGAGGTAGAGAGCTAGTGCTCCGCCGGCAAAGTGTGGACCATTGATCATGATCCGCTCTATGAGTGTGCCATAGAGTGGCTCTCCAATCCAAAATCCAATATGTAAGGGGTTTTGCCCATAGAGAAGCCCAATGATGGCATCTGGTGTGTAGAGAAATCCCATGCCTTTGAAATATGTAATGCATTGTACTTTTCCTTTCCAAGCTGCGTAGATACCCCAGATACCAGTGATGGTGTGAAGGATGTCATCTAGCCAGTCGAGATGGAAGAGTCCGAAGAGATGTCCTTCAGCATCACTGATTCCAGGGATGAATCGAAGTGAGGCAATGATGAGAAGCGATATACCATACCCCCAAGCAAATTTCACCAACAGTGATTTTTTTTTCATATATTTTTTTATTTACACTTTTAAATCTTTAAGCGGTTTTATTCCTCGATGCTTGCATCGAAAAAGTGAAAACTAACATTGGTTGAAATAAGATTTTCTGCCAATACCCCGCAGCTTGCTGCGGGGATGGCCCGATGAAGTCTTACTTAAACCAAATTTACTTTTATTTACTAAACATTTTTATTTATGTCATCCTGAAATAAATTCAGGATGACAATCTACTTCCTCATAATTCAAATTAATTAGCACTATTCGTTAATTTTCAAAATTGCGAATCCGCTGATAAACAATATAGCTGATCCGATATAAAATATGATTGAGAGAGTGAAGAGGTCGATCAAATATCCTCCGACGACAATAGCAAGCGCTGCAAAAAGTGAAACCCAGCCATGATAAACTCCAATATCTCTACCACGCCTCTCTCCATCAGTAAAATCGGCCAAAAGGGCCTTCTCACTAGTCTTATGCATAGCACCAAATATTCCAAGAATTATTTGCAGTCCATATACTTGTAACATGGTGGTGACAATTGGAAACAATAGTAATACTAGAGCTGTACCCCAGCTGTTGAGTAGTAGAAATATTTTTCTTCCCAACTTGTCTGACCATCTACCAACTAATCCGTGAACTATCGCCGACGTAAAAGCAAAGAGCGCATAGGCAATACCAAACTCTGTAAAATTAGCACCAACATCACGAATGAAGAGAATGTAAAATGGAAAGACCAATCCACTGCCAAATAGTGTGATGCTTTGTGACGTCAGGAACCATTTCATCTTATTCATAGACGTTCGTAAGCATATGTTTCGTAGAATTCGTTCATGAAGAGTTCATTTGGATCATATTGTTTTTTCTTTGCAAAAAATTCGTCAAGAGTTGGATAAGCTTGCCTGATTTGTGTACCTGTGGCATAGAGTTCATATGGAAGATAGAATGTTCCGTTCAAGTCGATCGCTTTGTCGATCAATCTTCTCGTCCAGGTGGTCACTTCCTCTTGATCATTATCAGATAGACCAACATTGAAATATAGCACCACTCCAAATCTATCATTATCTTTACCAGCATATGATAAGAGCACCTCATCATTGGCGGGGACATACCTGATCGTGGCACTGAGGAGATTGATATCATGTTCTTGTATTGTCGCCCTCAGTTCATCGATGAATGCCGGCAATGTTTCTACAGGTATAAAATATTCTTGCAAAATATCTGTGTCACGGGTCGAATAATAATCAAGAAAAGCGACATCACGTTTATCTAGATTGTTTCTCGATGCTAGGTCTGGATCAGCCAGATCACTCTGTTTTTCCTGGACGTAGTACCGGAGTTTTTTGCCCCATGTGTATTTTCTAGAGAGAGCAAAAGCTAGTTTTTTGAGCCAGACATTTTTGTCTGGGACTAGAGTGACTGCCTCTGGAGTAGTCTCATCTGTAACACCGTATGTTGTCACAATCACTTCATCAAGCAAATCTCTCCCTGGTATGAAATTTAGTCGAGCAAATACCACCTCTACTAGTTCGTCTTTAGTAATTGTGTCAAATGTTTCTAGATAATCAGTATATGAGATAACAAATTCATTTTTTTTGTAAACATTGTTGTCTATCAGGTCAAGCGTGGCGTCTAGGATTACGCCGAAGAGACCATATCCACCAATGACCAGACTAAACAATTCTTCGTTTTCATTCCTACTCACATTTCGAATTGTCCCGTCAGCCATCAATAACCGGAAAGATCGAATACTCTCCACCATCGGACCAAAGCGAGGGTCACTCTGGTGAACATTGACACTCATCGAACCGCCAACTGTAAATCCTGAATAAGCTTGCATGATCGAGACAGAGAGTCCATACGGGTCGATGGCATCAATGACTTGATCCCATGTGGCACCACTTTCTACAGTTATTGTTTTTTTATCTTCATCAATCTTCAATATTTCATCAAACGATGTCATGTCGAGTACTAGGGCGTCTTCATAAAATGTATGTCCACCCATGCTGTGCCTCCTCCCGGCAATAGAGACTTGTAGATTTTTTTCCTTTGCTTCGGCTAGAGCTTGCTGGATCCCTTCTACTGTGTCATTTTGGACTATTTTTTCTATCCTTGTTGGGTTCAATCGGCTGACGTCATTGATAATGTGAGCATCTGGCTCTTGGTAAGAACGATTGACAGAGAAGATGAAAAATAGCACATAGATAAGTATTGCACCAATGATGATGAGAGCGATATTTTTTTTGTTTAGGTTCATAATTATACCTTTGTGGTTTAGTCAGTTTTATACTTAGTTAAGTTTGGATATCCTCAGATTGATCTAAAATCCAAGTCAGTTTTTGGATTTTCAGGCTTTTTTAGCGAGGAAATTAAAGCTGGGATAAATTGATCCCCATTCTCAATCGCTGTGAATGATCTATGATTACCTTCGGCAACTTCAAATTTGTCACCAAACTTACGAACGGTTATTGACATATGTCTTCTGAAGAATGTTTTGTGTTGTGATATAAAACGGACACTCTCTTGTATCCCGGTAATATTTTTGTTTTCTTGATAATAATCCTTCAAATAACCCCCTCTTTTTATCGGAATTCCGTGGAGATGGCCATACGATTCATGTCCATCATCAAAACATAATTTTGCCACAGGTATAATTTTATGTTCTCCATAAAAACCTTCATGGCGCATAAGAGATTTTACATTTTTGCCGAATTTCTTAGTTGCATCAGAGACAATTTTTTCTATTGGTTGACAAGCCGATTCGTGTGCCTCTGCGTACATCTTTGCCAGGTCATCATCTGTAATTTTGTTAGGATTATCCGCTGCAAAGGTCAATCCTTTTAAGGTTACATGGAGGTGGCTTAATCTCATCGGTATTTCTTCTGGTTTCATAGAAGATCGTGAAAATATTCAAATACAATCATATATAAATAAAGTATATCACAATTTTATATAATTTTGACCAAACTTCCAGTCACCACAAATCTTATGTTGACTATTCCAAAAGAGATGCTATAGTATTTCTATTACTTAATAACTAAAAACAAACATGAAAACTCTAAAATGTGACCTTTGTGAAGTAGCTGCAGAAGGTGAGACATTTGAAGGATGGATGAAAGCCCTTCATCCACACTATATGCAGGCTCATACTGATGTAATAAATGATCCAAACCACGGTAAGGAAGACATGGAGAAGTGGATGGCTGAAAATAAGGCAAGATTTGAGGCGGCGGAGTGAATGTAAGTATTAAATCTAAAGCGGTTCTATTCCTCGATGCTTGCATCGAAAAAGTGAAAACTAACATTGGTTGAAATAAGATTTTCTGCCAATACCCCGCAGCTTGCTGCGGGGATGGCCCGATGAAGTCTTACTTAAACCAAATTTACTTTTATTACCTGATTTATCTCAGATATTTTTGCTTGACGTATATTTAATTATTTCCTACACTACACCTTAGATAAACATTAAGAAGTAATATGAGTCGGAAAAAGAAAGGTCAAAATTCAAAAAAGAAAGAGAGCGTTTGGCAGGGATGTATCAAGGTCAGGAAAATGATTTATCGAGAAGTAAATTACATGAAATTGAAGTTCTTAGACTAAGGCTTAAACAACTTGAGACGAGAATGAAAACCATGAGGGATCAATTGAAAGCTTCTTTGTTACAGAGTAGCTAAGCCAATGTTTTGAAAGACTAACTTTTTAAGTTAGTTTTTTGATATACATCTTTTACTACATGTTTATTCTTGCTATACTCAAAAATATATTATCAAAAATTTTTACCCTAAATATGCCAACAATCATAAAAGCCAATGGTCAAGAAGAACGCTTCCGGCCAAACAAATTAAAAAAATCACTTCGTAGATCAGGTGTCACGCCAGCGCAGGCCCAAGAAATAGTTTCCTTGATAGAAGATGACTTGCGAGGAGGAGAGACTACTAGCTATATTTACAAACGTGCTTTTGGACTCTTGAGAAAAAAAGGAAACGACATTCCAGCAGCGCGCTATAGTCTCAAACAAGCTATTCGCGAACTCGGTCCGACTGGTTTTCCATTTGAAAAATTTGTTGGCAAGCTGTTTGAAGCTCAAGGGTATACTGTTAAAGTTGGTCAGACTTTGAAAGGAGCCTGTGTTAATCATGAAGTGGACGTAGTGGCCATCAAGGGGAAAGAGGTTGTCTTGGTAGAAGCCAAATTTCGCAATAGGTCTGGAGATGATATTGGAGTACGCGTGCCACTTTATATGAAATCTCGTTTTGAAGATATTTTGAATAATATTCCTCCGCCAAAAAGACGGAACTATCGTTGTATGATCGTGACCAATACTCGCTTTTCAGTCGACGCTCGTAAGTATGTGGATTGTGTTGGGAATATTGAGTTGGTTGGTTGGAGATTTCCAAAAGATAGAGGACTAGAATATATGATCGAAAGTTCTGGTTTGCATCCAATTACAGTACTCAATATTTTATCTCGTGAGGAGAAATTGAAGTTGTTTGAAAAAGGACTAGTTGTTTGTCAGGACGTAGAAAGAGCTCCTCATAAATTGTATTCTATCGGATTACCAAAAAACAAAGTTGACAAAGTGATGGAACAGGCTGGAGAGCTGTGTCGATTGCAGGTTTGACATGTAGAAAATTTACGTAGATTATGTTTTTTCAAGTGATACTTACTTTTTAAGTATTATTTTTTTACTAGCTACTGTGGATAGTTATTCTTGACAAATGCAAATGATTTGCATTAAGATAACAACATAGTTCATAATTTCTATGCCAAGCAACTCATCAGCAATACTTAGCAAATTGCAGCAAGCAGGCTACAAACAGACCAAACCGCGTCTGGCTGTAGCTCAGTGGATCACTACTCACAAAGGGATCTTTTCTGCCAAAGAGCTTATTGCTGAGTTGCCTGGGGTAGAGCAGACTTCAGTCTATCGCACAGTTCAACTCTTGGAAGAGCTCGATTTGATCCATCCGGTCCTTACCAATCATGGTGAGAAGCACTATGAAGCGCATGAAGAGGACCATCACCATCATGTAGTTTGTACAAGTTGTGAAAAGAGTGTGGCAGTAGAATGTGAAGTTACTCGCCAGGCTGTTGAGGGGTTTTCTCATCTGCATCACAGTGTGGTATTCACTGGACTTTGTGAACAGTGTGTTGTGTAAATTAATTTTTTTGTCTGAATTAAACTATTTTTTCGCTGCGGAACTCTCCCGACTTTAGTCGGGATCAAACAGTACTCGCTTCAAAAATAGTTTAATTCAGCCAATTGTAAAAATTAATTTATATGACTCGTTAATTAATATAATAAAATGATGTTATGAAAAAATCATTGTTGTTCGCCTTAATGGCGATCTTGGGAGGAGTGACACTTTTGGGAGCAGGGTGTGGAGACATCTCCGATAATAGAGCTATTGAGGGAGAGGAATCGTTGAGGATAGCAACTAGTATTTTTCCGGTTTATGATCTAGCCAGCACTGTGGCTGGAGAAGAGGTGGAAGTTGTCTTGATTGCGCCACCAGGTGCAAGTCCACACTATTTTGAACCGACACCGTCACTACTCAAGGAATTGTCAGACGTGGATATAGTGTTTAGAATTGGTGCAGAATTGGATGACTGGGTGGAATCTATTACTGACAACATTGATGATGTAGAAGTGGTAGCACTTGATCAGTACGTCAACCTTCATCTTTCCCAAGATGACGAGCATGGTCATGAAGAAGGTCATCATGAAGATGAAGAACATGAGGAGGAGTCACACGAAGACCATCATGGCCACGATGAAGAAGCCGATGAACATCATGAAGATCATGATGAGGAACACGGTGATGAACATGATCATGATGATGAGCATGAACACGACCATGGCATGTTTGACCCTCACTACTGGCTTGACCCGACCAATGCCGAGCAGATGGTGACAGCTATTGCCGAAGAACTGGCCCATCATGATGAAGAGAATCGTGAAGATTATCTTGAACGAGCAGATGATTTTGTAGCTGAGCTGGAAACACGAGACCGAGAATGGCAGACTACTCTAACTGCTCTTCCGACCAAAGACTTGGTTACCTTTCATGATGCTTTTGGTTATTTTGCCGACCACTTTGGTCTAAGTATAGTGGCCACTTTTGAGCCATTCCCTGGCAAAGAACCTACTGCTAAATATCTTGCTAATTTGCAAGAAGAAATCAACGAGCACCAGATTACTGATCTCTTCTTGGAACCACAACTCTCTGCAGCTGCTATCACGTCTTTTGCTGCAGATAATAATATTGACCTCGGTGTTCTTGATCCGATAGGTGGTGTCGAAGATCGTGGTTCGTATTTGTCACTTATTGATTTTAATGTCAAACAGTTGGTCAAATATTTGGGGAATTAGAATTGTCTAAATTAATAGTACTAATTTAATGTCAGAACTTATAACTGTCAAAGGAGTAGGTAAGGTCTACAACAAGGAAACCGTGTTAGAGGATATTTCTTTCACGGTTTCTTCTGGTTCTATATTGGTGGTTATTGGTCCCAATGGAGCGGGCAAGACCACTCTGGTCAAGATACTCTTAGGATTAGAAGAGCCAACACAAGGTGAAGTGTTGATTGCTGGACAACGTCCGGCCGCGGTTCGTGAAAGGATCGGATATGTTCCTCAGCGTTTTTCTTTTGATCGGACTATCCCGATGACTGTCCAGGAGTTTTTACTTCTTGCTGCTTGCGAGTATCACGAACATAGTAAAGAAGATGTAGTCAAACAGATATTGGTCGATGTCGAGCTTCCTGATGTAGCTAGTCAGCAGATCGCCACACTATCTGGCGGCCAATTGCAACGCGTGATGATTGCGAGAGCTATGATGCATGACAAAGATATTCTCGTTTTTGATGAGCCTTCTGCCGGAGTGGATGTAGCTGCTGAAAAAAATATTTATGATTTGATTACCAGACTCAACAAAGAGCGCGGAGTGACTGTTCTTATTATTTCTCATGAGCTTGATGTGGTCTTTAGCTATGCTAGCTCGGTCTTGTGTCTCAACAAACGTCTGGTCTGTCATGGTCAGCCTCGCCAGGTCATCACCCAAGAAGTCTTAGAAAGTATGTATGGTAAGCGGGCCGGAGTTTATCATCATCATTGTTAATAATATGCTAGAAATACTTTCCTTTCCTTTTATGCAGCGGGCTTTGATCGCCGGCGTGATCAGTGCTCTCTTGCTTGGTACAGTAGGGGTCTATGTGGTCTCCAGGCAAATGAGTTTTATGGGAGATGGTATTGCCCATGCTTCTCTTGCTGGTGTGGCTTTGGCCCTCCTTTTGGGATGGGCGCCATTGCCACTAGCTATGATAGTGGGAGTACTGATTGCTATAGTGATTTTTTTTCTAGAGAAAAAAACCAATATCTCTAGTGACGCGGCGATCGGCATGCTCTTTACTAGCGGCCTTGCTTTGGGGGTTATCTTGCTACGTTTTTTTGAAGGATATCAACCAGAGTTGATTAGTTTTTTGTTTGGCAATATTTTGTCTGTTCAGAGTTTGGATATTGTCGTCATGGCGACAGTTGGTAGCATCTTACTTATTCTCTTATTTGTCTTTAAAAGACAGTTGACATTTATGACTCTGGATCCTGAGGGAGGGTATCTCCATGGTCTTTCGTCTTGGAGTTATGATCTTTTGCTCTATATAATTACTGCATTGTCGATAGTTCTCTCAATTAAGCTCCTCGGTATTGTCCTCGTAAGTGCCCTTCTCATTATTCCTAGCTCGATTAGCAAATTAGTCTCTCGTTCGTTTGATGCTTTTTTGCGTAATGCTGTTCTATTGGCAGTTTTGATTGTTATTTTGGGCTTGATGCTATCATACTGGCTTGACCTTCCCAGCGGAGCGACAATTGTCCTCACTGGTACTCTTCTGTTTGTGTTGTTTTCTATTGTATACTGGTGGCGCAAATAATATCATCTCTCATATTATACTTTTTTAACGGGTAGATAATGTCGGCAAAGAGCTATACTCCCTAGCTAATTATAAGGGAGTTTTTTAGTTCAAAGCTTTTGGTCTATTGTTATAGATGATTAAAATAGATTATAATGGATAGATATAGAACTCATATCAAGTTTTTTAAACCCACCAAAATATTAACTTATTTTTTACCCCAAAACTCGTCTTTGGACTCACACAATTGTGTCTAAAAGATAAGTTAATATTTTAGCTCTATTTTGGTCAAAAATAGGTAAAACTTAATACCAGTTCATAGTTATGGTTAGGACTAAGCCCAAAAAAATTATATACTCAGATAATTTTCAAAAAAATTATTACTACACTTTGACCGAATCAGAAGGCAAGAATTTTCATCCTGAGTTTAGACCACATTTGACACCACGGCAGATGCTCCAGCTCGGAGTATTTGGTGGAGCGTACTTTGTTGGTGTCAAAAATTTGATCCCCTCGGATTTACCCAAATCTTGGTTTGAAGGTGTCAAGCTTTCATCAGATGGCGAGAAGCATGGTGGATTGAATTATTTCGGTCTATCGGCCAGTCAACCTCTTAAGATTTGGCAGAATAAGGGATGGATTTATCACGATGACCCTCACGGCTGGTTTCAATGGTATTGTCGGTACCATATGGGACGAAGAATCCCGGAAGAAGATGATCGGCAGATCAAGCGTTGGAAAGCAATCAAAAGACATATTGCTCAGATCGAAAAGAATTGTAAGAAAGGTGATCAGACTTGCCGGCCAAAGCAGCGGCAGGCAGTATTGCACTGGGGGTATGATGGGCGGAGGTTGTAATTAACTATTAATGTGAATTAATTTTTTTGTCTGAATTAAGTTATTTTTTCGCTGCGAAACTCACTTCGCTCAAACAGTCCCTGCCTGCCTGCCGGCAGGCTCGCTTCAAAAATAACTCCTTAATTCAGCTAATTGTAAAAAATAATTAACATTACTTGTTGATTAATAAATGATCAGTACCATGAAAAAAACAATCCAACTTATCTCCACAATTATCCTCTGTAATCTAGCTGGGATTTTGGGGTCATTATTTACTTTTTCTCAGATTGACACTTGGTACGCGAATTTGAGCAAACCATTTTTCAATCCACCAAGCTGGGTTTTTGGGCCGGTATGGACAATCTTGTATATTTTGATGGGCATTGCCCTGTATCTGATCTGGCAAGAGCAGAAAAGCAAAAAAAGAAATAGAGCTATGCGAGTATTTTTCTTCCAGCTTTTCTTGAACGCCATCTGGACGCCAATCTTTTTTGGTTGGCATCAGATTGGACTAGCACTATTCGTTATTTTTTTGTTGTTCGTTAGTATTGTCTGGACCATGCGCTTATTTTTTAAACAGAGCAAAACAGCCGCCTATTTATTGATTCCATATCTAGGTTGGGTTGGCTTTGCCACTATTCTTAATGCTTCTCTTTATGTTCTCAATTGATGTTATTGGTCTTTTTATTATGCTGGCCGGGTTTGTAATTGGACTTGGGGCAGTTACGGTTATCGATATTCATGGATTTCTTGGTAGGAAATCTAGCTATTGGACCGAAGCCACTACTCGGACCCATAAGGTGACTAAGCCTTTGATTTGGCTAGGTATCATCTTGGTGATTATCGGTGGCTTGATTGTTTATCGTGACCAGCCACTAGCTGGGATTCCATTGGCACATTTTATTATTGTAATTATTTTGATTTTGAATGGGCTCTTTCTTAGCTTTTCTGTCAGTCCGATGCTCCTCAAGCGTGAAGAGGAAGGAAAACAGGCAGAGCTATTGCCTGGGAAATGGCAGCGGAAGATCACCATCAGTTTGATTGTCTCAGATATTGGTTGGTGGGGCGGGTTATTTTTGTTGTGTGTATGGGTGGCTGGCGGATAAAAGAAAGTATGTTGACAAAATAATACTTGTACGTTATTATGTACAAGATAGACAATCTAAAATACTCATAATATGAATATCAAAACTACCATTCCTGCTTCTGAAGCACGCAAAGAATTATTTAAGATTCTTGAAAAATTGGATAAAGGTCATAGTTATTACACCATTACCCAAAACGGTCGACCAAAAGCCGTAGTGATGTCTGCCGAAAAATTTGAATCATGGCAAGAAACTATCGAAGTCATGCGAGATTTTCCAGATTTAGACAAAGACATTGCTGAGGCACAAAGAGATTATGAGAATGGAGACTATATTACATTAGAAGAATTATTGACAGAAGAAGGATTTATAGTTGCTGATAAATCGAGAAAGAAATATGAAATACACAGTAATAATTCCAAAAAAGGTAAAAAAAGAAATAAAAAAAATTGATCCTAAATATCAAGTCAAGATTTATCTTATCTTATCTCATTTGGCCAAGAATCCTTTTATTGGTAAGAAATTAGATGGTGATAGAGAAGGAGAGTGGTCTTACCGTGTATGGCCATACCGTATTTTGTATCGCATAAAAAAGCGAGAACTTAAGATTATATTGGTGAAAGTAGGTCATCGTCAAGGTGTTTATAATTCATAAATCTTATGTCAATCAAAACCAAACCAACCAAAAAAAGTGTCACTAAATTTCTCAATAGTATTGCTAACGAAACCAAAAGAAAGGACGCCAAAACAATTTTGCAGATCATAAAAAAAGTAACCGGTAAAAAGCCAGTGATGTGGGGTGATAGTATTGTTGGATTTGACACTTACCACTACAAGTATGCTAGTGGTCGAGAGGGAGATTGGCCGATGACCGGATTTTCACCTCGCCAACAAAATTTGACTGTCTATATCATGCCAGGATTTGGCAACTACCAAAATTTATTGAAAAAACTTGGTAAACACAAGACAGCAGTAAGTTGTCTGTATATTAAAAAACTGGCTGACGTGGACCTAAAAATTTTGGAAGAAATTATTCGTCGTGGTTATGAGGATATGAAGAAAAAATATGCCAAATAATTTCAAAGTCACTGGCAGAGTGGAGCGTTTCCCAGGAAAAATGGGTTGGCATCATGTTCGTGTACCTGTCGCTAAGACAAAAAATTTAAAGATTAAGCGCCCGAAGTGGGGGCTCATTCCAGCAAGGTTTACAGTGGGCAGTACTACCTGGGAGAGTTCACTTTTGCCGTATGGCGATGGGACTCTTTTTGTAGCACTAAAGGCAAGTATCCGAAAGAAAGAAAAAATTAGTAAGGGGGATAGGGTGAATGTACAAGTAAAAGTTTTGTAATTCCATCCACAATTTTCTAAACACATCAAAAAAAGGTATAATGTTTATACCTTTTTATTTTATGCAAAAAAATATTCCCACAATTTTTATTGTCTTCGGAGCGACTGGTGACCTCATGACTAAGAAAATAGTTCCTTCACTTTATTATCTCCACAAAAATAAAGAACTTCCCAAACGTTTCCGAGTTTTGGGTTTTTCTCGGCGTGATTATTCTGACATTCAGTTTCGTAATCATGTTTTTCAAATTTTGAAAAAGAAAAAAATGATTAAGACCAAAAAACAAGCAGAGAAGTTTTTGAAATTATTTCATTTTCAAAAAGGAAAGTTCGATAAATACAAAGATTATCAAAAATTGGGAGATCACATTGGTGAAGTAGAAGAAGAGTGGAAAGTCTGTGCCAACAAACTTTATTATTTAGCAGTCAAGCCAGATTCGATTGTTCCAATTGTCAGAAATCTAGAAAAATCAAAACTTAGTGAGCCATGTGGAGGAGATTTTGGCTGGGCCAGATTTATTATTGAAAAGCCATTTGGTAGCGATGGGAAATCTGCAGCAGAATTAGAGAGACTGTTATCAGTCTTCAGCTCTGAGCAAGTTTACAGAATTGATCATTATCTTGGCAAAGAAATGGTCCAAGGGATTCTCAATTTTCGTTTTTCCAATAACTTACTCGAAAGTAGCTGGAGTAATGATCACATCGAGCGAATTGATATTAGACTGCTCGAAGATATTGGAGTAGAAGATCGAGGACCATTTTACGAGTCAGTCGGAGCTTTTCGAGATGTCTGCCAAAATCATTTGTTAGAAATTTTAGCTCTTCTAACCATGGGTCACCCGGGTGATGGCAGTGATAAATCAATTCGAAAAGCACGGGCAGAAATTTTACAAAAATTATCTCTACCAACCAAGAGAGATTTGTCCCGCTCTACTTATCGAGCTCAATACAGGGGATATAGAAAAATCAAGGGCGTGAATAAGAATTCGCGGGTAGAAACTTATGCTCATGTCATCACCTCCATCGACACTCCACGCTGGCGAGGGGTACCCATTCATATCGAAGCTGGCAAACGCATGGGTCAGCCGTGTAAAGAAGTGGTGGTGACATTTCGTCATCCAAAGCCTTGTATCTGTCTGGCAGACAAACTCGGCTCCGCTGAAGATGCGCCGGGCAGGCATTTTAGTAATAAGGTTATTTTTTCCATCTATCCTCATGAACGAATTCACATCAAGTTCCTAGCCAAGAAACCTCAGATTAAACCAGCTATTGAACAGAGAGAGTTTGACTTCATGCTTTACAAGAAGAAAAGTAAAGTCCAATATGTCGAAGAATATGCCCAGCTGATCGTGGAAGCAATCAAAGGAGACCAGACTTGGTTTGTTAGCAAAAATGAGGTGAAAGCTGGATGGCGACTGACCGACAAAATAGTGAAAGCCTGGCAGAGGGATAATGTACCTCTTCATACTTACAAACCAAATACCAGACAAGCAGAGAAGAGTGCCAGAAAATTTTTCCAATCATTTGAAAAAGAAAAAACAGTCGGGATCATCGGTCTTGGTCGGATGGGTGGTGGGATTGCTGGTCATTTGCTCGAGCAAGGTTGGAGTGTGGTTGGCTACAATCGCACCACTGCTGTGACAGACAAATTTGCCAAAGAAAAAGGGCTGGTCCCTGCTTATTCACTAGCAGATTTGGTGGAGAAACTTCCGACTCCGCGGACAGTTTGGGTAATGCTGCCGGCAGGTAAAATTATTGATGATAATTTGTTTGGCAAAGATGGTTTGGTTCAATATTTGGATCGAGGCGACACGGTGATAGATGGGGGGAATTCTTTTTATAAAAATACCATCAAACGTGGTAAAAAATTGAAACGCAGAGGAATAAATTTCCTCGATTGCGGGGTGTCTGGTGGCCCATCTGGGGCGCGGAATGGAGCTTGTCTAATGATCGGGGGGAAAAAGAAAATATTTTTGGAACACGAAAATTTGTTCCGGGACATTGCCCAGGCCAATGGCCATCAATTTTTCTCTGGCACTGGAGCAGGGCATTTTGTGAAGATGGTACACAATGGCATTGAATATGGCATGATGCAGGCCATTGGTGAAGGATTTCACATTATGAAAAAATCTAATTTCAAACTAGACCTGACCCGCATTGCCGATATTTATAACAATGGCAGTGTTATCGAATCGCACCTGATCGAGTGGCTCTACCAAGCTTTTGAAATCTATGGTGAAGATCTGAAATTTATTAGTGGCAAAGTGTCTCACTCTGGTGAGGGCGAGTGGACAGTGAAGACTGCTCACGAGATGGGATTGCGGGATAGGGTGATTCACGAGGCTTTCAAGTTTCGTCAGTATTCCCAGAATAATCCAAGCTACGCTGGCAAGATTGTTTCGGCATTGCGCGGGCAGTTTGGGGAGCATCCGGTGTTGAAGAGATAGTTCACAGTTCTTGGTTCATAGTTCATAGTAGAGACGCAGAATTTTGCGTCTCTACATTTTTGTTTAGAAATGTTATACTGTTTGTATTCATAATTCATACCCGCAGAGCATCTCTCTTCGGAGATAATTCACAAAAATCATATGGAACTATCAATTTATCTCGCCAAGGTATTTGGCATTTTCTTCCTGATTGGAGGATTGGCACTTCTCCTCAACAAGAAGACCTATCATCGAGTCGATGTAAAGCTACTCAACAATCAGCCAGTGACTATTCTTTTTGGAATGTTCATCATGCTTGCTGCACTATTTTTAGTGATGAAGCATAATGTTTGGGAACTTAGCTATGTTGGTCTGATCACTCTCATTGCTTGGGTATCTTTCATCAAAGGAGCGATCATTGTTCTTATTCCAGATTTACTCAATGTTCTTAAGAAAAAGACATTTGGGGATTCTTGGTATGTGGTCGGCGGTATTGTGTGGGTTGTGTTTGGTCTTTACTTGACCTACTTTGGTTTTTTTGTTTAAATACCCCCATAATCCACTGACGAAGTCAGTGGTCACCATCCCATCGAAGA
>CAYFPJ010000019.1:0-25395 GCA_964344965.1 uncultured Gammaproteobacteria bacterium | reverse complement strand
TCGATGGGATGGTGACCACTGACTTCGTCAGTGGATTATGGGGGTATTAAAAATTAAAAATTAATTTAAGTTTTCTCCACCTGCATCTCATCTACATCCCCCAATCCTTCTGCAAAAGCAATGTCTGGGTTGTAGGTAGAATAATACAATTCAATGAGGGCCTGAGTATTCATTTCCACAGCTTGAAGATTCATAGCTTGCAGACCACTCACCACTTGTCGCACTCTCAGATCTAGCTCAGACTTCCTTTTTTGAAAACGCTCCTCTTTCAGTCTAATAGTGAGAGCTGGCTTCAAAACACCTTTCAGTCTGGTAAAAAAACCTTTCTTCTTATTGGCAAGTGGGTCATACGGGACCACCACATAAAACTTCTTGGTCATGATTTGACCAATGTCTACAATCTCCTCAACAAATGCTCTATAATCTGCAATCTGCACTCTCAAAAGTTCGTTACTTTGTTCTTGCTCCATTTTGGAAAGTTTCTCCAGATAAGGCTTGATCTGTAGACGACGAGACTGGGCAACGATCTGTAGTGAAAAATCAAGGGAATTTAGGAAGCTAACATAAGATGAGATCAAAGCATTTTGCTCGTCTTCTGATTTTAAAGCAAAATTAATACTTGAGGTCATCAGTATTTTCCGCAAAGTGCCATCTTTTAAAACTAGGACACCATCTTTTATTTCAGATATCGGTAAGTGTGCTTGAGTAGATGGTCTTTTCTTTTTTTTGTTTTTCTTTTTTTTGTCTTTCATTTATGTGCGAAATTACGAAATATACGAAAGGTACGAAAAAATAATTTCGTAAATTTCGTACTGTTCGCATTTTCGCATATTATATATTTTCGTACATATCATTATAGCACAAATCAATAAGCTGCCCTATCTTTATCTCTGACTAAAATCATTTGGATTGTAATATCCCCCAGTATTAACAATAAGAGACAAATCTCTAATATGTTTACGTTTTACTTGTTTACGCTCAACCATTTCTGCCACCTCAATCTTAGCATCCCTGTTTCGTAGGTATTCCAATTCTTTTTTATCATAATTTTTTTGCCATATACGGAGCCCTGGCTTACGGATAGTTTGGATAATGTTTAACAAGAAAAAATGAAAATGTTGACCATTTATCTTGACAAATGCAAACAGTAAGGCGCCGCCACCAACTACAATACAAGTGGTAACAAAAAGTGCAAAATCTGCATATTTGTACGCCACGAAAATGGTAAGTCCAGCCACAAGTAATATCAAAAACTGCCGAGTGGTAATCGGCCCAAAAATCTTATCCTCAACCTCTATAAATTGTGGCACGACGAATTGTTGCATGCTTTTTGAAAGGTTAAAAAGGTTTCAAAGGGTACAAAAATCAACAGGGTTTGAATTATTTGATATGCACCTTTGAGATGTCTGGATTACACCAAACGAAAAATTAAGTCGCCAATACTTTTCCGACACTAGCCAGAGCTGTGAATTCTTCTCCTGATATGCTGTCGCTGTCACCCTTTGACGCTATCACTTCTGCGACTGTCCTGCCGGTGCTTATAGATTCATAAAGTATCGTAGAATAAATTTGGAACAAAGGACTTTTTCTCCAAGCTTCTCCACTTTTCAAAAATAGAATGAAGGATTCTTGTTTTAGTTGTGCAAATTTATTGAGAAGTATTTCTTTGGCCTGATCAACATTTGTAGAAAGACGACGAAAATCCACAAGAGAAAAATTACGCAGTTCGTCCATAGGACTGATTGTCCTATCTTCTGGGTGCGGGGACGGAGCGATGACATCGTGTAAAATAGGATTTCTGTTTTTTGATTGTGGTTTTGCAATTTTTTGATTTGTATCTCCTCCTCGGGTAGAGTCATGGTTTTGTGCTAAGCTGGCTGCCACATTCGTAGGATGAGCTTTTGGTAATTTCATACTAGTGACTAGGTCACTTTTTGTTTTTTTGTTTTTTGGTATTACTGTTGTGGGTCTGACGTGAAATACCTTTTGGATGGTGGATATCAGTAGGGATGAATTTTCTGGGCTGAGACCCAATCCTCCCATATCAGCTGAGCGCTCAGCATATTCTATCACTTGGTTGTCACTACGTATATCCTTGATCCTAGACTGGATAAGTGAAGAGAGTCTTCCTTTTAGATCTGCAGGAATTTTGAAAGGTAGACTTGCCAACACACCTTCTACAGAATCTTCCCTAGCATGTGGAAGCTTGGTTTCTTTTTCATCTTCTAGTTCTATTTTTTCTTCCAAAAGGGATTGATGGTCTTCCTGGTCCCAGGCCTGAGCTGCTGCCTGGTCGACGAAGGCGTCAACAACTGGTGCGTCTACAGCGAGATGATGTTCTCCCACAACAGCTGGCACCATGACTTCTTCTTGATTTTCAAAAAAGAGCTCTTCTTTTTCCTCATCCACAAAGTCAACACTATCTTCTTCATAAGTGGCGACACTTTGATCAGACTCTTCCCACTCATCTTCATTGAAATAATTTGGCTCTTCTGGTGGTTGGTAGGCTTCGATGGTGATGTTATTTTTTGGTGGTGCTTTCTGTGTGGTTTTTGTGGGCTTTGGTTTTGGTGGTTTTTCTTTTTTCTTGTTGATTGCATTATTGGTTGTATTTTTTACTTGTTCTGGCTGTCCGGCTACATCTACTTTTTCTTCTTTTTTGTCTAAAATTATTTTATTATTTTTTGGAGGTTGTTTTGTCTTTTTTCTTTTTTGGAGTTCAGAAAGTAGGACGCGCTCTTTTGTTCCGTCTTTTTTTTTGATGAGGATTGTGGGTTGGGGGGTGCTTGGCATATTTGAAAACTACAATCCTGATAAAAAGTCAGCATTCCAGTGAAAATGCCCATCTTCTTCATGAAATTCTATAATATCTTTTTCAGAATCTATTATTTTTTCTTTCTTAAGGAGTTCTGTAAAATCAATGAGCATGTCTACGACATTTTGTTTTGCCAAATCATAATGACGAAACAATTCCAAGAAAATAGCATTGAGGACAATTCGTGGCTTTTCTTGTCTGTAGTATTCCACAATCTTGGGCCATGTATTTTTATTGTAAAACCATTGTAGTAATTGAATAAGCTCGTCACTGGCAAGTGTTTCCTCTGTCACTTCTTTGTATTTTGGCATTTCTACAAGATCGAAATCTTGGACATGATTTACAATGTATACAGTCTCAAGGAGCCAGTTAACATATTTGTCTCTATTTTTTTGACCTTGGTAAATATTTCTAATGGATTCTGTCTGACCATAGCTATCTATAGAACTTTCTCCTGTCTGTGGGGCGTATTTGTTTATGATTTCTTTCAAAGACTGATAGTTGCCTTCGGAGATGTCTACAGGCAGAGTCTCTCGGCTGTCGTCTAAGCTACGAAGGATCATGTCATTGGAAAATGCGTAATTTATAACATCAGTAGTATTGTACAAAAATTCTTCCAAATAGTGACGGACTGGTATGCCCAAAACAATGGATTTGTAAGTATATGATTCTATCAATCGTGCCTTATCGAAGACGTCTAGTAGAGAAAAATATGACCACACGGCCTGCAACATAATAGTCAAAGTTAGAGCATCTTCCCAAGAAAATATTTTTTGGTTGACAACTGCATCAATGTCTAAGTATGGCAATAATATGTCTGTGTAACTCTCTTGGTCTTGACCCATGGATGCTTGCTTGAGGGTGAAAAGCATTCTATCCAGTTCGTATCCCCCTCCTTCTTCAGACAAAATAGAAAATAATTCCTCTGGTGTGTAAATCCCTATATTGAGAGAGATATTAAGAGAAATTGCTACCGGCCTTAGCATGAAAACAACTTCTCGAAGAGAGTCTTCGTCCTTATTGAGAAGAAAGTTACCCAAAACTTGCCTGTCTAACAAATTAATCAAAGATTCATAATTCTCTCTTTCGTGACTCTCTAATTCCAGACTACCGTATTCCAATAAGCTCGACACAAGGTCTTTCATTTCAAAAAACATCTCTTGGTTGGTTTGAATATAAGAAGGGGGGGAAAAATTATTCAAATCATATAACATTTTTTTTGCATCACCAAAAGAGCCAGCAAACCATTGGAAGATTGTTTGTTCACTTGTCATACTAGGCTGCAGTTGTTGCCCTGACATATACGTGTTTTGTTTATATTTATATCTCTATTTACTATTTTCAATTTATCAAGTCTGATCTTCAACATCACCTTCAGACAAAATGGTGGCCCTTTCCTCAGGACTTACTTGTCTTAAAATTTCTTGCTTAGTAGATATGACTCTCTCTATTTCTGTAATTTTACTCTCTATCTCTGCCTTAATGACTGCAGGTAATGGTTTCTGCTTTGAGTCAGAACCGTCACGCCTCGCAAGCTTCTTCATGGATTCACTAATTGCACGTAATATACGCACCTCCTGCTCGTCACTAGGTTTACCGGCTATGTTCATGGAGTTCATAACAGGAGCAATCTCCCTCTTAATCTTAGAAATCATATCTGCTACTTCTGTCTTTCCGATTGCCCTTGCACTGTCTTGTTGTGATTGGCCTCCTAAGGAGGATAGATCAAGTTTATCAATAGATTGACCCAAAGAGCTACCGAGAGAATTAGCTATATTGTTGGCAGCATCAACAAATTTATTTTGACCTTTATCAACTGATGTACGCAAAGCATTAAGCCCCTCCACCACTTGGTGCAATAATTCGGTAGTTCCAGTTGACAAATCATCATCAGCAGAACTTCCCTGGTCATCTGTACCTGAGCTTGAACTCTGTGCACCACTTCCACCAGAGCCACCATCTGACGGACCGCCACCACCCTGAGGAGGATTATTGTTGTTATTATCTGGCTTGCTGTTATTGTTTGGCTTACTATTGCTACCCCTCCTATTCCTGGACCTGAAATCTTCTTCTTTGACTTTGAAAGAATCTCGAACTTTTGGTAAGTTTTCCATCAATTTATCATCTGTTTTATCATTAATAAGAGCCCAGACCTCATCTCTTTGTCGTTTTATAGCTTTAGCTTTGTTTGCTGCCTGCACCCTTTCAAATTCTGGCAATTTTTCATCTTGAGAACGCGATTCTGCTACTTTAATTTGCTCTTTGAAAGTGTCAAAAACATGCTTTTTAACATCTCCATCACTCAAAAATTCAAAAACCTGACTAGCCAACTCACTAGTAGAATCTGCCCCAGCTGCAAAATGATCAATTTTGTGCTCATCGTCACTGGCTATTGTGGCCGCCAAAAAACCAGCCTCCGCTTCTAGACGACCAGTCTTCGTGGCAAAAAATGCGCGCAAATCAAGGGCTGGATTTGCAAGACCAATCAAAGTGTTCCCAATATTTTTAGCTAATTCTGTATACACACCGACCATATAATCACCATTTCCACGTTCCTCTTTCAAAAACTTGACACTCTCTCCAATCTTAGCACGACCTTCACCATCTTGTAGTTTTGCAGCATCAGCACGCTTGTGGACACCCCAATTAGCCGCACTGGTTCTTGGCTTATGAACCTTACTATGCTCCAAGACAGTAGTAGCCTTACCAAGACCGGTAGTAGACAGCCTCTTAGAATCAATCTGATCCATGCGACCCTTAGCCCCATTGTATCTACCCACAGCATGTGGCTCATGAGATGTTTTTAATCTTTTACCTATAGACCCTTCCATCATGGCCCACTGCTCTCTCGCTGTCGATATACGCAGTTGACCAAAAGTAGAATCTGGTGCGATGTTTAAACCATTTTGATAATGACCACCCAAAGCATGCACTTTCATGTTTTCAGAAGCGTGTTGGAATAAATGCTGATATTGACTCTGATATTTCAAGAAATCTTCTTGATTTTTAATCCTTACACCATCATCACCAAACTTGGCTCGCAACTCTTCCACCTCTCCAGAGTGTTTTGGGCTGTTAAAATATTCACTCATTGCTTCAGCATAGCTTATTGATTTTCCTCTATCTTCCGCTTCAGTCATAATGTCTCGAATAGCAAAGGCGGCATTGGTCCATTGACTGTCCCCTCCCGTAATATGATAAGCCTGGAATTTAGCCACAGCATCAACATTTGTATCATCAATCCATTTCCCAGTCCCAGAATCAAATTTAACCAAACCAAGTTCTCCTGCTTTCTCACCCATAATCCTAAGAGCTTCCTCATTCTCTTGCACATATTTCAATTGATCTCCTGCCATATGCTTCTGCAATTCTTCAGGATTATTCTTAAATTTATCGTAAATTGCCAAAGTATTTAATTTAGTGGCAATCTGATCCAAACCATCGTCTGTGTTGGAAGTTTCATTAGCGGCAAACATGGTGGCATAAGCATTGAATCTTTGTTCATCAGTGGCAAATTCACCATTTTTTTCCATCTGAGCAAGCATCATAAAATTGTCAGACAAAGCTTGACCTCTTCCAACTTCTCCAAGAAGCTTAACAGCCGCCGCACGTCTCTCCAAAAATTGCTCTAATCTAGTAGGAGGTGTAGAAAATCCTCTAGTCTCCGGATCCACAAATTGTGACTCTACATCAGATTCTAAAACTGATTTCAAAACCTCAGCCACATCTTCTTGATTGCCAGCCTCGAGATTTGTAAGTAAGGATTTTATGAACGGATCTTGGCTAGCAAGCGCAGCGGCAGCACCTCCACCTTTGGCCATAGCGGCTGCTAGCTCATCTTTTGCCCTATTCATTTCAACTCCCAACTTCACACTCTTAATCTTCTTCACCATGTCATCTGCTATTCCTGCAAAAGCCTCAGATATGACCTGGTCTTCTGTAAATTGCTGGCCCGGAGCTGTACTGAGGACCAATTCCCTAGCCTTACTTTCTTCTTCTTTATTCTTGGCCTCCATTGTCTTCAATTTTTCATTTCTATAGACATAGGTAGCTGCATTCCTGATAGCACGCATATCCTTTTCCTCGTCAGCACCATATAGACCAAACATAGCCTTCTTTGGAAAGTTTAGGCCACCATTTAGTTTTTCACCCAATTTCTCTCTTTCTGTTTCGTCATTTCTATACCCTTCCAGATATTTATCTCTATATTGCTGTCTACCTTCTTTATCCAATGTCTCATATCCTGTGACACTATGGTTGGTAGCAAGCCATTCGCCAAACATCTCGTCCTCTGCGTCAAGTACCAATTCCCGACCTTGTTTCAAAAGTTTCGCTCTATTGCCAGCTTCCCTTGATTTCTTATTGGTAGCACTACGCATCTGGATAGAGGCCATCTCTTGGTACTCTGCATAGTTCCTCCTAGCAGTCAAAGCACCAAGACCGATGATACCCTTTTGCTTACCATCTACAATTCCAAGGTGCTGCAGACCAAGTTTATCAAGTCCCAACTGGCCGAGACCTATCTTATCGAGACCGCGGATTGTTCCCATCTTATCAAGTCCTGCGCTGGCCAATTTTTGAAGCTTGTCTGCGGCCCAATTGGTAGTCTTCACAGGTACAGCAGAAAATCCAGACTCAGCAGTCTTACTCATGTCCTTCATACGGACATCCTTCTGCATCTTATTGATCTTATCGACACGATCATCTAGCTTCTCTTGATATTCTTCATTGTACTTTCCAAGGAAAGGTATTCTCCTAAGACCGGGAGTATTTCTACGTAATTCTTGAATCCTCTTACCAGTCCTGGCCCAACTCTTACCACCCACCACAGGGAAATTCATAAGCGGCTTCTCAACCAATCCTTCGGCCGCAAAATCAAAGACAGCATCAGTGGCTTCTCCAGCACGCTTCACACCTCGATCCATGATCTTCCGACCAATACTGTATCCAGTAGCATATTTAGCCACATCAGTCGCAAAACTCTTGATACTTGGCAACACTCCAGATCCTTCGACATTTAGCTTCTGCACTTCACGCAGTCCTGCCATCAGGAAGGCAATGGCCACCAAATAGCTAGCCATATTTTCCCACGTTGTTGCTTCTGAAATACTTAGTTGGTGCTTATTTGTGGAGACACCACTTTCATTTAGAGCTTGTTCTGCCTCATCGAACGTATCTCCATCCATTTTAATATTCAACTCATTTTTTACTACATTGTTGGTACTGAGAGTAGCGAAGGCCAGCCATAGGAAAAAAACCATCATCGGAGCTGCTATCAAATAGTTGCTAAATTCTTTCCAATATTCTTTGGCCTTATCTTGGGTATGTGGTATGACCTGAAGGATGTAGGCCATAGGAGAAAAAATGATCAAAACCCACAACACCACCATCCGAGCTAGCATGATAATCAAGTAAGCAGACATCGTGACAGCCATAGTAAGGGCCAAGAAAAATGCTGCTGCAGAAGCTGCAAAAAATTCAATCTCCACTTCAGTACCACTATCAAAATTCCTATTCGTCAATTCATATATCTCATTGATATTGAACATGTTGATCAGATTACCACCAGCAGTAGCAGAAATTGCATTGACAAATGTGATAGTAAAGACATGAGCAATATCGATGAAAAGCTGAGCAATCATGTTGGAAAAATTGATAAACACTGCAGATATTATCAATTTGACTAGAGTCTTTTTCCATTCATACTGCTCTACTCCCAGAATAGTCCCAAAAGATATGAGCAGAAGAGCAACCACAAAAAACATATTGGCCACATCACGCACCATAAGCCAGCCAAGCTTCACAGTAGGAGCATCTATATAGTTATTGTATTTAGCAATCTCGATGAAAAACTTGAGAGCAAAGATGGTAAATCCAATACAAAGACGAGCAATGACAAGCATGCCCTCAGTGAAAAAGTGAGTTAATGCATTGGCTACGTCCGTCAATTGAGCAAAAGCCGGCTCACTAAAACCAAACAAAAAAAATACTGCCAACACACCCAAAAGTGTGTAGCCGATATACCCTACTCTCTTTTGTAGCTTTATCTTATGCCACAACTGTAGAAATTTGTCCTTTATTTTTCTAAACACCACAATAGGGATATGAAAAATAATTTGCTTTTTAGCTTTTTGTCAACATAATTTACGAGTGATGTGAATTAATCTTTTTGACTGAATAAACCTATGTTTTTGCTGCGAAACTCACTTCGTTCAAACAGTCCTCGCTTCAAAAATAGCTTTATTAAGTCAATTGTGAAAATTAATTCACATCACTCGTAAATTAGAAAATGAAAGCACTAATGATAGTATGCACTTCCAAATTCTGTGTAATCCAAAAATAATCTGTGTAATCAGTGTTTTAATAATACCATATCTTGGCAAAAAAATGTAGGAATTTGTATATCTTTTGGGGATAATAAATGAACTGCGAAAGAAACCCGATTGACAGAAAGTTGCAAAATCTTTTTTTACAAAAAAAGAACACGATTTGTTTATCGTGTTCTTAAGGTAAAACGAAAGAAAATTACTTTTTACCGGCAATTATCTCTGCCTCTTATCCCGATTTGATCGGGATCTCGGTGTCATCTTTACTAAGAAAGTAAATACGCCTTAGATTGAGTGACTACTTTTTACCGGCAATTATCTCTGCCTCGACATTCTTTGGTACTTCAGCATAGTGTGAAAATTCCATAGAATAGCTGGCTCTACCTTGGGTCATAGAGCGAAGATTATTGACATAGCCAAACATCTGAGCTAGAGGTACTTGAGCTTTGACAACTTTGGATTGAGCTCGGTCAAGCATCTCTTGGACTTGACCACGACGTGAGCTGAGGTCTCCGATTACATCTCCCATGTTTTCTTCTGGGGTGATCACTTCGACAGCCATGATTGGTTCCATTACTACTGGATTGGCTTTTTTGGCAGCGGCCTGGAAAGCCATGCTACCAGCCATCTTGAAAGCTACTTCAGAAGAGTCTACTTCGTGGTAACTTCCATCATATACTGTTGCCTTCACATCCACCATTTCATAACCAGCTACAATACCTCTGTCCATGGCTTCTTTGATACCTTTTTGGATAGCGGGGATGTATTCCTTTGGAATGACACCACCCTTGATCTCATCCACATACTCAAATCCTTCACCCTGCTCTCGCGGCTCAAGACGAAGCCAACAGTGACCAAACTGACCACGACCACCAGACTGTTTGACATACTTCCCTTCTGCTTCTGCACCAGATTTGATAGTTTCTTTGTAAGCTACTTGAGGAGCACCAATATTGGCCTCTACACCGAACTCTCGTTTCATACGATCTACCAAAATATCAAGATGAAGCTCACCCATTCCAGAAATAATGGTTTGGAGAGTTTCTTCATCAGTACGAATCTTGAAAGTAGGATCTTCTTCGGCCAGTTTCTGGAGGGCGATACCCATCTTTTCTTGATCTTGCTTTGTCTTTGGTTCGATAGCAATATGGATCACAGGCTCTGGGAAGGTAATCTGCTCGAGGACTACTTTACGATTTTCAGCACAGAGTGTATTACCAGTAGTAGTCTTTTTGAATCCAATTCCAGCAGCAATCTCACCAGCATACACCTCATCCACTTCTTCACGACTATTGGCATGCAATCGGACGATACGTCCAATACGCTCTTTTTCACCGGTAGTAGTATTGTAAACATAGCTACCAGAAGAAATTTTACCAGAATAGACACGGAAGAAAGTAAGCTTGCCGACATACGGATCAGTGGCAATCTTGAAAGCAAGGGCGCAAAATGGTTCGTCATCACTAGAATTTATGTCTACTTTTTTCTCTTCATCATCCACATCTGTAGCAACAAGCTGCGGTACGTCCATCGGTGATGGTAGGTATTCTACTACTGCATTTAGCATGAGCTGGACACCGATATTGGCAAGAGCAGAACCACACATCACTGGGAAAAGTTCGACAGACAGTACCATTGAACGAATTGCTTTTTTGATCTCCTCTACAGAAAGCTCTTCACCATTGAGATATTTTTCCATGATTTGATCGTCTGCTTCTGCTACTTTTTCGAGGAGAATACCACGATATTCTGCCACTTTCTCTTTCATATCTTCTGGAATATCGATCTCTACAATATCGATTCCCATGTTCCCTTCAAATTTGTAAGCCTTCTGCTCCACCAGATCGATCACACCAGAAAACTCAGACTCAGCCCCAATAGGAAGCTGGATAGCAATTCCTTTGTCAGAAAGACGCTCTTGGATTGACTTCAAACTCATATAAAAGTCTGCCCCCATCTTGTCCATCTTGTTTACAAAACAAAGACGAGGAACACTATACTTATCAGCTTGACGCCAAACAGTCTCAGACTGTGGCTCTACACCCTGTGAACCATCAAAGATGGCACAAGCTCCATCAAGAACACGGAGAGAACGTTCTACCTCAACAGTAAAGTCAACGTGACCTGGAGTATCAATGATGTTAATTCTATTATCTTTCCAAAAACAAGTAGTGGCAGCTGAAGTGATAGTAATACCACGTTCTTTTTCTTGTTCCATCCAGTCCATGTCTGCTTCACCGTCATGAGTCTCTCCAATTTTGTGTTTTTTTCCTGTGTAAAACAAAATACGTTCAGTGGCGGTTGTCTTACCAGCATCGATATGCGCCATGATACCGATGTTTCTAGTTTGTTTTAGTGAATATTGTCTTGGCATATTTATATAAAAGCTTAAAAGGCTTGAAAGGCTTGAAAAGGCCAAAAACCCCAGTAAGTATATTTTAAATTTCCGGCCTTTCAAGCTTTTCAAGCTTTTTAGAGCCTATTTGAAATCTCTCTTCCAGAGCCATTTTGTTCAATTTCGAGCGAAAATTGTCATGATTGAGGAATAATAATGGTATTATTTTGACGAAATCAAGACAATTTGCAGCCGAAATTGAGAAAAATGGAGTCGGGAGAAGAGATTTTAAATAGGCTCTTAGGCCTTTCAAAATTTATCTTCTTCTAGCGAAGTGAGCAAAGGCTTTGTTGGCTTCGGCCATACGATTGACGTCATCTTTCTTTTTGACTGCACCACCTATTCCCTCTAGAATATCAAGAAATTCTGCAGCCAATTTTTTTGTCATAGATTGACCTTTGCGAGCCTTGGCTGCTGCGATGATCCATCTGAAGGCAAGAGTGTTTTGACGATTACCACTGACAGGCATTGGAACCTGATAATTGGCACCACCAACACGACGAGAGCGTACTTCTACCTGCGGTCGAATGGTATCAATTACTTTTTCAAAAATCTTCAAAGGATTTTCATTCTTCTTATCTTTTAATATATCAAGTGCACCGTAGACAATAGACTGTGCTACTGTTTTTTTCCCTCTTTCCATTACAAAATTGACAAACTTAGCAAGAAGTTCGCTGTTGTAAACTGGATCTGGAGCTACGACACGCTTTGGGGCTTGTTTTCCTCTAGGCATAAAATTATTAAATGCTTGAAAGGCCAGAAAGGCCAGAAAAGCTTATTATAAGTTATGGAATAATTTTCAGGCTTTTTAAGCCTTTTGGGCCTTTCTGGCCTTTTTTATTTCTTTGGTTTCTTGGCGCCGTATTTACTGCGTCCTTGTTTTCTATCGGCAACACCTTGGGTATCGTAAACACCACGGACAATGTGGTAACGCACACCAGCCAAGTCTTTTACTCGTCCTCCACGGATAAGAACAATAGAGTGTTCTTGTAAGTTGTGTCCTTCACCCGGAATGTAGGCGATCACTTCCATTCCATTAGAAAGACGTACTTTGGCAACCTTACGTAAAGCTGAGTTAGGTTTACGAGGAGTGGCTGTATATACTTTTGTACATACACCACGTTTGAATGGTGCACCTCTTCGAAGAGGTGTCTTCTTGCGATGTAGACTATCCCAGGTGAACTGCATAGCCGGAGACGCTGACTTGGTCTTTTTTTTCTTCCTCCCCTTGCGGAGAATCTGATTCATTGTTGGCATAAATTAACAATTAACAATTAACAATTAACAATTAACAATTCCAAGCTGGTGTTGACTGTCAATTGCTAGCTATCAATTGGAATAAAAAAAGTTCCACAACGGAACATTAGAAATTTTTCCTATTTAGGCAAGGAAATCATTCCGAACGTCACCCTTCTTCAGGGTTTCTTCTCCCAACTAAGTTGAGATACTCCGTTCTGTGGTGACCATACTATACAGGATAGATAAATTTTTGTCAAGGAATTAAACCAGTTAATCTTAAAAACAAAAAAATTGGCTTAAGATAGCCAATTTTTATAAAGATCTCTAACCTGTAAACAAATTGACAAAGAACATCATGATTGGGTGTAAGATGTGGGAAAAAGAAAAGATAAAGATAATCAAAATCAAAAACCCATATCTCTCTAGATTTTGCCTGAGAGCAACTGCTGAATCTGGCAAAAGAGCAAAGAGTAACTTAGAGCCATCAAGAGGTGGGATTGGGACCATATTGAAGACAGCCAAAAGCACGTTAGCGAATACAATAATGAATAGAAATGGAATGAGGGTGCTTGTAGCAGGAAGAGAACGAATCAAAACTCCAAATAGGAAAGCTAATATTAAATTGGATCCAGGACCAGCTAAGGCCACCCAGACCGATCCCCACTTCTGATCGCGAAGATTGTAGGGATTGTAGGGTACTGGCTTAGCATAAGCGAACAAAAAACCAGTAGGAATAAGAAGGAGTGGTAAAATAATCGATCCAAAAAGATCAATATGTTTGACCGGATTGAGAGTCAGTCGTCCAGCATATTTGGCTGTCGGGTCCCCCAGCTGATTGGCCATCCAGCCATGAGAATATTCATGAATAATCGCCGAAAATACGATAACTACAACGAAAAAAACTATTGATAATGGGTCCATAAGTGAAAAGCTTGAAAAGCTACATAAGCCAAAAAGGCTCAAAAGGCTTTTTTAAAAAATATCTACCATAGAGCACAGTCCATGTAGCATGTAGCAATTTGTTATACGCTATATGTTTCATGTCCTATGACACTTGACAAGATAGTTCATATAGTGTACACTGTTCCACGTCACATGACAAGATTTTGAATAAAAATAACTACCAATAATATGGCCAAATGTAACAAATGTGGTAAAGGATCTCAAAGAGCTGCCAACAGAAGCAACGCCAAAAATAAGACCTTGAGACGTCAAAAACCAAACCTACAGAAGATTGACGGCGAAATGATCTGCCCTACATGCCGTCGGACTGCTGCCAAGAAGATGGCCACAGCCACTGCATAAAAATTACTTCAACAAAAAACCGAGAATTAGTCTCGGTTTTTTGCTTAATTATAATCAGATCAAACTTCCTCGATTTAAATGTTTATTCTACTTTTTTAGGATTGTTGTCTGCGGTCACAAATATCTCCTGACTCTCACCACCATCATCATGACATTCACCACCTTTATAGACAATTACTCCATTGTTATAGACTCGAATCACTGTTTCAGTCAGCTCTTCTCCATCAAATGTAAAAGTAACCGAATCTCCAACAGTTAATCCGGACCAAGTGTCTATCTATTGGGACTCAGTCATCTCTTGGTTACCGTCTCCAGATGACCAATAAAAGTAAATTTGGTTTAAGTAAGACTTCATCGGGCCATCCCCGCAGCAAGCTGCGGGGTATTGGCAGAAAATCTTATTTCAACCAATGTTAGTTTTCACTTTTTCGATGCAAGCATCGAGGAATAAAACCGCTTAAAGATTTAATAACACCGCCTTCTGCTTTCCCTCCTTCAGGATGAACTGTAGACTCTGACATATATTTTACTAATCAAAATAAATTAATTATCAATATTTTTATTCCTATCTTCCAAATAAGACTTCCGACCAAATACTATCATAAGTATGCCCACCACCAGAGTAACAATAATTGTGGCAGTCCTCTTAAAAAATGTCTTTTCAAAAACATCAATAGAACTGTGCAATATAGCTTTTTCTGGATCATCTGGTAGATAAAGCACATCGACCTCATCACCCAAGGATAACCCCCTATATGATCCTGGATCTACCGATATACTGACATCGTGGACATCAGGGATTACAAAATCACCAAGTTCAGTATTGTCTGCCAATTCTGCTACAAAATTTGCTCCCACCAAATAAACCTTGTTTGATGTGCCACCCAAGAAGTGTGTTGTAGAGTCAGAAAGATCTGTGACCGTAGCCGTGGCTCCGACACCATCCGATGAAAAAATTCTAATCTGAGAATAATCATAAACCATCTTCACTCCGTACATCAAAGAAATGATGGTCAAAAAAATCCCTAAGGCGTAGATAAAATTCTTGCTATTGAGAGTGGTTGGTTTTTTTGACATATTATGAAATGTTAGCACTAGATTCATTATATCGAGGTAGTACTATTTTTTCAATAAAATTACTGATAATATTTTTACTCTCTGGAGCGTCTTCAAACAGAGCAATCTGTTTTTCAAATTCTTCATCAGTCATGTGGTACTTTTCTCTATAATAATTGACACGAATCAGATTGTCGGACTTTCTCCACAACTCGGGATGAAACTGGGTGGCAAAAAAATTAGAACCAGGGTAGGTGACATAATGATAAGGACAACGATCACTTTTCACATAATTTACCATTCCTTCTGGAAGATTTTCGGCTCTGTCTTTTCTGCCACAGGCGCCTTTGAATTCACGCTGAAATCCTCCAATCAAAGGATCGCTGTCTGAATCAGAAGTTCTATACATACTATAAGTACCTGCCTCCATGTTTTCCCGATCACGAATTATTTTACCGCCCAGTGCCTGTACAGCAATCTGCATGCCAAAACAAAGACCTAAGAAGGGTATATCATTTTCTCTACAATAGCGAACCACATCTTCCATAAAATCAAGCTGAGGTACTCCCCCCTCTGATAAAGTAAACTTACCAGAACCACCAATCATTACTGCATCATATTCTGCCAATTTTTTTAAATCAAAAATTTCATCAGAAACAATATTGTGAGATTCAAAATTTGACGACGACAAACCACTAGTCTCTATTATAAGATCCAGTTCATGCTTTTTCATTTGCGGCTCCCTGGCTTGGATTACCAATATATTCAGATCTTTTTTTTCTTTCATAAAAATTAGTTAAGAATAACCTTAGGATAGCAGAAGAAGAAGTGGGTGGCAAATTTAACTCCTCCCCTGCAAGGGGAAAAATTTGTCAGAAAAACAAAAAACAACCTCTATAAGAAATTGTCTTTCATGATCCAGGATTCTGACAGCGCTATCATCATCCCTAGTAACTATGTGGGTAACCGCAAGCAGAAATCTCTGAACGAATCAGCAGATCACGCCAATTTGAGTTTCCCTAGGAACAATTTTGTAGAATGAGATATTGCTGTCCACCAGGATCACTTACTAGTATAGACCTGAGACCAAACTATGTCAAATGCAGTGAACATACGAATTACGAATTGTACGCCATGCCTACCGGCAGGCAGGAATGTTCGAATACTATTCCCAAAATATTATTTACAAAATGACAGATTACAGTGTTTCCGATTATTCGTACATTCGAAATATTCGTAATTCGTATGTTCATTAATATAATTATAAATATCTTCTAAGCGCTTCCATCGCTTCCTCCAGCTCATCAGTAGTTTCCCCAAAAGAAACGCGAACATAGCCATCCTGCCCAAAAGCTTTTCCAGGAACCATGGCTACATTTCCCTCTTCCAAGACACGTTCACAAAATCTCACTGACTCAGCATCATTGACTCCGAAGGAATTGATCGGCCAGAATGCATAGAGTGACGATTGGGGAGTATACAATTCTCGACCAAAAAATTTATTACGAGCTTGAACCAAAACATCCCTTCTTATCTGCATCTCAGTACGAATCTCTGAAACAATCTGGTCAGCATTTTCTATCGCCCCAAGAGCAGCCCACTGACTAATGCCAGATGTGCTAGTGATGCTTTGACTCTGTAGTTTGATCAAGGTACGAACTATCTCTACAGGCGCAAAGACAAAACCTACTCGCCAACCAGTCATAGCAAAGTTCTTGGAGCAGCTCTGCACCACGACTACATTGTTTGATAATTTCCCAAAAGATCCACAAGAATTGTATTCTCCCCCGTCATAAACAAGGCCGCTATAAACTTCGTCTGAAATGACAATAATATCTTTCTCGCTACACCACTCCAATATCTTTTCTAATTCTTCGCGAGTATAAAGAACTCCAGTTGGATTGGAACCATTGTTGAGAATCAAAATTTTTGTTTTTGAAGTATACAAATTTTCCAATTCTTCTACCTCAACTTTCCAACCGTCGCTCTCACTAGTTTTGACAATCTTCGGGATGCCACCAAAAAGAGCAACCATCGATGGATAAGAGACCCAGTATGGCGCCGGGATGAGGACTTCTGTTCCAGATTCTACCAATGCCTGAAAAAGTATATACAGACCAAACTTACCACCACAGGTGACCAAGGTATGATCCACATCATAGTTGGTATTATACTTTCTATTCATCCATTCTGTCATAGCCAGACGAAGTGGAGTAATTCCAGCAGTAGGTGGATACTTGGTTTTGTCATCTTGTATAGCTTTCTTAGCTGCTTCAATAATGACTTGAGGAGTGGCAATCATCGGTTCACCAGCACTAAGATTGTAGACTCGCTCTCCTGCCTGACGTTTCTTTTTGGCGAGAGTGTTGATTGCTATAGTAGCAGAGGTTGGGATGTCTGTGAGTGGTGAAAAATTGAGGTTCATATTTTTAGCATATTTTTTTAAAAAATATAAGAGAATTATACAAGGTCATCCAGGACAAGTAAAGCAAATCATATTTTACAAAAATCCAAAAAGATTATACGATATAAAAAGTAGTCTTTCACAAAAAACAGGAGGCCCGCGTGGCATCTGTATACGTGAAAGTGAAATGTGGCGCCTGCAACGGCATCTCAACCCCGGAGCTGTCCGTCCGCATCGACAAGTCGAACGTGTACAACGTCGACTGCCGTAGCTGCGGGGCCGGGATGGTGGTGACCATACCACCAGACCAGGCTAGGAAAGCTCTGGCCCGGGGTCAGGACCCCGGGAGATACGACAGGCGCTAGAAAAAGAACAGACGGTCCCTGCCAAGGACACAAGCAAGATTGTGTGGGAGAGGCAGGGATCCCACATCACCAGTAAACCCAGCATGATTAGTGCTGGGATTTTATTTTAATTTTAAATTTCTGTCTAATTTCCTCAAAAAAACAAATTACGCATTCACCACAACACCAAAACACCTTAGCACTACAACAAAAAAATTAACCTAAAACCTAAATCTCTAAGACCTATCAACTAGATTTCAATCCGGCAGATGAATACCGATTCGCCGCATTCCACAAGAGCCACCCCCCATCAGTATACTTCTCCACCATATCTATCTGGGCTCGAATATTGGCAGCACCGTAGACTGCCCCTATATTGAAAGCTTGGATCCAAGGGCGAGACTGGGCACGCTTGTTTTCAAAATATGGTTGACCTTTTTTCATACCATTCTCAATCACGATGCCTGGACTAGCTGCTGGATTTTCCAAACCTAGATGTCCTGGTGGATAGTGAGATGGATACATCATAGGAGAGATATAGTCGACTGCATCGACTGCATCCTCTAGTCTCTGGCCAATGGACATCCCATCATGACGCTCCATTACAAATCCGAAAAGATCGACAGAAATCCAAGCTGGTTGGCTTGCCAATTCAGATCCAAGATAATGATAAAAATCTCGCATCACTTCATAGCGCGGCCGGTCACCATTGGTATAGACCACCTGACTCATATTGCCATCAGACGGGAAACGAACATAATCAAACTGAATTTCATCAAACCCAAGAGCAATTGCTTCTTTGGCAATCTCCACATTGTAATCCCATACTTCTTGCTTGGTCGGATCTACCCAGGCTAGACCCTTGTGATCTCGCCACAACCCCCCTGACTTGGAGTGAATCGCCCACTCGGACTTCTTCTCTGCCAAGATTGGGTCTTGGAAGACGGTTTGCCTGGCAATGACATAGACATCATGCTCATTAAATTTATCTATCATCGCTGTCACATCACCGATTCGATTGGATTCTAGAGCCAAATCATTTACAAGCGATACCTCACTGTCGTACAAAACTTTTCCACTATAATCTTTGATATCTACCACCACAGCATTGAGCTCAGTACTGTCGAAAAGATCCAAAAATCTATCAACTGTCTTGGGATTACTGACTGAATAGGCTGTCAAATAAATACCTTTGGCTTCTATTTTTTCTGGCTTTTGTTTTTCTCTTTGCTTGCGGAATAACTTCACTGCAAGGTTGTCTGCTGGCAATATATGGTCAGAAGAAGCAGAATAAATTCCTTCTTCTGTCGACACAGTATTGACCCAAGCCCAGCTCACGACAAGGCCAAAAAATATGGCAATACCAATGAGAATGATAATAGGTAGTTTAGGATGCTTAGCCATAATTTAAAATTTATTACTAGTCAACTAATTGACACACAACAAAACTGTTACTTGTTACTTGTTACTTGTTACTTGTTACTTGTTACTTGTAAATATTCTAACATGTCTTTTTGACAGACGAAAGAAAGTAATCACCACCAAACCAAGGATAAATGAGAATACAAAAGGATACAACGGATCAATATCCACCAAAATAGATGCAATAAAAATCAAAGGAATATCAAAAACACTCTTCACAAAACTAGTCAAAGAAAGAGTTGTGGCCCGATTGAAAGACGCACTCTCTCGATTGAAAAATTCTGAGTACATAGGCCAACGAAAATTCTCGATCTGAAAAAAAAGTAATAACAAAAATAAAGACAAATAGATAGTGCTCGTCTGCAGAATAGACAGAACCAAGAAAAACCAAATAACTACTGCCAACAAGTTAAATCTATTGATGACTTTGGAAACATTTTCTCTGGAAGAAAACAAATGGATCTTTTGGTGCAACAAAAATCCTAAGGCATGAGCAAGACCCCAACCAACACCAAGTACAATAATAGGTACCCCTCTTTCCACAAAAAAAACTTGATGATACGTCCAGATAACAAAGCCAGCAATAAACAAAATCACTCGCCCAAATATAGCTTTGGCAAAAACATAATCAGAGCTGATAAGTTTCCAAGCGTCACGAATCACGCCAGCCTCCATCTCTTCCACATCCACATGATGATTTGGCTCCACCAGAGAGACAGCCAAAGAGAGAGCAATAAGAGATAAGACAATATCAAAAGCAATCAAAACTTGAAACTGCGTAGGAGAAAAATCTTGAATCAGGAGAGCTCCAATTACCGGAACAAAAATTTTGAACAAGTGGCGGGCAGAATAATATTTGCCAAGCTCAGACAAGCTCTCTTCATCTCTTCCAAGCTCTCTACCGGTGTCATAGATAAGAGCATCTTCTGTGCCGGACAAGAGAGAAAAAGAAAGGGCTTGGCAAAATATCCCTACACAAAAAAGTAAAAAAGAGTGGGCAAAGAAAAACACTATGTAATGAGAAGAAAAAAGCAAGACAGCCAAAATCAAAGTCTTCTTCCTCCCCCATCTGTCAGCCAAATAACTGGACGGTACCTCAAATAGCAAATTTGTAACTGCCCAAATAATAGTGAGATAAAAAATCTGACTAACCTCCAAACCTCTCGCTACAAAAAAAATAGACAAAGCTATATTCAGTAGCTTGATATTGAGAAATGCCCGAAACCAGAACATTCGCTTGAAATTTTTTTGTAGTTCTTGTTGGCGGATGGAAGACATAGTTATTTAATAATTTGAAAGGTGTTTGCGCTGCAATGCAACCCACCACCTGTCCTCCTCCCTTTTTGAAGGGAGGAGGGACGCTCTAATACGTTTGAACTATACAGTAAGTTCTCCCTCCCTTTTTAAGGGAGGGAGACAGAGGGTGGGTTGCGTGGCAGAAAGAAAAATAAAATCAAACAACAATCTCTCCCTGCCGCAACACCTCCAATTTCCCATCAGACACTTTGACAACTGTCGAAGGGCTGCGGTGAGGCAAGGTTCCCGCATCGATGATGATATCTGGTTGATATCCTTGTCCTTCAAACATCTCTAAAACAGAATCAACATCATAAGGACTATCCATACTAGCGATGTTGGCTGAGGTGGAAACAATCGGCTTACCTAGTTTGGCAGAGAGTTCGGATGCTAGAGGGTGATCTGTAATACGAAAAGCAATAGTCCTCCCTGGGCCGACTACACCAGCTGGTAAATCAACTTCTGGACGAAGTGGTACGACAGCTGTCAATGGTCCGGGCCAGTACTTTTCTGAAATTTCTACCAACTGAGGAGAATAATCTAGATAATCAAGCATCATCGCCATCTCAGACGCCACTACCAGAAGCGGTTTGTCGAGCTGTCTTTTTTTGATTTGGAAAATTTTTTGGACCGCTAATTCATTAGTCACATCACAACCTAGACCGTAGCAGGTTTCGGTAGGATAAACTATTACTTGACCACCCTCCAAGGCTCTAACTACAAATTCAATATCAACATCTTGTTGTTTTATTATTTTCATAATTCAATTTCTATTGGCTATAAACTATTGGCTTTTCACCCACCTCAGATACGCCTCCACAAACTCATCCAAATCCCCGTCCAAAATTCGCTCGTCATCTGTTGTCTCATGCTTGGTACGCACATCTTTCACCAGATGATAAGGATGCAAGACATAATTGCGGATTTGATTGCCCCATTCTGGACTCTTGTATTCACCGCGTAGTTTCAGACGCTCTTCTTCTTCTTTTTCTTCTTGCAACTTCTGCAAGCGAGAATGCAAGACTTTCATTGCTGCTTTTTTGTTTTGCAGTTGTGACTTCTCATTTTGGTAGCTGACTGTCGTGCCAGTCGGAATGTGAACAATACGTACGGCTGAATATGTAGTATTGACACTTTGCCCACCATGTCCGCCTGCCATGAAGGTGTCAATCCGCAAATCATTTTCATCTATTTTTAATTCCTCTTCCTCAACCTCTGGTATCACTTCAATCAGAGCAAAAGAAGTGTGACGCATCTTCTCAGCATCAAATGGGGAAATGCGAACAAGTCTGTGCGTACCATGTTCAGATTTCAGGTGGCCATATGCATAGCGTCCTTCCACACGAATAGTGGCAGATTTGATACCAGCCTCACTACCTTTTGACTCGTCGAGGATGGTTGCTTTCCAATTTTTCTTTTCAATATAACGCATGATCATGCGCAAGAGCATCTGGGCCCAATCTTGAGCTTCGATGCCCCCCGAGCCAGCATGAAAAGCGACTATAGCATTCTTGGTATCATGCTTGCCATCCATGAGCGTATTGAATTCCAGCCTGTTGACTTCTACACTAGCCAACTTATATTGCTCTTCTAGTTCCTCTCGCATATTCACTTCTTTGTCAGCTTCATCCATCTGAGCCATCTCTAGTAAATCGCCAACTTCTTTATCAAGTTTTTGCCACTGATCAATTTCTGACTGCAGATCACTGACCTTCTTACTTGTCTTGGTTGCTTTTTCTGAATCATCCCAAAATCCAGGTTCATTCATTTTTTGACTCAATTCTTCTACTTCTTCTGTTTTTTTGTCCAAATCCAAAATACCTCGCATAGCCGCGAGTTTGTTTTTCAATTCTTTTAAAGATGTGACTAGAGTATGCATGTCCATATTTTAGATTTCTAGTTTACCCGGCGCAGTCCTGAGCGACTCTGAGCGAACGCCAGTGAGTCGAAGAGGAGCCGAAGGACGGAGACGGGGGCATCTCCATAAAACTACAGGTATCTTATCGAAGAAAGGACAAAAAAACAACCTCTTGACTGACAAAAATACATATGATATCCTTTTGTCCGCTGGCGGGGGAACCCACCGCAAGAGACCGCCCCAGACCCAAGGGGCAGGAGACATCTCACAATGAGCCGGAATCGGTCGGCATCCGACCGCCCTAGCTCAGCGTGAGAGGAGCTTGCAACTCCGTCTCCAGCCCCACCTGATAGGTGGGTCTTCTTGCGCGGGGAGGGTGCGGACAATAGCCATGAGGCTCGTCCGCCCCACCCCCGCCGGCTCGAATTCAAAATTAAAAACCACACTATTTGCCAGTGTGGCTTTTTATTTACATCTGTTCTCAACACTACAACAATTTCAACATCTATCCTAACTGCTCTGCAACTTCCTGAGCAAGGTTAGCAGATTTCTTTTCAATTCCTTCTCCAAGCTCATAACGAGCAAAGCGACGGACAGTGATCTTCTCTCCGATCTCACCAGTCTTTTCTACTAGCAATTGTTCTACCGTCTTGTCTTCATCTTTGATAAAAGATTGTTCGAGGAGACAAATCTCACTATAAAATTTACCGAGCTTACCTTCTACGATCTTGTCGATCATCTCAGCTGGCTTACCAGATTCTTTCATTTGGTCGGCATAGACTTGCTTTTCTCTGTCGAGAACTTCAGCAGGTACTTCTTCACGAGAAACATGCGTAGGTGCTGCTGCTGCAATGTGCATGGCAATATCTTTTACTAAATCTTGAAAATTTTCATTTTTAGCGACAAAGTCTGTCTCACAGTTCACTTCTACCAAGACTCCGACTCTACCAGCACCATGAATATAACTATATACCAAACCTTCAGCTGCGATCTTACCAGCCCGCTTGGCTGCCTTAGCAATTCCTTTTTTACGAAGAAAATCAACAGCTTTATCGAAGTCGCCATCATTTTCTTCCAGAGCTTTTTTACAATCAAGCATACCTGCCCCAGTCTGGGCGCGAAGCTTGGCAATGTCTGATGCGTTTATAGACATAAAATTTATTACTTAAAGATATAAATTCGTCATTGCGAGCGAAGCGAAGCAATCTATATTTTGAACGTGTGGATTGCTTCGTCATCCCGTACTTCGTCGAGATTCCTCGCAATGACGAAATTGAAATGTTTTGTAATCCAAAATTACTATTTTTCAATTCTTGCAAGAGCTGGCTTGGTACCAACTTCCTTTTTTACAGGAGGTGTAGAAGGTGCGGCTTCTGCTGCTTTCTTCTTCCCTTCTTTCACAGCCTCAGCGACCAACCCGACGATCATCTTGATCGCATTCACAGCATCGTCATTGGCTGGAATGATATGAGCAGCCTTGTCAGGATTAGCATTGGTATCACAGACTGCGACTATTGGGACATTCATTTTGTTGGCTTCCACCACAGCTGTTTTCTCACGCTGCATAGCTGGGATGAAAACTACGTCTGGCATCTTTTTTAGATCCACAAGACCTGATAACGTCTTGTCCATTTTTTCCAATTCTTTGGAGATACGAAGTTGTTCTTTTTTTGTATATCTCTCGAGCTCACCACTAGACTGCTGCTCCTTCAATGTATTGTATTTTTGGATTAATTTTTTAATCTCATCAAAATTGGTGAGAAGTCCCCCGATCCATCTCTCCACCAAGTATGGCATGCCACAATCTATGGCAGCCTCCTTCACTGTCTCTCTAGCTTGAGGTTTGGTAGTGATGAATAAAATATTCTTACCTTCTGCTGCCATATTGGTGACAGCTGCAAGGGTCTCTTCTAGCTTTTTGCTAGTTTTTTCGAGGTCAATGACATGGACCCCATTTCGTTCTGTGAAGATGTATTGTTCCATCTTCGGATGCCAACGAGATACCTGATGTCCAAAGTGGACTCCGGCCTCTAGCATCTCTACTAGACTTGGAATTTTCATAAATTTTTCCTTTTACCTCACTCTCTGTACCGCCATCCAAGTGGTTGGAGACAGAGGAAAATAATTAGAGAGTTGAGTGATAAATTAAAGTGGCAATACTATACTATATATATGTATAGATGTCAAGAATACGCTCTTACGCTGTTGTAGTGTTACATCCACTACTTGTGAATAAATTCTATTTACTATTCCTTATATATAATATATAGTGTAATTATACAATTCAGTCACAGATCTACTATCGAATTTACAATTAAAATCTTTCTGTGAATCCCCCTGAGGCAGAGACCCCAGAGCGTCACTGGAATAATTTTATTTCTGTGGCAAGAGGCCACAGGGTGTTTGTCTTACTATAGATATTTTATTTAGTATCTGTGTAATCTGTTTTAATCAGTGTAATCAATGTTATAAAAAGTAAGAAAGATCTATCTATATAGAATATGTCAAATCAAGATCAACCAATTAACTCATTCGACGAAGCAATCAGAAAAACAGTGGTAGAATTTTTCGACAATATTTTGACAAAAATGAGCGAAGAACAAGCAATCCTAGTGCTTCCAAGAGAGTCAGATTTGCCAAATAGTACTGACATGCTAACAAGAGAACAAAGAGAGAAAATAAAAGATGCAAGAGACATAGATGAATATAAAGGCAGATGGGACAGACAAATGAAAGCTATTTTTGATGAACAACAGCGACAAGCAATTGAAAGAGGTCCAGTGGAAATAGAAGGAGACCCGGTAAAAAGAGCAATTGAAATAATTGCTCTATCATTGAAACAATGGTTTTTATACCATGGACAAGAAGATATATTTACTCATTTTAATACCCCCATAATCCACTGACGAAGTCAGTGGTCACCATCCCATCGAAG
>CAYFPJ010000018.1:0-27932 GCA_964344965.1 uncultured Gammaproteobacteria bacterium | reverse complement strand
TTAGCCAGAAGGTAAAGAAAAACAAGGTGGCAGGCTGGGCGTGTATAATCCTGGGTCTAGCGGGATTAGTTGTTGTGCTTGTCGTGACAAGGCAACCACTAACCCAGTCGCGCGCCATGTTGGTCATTGTGAGCGTCATCTGTATGGGTCTCGGTGTCTTCGTCGGACCACACCTGCTGATGCTTGCAAAGATCGAGAATAATAAGGGGAGCAGATTATGAGCAAAATCGACATCATGCTCACAGTCGTATCGTCGAGAAGGTGTGGACCATTCGAAGCAACCTCAAAAGCAAAAAGAAGGAGTGAGATGACCGAAAAGGAGGTCAATACAAGGTCGGCGGGAAATTCGAGCAATCGAAAAGTACCGTCGGCCTTCATTCATTTTTATACACATCCTACATTTTAGATAAAATCCTTAATATGGTATAGTGTAATAAATTATCTAAACCATATTAAATATGTCTCACTTAAATCAATCCCTACAAAATCGTCTCAACGACAAACTAAAACGTCTCAATTCACTCCGCCCACTTCCGAAATCAGCGGTTGAAAAACTCAGAGACCAGCTTCGTATTGAAATGACGTACAACTCCAATGCCATTGAAGGTAACTCTTTAACACTCAAAGAGACGTTTCTTGTTATTAACGAGGGGTTAACCGTGAAAGGAAAGCCACTCAAAGATCATTTGGAAGCAAAAGATCATTACCAGGCTCTTGAGTATTTGTATGATTTGATTGAAAAAGGCAAACACCATACGCTCTCCGAAAATTTGATCAAACAACTCCATATGCTCATTGTGCAGGAAACCGACAAAGAGTGGGCCGGAAGATATAGAAACTCAAACGTGATCATTGGCGGCGCTGATCATACACCACCTGACGCACTTGAAGTGTCGCAACACATGCATGACCTTGTTAAGTGGTTTTCTGCCAAACGAAAAAAACTACATGTTGTTGAGCTTGCAACGCTCACACACCACAAACTTGTTTTCATTCATCCATTTTTTGACGGTAATGGACGCACCTCTCGACTTTTGATGAACCTCATTTTAATGCAGGCTGGTTTTCCTTTGTCCATTGTCTTGAAAAATGACAGAAAAAAATATTACCGAGCGCTTGATCAAGCCGACAAGAAAAATCTTGAACCATTTGCTCGCTTTATTGCTCAATCTGTTGAGCGTTCACTAGACTTGTATCTTAAAACACTTACTCCGACAGATAAAAAACGAGAAAAATTCATGAAACTTGCTGATGTGGCAGAAAAAACTCCGTATTCCGCAAAATACCTCAATCTTTTGGCACGACAAGGCAAACTAGCGGCACACACAGAAGGTCGTGATTGGGTTACAACCAAAGAAGCTGTGGATCGTTACATGAAAAGACGTGACAGAAAAAGGAAAGTGAAATAATTGAGTGTTGGCGGGGGCGCAATTCACCCTTTTTGATTTTCCCTCTTGCGCCCCCGCCAACATGAAAAATCAATTTGATCATTATAGAAAAACAACCCTATCGGGTTAAAAGAAAAAGCGTACATCAGCTAACACCATGTATGAGGTTCGCTCTCTTTCGAGAGACCTCACCCATATTTGCCTCTATAACTTTTAATTTTTAAAATGGAATAGAGGCAAACATCAGATATACGCAAACGTTGTGATGGAATAATACCTTAACAAAATAATCTATCTTAACCAAAAAAATATGAGCATTTTCAAAAAAGCAGAAAAATTATTTTTCACAGGTAAGGAATCAGAATCTCTTGCCGAAATTGGTGAAATAAAAAAAGGTGTCACCAAACTAACCTACGACGCCATCTTAGGTGAAAAATTTAACAAAAAACTCCTCATCATCCGCCAAAAGGCATCTGCCCCTCTTGGTATGAGTACCAATTATTTTTATCTTGACAAAGAAGCCGTAGAAAAATTGAGAAAAGTTTGTGATGATGCTCTTGGAAAATTATAAATATGCCAAAAGATAAAATAATATACCGTCATCCAATTGGCGGAGGTTTACACCAACTACGAAAAGAAGCACTTTCTCCAAACAGAGAAAATTCTATTGACGAAGGCGAGGTCGAAGATGCTGCAACAGAAGCTCCAGAAGATGATCAAAGAGGTCTAATGCGTCAGATTATAGACGATTTAGAGGCATATTTTGATTCACAAGAAAACACAAAATTTAAAGAAAAAAGAGACGCTATCAGGACGGCAATAGACTCAACCCATTTGGATAGTGTCCTTAGTGCAAAAAATACTGCGATCCTTATGGAAGTTGGCCCTATGATAAGATTCTTGAAAAGACAAGCAAACAAAGAAGAACATAGCTCAAAGGCAGATGATATAAGAATTTTGATAGCAAAGCTAGAAGAGTATATCACCGAAGATGAACAACTATACGATCCTGAAGGACCTATATACGCAGTAATGTGTTGATATGGCTTACGACCAAAACCTTGGCAGCCGAGTAGCTCAAGTGTTAAAAAATAAAAAAGTAGAGTACGAGCCCAGAGAAATGATGGGCGGTCTTTGTTTTATGGTCGATGAAAAAATGTGCATGGGAATAGTGGGTGAAGAAATCATGGCTCGAATAGGACCAGATGCCTACGCAGATGCCCTAGAAAAAGAAGGTTGTAAGGAAATGACCTTTACCGGTCGACCTATGAAAGGATTCGTCTATGTAGAACCAGATGTGATCGATGAATATGAAGATCTAGAATACTGGGTACAGCTAGCACTTGATTTCAATCCTCTTGCCAAAAAAAGTAAGAAGACAAAGAAGAAAAAATAATATGTTTGAAAAAATAAAAGACTGGCTTGATTCCCAATCTATAGAATATCGAGTAGTTCACCACGAACCAACCAAAACATCGGAAGAATCTGCCCAAGCTCGCGGTGAGGACCTTTCTACCGGTGGAAAAGCTATCGTTTTAAAAATTGACCAAGATTTTAAAATCCTAATACTTAGCGGTGCCAAAAAATTAGATTCAAGTGCAGTGAAGAAAAAATTTGGCGCCAAAAAAGTGAGGTTTGCCAATCGAGAAGAATTATTAGAACTGACAGGATTGGTGCCCGGATCGGTCCCTCCATTTGGTAGGCCTATCTTAGAGCTAGATCTGTATGTAGACAATTCTATAGTGAATAATGAAAAAATAGCTTTCAATGCCGGGTCTCTGACAGACTCAATCATCATGTCTGTAAAAGATTATTTAAAAATTACAAACCCTGAAACATTTAATTTTTCAAAAGAATAATATGGCTGATAACAATTTTGTTCTCATTACTGGCGCTAGCTCTGGCATTGGAGAAGCCTGCGCCTCATCTCTAGCAAAAGAAGGTAGGTCTCTAATTTTACTAGCTCGTAGATTAGAAAAATTAGAAGAAATAAAATTAAAGCTAGAAAAGGAGTATGATGTTTCTGTTTTGGTTTATAAAGTTGACCTCGAAAAGAGTGAGGAAATTGATAATTTTTTTAATGAAATAAATGATAAAAATATTGACGTCTTAATTAATAATGCTGGACTAGCTCTTGGTAGTGATTCATTTGATAACTACGAATGGAATGATTTTGAAAAAATGATCGATATAAATATTAAAGCATTTACAAAAGTAGCTCAACTAACCATACCAGCTCTCAAAAAAACCAAAGGCCATATTGTCAATGTCAGCTCTATTGCAGGCATAGAAGCTTATGAGGGTGGATCTGTATATTGTGGCACAAAGGCCTATGTGAAAATGATTAGCAAAGCCTTACGTATTGATCTGGCTGGTACTGGCGTAAGAGTGACAGACATAGCACCTGGAGCAGTAGATACCAATTTTTCTAATGTCCGCTTCAAGGGAGATGAAAATACTGCTTCAGCAGTCTACAGAGGTTACACACCGCTATATGCTAAAGATATTGCCGAGACAATCCTTTTTGCCATTTCTAGACCAAAGAGTGTCAATATTGAATATTTACTAGTTATGCCTACCGCCCAAGCTAGTGCAAGAAGAATTTATAAGAATTAAAAAAACCTTCCAAATAAAGAAGGGACTTAAGGTGTTCAGGTCTGGGAAGGCGACCAACACATTGTCACGACTTGCGGAGAACAAGGCAAGCCGCTAAACGTGTGGTCGCCCACCCAGGGACGAGGTGTTTCGTCGGAGAGAAACACCTCGATGACTGCCCGGGGGAGATGGGCAGTCACGTCCAGTTTGGCAAAACTCATCATGTCTGCAATCTCGCTTTTGAAAAAGCAAGAGAGACAAAAAGTAAGTCCGACCGAGTGTAAATGGGGCGACAGATGTAACAGGCCGGCCAAGCCTGTTTACATTGCCGCCCCCCGTGGGTACACAAAAGATATAACATATATAAGTATTTTTTTCAAGCACTAAACAATTACATCAAAGACAAATGACTAAATTAGAAAACACCTTATACTCTATTCTCAACGGCAGCCTACTCCCCTCTTCTGAAGCTCAAATTCCTATTTCTGACAAGGGATATTTTTTTGATTTTGCAGTTTATGATTCGTTGAAAATCATCCAAGGCAAGCTATTTTTCCCAGAATTCCACATAGACCGACTACTCTTCTCCGCTCAGCAAATTGGTCTGGATCACAAATTTACAAAAAAACAAATTCTAGAGTGGACAAATCTGCTGGTCAAAAAAAATGATCTCACAGACCATTCTATTCGCACTATTTTGATTGGAGATCCGGATGAAAATAAAAATCCAAAATTGTATATTTTCCCAATCACTGGAATTACATATTTCCCAAATGAATATTATTCCAAAGGTATTAAAGTTATTACTTACAAAGGACAGCGTCGTTTTCCTCAAGCCAAAACTACCGACCTGTTGCTTGGCTTTGATGGTAGAAGAAAAGCAAAACAATCGGGAGCACAGGAAGTTCTAATGGTTGATCACGGTGGATTCATCCGCGAAGGAGGAAGTAGCAACTTCCTGGCAATTCAAGGAAATAAGCTAACTACCCCACCAAAAGAAAAATGTCTCGAAGGAATCACCAAAAAAATTATTCTAGAGATTGCTAGTCAAGATTTTGAAATTTCCGAAGAAGACATACCGGTAGAAAATCTAAAAAAATATGACGAATTCTTCATCACCAGCACCCTCAAAAATGTCATGCCAATAAGACAAATTGATGACATTATTATCGCCACAACATTTCCAAAAACCAAACAAATCATGAAGCTCTACAAAAATTATTACACCAAAAATATCCTAAAACCTTAGGAATATTTGTAGTTTCGTAAAATTTGTAGATTAGAATATAATTTGTAAATTCGAATCATAATAAAAGTAAATTTGGTTTAAGTAAGACTTCATCGTGCCATCCCCGCAGCAAGCTGCGGGGTATTGGCATAAAATGCTATTTCAACCAATGTCAGTCTTCACTTTTTCGATGCAAGCATCGAGGAATAAAACCGCTTTAGATTTAATTTTATCAACAGAATATGGCCAAGTAGGTCATTTTTTGTTATAATAACCCCAAAAAAGGAGAGCTTATTCACTGCTCACAATTTTTTGTTATGGTACCATCTACCAAAAAAACCAAAGAAACAATACAGGCTGAATCACAAAAAGAAAAACCAAATTTGATAGCTCCTCAAGAGATTCCGGAACAGATAGATACTGCCAAATCTCCAAACACTACTGAAGAGTTTTTTGAGCAGCCTACTGCCGTAGAGAATGCCATCCCACGACCAGTCAGTGAGTCACAACAAGAACTACCTCCCCAAAGAGAGATGGGAATTGAAAAGAAGGGAGATGGCTTCTTAGACGAGACTATCGAAAAACTAAAAAATACCCTACGTCGCTCCAAAAAGAAAAAAAATACCCAAATTCCACAAGTACGAGATGAGATAACAGTAAAAGTAGAGCAAATAATGGAAGAAGGTCTAAAAGAAGCTTTTCAAGAATTAACACTCATCCAGAAGCAAGAATTCAAAATAAAAGGAGAAGAAACAGCGCTGAAAATTAGAGCCATACTTAGCACTGCTCGTGTGAAAATAAAAAAAATCTTCCAGCTAATCTTAGAATGGCTCAAATTTTTGCCAGGCATAAATCGTCATTTCCTAGAACAAGAAGCTAAGATCAAAACAGACAGAATAATGGCTTTGAAAGAACAGATGAAGAAAGATTAAATCTTTTAAAAAGTTACCTCGTCATTGCGAGGAGCGACGAAGGAGCGACGTGGCAATCTCAGGGCTTTGTATAAAAACAATGAGATTGCCAGGTCGTTTCGTTGCGCTCCACTCCTCGCAATGACGATTTCAAAAAGAAAGATAGAAAACCTATCTAATCCAAAAAATGTGCTCACTATACTCTTCCAATTCTACACTTCCCCAGGCATAGAAGATAATTTTTACCAACCAAATCTTCTTGATAACCCTCAAGTGGTCTGGGCACTGATAGCTTTGATAGTTATTTTTTTGATTGCTGGTCTTATTTTCATCTTGAGAGCCATATTTCAATTCCAAGATAAATCTCAAAAAGCCTTCAATAGAGTGGTCCTACAAATTTCTGTTCCCAAAGAAAGAAAATCAGAAGGGCAGGGTGGAAAAGTAGAAGATGGCGACAGACTGGAGAGGGTAAAAGAAGAAATTGGTATTACTGAGACCTTCTTTGCCACTATTGCTGGCCTCAAAGCACAACGTGGTATTTTCAACTGGTTCCAAGGGAGAACAGACCATTTTTCATTTGAATTGGTTACTGAAAACGGACTGATTTACTTCTATATTGACATCCCTATCAAAATGAAAGGGTTCATTACCCAGCAAGTCCATGCTCAATATCCATACGCCCACATTGAAGAAATGACAGATTACAATATTTTTAGTGAAAAAAGCGCTGTGACAGGAGCTTATCTAGTTCCCACAAAAAGACATATTTTTCCTCTCAAGACTTACAAAAATATGGAGTCTGACCCTCTAGAATCCGTATTGAATGTCTTGGCTAAAGCGCAAGAAGGGTCCAATAATAGTGTCGCCATTCAATTCGTAATCCGAAGTTCTCATAGACGCTGGCGTCGTAAGGGTGTAGAAGTAGTCAGAGAGGTCAGAAAAGGGAAGAAATTTGAAAAAGTGGCTATGCAATCTGCTTTGACTCGCGGTATTGGAAAATCAATAGATACAATTACAGAAATTCTCACTGCCAAAAAACAAGACCAACTAAACAAAACCTCTCAAGAGTATAAACTCTCCCCTTTGGAAGAAGAGATGTTAAAAGGAATAGAAGAAAAGCTGGCAAAAGGTGGTATGGATGTTACCATAAGACTTCTGAGCATATCAGACAGCGAAGAAACATCTAAACTAAATCTAGACAATATCATAAACTCTTTTAGTCAATACAACTACTACCGCTATGGTAATAGCTTCAAGGCAATAGTTCCAAAAAACCAAAACAAAATTGTAAAAGACTTTATATATCGTTCTTACAATAAAAGCAGACACCAGATCCTCACAACAGAAGAAATGGCTTCTCTCTGGCACTTACCTCTTCACTCCACAGAAGCCCCTAATATAAAATGGCTGAGCGGTCGTAAATCCCCTCCTCCTGCCAACATACCAAAAGAAGGCCTCCATCTAGGCTATGTCCAATATCGTGGCACCAAGACAGAAGTATTCATGAGAGAACCAGACAGAAGAAGACATCTCTATATCATAGGTAAATCTGGTACTGGTAAATCTGTCACTCTCGCCAACCTCATCATTCAGGATATCCAAAATGACAAAGGAGTATGCGTGGTAGACCCTCACGGAGACCTTGTCAATGATGTACTGGGTCATATCCCCAAACATCGTGCAGACGATGTTATCATCTTCAACCCCTCTGACATGGATAGACCAATGGGATTGAACATGTTGGAGGCTAAAAATGAAGACCAAAAAGACTTTGCAGTCCAAGAGATGATAGGAATATTCTACAAGCTATTTCCACCAGAAATGATTGGACCGATGTTCGAACACAACATGAGAAATGTCATGCTCACTCTCATGGCTGACATCAATGATCCTGGTACAGTGATCGACATTCCACGCATGTTTACAGATGATGATCATGTCAAAAGGTATCTCAAAAAATTGAAAGATCCAGTAGTAAGGGCATTTTGGGAAAAAGAAATGGCTAAGACCAGTGACTTTCATAAATCTGAAATGCTCGGCTATCTTATTTCTAAGGTGGGTCGCTTTGTGAGTAACGAAATGATGAGAAATATCATGGGCCAACAAAAGTCTGGCTTTGACTTCCGAGAAGTAATGGATAACAAAAAGATTCTCTTGGTCAATCTTTCCAAAGGTACAACTGGTGAAGTAAATGCCAAGCTACTTGGCTTAATTATGGTAGCAAAACTCCAAATGGCTGCCATGGGAAGAGCCGACATGGAAGAGAGTAAGCGTCATGATTTCTTCCTATATATAGATGAGTTCCAAAACTTTATTACTGACTCTATTTCTACTATTCTTTCTGAGGCTCGTAAATACCGTCTAGACCTCATCTTGGCCCATCAGTATATGGGACAGCTTACTGACGACAAAGGCAAGAGTGATGTACGTGACGCAGTCCTGGGTAATGCTGGTACTCTCATGGTGGGACGTATCGGACCAGACGATGCTGAGATTCTGGCCAAAGAGTTTTCCCCCACTTTTGGCTCTTATGATCTACTCAATCCGCCAGAATACAGCTTTTACACCAAACTTCTAATTGACAATCTGGCAAGTAAGCCATTCAATATGCAAGCCTACCCACCAAAAGAAGGTAATCACGAACTTGCTGAAGCAATCAAACAACTCTCCAGATTGAAATATGGACGAGATAGAAAAATTGTCGAGACAGAGATCCTTGATCGCACCAAGCTTGGTGTAGCTGCCAAGGGTGGAGCGACAGAGATGATTGAGGCTTCACTTTAGAATAATGAATCAGGAATTATGAATCATGATTCATAATTCCTGATTCATTATTCATTAACATCTTCTCCACATCTAATCCCCTTTTGATCTGACCAAGTTAGATTTTTTTGATAAACTAACCTAGTTATTAATCTACAAAAATAAACATAAACATATGAATCAACTTTCTGATGTCTTGCCAGATCGCGTCAATGATCTCTTCACCAATGATCAGCTAGCAACTGTTTCTGACCACAGCAAAACATCTTCAAACACCACACTTGCCGATCCGTCTACTGAAGATCTTCAACAAGATGATAATAGTACTAGTACAGAAAAACTTGATACCAAAAAATTAAAAACAATGATTCACAGTATGCGAGATCAGCTTGATAGCATGCTTCGGATGCTTAATGGAGAACAAATTAAAATTAATAAAGCTACTACGCCAGATTCAACAGTGCTAGAAACTGGCGAAAAGATTATTGAAGGAGTATTCAATGGTGAGGCAATGGTTGGAGCCGATGGTAAAGAATATAGTGTTCCACCAAACTATGCCAGCAAATCAAAAATGGTTGAAGGAGACATGCTTAAGCTGACTATCACAAACCAAGGAAAATTTGTCTTCAAGCAAATTGGGCCGTCACCTCGAAAAAGAATAGTTGGCGAGCTTACTTCCAGTGAAGGTGGGCAATGGAATGTGGTAGTGGATGGAAAGTCCTACAGAATACTTAACGCTTCTGTCAGCTTCTACAAAGGGCAAGCTGGTGATGAAGTGGTAATACTTGTTCCAGAAAGCGGTGGTGCTAGTTGGGGGGCTGTTGATAATATTATAAAAAACTTGTGAACCCCTCCCTGGGCCAGAGATCTAGAGGGCGTCAGGGTCAAAAGAAATGGAACTGTGGCAGAGCCACAAAGTGTTTATTTCACTATAGATATTTTATTATAAAGTATCTGTGTCAACCCAAGGCTGATCCGTCCTCTGGCGGATAATCTATTTTAATCAGTGTACTTGTCCGCCTTGGGTGGAATCAATGTGATAAAAAATACAAAAAATAGCATTTAAATTGGTGCTGTTTTTTGATAATAAAAAATAGCTTATTTTAGCTAAATTTATAATAAAATGCTTGACAGAATATAGAAAAAATGCTATATTTAAACACTTTAATTAATTTTTTATATAAAATATGAAAAATAAATTTTCCACAACTTTGCTGGTAGTAGCGGTAATATTTTCTACTGTTCAGCCAGCTTTTGCAACAGATTTTGACAATCAAAATTTTAACAGGCAAGTGAGAACAGAACTAAACGATGAAATTAAAGAAAAGATTGATTTTAGAAAAACTAAAAAAGGACAACCAAATCATATAAAAATCTATGATCCAATAGTAGAAGGTGATGAAGAAGATACACCAACAGATGACAGTTGTTCGACCGAAAACAAGCCTGACCTATCAGTTGAACAAACTATTTTCACAGGTATCGATTATTCTGATAAAAATGAAATTTTATACAATTTTGATATTACAATCAAAAATACATCAGCCCCACTATCTTCTCAAAGTGTCTGGATTCATGCCTACAAAAAAATCAACATGACAAAAACCAACAATATTGATACTTACAACAATATTGACAAACAAAAAGCTTTATACACAAAAAAACTTACCAATCAAGAAAATAAATATCTGAAATTAGGATGTGAAGAAACGATCACTATCTCAGATGTGCAAGTACCTATCTCTATAATGGAAAATAATTCGGACATTATATTCTTAATTGATGCATTCAATGTTGTAGAAGAAAATGATGAAACTGGAGACAATTTTTCTTTTACTAGCAATAACATACTTTCATATGGAGTAGAGCATCCCTTTACTTCTTTTGAATTACAAAATATTGAGACCAACGAAGACAATATAAAATTTGATGCCAGCTTATAATAAAAGTAAATTTGGTTTAAGTAAGACTTCATCGTGCCATCCCCGCAGCAAGCTGCGGGGTATTGGCATAAAATGCTATTTCAACCAATGTCAGTCTTCACTTTTTCGATGCAAGCATCGAGGAATAAAACCGCTTTAGATTCAATCGAGGAAAACAACTTCCAGGATATTACCTATTCCGATGACTATCTTGCTGTAAGTATAGTTCCTGGATTGGGGGTTAGTAATTTGATTAAAGAAGAAATTTATCAAGATGAGTCCAATGGTGCTCAATTTGCTAGAGGATTTTTGAAACAAGGCACTCCCGCTATCGTAGATTCTGATATCACCAATATCTACGAAATGTACAAATCAGAAAACATGTGGTTGGCAGAAGATATAGCTATAGATGTCGACGCAAACGTAGCCCAACCAATGATCCTACTTAGTCTTTATTCTACCAAACTAGAGAAATATATTCCTTTGTATGGTTATGTTTATATAAAACCAGAAAAAGAAATAGCAGAAATATCTTGTAGTGCTGACAATCCAAATTGTCTACCAGACAATTATTTTCTCGTGACACCAATAGGACCTTCTCACAAAGAAATAGACCCATTAGAAACTATTGATACAGAAAAAGAGGTTGGGGTGTTTGAGATATGTAAGTATGGGACAGACTTTTCTTTCATTGAATCTATAAAAATTAGAGAAGCATTTGAATATAAGGAAGACAATGTCTCTATTACTCGCACTTTTTCTATAGACGAGAAACCGATTTGGGAGTCAATCATTTTTGAAGATGAATGGTTTAGTTCACCAACCCAACCTAGTGCAAAGGTCACAAATGAACACGAAATAACATTGGAAGAAGATTTATTAATAGAAAATGAAAACTGTGTAACTCTCAAAGTAAATGTCGGAAATGTAGAGGGAATTCTATTTTGGAATACAGCTCTCGCCGGAATAAACAGCAATATACCATCATTTGTCTACAACAATCACACAAACTCATACTACAAAATCGGAGGACAAAAAGAAGGTATTTATTATGAAGAGGTGCCTATCCCTTACCAAGCCACAGGATCTATAGCAGTATTTACTCCCACAACAGGATATAGCATTAACTTTGATAGTAATGAAATTGTAGAGTCTACAAATTATAGTTTTAACCTGGTACCAGCAGTTGATCTAAAAATAAAAACAGATCAATACAAAACTGCTGAAATAGGCAACCTCAATTTTAGTGTAAACAATACACTAAATAATGACCCTGGGACACTAGATGCTTTCCTTATCAACAGACCAAAGGGAACCTGGGAATACGAAGAGTCTCCAATTAATAACTTTGTAGCCATAACTAGTGGAGAGCTTTCATATGTTAGTGAAATAAACATCCCTACTAACGGTACTTTTTCGATACCCATTGATGAATCATTCTCATACGGTGAATACAAACATCTTCAGATATTTGTTGATATGCCACAAGGACTTACAGGAGAAATAACCTTTAATCTAGAGTCTGTATCACCAGAAAATATCAATGCAGAAGAAGTTTACATAGACACCCCTCCATCTTTTGGTCCTTCTATATTCAACTATTATCCACTCGAGGACATATCTGATTTGCCACTCTCTAGAAAGATTATACTGACTAATGGAGAAATAGACGAAATCAAAATAAATATATATCCACAAGGTAATCCCGCTTGGCCAGAATGGATCTCAAACAATGGATACACTGAGACACCTATCTTGAATCTTGATTTATATCTAAAAACTGAAAACTTTGATAAAACATTTGAGATTACACCAGCTACAGTCAAAGTGATTGGAAGTTTTGAAGAGCCTGTTTTATTGAGAATAGAGCAAGGTAGCGCATTTGCACCTTCTTCACCAGAAAGCTTCAATATCGTGGAAGTAATGCCTGGCGATACAATTGTATTGAATGACACCGAAGTGATAGGTCATCCTGTCGGAAAACCAAATTATTTTAGCAGAATATATTTGGAAGAATATCCCAATGAGTTAGGATTCATTTCATTTGAGGTAAATCCCATCCAAAGTCTTGACTCACCTCCTATACAATCAATAGTAAGTGTACTTAATATTGAAGATTATTTTTACGAAGATATTACATTTGACAATCCTGTACACTCTTCATTATTTTCTTTTGGAGAGGAAATGCTCTATCAGTCAAGCAATAGTAATTCTCCAATACCAAAATTCTTGAGTATCGATGCTATCAAGAATGAAGAAGTGACGATGAATGAGACGTGCTTTACAGCCCAAGGAGACATAGAGATACACGGTTTGACCTATAACCACGATGAACATGATCTACAACCGTTTGATAAAGTACTCTTGAGTATGTGGAATAATACTTATTATTTACCGATTAATGCCTGGACATCATTTACTGCTGAATTTGATACAGCGACTGATAGTCCATTTTTTCTCAGTCATGGATCTAATGTCTGTCTGCATATGAAAATACAGAAACCTACTGAGCCATTAGAAGGTACTTTCTTCAATCTGACAGATATAGATGCAAAAATATTTGGTGCAGAGCAATCAGTTCCTGTGCTACTACAGACAGGTGGAGAGTTGTCAGAGACAAACCAAGTGAAAGGAACAAAAACAAATTTCTTCTAATTCAAACGGTCAACATTATATGTATATGACAAAAAAAATTATCCTTGGGATAGTGTTAACTTTCGTAAGTATTTCTTTTCTTCCAGTCAGTACAGAAGCAGCCTTAAAAAAGGGAGAGACTGTTCGTCATGTTGAGTCTTGTGTCCAGGTCGGAACGAGTGGAATAGGTGTCAAATATTTGTCTGGAAAAGAACAAGTCCTCATCTCTGGAACAAAAGAAAAAAATAATGGCCTGCAATTTATCAGCTACAGTTGTGTTTCAGATAATGCGTACAGCACAAAATGGGCATTGACAAACCCAGAAGATAATCAAGGGCCAGAAATAAATATTGAAAATCTGCTTATCAAGACAAAAATTGTTGGAATGGGAGGGCAAGAAATACCTGTACTTACATACGAGGCACAAATCTTTGATAAAAGAGCAATATTGAAATCTGCCACCGTTTATCACAGACCAAAGAAAGATGATAATTCTGGAAACTGGGCATCGGTTGGAGTAGGGATTTCAAAATACACAGATGACGAATACACCCTAAAAGGAGAATCTGGTCTCTTTTCTGAAGAAAGAGAGTACGAAGTATACTTTAGTGCTGTAGATATTTTTGATAATTATTCTCAAACACCGATTTATACTGTGGAATTGGAGTAACAAAGTAACTCACTAATTATTTATTCATAACAAAAAATGTATGAAGAAAATCATTAATTCACTAGTCATCGCTATATTTGCTGTGACTACTCTTGCTTTTCCTTTTGGTACAGATGCAAATGCTGCCGTAGGTTATGCATCAGGATTCACAGTTCTCAAGTCAGCTGAAATGCCCAAAGATCCTAAGTCTTTAGCCGGTACAAAGGGCCTCGTTTTGGCAATGTATGATATCTACAGCCGTAGTGATATTACAGTAACAGATATAGTTGTAAAGCTAGAAGGTAGTTACCTGCCATACATGGGGTCCTTGAAATTGAGAGATAGCTACGGACAAATGTTGGGTGAATTAGTGCCTGTCAAAGGACATGCAAAAATAAAAGTAAATTTGGTTTAAGTAAGACTTCATCGGGCCATCCCCGCAGCAAGCTGCGGGGTATTGGCAGAAAATCTTATTTCAACCAATGTTAGTTTTCACTTTTTCGATGCAAGCATCGAGGAATAAAACCGCTTAAAGATTTAAAGGGTTGGATATATTTGTTGAAGCGCAAAAAAAGTTTCCTATTTATCTTACAACTGATGTGCCAGAATATTTAAATGCCAATGCTGATTTAAAACTCACTGTTCGTAAAATTGTTGGTGTAGATCATGCCAGTGCAGATGTCTTGGTGGGTAAAATCAACCCGAAAGCTCTCTATAGTGACACGACATCATTCTATACAAGTTTAATTACAGTATCTACTCCTTCACAAACACAAACACTGACTAACGGCCTTAACACTTTACTCACGTTTAATGTCATGGCCCACAGCAACCCTGTTGACCTTCAGGCTGGATCATTCAACATCAAATATTCCACATCAACTTCTATTAATAACTTTCAATTAATTGATCTAGAAACAGGAGAGGAACAGAAATTTGTTAGTGCCGGTGGAGGACCTGGTTATGGCGGGCTAGGATTTACATTCGATACAATGGTCACAGATGGAATGACAAAAAGTTTTGTCCTACAGGCAGACGTTAGTACGACTGATTCAAATGCTTACATCGTCACTGATCTGACAAGTATGTTTGCTACAGATTTTGATAATGGTGAACAAACAGCAGTAGCAGGTCTACCAGTATCTAATACTTTACTGGCAATCTAAAGACAAACAACAAAAAAACATCCCGTATTAGAAACGGGATGTTTTGGTTTTCAAAATATTCCAAAATCTAGGCCTTATCAGGATCAGTCATGTGAGCACTTACCAATTTGGTCATTTCAAACATGTTTACTTCATCTTTTCCAAAGAGAGGACGAAGTTTGTCATCTGCGAAGATGTTTCTCTTGTTTTCAGGATTCTGCAAGTTGTTGGCTTTGATGTATTCCCAAAGTTTCTTCACTACTTGACCACGTGGCATTGGACCTTTTCCAACTACTGCTTCTAGCTCATCACTCAAGTTTAATGGTTTGAGAAGAGCTGGGTTTGCTTTTCTTGGCATAAAATATTTTCTTAAAAATTAATGACAAGTTTTTTTGATGGATATATGGTAACAGAAGAGCGCCAAATACCCTAATTTACTTATCCACAGTATAGCAGACATATACAAAATACACAATACACACAACAAAATAGAAAAAACACCACTGTTTACGAAACACTAAAAATTAGATATAATTTCCAACACAAAATAAAAACCTAACAACCTAAAGACCTAAAACCTAATAACCTATTTATGGCCCTCTACCACAAACATCGTCCCCAAGATTTTTCCTCTGTCGTCGGACAAGCGCACATTGTCGAGACTATCCAAAACCAGATAAAAAATAAAAAGACAGCTCATGCTTACCTATTTTCTGGACCTCGCGGTATTGGGAAGACCACCACATCTAGACTACTAGCCAAGGCCCTCAATTGTGAAAATAGAAAAGATACCTCCTCCGAACCATGCAACAAGTGCCAATCTTGTGAAGAAATTAGCAAATCAAGATCAATAGATGTCATTGAAATTGATGCGGCTAGTCATACTGGAGTCGATAATGTTCGTGAAAATATTATTGATAATGCTCAGTTCAAGCCGACCAAATCACCTTTTAAGGTTTTCATCATTGATGAAGTCCACATGCTCTCCACTAGTGCTTTCAACGCTCTTTTGAAAACCATAGAAGAGCCTCCTAGTCATGTCGTATTCGTCCTAGCCACCACAGAAAAGCATAAAATCCCTGCAACAATTATTTCCCGTTGCCAAGTTTTCCATTTCAAAAAAGTTGCTTTTGATATCTTGAAAAAAAATCTAGAGTCTATTGCCAAATCAGAAGGTATAAAAGTAGACAAGGAAGTTCTAGAGAGAATAATAAACAAAAGTGATGGCTGTGTCCGTGACGCTGTCAGTCTTCTCGACCAAGTCTTGGCCACTGGTGAGAAGAAAATCACTACTGAAACAGTTGAGCTAATATTACCAACTTCCAAAGCTGAAGATAATCTGAATTTTATAATTGCACTGATCGAAAAAAATATGGCAAATGGATTGGAAAGAATAGAATCAGTAGTTTCTGAAGGCGTCAATCTGCCACAATTCTCTCACGACACCATCGAACTTCTCCGCATCATGATGATCTCTAAGTCAGGGGCAGATATTAAGACTCTAGGTCTAGACCTAAATGACAGTGTCCGAAAAAATTTGAAATCATTGGAAAAAAATATCAGTTATGAAGAGCTAATCAATTTGATAGATTTGTTTTTGAAAAGAAAAAAGGAAATAAAGACTGCTCCGATCCCACAATTACCTCTGGAAATGTTGGTGATTGAGTGGTGCGGTGGTCATGGAACATGGAGCAAGGAACATGGAACAAGTGAAGATCAAAGTAAAGAGGACAAAAAAGAGGCTGTTGACTCTAACACAGAAAACCCTAAAGAAGTAGTGGTAAAAAAAACAATTGTGGAGAAAGTGAAAGATGCAGTGAGAAGTAATCGGGATATTAGTAAATCAGAAGTGGAGGAAAAATGGAGTGAGTTTTTAAAAAAAGTAGAGGAGTTCTCCCCTTCTCTGGTCTTCATCGTCAAAATGGCAGAAATAATCTCTGTCAGCGGTAATACTCTAGAAATTGGTGTTCAGTACAAATTTCACCAACAAAAACTGAGTGATAAAAATATTCTAAATAATTTGGAAAATTTTCTCTCCGAAGTCCTCGACACTCCGGCTCGATTGAAAATTTCTCTTAATGAAAACGCTAAGGAAGAAGATGAAAAACAAGATCTTCAAGATCTCGCGGCTGCTTTTGGTGGTGAGGTGGTAGGATAACGTCCGCTTTTGATTCGTCATTGCGAGGAGTCTGAAAGAACGACGTGGCAATCTCGTTGCCTATGAGATTGCCACGTCGTGTGGTTTCACCCACTCCTCGCTATGACGAGTATAGCTGATACGAAAGACTTTATAACAAACACAGAATAATGTATCAATTAAAAAAATATTCAAAATATACCTTACCTGTCATCGCAAGTATTGTTTTGTTACCAAGTATTACCCTAGCTGTCACCAAACTATCCGTCCCCTTCACCTCCCAAGCCCCAGAAAAGAACTGGTCTCAGCCCTGGCAAGATGCTTGTGAAGAAGCAACGATCTTAATGGTTGACAGATTTTATTCTGGAGGTACTCTGGATAAATCTTCTGCCAAGTCTGGATTACTCCAATTATTTTCTATCAAAAATAATCACTTTGGATACAGTCTAGATGAAAATGCCCAAAAAATTACCGAGCTGATCAACCACTTCCTACCATGGGAGGCTCATATTGTTGAAAATCCCACTCTAGAACAGCTAAAAGCAGAAATAGATGCCAAGAGACCTATAATACTCCCTGCCCACGGCAGAGCTCTTTATAACAAATACTTCCGTAATGGTGGTCCTGATTATCACACAGTGGTTATTTCTGGCTATGATGATGAAACTCAAGAATTTATCACCCAAGAGCCTGGCACCAAGCACGGCCTTGACTTTCGCTATTCGTATGATACAATCCTGAACGCCATGCACGACCATCTCCCAGGACAAACTATCCATGGTGATAAAGTGGCAATATTTACTACAAAAAAATTAAATGGTTCAAAAAATACTGACCAGGATAAAGATGGTCTCAGTAAAATAGAGGAGATTGAACATGGTACTGTACTCTGGCTGGCTGATAGTGATGGAGATAGTTATCTGGATGGTCAAGAAGTAAGTGCTGGATTCTCTCCTACTCTAGCCGAAAGCCAGTTACCAGATGGTAGCCTGATCAAATCAACTGATGACCCGAAAGTTTATCTTATCGAAAATGGACAAAAACGTCATATCCTGAGTGAACAAATTTTCCTGGAGCATGGTTGGCAATGGAGCGAGATAAAAATAGTTAGTGAGAAATACTTACAAAACCTAGTCACAAATAATCCAATAAACCAATAAACAATAACATTCGCGGGTCGTCTAATGGTAGGACTGATGGTTCTGGTCCATCCAATCGGGGTTCGAATCCCTGCCCGCGAGCTAGTCTCCATCTTCACTTCGTTCAGATTGCGCCTGACAAGACAATGCAGTAGTAAGGGGGGTGAGAAGTTTACCCGTCCGTAGCTTTGTGGAACAAAAGCGGAGGCGGGAATCCCTGCCCGCGAGTACTTATCCACAGAAGCATATTCACAAAATTATACTATTCGTTCTATTTTTTATGAGTTATAATTTCAGTGCCCACCACTGGGTTTTACTCATATAAGATATTCCCATATGGAATGTCAATATTGTGACATGGAAGTCGAAAGTCTCGCATGTAGCATGTGCGAGTCTTGTGAAGACTGCGGGTGTCAATGTGAAGAAGATTAGTCTTCCTTCTTTTATGCCCTTTGGGGTATTGCCCAAAACGGAGACACAATCTCCGTTTTGTGTTTTTAGTACCGTTTTGTAAAATAAGTAAAAAATGCTAAGTTATACATATCTTACCCACCAAAAATACACGAACCCCTATCTATACGTCATCCTAGGAGCCCTAGTCGGAGGTTCAGCCGGTATATTTGTAAAATCTCTGCAAATGCCTGTCACCAGCATTGCGTTCTTTAGATTTATTGTACCTACTGTAATTTTCGGTATATTTTTTTAACCAAAAAAAGTGGCCATTTCATGGTAACTACGGCTGGATGATCTTTGCCTCAGTCTTAAACTCTCTAAGAGTAATTTTGTTTATAATAGGATTTGTCATGACATCAGTGGGCACTAGACAAATCCTGTTCTTTACTTGGCCGATATTTGTAATGATATTCAGCATTCCAATATTGAAAGAAAAAGTCTCAAAATCTACTGTATTTCTTTTTTTCTTAGCATTTGTTGGTGTGGGGCTAATATTTAGCACTAAGACAATTGCTTTTTCTAGTACCGATATGTGGGGATTGGTTGCAATATTATCTGCTGCCATAGTCACAGGACTAATGACAGTGCTGATAAAAAAAGAAATAGAAGGCTACACCAATTTTGAAACAATATTCTTTCAGACTCTTGTGGGAGCAGTTATATTTTCACCAATTTTTCTCCTAAGTAGTCCAATCGGAGATCCACAGCAAATAACGCTAGGTATTACTTACGGAATAGCACTAGGTATTGTACTTTGGATATTATATTTCACTGCCCTACGTAGAATCAAAGCTTCCCATTTTTCTCTACTGACCTACTGGGAAGTGCCTACAGCCCTTTTTTATGCCTTTATCTTTTTAGGAGAAAAAATCACAATCGCAAACATCTTGGGAGCTATATTCATCATTGGGTCTGGAGCTTGGCTGATTTATACAAAAAACAGAAGACAAAATCAAAAAAAGATGGTACAGTAAAAACCTAAAGATAATAAACTAAAAAACATGAATGAATTACTCAAAGGAAAACCAATCGCCACCGAAATAAAAGACAGGACTACTCACAAAGTGTCTGAATTAAAGGACAAAGGTATTGCTCCCAAATTGGCAGTCATTCTTGTCGGTGAAGACAAACCATCGCAGACTTATGTCCGCAAAAAAGGAGAAGTTGCAGAGAAAGTAGGCATGGATTTTGAACTTGTCGAAATGCCTGCTACTTCTTCCAAAGAAGATATCATTAATAAAATAAAAGAATTGCAGTCTGATGAAAGCCTCTCAGGCCTTATCGTCCAGCTCCCCCTCCCCGAACCGCTCTACACCGAAGACGTACTCAATGCCATTGACCCCAGTGTGGATGTGGACTGTCTGACCAATGTCAACCTAGGTCGGCTCGTGATGAAGACCAACTATATTGTCCCTCCTACTCCTGGAGCTGTCATGTCTGTTCTCCACAGCATCAACAACTACAACCTGGCTGGCAAAAATGTCGTTATCATCGGTGTAGGAGCACTAGTGGGCAAACCTCTTGCCATCATGATGATGAACGAGCGCGCCAGTGTCACCACATGTAACAGTGCCACCAAAGATACTAAAGAAAAATGTCTGGCTGCCGATATCATCGTCACTGGAGTTGGAAAAAAAGACACTCTTCGTGGTGACATGGTAAGAAAAGATGCAATAGTAATAGATACTGGAGTTTGTTTTGTCGATAGCAAGATGTATGGGGATGTAAATATTGACGAAGTTCTAAATGCCGGAGCCAGTGTCACTCCTACACCTGGTGGAGTTGGTCCAATCACTGTCGCGAGATTACTTTGGAATACGGCTATCTGTGCGGAAAAGAGAAATGATTCGAAATAAAAGTAAATTTGGTTTAAGTAAGACTTCATCGGGCCATCCCCGCAGCAAGCTGCGGGGTATTGGCAGAAAATCTTATTTCAACCAATGTTAGTTTTCACTTTTTCGATGCAAGCATCGAGGAATAAAACCGCTTAAAGATTTACAAATTTTATCCGGATCTACAGAAAAATACGAAACTGCAGATACGGGTGTGGTTAATGAAAAATTAATTTTCAAGGATTTGAGTTACAAAATAAATGGATTACTATTTGATATTCATAATGAACTAGGACGATACTGTAATGAGAAACAATTTTGTGATGCTCTGGAAGACAAGTTAAAACAAAACAATATCACTTATGAAAGAGAAAAAGTATTGCCTCCCAGCTTTGAAGGAGAAAAAAATGGTAGACATAGGGTAGACTTTATTATAGAAAATAAAATTATAATCGAGGCAAAGGTGAAAAGATACCTAGACAAAGAAGATTATTATCAACTACAGAGATATTTAAAAGCCTTCCAAAAACAACTTGGAATTTTAGTCAATTTTAGAGATGAAAGAATAAAACCAAAAAGAGTCCTAAACTCTGATGGAATATAATTTATTGATCCTAATCTACAGAAAAATACAAAACTGCAAATAGTTATAATTTGAATCTAAATATTCCATTTGTATATTTGTAACTTTCTGTAAATTAGGATAATATCCGTAAATTCGAATCATCCTTATCCACAAACAAGATTTACCTATCGCACCAAATTCTAGCATTCTGAAACATCTTCAACCACGGAGATGTTTTTAAATTCTTGAAACTTCCAGGCATCCAAGGCCATTGCCACTTGAGGAAGACACGTTCTGGATGAGGCATCATGGCTAGGTGTCGACCATCTGGAGAACATAGGCCTGCGATCCCAGCTGGTGAACCATTGGGATTAAAAGGATATTTCTTAGTAGCTTGTCCATCATCGGCTGTATATACCATAGGGACAAGATTCCGATCTTGAATGTGTTTGAGCATGCGCTGATCTGGAAGATGAAGTCTCCCCTCTCCGTGAGCCACCCAGATACCAAGGCTCGATCCTTCCATATCCCTTAGCATGATCGCTGGGCTTTCCAAAATTCTCACTTGACTCCAACGAGATTCAAATCTTCCAGAAGCATTGTGAATAAATCTTGGCTGTTTGGTCTCGTCAATTGCCTTACCCGGCACCCATCCCAAAAGTGCAGAAAGCTGACAACCATTACACACTCCGAGAGAAAAAGTGTCTGGCCGGCGATAAAAATCTGTAAACATTTTTTGTAATTCTGGATTGAAACGAATAGTCCCCGCCCAACCCTTGGCACTATCAAGTACATCTCCGTAAGAAAAGCCACCAACAAAAGCTACGCCCCGAAATCGGTCTAATGTCACCTGGCCACTTTTCAAATCAGACATACTCACATCCCAAGGCTCAAAACCAGCCATGTAAAAAGCTGAAGTCATTTCTCTATCTCCATTACTTCCCTCTTCACGAATTATGGCTACTTTTGGTTTGTCAGTATTTTGCAAATACTTATCCAAAGTTTTTTCTGGCTTGAAACTTAGTTTGTATTGTGGTCCAATTTTTCTGTCATGATTTTTGGCCTGCTCTCTTGCCAATTTTGGACTAATTTGTTCTTCTTCCATTCGATCACTGGTTGCTTCCCACCACTTTAGGGCAGTACTAGTTTCAATATCTAAGACAATTTTATTGCGATGTCTAACTAAACATTTTTTCTCTTTTTTTGTAAATCCAAGAAATATTGAAGGTATATCAAATTCTTGTAAAATCTTGTTAATTTTTTCTTTATTTTTATTACTATATTCAATGACAAGTCCAAGCTCTTCGGAAAATAATTGTGACAATGCTTCGTGGCTACCATCAAGTTTGATATCAAATCCGCAATTACCAGACATCGTCATTTCCAACAAAGTTGTCACCAATCCTCCATCACTCCGATCATGTCCAGACAAAATCAAATCTTGATCAATTAATTTTTGAACAGCTTGAAAAGCATTTTTCAATAGCTCAGGATTATCCACATCTGGCACCACATCACCAATCTGACCACATACTTGAGCTAGGGCCGAACCACCCATTCTATTTTGCCCACCTGATAAATCAATAAATAAAAGTGAGCTTTCCCCCGGCTGTTTCAAATCTGGAGTGATTACCTTTTCAATATCTGGAACAAAAGCATAGCCTGAGACGACCATCTGTCCTGGTGCTTTTACTATTTCATCATCTACTTTTGCGGCCATAGACAGACTATCTTTACCACCATCAGCTGCAACTCCGACGTCTACCATTAGATCTCGGAGAGCAGTGGCAGCCCCGTACATTTCAGCTCCTTCTCCTTCTAGCTTAGCGGCCCACATCCAATTGACAGCACATTTGATGGTATCAATACTCTTCACTCCAGCCCACACCATATTAGTAAGCATTTCTCCGAGAGCCATTCTTGCCCCAGCAGCTGAATCGACCAGCATCTTGATTGGCTGCTCTCCTATGGCTGTCGCTGCACCAGACTTACTAAAGTGACTCTGGGCAGTGACAGAGACATCAGACACTGGGAGCTGGAGAGGTCCACAGCATTGTTGCTGGGCAATAAGCCCGGTGACACTGCGATCCACTTTTCGTACTAGAAAACCTTTTGATCCTACAGAAGGGAGGGCAAAAACTTTTTTGATTAGATCAGCAACAGACGATTCAGCAGGAACTTTTATAGGATCAAGTTTCTTCTTTTCTTTATTGGATTTGAATTTTTTTTGAGGCATTTCGCCCAATATTTTTTTTAGATCTAAGTCAACTGGCGTGCTATTATTTTTGCTGTCAATCAAAACAATTTTACCGCTTTCAGTAATCTCTCCCAAGACTTCACAAGTCACTTTTTCTCTTAAGCAAATTTGTTGGAATTGATAAATCCTGTCAGCAGAAATAAGAAGAGCGTCACGCTCCTGATACTCAGCACTCCAAAGCTCTAAGACAGACATGGTCTTGTCTCCTGCTTTTATTCTTCTGATATCCACTTCTCCACCAGCTGGATCCACAATCTCTGTAATGACATTACAAGGTCCACCAGCACCTTGATCATGAATACTTAGTATTGGATTTTCGTCTCCCATCTCTACACAAGCTCGAATCACTCTATTCATCTTTTGTTCCATCTCCGCATCCCCTCTTTGGACTGCATTGAAATCAAGTTCTTCTTTATTTTCACCTTGGATCATACTTGATGCTGCTCCTCCACCAGCTCCAATCTTGTATGCTGGCCCGCCGATTTGCACCACAAGCATATTTTTCTTTGGTTGTTGTTTTTTTGTGTGCTTATCATCTATTTGACCAATCCCGCCGGTGAACATAATTGGCTTGACCCACTCTCTTCTACTTCCATCCAATAACTTCGCACCAAAAGTTCTAGTGAAGCCTTGGATGCAGGGCTCACCAAATTTGTTGCCATAGTCATAAGCTCCACTGCTTTCTTCGATCAGTATACGGAGAGGTGAGGCAAAGTTGGTTGGATATTCAAAATCGTTTTTTTCTTCACCAGGTATTATATAACCAGGCAAATTCAAACTGCCTACACAAAATCCAGCTGTACCAGCAACGACAAGAGAGCCTCGTCCAGTAGCATGAGTGTCACGGATTCTACCACCAGTACCAGTCTCTCCTCCTGGGAAAGGCGCTACTCCACATGGAAAATTGTGAGTCTCTGCTGTGAAAATAATATGATATTTGCATTCTTGTTCTTTCGCAGGTGAAAGCTTGCCAGGTAAGCTTGGCAACAAAGTTTTAATAATTTTTCCTTCAATCCCGCTAGAATTGTCTTTAAAAGCAATTACGCTGTCACGTGGATTGGCTTTGAGGGTGGATTTGATAATTTGAAACAATGTCTCAGGCATTTTGACCCCATCTATCTCCACCTCTCCTTTGAAAAACCAATGTCTAGAATGTTCGCTATTGGCCTGACCAAGTTGGAAACATTCTACATTGGTAGGATTGCGACCAATTTCATTGGTAAATAAATTATAATAAAAATCTATATCCCAATTGTCCATTCCTAAGCCCATTTCTTTATTTATTTTTTCAAGAGCAGTCTTTCCTTTTTCCAGGAGAGGAACATCAAATACTTCTTCCGCCACGATATTTGTCTCAAAAGATTGCAAAGGCTGGTCATAAACACACTCCACCATCCTATCGTGATGATTAGCCAAAAATTCTTCGCGATTAGTGTCTGGTGACAACAAGTAACGTCTTGACCTCTCAATTCTCTTAATCTTATCTAATCCACAGGAATGGCAAATAGCAACAGCATTGGTCGAAAATGGAGTTTCAAAATTAAGACGCGGACCAATTTCCAGAATATTTCTCCCCTCAGAAATGAAAAAAGAGTTTCTAGAAAAACTCTCTGGCTCAAATGTCTCTGCCAAAAGCCAAGTAAGTGTTTTTAATTCTTCTTCATTCAAATCTTCTGTCTCTATATTGAAGCAGTCTTCTCTGTTCTTGTTTATCTTACGGTAAAAGTGGAGCATTTTAGATAATATATAATATTTAGCACTATCTCTTTTCTAAAATTAATTTCCAATTTTTTGGATCATTGTCTGTCTTATCGCCAATATTTTTTATGTCGATTCCGACCCAACCTCTATTCAGCTTGAATTTGATGACATCTATGTCTGTCAATTCTATTTCCTCATATTCACGAGGAGGTCCTACTTTTTTATCATATTGGCGTTGATTTGTATCAATTCTCTTAGAGAGATAAAGAGCTTCCTTGTGGCGTTCTCTGGTGCTCATTGTGGAAATGATAGTATATCCATCATTAAGTTTAGAAACTACCCCTATAGGATTAGTGGGCAAAACCTTACAAGCGACATAATCACACTTTTCCTCTCTGGCCTTTTCTTCTCTAGCTCTATTGATTTGCATTGCAAGACCTTGACCACGATATTCCTCATCCACAGTACCATCAGTCAAAAATCCATATTTGCCAAATCCAAATCTTTCAATAAAAGTAAATTTGGTTTAAGTAAGACTTCATCGGGCCATCCCCGCAGCAAGCTGCGGGGTATTGGCAGAAAATCTTATTTCAACCAATGTTAGTTTTCACTTTTTCGATGCAAGCATCGAGGAATAAAACCGCTTAAAGATTAAAAACAGTTAATTTTCCTGTGGCAATAACCTTATCACCATCTTTGGTCCCAAAAAAATATTCAGGAGGTTTGTCATCCCCCCATCCTAGTAGATCTCGGGCCAAAGTCGGACGATCTAAAGATTGTTGGGCCAAATGTTTAGCAAATTCTATTTCTGACCTGAATATGGTAGATCGGGCATTACTATGACGATTTATAATCAACCAAAATTGTGTCAAATCTTCCAAACTAGTCAATTCGACGGGCTTGAATTGCTGTTCACGACCTTCTCTTGAAAATGGTCCACCAATTTCTGACATAGATATCTAGATAAATGCTCTAATATCCTCCATATTAACAATATGAAATCTAGCTGTCAAAATCTTATACAAAAAACTTTGCAACCCCTCCAATATATGATACTATCTCCATATAAAGAAATGACAAAAAAATAAAAAACCGCTCAAGAGCAGTTCTTTATATAGTTGATATAGCTGTTCACCCACAACAGATCTCTACAAAATCATAATATTTCACAGGGATCTCGTCGTGGGCACCTCCTGGTAGTTGGTCGACGAGCCGATCAGCTCCGAGAGGGGCTCTGGGGCGTGGTCCAGAAGTGCTGGTCCACGAGGTCCTCCAACACAGCCCTGGCGTGATGGATGTCCGTCTCCTGGACATCACCCTCCACCTCGAAGCTAAGCTCTTCACCGTTAGAGGAAACCTCCACTGTTCCCCCGTTATCCAACTCCAGCCTGATCTTTATAAGTCCTCCTCGACCTAAAACTAAACACAAGATAAAATAATATTTTCATTTTGTCAATTACAAAAAATCAACTCAAAAAAGCCTGTCTCCATTATTCTGGATAAATCGCCAAGACATTATGTCCATCACCTACGAATCTGCCGGAGTGAACATCAGTGCCGGGAATGAGTCTGTCAGGCTCATCAAGGAGCAATTAAAAAGCACTTTTTCGCCACATGTCCTGACAGGAATAGGTAGTTTTGGTGGAGTATTTGACATCAAGTCCGCTCTGGCTGGCTATCAGCATCCAGTTTTGGTTCAAAGTATTGATGGAGTTGGTACTAAACTGAGCATTGCCAAAGAAATGAAAAAATTTGACACTGTCGGAATCGATATTGTTAGTCATAGTTGTAATGACGTCTTGGCGATGGGAGCCAAGCCCTTCACTTTCCTTGATTATGTTGCCAATGAAAAATTGGATCCCAATGTCATGTCGGAAATCATGAGTGGAATGGTAAAAGCCTGCAGAGAAAATAATGTTTCGCTCATCGGTGGCGAGACTGCTGAAATGCCTGGCACCTACCAAGATGATGAACGTGATATTGTTGGCTGCATCACTGGTGTGGTAGAAAAAGAAAAAATAATAGATGGTAAAAATATTGAACCCGGCAATGTCTTGCTGGGTTTTGCATCTTCTGGGTTACATACCAATGGGTACTCATTGGCCAGAAAAGCCTTATTTGAAGTTGGTGGGTACAATATGTACTCACAACTTCCAAAATTACCAAAACCATTGGGAGATATACTTTTGGAACCACACCGCAACTACACCAAACCAGTATTGAAAATGATTGATTCTGGTATTGATATAAAAGGGATTGTACATATAACTGGCGGAGGTTTTATCGAAAATATCCCTAGAGTATTGCCAAAAAACTGTAGCGTGGAAATAAAAAAAGGGTCCTGGCCAGTATTACCTATTTTCAAAACAATTCAAAATATTGGCAATATTGAAGAGCGAGAAATGTACCGCACGTTCAATATGGGGATAGGCTTGATCCTAATAGTTTCTGAAGAAGATATCATCAGGATTAGAAACTCTGTATTTGGACAAATAGAATTTAAGATTTATGAGATTGGGAAAGTGGTGGAGGTGAAGCAAGAGGTTAAATTAATTTGAAATTTGAAATTTTTAAATAAAAGTAAATTTGGTTTAAGTAAGACTTCATCGGGCC
>CAYFPJ010000017.1:0-28014 GCA_964344965.1 uncultured Gammaproteobacteria bacterium | reverse complement strand
CGAAGTCCGTATCATCCCGTTAATCCACCGACGTAGTCGGTGGTAATTAAATTTAGTGGTGTTTTGCCAGGGGAATGTTTATATGTGGGTGATAGTTTTACCAAAGATATTCAGCCAGCTAAGGATATTGGTATGAAGACAGTCTGGGTTTCTAAAGATTCTCATGAAGGTCTACAAGTTGACCATTGTATCACTTCTATCTATGATTTGCCAAAAGTACTTTCAAAGTTTGATTAAATAATCTATGTCAATTCAATCAATCAAAAAAGCAAAAAATTTGAAAGGGAAACGAGTGATGGTTCGTGTGGATTATAATGTTCCGGTAAAAAGAGGGAAGGTGCTAGATGATACTCGTCTCCTTGCTTCTTTGTCGACTATAAAATATTTAATTGAAAAGAAGGCTGTCATTATTTTGGTTACCCACCTCGGAAGACCAAAAGGAGAAATTGTTAGCAGTCTAAAAGTCGATCCAGTCATGGACAGACTTTCAAAGATATTGAAAAAAGATATCAAAAAATTAAAAACAAGTAATTGGAAATTTAGCGATAAAAAAAAGTTGGAAGTCGTAAGGCAAATTGACATGATGCGTCCCGGTCAGATCGCCATCATGGAAAATATTAGATTTAGTCCTGATGAAAAAAAAGACACAGGGACACTGAGTCAAGAGCTTGCCAATCTAGCAGACATCTTTGTTCTCGATGGCTTTGCTGTTGCTCATCGACCTGCTGCGTCAGTGGCGGGTGTTCCAAAATATATCAAAGGATACGCTGGCTTACTTCTCGAAAAAGAAATCAAAGGCCTAGAAAAAGTGATCAAAAAACCAAAAAAGCCTTTTGTCGTCGTCCTTGGGGGGGCAAAGACAGAAACCAAGATCCCTGTAATGAAAAATCTTTTGCCAAGAGCAGATTATCTTTTGGTGGCTGGAGGAATTGTCAATAATTATTTGCAAGCAGCTCGGTATGGTGTAGGCAGATCTCTCATAGATGAAGATTTCAAAAAAGATGCTCATAAATATTGTAAAAAAAGAAAAGTGATTACTCCAATTGATGTAGTGGTTGGTAAAAGTGATGGGAGTAAGTACCGTGTGGTAAAAGTTGAAAAAAAACCTCATACAATTTGTAAAAAAGGCGAAGACATCTTCGACATTGGTCCAGGGACTATTCAGTTGTATGCTAAGTATATTAAGCAAGCTCAAACTTTAGTTTGGAATGGGGCCATGGGGTACTTCGAACAACAACCCTATGACGTTGGGACACTTTCTATTGCCCGTCTAGTGGCCTCTAGATCAAAAGGTAAAGCTTATGGAGTAATTGGGGGTGGAGAGACTTTGCAAACTATGGATATGGTCGGGATGACAGAATATATTGATCTTGTTTCTACTGGTGGTGGAGCTATGCTTGAGTTTTTGGCTGGTAAGGAGTTACCTGGAATCAAGGTATTGTCTAAATAGTAATAGAACAATAATTTACATTGTGGTATACTAAATGCACTGTTGATTAACAACCTAACAACCTAAGACCTAAATACCTAAACTTATGCCTGTCAAAAAAACTTCTACCCGCAAGAAGGCATCCTCCAAAAAAAAGAAGTCAAAAATTTCTTCACCAAAATTGGAAAAGAGACTCTCTGTTAGCCATTGTCATGATATTAGGAGTATTTTTCATGGGACAGAATTTGCCAGGAAGATTTTCCTCACACTCTTTAGTATTCTTGTCGCCTACATGATATTTTTGGTGGGCACCATGATCCGCAACAACATTGAAGAGTACTATCATATTGGATTTGCTGATCGACAAGAGAGAACTATCACTCTAGATGCTCAAGCCAAGGTCACGGCCAGTCCTGACATAGCCATCACCACCATTGGGATGATAGCTGATGGGAGTACAGTAGCAGAAGCGCAAGAAAAAAACACAACAGTCGTGAACAACTTGATTGCTAGACTAAAAGAACTTGGAGTGGATGAAAAAGATATCCAGACCACCAACTATGATATCTACCCTCAGTACAACTATACTGAAGAAGATGGTAGGATTTTAGAGGGTTATGAAGTGAGTCAAAATGTCCAGATAAAAATTCGAAATCTAGACAAAGCGAATTCAGCCCTGGCTCTGGCCGGGGAAGTGGGAGCAAACAGTGTCAGTGGCTTACAATTTACAATTGATGATAGAGAAGTCTACCGAACAGAGGCTCGCAACAAAGCTCTTGATAAAGTTTTTAAAAAAGCAAAAGAATTGTCTTATTCTCTTGGTGTGAATTTAGTAAGTGTTGTGTCCTATAATGAGTTTGAGACCGGCGGAGATTTTGGCACCCAACCAGCATTTGAGAGAGCATATGCGTTTACCGCTGGACCAGAAGTCGAAGCTGGTAGTATGGATGTATGGATGAATGTCGGAGTGACGTTTGAGATTAGGTAGATTTTCAGTATTTTAGATCTAAAAAGCAGTCTTCACGTAAGGCTGTTTTTCTTGTATAATTATCTATAGTAAAAATGATAAAGTAGAAAGTATAAAGAAGATAAATTTATACTTTCTACTTTTAACTTTATACTTTTAATTTTATACTTTCTATTTATTATGAAAAAAATCTCTATCAAGAAAATAACAGCCCGAGAGATTTTGGCTTCAGGTTCTTATCCAACTATTGAAACGACTATTACACTTAGTAGTGGAGTTACTGGTAAGGCTTCTGTACCATATGGGGCATCTGCTGGCAGTAATGAAGCTTCTGTCATTGTTGACAACAAAAAATCTCGTTATGGTGGACGAGGTTGTCAGAAGGTGGTGAGAAATGTCGAGACCAAGATTTTTCCAGCTGTCCGTGGCAAGAGAATAAAAAATCAAAAAGAATTGGATGACATGTTGACCGCTCTTGATTCTACTCCCAGGAAAACAAAGTTGGGGGGCAATGCTATTCTTAGTGTCTCTTTGGCTTTTGCCAGGGCTATGGCCGCAGAGCAAAGAAAACCACTATATAGATATATAAGACAATCTCTGAAATCAAGAAAAACAAAAAACAAAAAACAAAAAATCAAAAGACTTCCAGTAACTGAGTATTCTGTGCCGCGCCCTATGATGGTGGTCATAGAAGGTGGTAAGCATGGAGAAAACAGTACTGATTTTCAAGAGTACTTGATTTGTCCCTTAAAAAATATTAAATACAAAGATTCTGTCCGTGTTGGTATAGAAGTATATCATGCTCTAAAAAAAGTTTTGAAAAAAAAGAAATACAATACCAATGTGGGAACTGAAGGCGCCTTTGTTCCTTCAGGTATCAAATCCAATGAGGCTCCTCTAAAATTGATTACAGAAGCCATTACACTTGCTGGGTATAAGCCTGGCAAAGACGTAGGAATTGCCATGGATCCAGCAGCCTCAGAATTTTATTTTCCCGGCAAAAAGCGACCATATTATTTGTCTTGTGAAAATAAGCGTCTTACTTCTGTTCAGATGATAAAATATTATGAGAGATTGATAGCAAAATATCCTATTGTCTCTATCGAAGATGGCCTGGATGAGGATGACTGGGACAATTGGGTTACATGGTGCAGAAAATTTGGTAAAGATATCTTGGTAATGGGTGATGACCTGACAGTGACCCAGAAAAAATTTCTTGAAAAAGCTATCAATCTTCAGGCGATCAATAGCATCCTCATCAAGCCAAATCAAGTTGGGACCCTAAGCGAAACACTCGATACCATTGCGCTTGCTAAGTCATCAGGCTTTGATACTATAGTTTCCCATCGTGGCGGAGGAGATACCAATGATACTTTCATCATGGATCTGGCGCATGCTGCTGGCTCGATTTTTACCAAAGTGGGTCCGAGTCGAGGAGAGCGGGTGGAGAAGTACAATCGTATGATGGAGATTGCTGGAGAGGCGGAGAAACGAGTCTAACCCATGTAGCATTTAAAATAAAAAAACTAGTTGATAGGACTAGTTTTTTTATTTTTTCTAATTTTTTTATGAAAAACACCTTCCTCGCAATTTCATTTAACACTCAAATTCTAACACCTCGCAATTATCAATTTTTATTTTCCACATTTCTTCATCAGACAAGTTATGAAAAAATCCGTTTACGATTTGCAGGGTTTCAGAATGAGCGACTACGAGGATAGTTTGATATGTGGTTTTTTTTAATTCTTCCAAAAAATTGTAGATTCTATTTTTTTCTTCTTGAAAAGATTCACCGCCATTAAGTCTCAAGTTAAAAATATCTGACTTTATGGCATTAAAAAAATCACTAGCCGGTTTACTGTCAAATCCAGTTTTTCGATCATTGAGTCTTGGCTCTACTTGAAATGTAATTTTTTGGTTGCCCGTAATTATTTCTGCTGTCTCCCTAGTTCTGGGTAATTCTGAGATATAGACTGCATCAAATTTTATGTTGCTTAATTTTGTCTTTACTTGCTCTGCCTGTTGCTTACCTAGCTTGGTGAGATGGACATCTTTGCTTGGATCATCATTGCATAAATCTAAGATATTGTAATTTGTTTGTCCATGTCTTACAAAACGTATGTTCATAGAATTTTATTATAATTATAATTACATACTACGTTTTTTCAGGTTAAAAATCAAATAATTTATAAATTTCAGAATAGTTGATGAAGAAATTAAATTAGAGTATAATAAGGCCACTATGAAGAAAGAAAATGCCCTTAAAAATAAGGTTTCAACCAAGGAGAAGCAGCCCACGCTTCTTATTATTTTAGACGGATTTGGGCTTGCTTCTGAGAAAAATAAGGGGAATGCCATAACAAGAGAGAATGCGCCGCATATTTTTCAATACATTGATGAATATCCTACAGCAAAGATAAAGACTTGGGGAAAGCACGTGGGATTGTTTGAGGATCAGGAAGGTAATTCTGAAGCTGGTCACATGAATATTGGGGCTGGTAGAATTGTCAAACAAGATTTAGTGGAAATTTCTGAAGCAATCCATAATGGTACTTTTTTTAAAAAAGAAGCCTTCAAACAAGCTATATATCATGTAAGAAAATATAAAACAGCAGTCCATATCATGGGACTTCTTACAGACAAGAATAGTGCACATGCTTACCCAGAGCATCTTTATGCCATGCTGGAATTATTTCGGAGAGAAGAGGTTTCTGAGGTTTACCTTCATCTTTTCACAGACGGTAGAGACTCTCCTCCGCATGCTGCTTCGACATATTTGCATGAGCTTCAAAGTCATATGCTATCTCATGAGAAAATCGCCACAGTTATGGGACGTTTTTATGCTATGGATCGTAACAAAATTTGGGAGCGGACTAAAAAAGTTTATGAGGCTATGGTCCTTGGCAAGGGTTGCTTGGCTATGAGTGCCGAAGAGGCTATAAATCAAAGTTATAACCGCAAAGAAACTGATGAATTCATTTGTCCTACTGTCATTGTGAAGGATAATAGACCAGTAGCTACCATCAAAGACAATGACTCTATATTTTTTATCAATGCCAGGAGTGACCGTGCTCGTCAGATTACCAAATCTTTTGTTCAGCGTGATTTCAATAAAAAAAATCCAAGGTCCTTTAGACGGAAGAGGTATCCAAAAAATACTCGCTTTGTGGCCATGACAGATTTTGGTCCTGATCTTTCTGATATACTGACGGCATTCCCTTCTCCTGATCTATCTGCTACTCTGCCGATGGCTTTGCATGATGTGTCACAATTCTATATTGCTGAGTCTGAAAAGTATGCTCATGTGACTTACTTTATAAATGGTGGGTATAAAGATGCTGTAAATGGTGAAGAGAGAATGCTCATCCCATCGACTGGAGTTCAAAATTATGAAACCAATCCAGAAATGTCAGCAGGTGCTATCACTCGTGAAGTGTTGAAGAGATTGAAAAGAAACAGTTTTGAATTTTATTGTATCAACTTTGCCAATCCTGACATGGTTGGTCATACAGGCAACTTTGTGGCAGGTAAGAAAGCTGTTAAGTACACAGATAAATATGTACATACAATTGTAGAAGACGTTTTGAAAAGAAATGGAAATGTACTAATTGTCTCTGATCATGGTAATGCTGAAGAAATGATTCGAGTCGAGACTGGAGAGGTGATGACTCAACATACCAAGAATTTTGTACCATTTATAGTGATTGGAAATAAATGGAAAGGAAAGAGAATAAGAGGAGGTATATTGGCTGACGTGGCCCCGACAATCTTAAAAATAATGAATATAAAACAACCAAAAGAAATGACCGGGAAATCTTTAATTTAAAATTAAGACATTAAAAATCATTTATAAATTAAAAATTGTAAATTATCCAATAAGTATGTCCAGTAAGTCGAAAAAACCATTAGTGCTTGCAATCTTAGACGGATGGGGCGTCGCTCCCGATGGCAAGGGTAATGCCATCACTAGAGCAAAGACACCGAACTTTGATAAGTTTGTGCGTGAGTATCCAGCAATGACTCTGTATGCTTCTGGCAATGAGGTCGGTTTACGTAGTGGGGAGATGGGTAATTCTGAAGTTGGGCATCTCAATATTGGTGCCGGACGTGTCTATTATCAGACTCTGCCGAGGATAAATAAAAGTATTGTTGATAAATCATTTTTTTCTAATAAGGGGCTACTTGGTGCTATACACCAAGTAAAAAAAAGAAAATCAGCACTACATCTCATTGGTCTTATTGGGCATGGTAATGTTCATGCCAGTCAAAAGCACCTTGATGCGTTGTTAGACTTAGCAAAAAAGAAAAGAGTAAAAAAAGTCTATATTCATGTTATCTTGGATGGTCGGGATACAACCTATAATAGTGGGATTGACTTTGTAAAAGAATTACAAGAAAAAATAAAAGAAGTAGGTAGAGGAGAGATAGCTTCTATATCTGGTAGATATTATGCTATGGATAGAGACAATAGGTGGGGCAGAATAGAAAAAGCTTATAAGGCTATCGCAGAAGGACTTTCTCCAAAATATTTTAAAGACCCAATCCAAGCAATTGAAGAATCTTATGCCAATGATATTTATGACGAGGAGTTTGTTCCTATTGTGATTGGGGAAGAAGGTAATCCTACGGCTAGGATCCAGAGCGAAGATGCTGTGATATTTTTTAATTTTCGACCAGATAGAGCGAGAGAGCTGACACAGTCTTTTGTCATTCCAGGATTTAGTAAGTTTGAGCATAAATATATCAAGGATTTATTTTTTGTCACTATGACAGAATATGAAAAAGAAATACCAGTCACTGTTGCTTTTCAGCCAGTGGTTGTACATAGTTGCCTTGGTGAGGTTTTGAGTAACTCTGGTTTAAAACAGTTTCATATTGCTGAAACTGAAAAGTACGCTCATGTTACTTTTTTTCTCAATGGAACCATTGAAGATCCTTTCCCCGGGGAAGATCGTAAGATTATACCTTCGCCAAAAGTAGCTTCTTATGATCAGGCCCCTGAAATGTCATCTCAGGCGATCACCAAAGAAGTGGTCAAGGCAATTGATAAAGATGAATATGATGCAATAGTGTTGAATTATGCCAATGCAGATATGGTTTCTCATACCGGTCAACTTCAGGCTTCTGTCAAAGGTATTGAATCTGTCGATAAAGGTCTGGGAACAATTGTAGACCATGCTTTGGCCAAAAATGGTGTGGTGGTAATCACTGCAGACCACGGCAATGCTGAAGAGGTGATAAATTTGGAGACAGGGAAAAAAGATAAAGAACATAGCACAAATCCAGTCCCTTTCTTGATTATTAGTAATGACTATCATGGTCAGGCTGGTCCAGCTGGAGATCCGCCAGAAGGAGACTTGAGTTTGATGCATCCGGTCGGAATGCTGGCTGATGTCGCTCCTACTATTTTAAAGATCATAGGGCTTGATAAGCCGAAGGAGATGACGGGTAGAGCGTTGATTTAGGCATAGATTTTTTTGGTGCGCACCAAGACTTCCTTCAAAGGCTAATAAAGTGTTTTAGTAAAAAATGTCATCCTGAGCGCAGCGAAGAATCTGTATTCAGGAAGACATTCTATATAAGAAAGACCCTTCTCTGCGCTCAGGATGACATATGTGTAAAATAAACCACCAGATCTTAGCTGGTGGTTTATTTTTTTAGATTTTGTTTTATTTCATTTTTTATTTCGTCTTCCACTTCTTTCAAGTCTTTGTTTTTGATCGTGAATGATGAATGGTTTTGATCACCTTGGAGATTGCGTGATGGGAGGAGCTGTTTGGCGTTGAATTCTTTTTCTGTGTGTATGATCCCGTGTACTATGTCTCCTTTTTTCGTATTAATATGTTCGTGGAGTAGGAGTACTATCTTTGCTTCTGGAGAATTAGCAATTAGTTCATCAATTATGTCGTATAGATCATGCTCAGAAGCGCCAGAACGGAGGAAGTCATCACGAGTTATTGTGGTGGAAGCCAGACCGATATTTTCGTCCATTTTTAAATGTGCTAGAGCCTGACCCCAAAGTTTTAAGGTTGTGATAGTTTTTGTTTGGTAGAGATTTTTAACAATTCTTTCTCTGTCGGCTCCAATATCCATTAGTTTGCTGGCTGTTGCCATGGTGTGTGGCCTTACATTTCCAGATTTGAAGCTGTGAGTGTTGGCAATCATCCCGGTCAACAAAGCTGTTGCTGTGTGAATTGTTAGGTGTTTTTCTCCAATTTTTTTTAAGACATCAAATAATACTTCTGCTGTAGAGGTTGCGGTGAGATCGATGATATTGATTTGTCCGTAGTGTTCGTTGGTAGGGCGGTAACCAATATTCACCACTGGGGTTTGATAAAAAAGATCTGTATTGTTATCGTATAAGCTACCTAAGGATTCCAGATCTGGCGTGTCTAGTGTGAAGATGAGATCGTACTTGAATTCTGATTGGGCAGTGCGGATGTCATCACGAGTAAGAAATCCTTCTTTTGGGGTGACAAATATACGGAGTTTTTCACCTTTTAGATCATAGCTTAGCTCTTGTACTCCAGTCTTGCTAGCATCTACATTTATAATAAATTTTTGGAGGTGTGAAAAGGATTTTTTTATTCTGTCGGCACGACGAAGGAATTTGAATTTTTTTGGTAATTTGAAGTCATCACATACTATTTCTACCCTTTTGTTCATATTTTTCAAAAACAAAAGCAGGGCTATGGCACTAGCAATAGAATCTCCGGCATAGTCCTTTCGGAAGGTGATCAAGATGTGTTTCTTGTGTTCCAAAAGTTGTTGAATTTGCTCCTCTTCTCTTAATGACATTTGTCTTGTTTTTAGATCAAACAAAAATAGCCAGCATTAGGACACCATTTTGGCGCATCTGCTGGACAAGCTTAATAGAGAATATTATCAATATTTAGCTAAGTTGTCAATAGTTTTGGATCTTATGTCTAAGGGTTATGTTTTTTGCCGTATTTATCGCTAAGTTTAGCGTTTTTACTTGCGTTTTTGTCTTGTATCCTGTAACATGTAGCCTGTAACTAGGATTTGTTTAGACTATATGGATCAAGAAAAAAAGGCGCAGTCTGTTGAAAAAAGACTGGTGGAAATTGAAGAAAGGAACAAGCGAGTTGAAGCTAATAAAGCTTGGGAAACTAGCGGGTTTCGAAAATTTATTATTTTTATTGTCACTTATATGGTAGCCGCTGTCTGGCTAATTAGTATTGAAGACATCAATCCTATGCTAAAGGCACTAGTGCCTGCTCTAGGATGGTATCTATCAACCCTAACAGTTCCATTTGTTAAAAAATGGTGGATCAATAAATATCAGTAATCAGTAGCATTATGAAAGAATTACCAAAAGCTTACGAATCAAGTGAATACGAAGATGATATTTACAAGCTCTGGGAAGAGAGTGGTTTTTTTAATCCAGATAATCTCGAAGGTGAACCATATTCCATCATGATGCCACCACCAAATGTGACCGGAGTACTACATCTTGGACATGCTCTTGAGAATAGTCTGATGGATGTGATGACAAGATATCAGCGTATGCAAGGCAAAAAAGTTTTACTGTTGCCAGGGACAGACCACGCTGCAGTCGCAACTCAAGCTCGAGTGGAAAAAAATTTGGTTGCAGAGGGAATAGAAAATCCACGTGATCATTTTGGTAGAGAAGGTCTTTTGGAAAAAATAAGAGAATATGCCGAAGAATCAAAAACAACAATTTTGAAACAAATCAAAAAAATGGGAACCAGTGCTGATTGGTCTCGTCTTGCTTATACTTTTGATGAAGATAGAAGTAGGGCAGTAAATGAAGTATTTAAAAAAATGTATGATGACGGACTCATCTATAGAGGACATCGGGTCATCAATTGGTCAGTCAGGGGCCAATCTACAGCTTCAGATGATGAGCTAGTTCACATCGAGCGTGCTGCCAAACTTTATACTTTTAAATATTCCAAAGATTTTCCAATTACTATTGCTACCACCAGACCAGAGACCAAACTTGGTGATACAGCTGTGGCAGTACATCCAGAAGGAAGGTGGAAAAAATATATTGGTCAGGAACTAGAAGTGAAAGATTTTGGTCAGTCAGGGCATGATTTGAAATTAAAAATTATCAGCGACGAAGAAGTAGATGATGCTTTTGGGACAGGAGCCCTTGGTGTCACTACAGCACACAGCCCGATTGACTTTGAGATGTATCTTCGTCATAAGGCAAATGGAAATGATATTGGGTTGATTCAAGTGATTGGTCCGGACGGTAAGATGACTGCAGAGGCCGGAAGTGATTATTCTGGCTTGAGTGTGGAAGAAGCAAGAGAAAAAGTAGTATCCTGGCTCAGAGAAAATAATTTGATGGAACAAGAAGAAGATATCACCCAGAATGTTGGTACATCTGACAGATTTGGGGATGTGGTAGAGGCCTTGCCAATGACGCAGTGGTTTGTTGATGTCAACAAAGAAGTACCTGGAAAAGGAAAAACTATGAAACAACTTATGAAAGACGCTGTTGCTACTGGACATAATGATGATAAAAACCAGAAAGTAAATATTACTCCAGATAGGTTTGAAAAAATATATTACAATTGGATCGATAATCTCCGCGATTGGTGTATCAGTCGGCAGGTGTGGTGGGGTCATCAGATTCCGGTTTGGTACAAAAAAGGGGAAAGGGGAAAGGGGAAAGGGGAAAGGGAAATCCATGTTGATACAGAACCTCCGAGAGATATTGAAAATTGGGAGAGAGATCCGGATACATTAGATACTTGGTTTAGTTCTGGGCTTTGGACTTTTTCAACACTCGGTTGGCCCGATGAAACCAGTGACATGAAAACTTTTCATCCTACTGCTTGGATGCAGATGGGGCATGAGATTCTATTTTTCTGGATGGCGCGGATGATTCTCATGTCTACTTATACTCTTGATGAAATTCCTTTTCAAGATGTCTACATTCATGGAATTCTCCGTGACAAAGATGGTAAGAAATTTTCCAAATCAGCAGGTAATGGAATCGATCCACTCGAAGTGATTGAAAAGTATGGCACAGATGCATTACGCTGGAGTTTGCTTGGCGGAATCAGTCCTGGGAATGATTCACGTTTTTATCTGGAAAAAGTTGAAGGGACCCAGCGTTTTGTGAATAAGCTTTGGAATGTCAGTAGATTTATCCAGATGACAGTGGATAACGAAGGATATTCCTTAGATAAGGATATAAAATTACCAGAATCAAAGTCTTTGGCCGATAAATGGATTTTGAGCCAGTTAAATAATGTGGTAAGTGAAGTGACTGCAGATATCGAAGGCTATAAATTTTCATTAGCTGGAGAGAAACTTCGGGATTTCACCTGGAATGAGTTAGCTGATTGGTATTTGGAAATTGCAAAAATTGAACAAGGTAAATCTACAATCTTGAATTATATTTTGAATACAATTTTGAAACTTTGGCATCCTTACACTCCGTTTGTTACCGAAGCTATTTGGCAAGAGATTTATGGTGGCCAAGATGTGCTGATGGTATCTGCCTGGCCGGGAGTGAATGGTAATAGCGGTGAAACTGATTTTGAAATTATCAGAAATATTATTACCACTATTCGCTCACTTCGTGGAGATTATAAGATAGACCCAGTCAAAAAGTTAGGAGTTGTAATTTCGACAGGAGAAAAAAAAGAATTACTTGAACAAAATGCAGAAGTAATAAAAAGATTGGCTCGTCTAGAGGAACTGCAAATAGACAAACTAGCTGATAAACCCGCAAACTCTATTGCGTTTGTAGAAAGTGGGGTGGAAGTATATCTTAATCTAGAAGGAGTTGTAGACTTTGATAAAGAGAAAAAGAGATTGCAAACAGAGATTGATAGCTTACAAAAATATGTAAGTGTCCTTGAGAAGAAACTTGCGAATAAAGGTTTCGTAGATAATGCCCCAGAAGAAGTAGTGAAGCAGGAGACAGAAAAATTGGATAACAGTAAGGATAAGTTGGTTAGGATAGAGAGACAATTGAGCGCTTTGAAATAAATATTATGACAGAAGACAAGAAAAATAATAAAGAATTACCTAGAAGAATGCCGCCTGAAGATTTTTTTCAGGAAGCTCTTAATAATTTTGTAAAAACAAAAAATAATAATAAAAAATTAGACAAAGAGTTTAAAAAGCCCATTGATAACAGTATTAAATCTTTAAGCGGTTTTATTCCTCGATGCTTGCATCGAAAAAGTGAAAACTAACATTGGTTGAAATAAGATTTTCTGCCAATACCCCGCAGCTTGCTGCGGGGATGGCCCGATGAAGTCTTACTTAAACCAAATTTACTTTTATTTGAAGCCAGGGGACAATCAAGATACAAATAGGAATATTATTTTCAGTATTCTGATTATCCTTGGAGTTTTCTACCTTTTCTTTTTATTTAGATAAATATATGACTGTTTCTACTGATAAACAAAAAATAAAAGAACTACTCACCCGTGGAGTGGAAGAACTTATTGATAGAAAAAATCTTGAGAAAAAATTAAATAGCGGCAAACAATTACGCATTAAACTTGGTATTGATCCGACCAGTCCAAATCTTCATCTGGGTCGTTCCGTGCCACTTTTGAAACTTAGAGATTTTCAGGAGCTTGGGCACCAAATTGTTTTCATAGTAGGTGATGCCACCGGAGTAATAGGAGACACTTCAGACAAAGATTCTGAGCGACCTATGCTTGCTACAGACACTGTCAAAGAAAATTTAGCAAATTACAAAAAACAGGTCGGTCTACTTCTTGATTTAGATAAAATAGAATTTAGACACAATTCTGAATGGCTAAACAAGCTTGGTTATAGCGAGATCGGTGAACACGCCAATGTCTTCTCACTCGCAGAATTCATTGCTCGCGAAAATATTAAGAAACGTCTCGAAGCTGGCAAACGTATCTCCCTTCGAGAATTACTCTACCCACTAATGCAGGGTTACGATTCTGTCGCTATTGAAGCAGACGTAGAGCTAGGAGGTACAGATCAACGCTTCAATCTGTTGGCAGGCAGGTCACTCCAAGAGAAATTTGGGCAAAATCCTCAAGACATCGTCATGAATCCGATAGTAGCTGGTACAGACGGCCGGAAGATGAGCTCTAGCTGGGGTAACACTATCAATTTTTCTGACACCTCAAATGACATGTTTGGTAAGATCATGTCTGTCTCCGATGACTTGATTGTCACCTATCTTACTTACTTCACTCGCATCCCACTTGATGAGATTGCCAAGATCAATAAAGCCATGAAAGTGGGAGAAAATCCACGTGACTTCAAAGTAAGATTGGCTTCAGAAATTGTCCGCATGTATCATGGCGAGAAGGAAGCTGAAGAAGCTGTAACATATTTTGAAAATACATTTTCCAAAAAGGAAATGCCAGATGAAATTCCAGAGTTGAAACCTGCTTCTAATAATATTATCGATGTTTTGAAAGAAGCCAGATTTTGTTCTAGCAGTGGAGACGCCAGACGAAACATTGACGGCGGCGGAGTGAAGATAAATGGTGAGAAAGTAGAGAGTTATGATGTGGAAGTGAAAGCTGGGGATGTGGTGCAGAAGGGGAAGAGGTTTTTTGTTAAAATTATATAGAATTTGGTAGCACGTTTCTCCTCCTTTAGAAGGAGGAGAACAAGAGGAGGTTATTCGCAGCAAGAAAAAGGAGGGTTTATGATAATACTATTCAGCAAGAGCAAATACACAAAAAGAAGAAGAAAACTGCGCAGAGATATGCCAAAGGGAGAAAAATTGCTTTGGCAACATTTACGCAACCAGCAGTTAGGATACAAATTTCGTAGACAATTTGGGATTGGTCCTTATACAGCAGATTTCTATTGTGCTAGGTTGCGGTTGGTGGTAGAAGTTGATGGGCTTAGTCATCAAAGTGAGGAAGCAAAAAAGAGAGATAGCAGGCGAGATGGATATATGAATTCTTTGGGACTTGTGGTGAAAAGGTATACAGGAGGGCAGGTATGGAATGATTTAGATAACGTGAAACAAGATATTTATAATACTTGCAAGGTGCTTAATGATAGGGAACCTTCCCTGCCCCTCCTTCGTAAGGAGGGGAACGTACTAAAATATTTTTTATATATAGTAAGCAAAGAGAACTAAAAAGTATGATCGAACAGATAAGATCTCAAATCAGTGAAACATTTAAAAAAATCGGTATTCAAGATGCTGAACTCACCACCCCACCAAAACCAGACATGGGAGATTTTGCTTTCCCATGTTTTCAAATTGCCAAGAAAGAGAGTAAGAACCCAGCAGAAATAGCTACTGAGTTGTCTGAAAGGTTGAATGAGCTTTTCACCAAAGAAGACATGCGGCAGTCTTCTTTGGTATCCGAAGTAAGAGCTTTTGGTCCTTATGTCAATTTTTTTCTGGATAATAAAGAGTTTGCTATTTATGTATTATCTGGAATTGAAGAATCTGGTGGTAATTATGGAAAATTAGATGTTGGTAAAAACAAAAAGGTAGTAGTAGAATTTGGTTGCCCCAACCCTCTCAAAGTTTTTCATTTAGGGCATTTGAAGAATCTGATTACTGGAGACAGTGTGGTCCGTATTTTTGAAAATGCTGGATATGAAGTAGTGAGGGTGAATTATCAGGGAGATGTGGGGATGCATATTGCGAAGGCATTATATGGACTATCTGCTTTGGACGGGCAGTCTTTTGATGAAATACTCCAGAAGATGAAAGAAATGGAAAATAAACCTTTGCCTGAGCGGGTAGAATTTTTGGGTAGCGCTTATGCTAGAGGGGCGAAGCATTTTGATTCTGATGATGAGGGGAAGGCAGATGTGGTAGAGTACAATAAAAAAGTTTATTCTGCTGACCCAGAGATACAAGAAGTATACAATCTGGCTCGTCAGTGGAGTCTGGACTATTTTGATACAATTTACCAAAGATTAGGGAGCAGATTTGATCAATTATATTTTGAATCTCAGGTTTTTGAGAGAGGAAAGGAGTTGGTGGAGATAGGATTGGAAAAAGGAATTTTCAAAAAAAGTGACGGAGCTGTTATTTTTGAAGGGAGTAAGCACGGTCTCCATGATCGAGTGTTTATAAATAGCCAAGGCTACCCAACTTATGAAGGTAAGGACATGGGTCTGGGGGAGATGCATTTTGAAGACCATAATCCAGACATGGTAGTGCACGTTGTTGGTAAAGAACAAACTGGGTATTTTCAAGTAGTGTTCAAGGCACTAGAACATCTTTTTCCAAACACAAAAGATAAAGAATATCACCTCCCAGGTGGCTACCTGCAGCTGAAAGGTGAGAAGAAAATGAGCTCTAGGACTGGTAATGTCGTGTCTGGAGAAGAACTTTTGGCTCAGGTGGAATCTGGTGTGAGGGATATAATGAAAGAAAATGAATTGGAAAATAAAGATGAAGTGGTAGAAAAAGTCTCGCAGGCAGTCCTAAAATATGCTATGCTTAAGTCTGACGTCACTCAAGATGTGGCTTTTGACATGGAAGAGTCTATTACCTTCTCTGGGGATAGTGGACCGTATCTTTTATATATTGTTGCCAGGATTAAGAGTATTTTGAGGAAGGCGCAAGGAGTAGAAGACAAAATGACTTCAGACTTCAGACTTCAGACTTCAGACTCTGTAAATTCTGAAGAAAAGCAACTGCTTTTGCAATTGGCTCAGTATCCAGAGGTGACTAGGGATGCAGTGGATCAGTATGATCCGTCAAAAATTGCTAAATACATCTTTGATCTAGCTCAATTATTCAATGCTTTTTATCATGCCTGCCCAGTCTTGCAAGCTGCAGATGAACTTCGTTCTTTCCGGTTGCAGTTGATTCAAGCGGTTGGGCAAGTGATGGAGAGTGGTTTGAATTTGCTGGGGATTGAGGTTGTGGGGGAGATGTGAAGTCATTTGCTATCATGTTCTTAAACAATACCATATAAAATTTATCAGTAGATAATCAATGGAACAGTTATGGATTTTCAGAGTGCAAAAGAAATAGAAAGCTTTTATAATTTCGTAAAATTATTGCCAGATCCAAATCATAAACAAAAAATAGGGAAGGCTAATTTTGAAATTTATCTAGCAAAATCTTTTTTAGACAAGGAGTGGAAAAGTGGTCCACTCAAGGAATTGACACGTGTTTGTCGTACAGCCTTTTTTCGATATGGATACGTCCCAGAGTTTGATGATCACGATGATTTTGCATCAACTTATCTCGTTAGGGCTAAATATAAAGAAAACTCAAAAAAACATGAAGAATGGCTCAGTGTCCGTTTTGTTTTTAGTAAGATTGGAGACAACAATAACGAAGATCTACATGTAAGCTCCTATAAAGAGCAGTCAATTACCGACATTATAGTAGAAAAATTTTCTGATTTTAAAAAAGGAGAAACAACTACATTTTCTATATCTCGTTTATGTGGGACTCCTGTTTTTGTAAATGAAGATAGTTTTATGTCTGTGCCAGGCATAAAAAGAAAAAAATTTACAATAGTCTCCTTTGCATTGGCACAAAAAGCTTTTTTTGATTTTTGTAAAAGAAAAAATGTTAAACCTACTATTTTTTCTGTTCGTTTTAGAAAAGAACTAGTTAATAAAAGTTTTGAAATTAAGTGTGGGGATGATGTATTGAAGTTTAACCTCAAGACTGCCTACGAAACGCTAGGCTTATCACCCAGTCATAAGATTTCCTATAACAGAGAAATATGGTCTTATAGATGTCCATCTTATCATTTAGATATATTTGAGTTGTTAAATTTACTAAAAGATTTGATAAATAAAAAAATAATCACTCAAAAAACCATAAATTTTTATACAGATATCGGAATGGATTTGAAGAATTTTAATAAACAAGATTTTTCTTATTTTAGTCTAATACATAAGCTGCGAAAACTTGGCAATCTGTTAACACACAAAGGCCGTTTCCATGATAGTTATTTTTCTGGAGAAGAACTCAGAAAATTGGTGGATAAATACGTTTCGGATGGACCTACTTTGTATCTATTACCATCTCCTTGGTGGGAACAAGAAGTTGATAAATTTATATCTGAAGCTACGCTTCTTCTTAACAAATAACATCTGCTATGCAACAGGAAAGATTATTGTACAAACCTTATATAATGTCTGCTCAGGAAGCACACTCCAAAAAGATTGTTACTTATCAAGATGACGGGTCTGCATTATTTAGAATAGGTAAAACAGAAAATTTAATTCCCAAAAAAAATCAGTACGACTTAACACAGGCTACAATATTTGGACTAAACGAGAGGCTGACCATGACCTCCACTTCTCCGGTACTAGAACAAAAAGGGATTACTTTGCGGGAAGAGTTTAATAATGAATGGGAAAAATATACAGAAGCTCTGGAAAATGCCGAGGGTTATAGTGATTTTGAATATGGGTTTTATGTCTTTTATGAAGAGACTGGTGATTTGGTGAGATACGCGGATCCTTATTGGCACAAAGTAGTTGCTGTATCTAGTAGCTCAAAGTTGATTACAGACCCAGAACGCTCTTTATCTTGGGCAGATATAAGAGCTTTATTTGCAAAAACAGTTATTGGAGTGGCTGGTTGTAGTGTAGGTAGTAATATAATCCATAACGTGATGATGGACATGAGACCTGATAGTATAAAAGTAGCTGATAAAGGAGTCTATAAAATGGAAAATATCAACAGGATAAGGGCCAACTATTTTGATTTAGTTAGTAGCAATGCTGACAAGAAACATCTAATGGATCTGGGATTGGGGAATAAATCCGAAACAGTAGCCAAACAACTTTACCATATAGATCCTTTTTTAGATATCTTTATATACAATGAGGGTATAAGTGAGGAAAATATAACAGAATTCTTTCTTGGCGATGAGAAAGAGCCGCCAATTGATATTATAGTAGACGAAGTAGATGATCCACGAACGAAAATTTTGCTTAGAATAAAAGCTCGAGAGTTGGGGGTACCTTTGCTTATGTTTACAGATATCGGATCTGCTATTCAGGCTGATATTTTACGCTATGACAAAGATAAAAATTTACCACTTACCTATGGGACTGAAGATGATATATTAGTGTCTGAGATGGAGAGTATGTATGATCAAGGTGTTGACCGCGAATCATTCTTTGCTTTCATAGACAAATTAATTGGCACCACATATAGACAAGATGAGCTACTAGAGATCATAGAAGAAAGATCAGAGATACCCACTTCCACTATTATTCCTCAGCTTGGTTCTACGGCTGCTGCTACTGGAGGAATTGCGGCAGAGATAATAGCTAGACTAGTTTTGGGACACCAGTTTCCGTCAAGAATGATTATTAATAAGCATACATTTGATGTTCAAAAGTTTGACTAGTCTTTGCTTGTATTTATTATGACTTCTTCAATTGGAAGACGGGGTGAATGAGGGCGATTACCGTCCTTTTCTTTTTTTACTTTACCAGCTCTAAAGAGCATTAGGATTTCTTGAGTTGTACCAAGAGTGATAGCAAACATTTTGTTGATAAGAGTCACTTCCACTACCCCAGCATGGACTGTTACTGCATAGCCCTCGCTTACCAAGTGTAAAAAAATTCTTTGGAAACACCTGCCTGCCTCTATCCAATGCCTTATGTCATCCTTGGGGCTGGTAAGAAATCCAATGTAAGGAGATTTTTCAAACCCTCTTTTTCCTCCTGTAGAAAATCTGAGCCCATCCTCTGGCTCTAGTTTTTTTTCTCCTGACAGAGCTTGATGCATTCTACTTGCTTGTTTGTCATCAAGCCCAAATCCTACCCCCGGCATTCCTACAAATGATGAGGTGTCATTTGGTAACAACCAGTCTCCCAGCTCTCTGCTAAATTTTTTGGAATTTATAACAAAGTTATCAGCTTGACCTTGGAATTCCGCTATACTTCTTCTACGTACAGGGTCTGTGACAGAATGTAGAGTCGTGTATGCACTGTTAGTTATTTCTTCTAATTTTTTTATTAGTTCTGTATTGATTTTTTCCTCTAATTTGTACTCTGTTCTTGTAACTCTTCTAGAGAATATGGCTTTTACCATTTTCTCTTCTACATTTTTGTTGTCTTCCTGGAAAAAAGTGACATATCCGATGTAAATACGCTCTGCCATGTCTGGCTTTACAGATTTTTTATCATTGTTTTCAATAGTTACTTCTCCTTTTAGGCCAAGGTCTTTTGCTCCTAAGACCATGTTTTCAATTGCACACCCCATACTCACAGTTGCCTGTCGTCCTTCTTTGTCACTTGCCTGTAATATTCTTTTGCCATTTAAGTATAAAGAAATTTTATTATTTTCCTCATCAATTAAAAAAAACCATGGCTGGGTGTTGTGTGAGTTGGTGGCCATGTGGGCCAACTTACAAAGATATTCTAATTTTTTATAACTAGATAGTTTAGCGAAACTGCTCTTTGTATGCACTACACTATCCCAAATATCGTAATTTTTACCAGAATTCATAGCTTTGTTTGTGATAAATTAGGAAAAAATGCTATAATATAATAACATAATTATATCATATTTTATAATAAACGATTTTTTTGGGACCATTTTAATGGAGGGTAACAAAGTTAGTCATATTTTTGTATGGATTTTGCTATAACTCAAGATGTAGAATTGTTTCTCGGTTTTATTACCTTTTTACTGAGTACATATATTGGTTGGTCTGTATATAAACAAGATCGTAATAGCTGGACTCATAGGCTATTTGGGTTAATTGCTTTTTTGATAGATATCTACATTGTAGTTAATTTTTTGTCACTACATCCTCCGTTGGACACGCCAGAAAATCAGTTGTTTTGGATCAGGATAGTCATGTTTGTTACTTCATTTTTTGGCCCCCTTCTTTTTCTTTTGGTTCATACGTTTCCAAAGAGAGAGATTTCATTGAAAAATCGTAGCTATTTTCTCCTTTTTGGATTAATGATTACTTCGGCTGTCTTTTCTTTGACAAACCTAGTTTTTGAGGGGATAACCTATCCAGCCGGACAACCAATTCCTGTGCCAGGACTTGGAATGCCCATTTTTTTACTAGATTTTCCAGGCCTATTTACAATCAGTTTTATTTATTTGATCTATCGCTATCGTAAATCTGCAGGCGTGGAGAAAAAGCAATTGTTACTTTTCTTAGTAGGTATTTTGGCTACTTTTTCTTTGATGGCGAGCCTCACTGTGATACTGGTTGTTTTTTTTAAAACTTCTGCTGGAGTTTTTCTAGGGCCACTGGTTCCGGTAATTTTGATGGCCTTTATAGCTTATGCTATTGTCAGGTATGCCTTGTTTAATGTTAAAGTTTTTGCGGCCAAGTTACTTGTTGCATTCATTACAATAACCTTATTTTCTAGAATTTTCTTCTCCAATTCTGTAGGGACTCTTTTTATGGACTTGGTAGTCCTTTCGTCTGTAATTATATTTGGTAATTTCTTGGTTAAGAGTGTAAAAGTAGAAGTGAAGCAACGTGAAGAACTAGCCAAACTAGCCAAATCCCTCGAAAAAGCCAACCTCCGCCTTCAAGAACTAGACAAACAAAAAACAGAATTCCTCTCTATTGCTTCCCACCAACTCCGCACACCACTCTCTATAATTAAAGGGTACATAGAACTTATAGAAGACGGAGCATATGGCAAGCCCACCAAAAAGACAATCCAGGTGCTAGATGACATGGATAAAAGTAACGAAAGGCTGGTTAAGTTGGTAGATGAGTTTTTAGATATTACCAGGATTGAGCAAGGACGTACCAAATTTGTTTATAATAATTCTGATATGAACAAACTTATAGATGGCATCGTAGCAGAGCTGAGCGAAAGGGCAGGTGATAAAGGCCTCAAAATATCATGGAAACCAAATAAAAAAATCAAAAAAGTTTATATGGACGAAGAAAAGATCCGTCATGTTATATTCAATTATATAGACAATGCTATAAAATATAGTGAAAAAGGAACTATTAAAGTAAATTTTTTGAAGGAAGATGGCGGGGTGTCAGTCAAAGTGAAAGATCAAGGTATCGGTTTTGAGACACTAGACAAAGCTAATTTTTTTAAAAAATTTTATAGAGGCGAAAACGTCAAACACAGCAATGTCAATGGGACTGGATTAGGTATTTATGTTTGTCGTAAATTTATAGAAACCCATGGCGGACATGTATTTACGGATAGCTCTGGGATTGGCAAGGGTAGCCTCTTTGGTTTTTGGATCCCTTTGAAAAAAGGAGAACAGATCTCTCCAAAAGAAGGCAAATCTTGATTTTTTACAGAAAATTTTGTATTATTATATTAATCTTCATACAATTATAAAATACAACAATTATGTTCCAAAAACCACCTCCAGATATAGCATTGTCAAAAAATAACTATTCAGATACTTCAAACGAAGTTGAGACTGTGGTCGGTCCTTCAGTACATGTGGAAGGTGACTTTTCTTCCGAAGGTAATATCTTGGTGAAAGGCACAGTATCTGGAAGTGTAAAAACCAGTAGATTACTAACCGTAGAAAAAGGAGCTAAAATATTTGCCAATGTTCGGGCTGGTAGTGCCTTTATTTCTGGAGAGATAAAAGGCAATGTCAAGGTTACTGACAAGTTGGAACTTACTTCATCTGCTCGTATTATGGGAGACATTTCTTGTTCTGTGTTGGCTGTAGAGTCTGGCGCCCTTATTCAAGGTAAGATAAATATGAAGGGGGTTAATATTGATTCAGGTGTAACGGAGAAAAAAAAGAGTTCACGCTCAAAAGATAAGAGTGCCAACTTGTCTGGAGTGTAATAAATTATTTATTTATCACAAAATGTCACGGCCATGTTTTACAAATCCGTGACTTTTTTAACCCAGTATGTACGTCTATCTATACGACAATTTTCTCAAGCAAAAGAAGTATAACTCTCTTATAAAAGAAATAGAGACCAGATTGACAGATTTTGGTATTGCTGGTAAGATTATCCGACTACAAGGTTTCACTAACGCCGAAGGTGTGGTAGAAGATGAGATAAAAAGAGGTGCCAAAACTATAGTGATAGTTGGCAATGATGAGACTTTTGGTCATGTTTTATCAAGAGCTGCCGTTTGTAAGATTCCTTTTGGTTTTTTGCCAGTCGGACAAAACAATAGTATTGCTGACGTACTAGGTATTCCTGTAGGCGTAGATGCTTGCGATGTTTTATCGAAACGTAGGAAGGTGATGCTAGATGTTGGTTGGTTCAATAATAGGTATTTTATTTCTCGTCTTCATATACCGCCAAGTAGTATTACGGTAGAATATGATGAAAAGTTCAAAGTTTCTGCTCGCTTTGGTGAGATAGAATTGGTAGTTTGCAATCTGCAACCGTTTCATTGGAAGGAAAGGGGTAAAAAAGAAGATGTCGTAATTCATCCCCAAGACGGAAAATTGGAAGCATTCCTTCGACCTATAACTGGCAAAGGAATAATAAGAGATAAATATGACGAACCTAGTATTTTTCCATTCGAAGAAATGGTGGTGAGCAGTAAGAAACCTTTTTCAGTAGAAGCAGATGGTAGAGTCTCAAAAGAGTTGAAAATAAAGATTAAATTAGCAAAATCTAGAATTGAGATGATTGTGGGTAAAAGTCGTAAATTTTAGCATTGATTTAAACTGACGGTAAGCAAAAATTTATCAACTAATTTATAAATATCACAATAAATAAAATTTAGTCTAAATTTGTATAAATCAGTGCTAAAAATAATGTCCAGGTGGTGGAATTGGTAGACACGCAAGCTTGAGGGGCTTGTGGCCGCAAGGCTGTGCGGGTTCAAATCCCGCTCTGGACACGATCGAACATTTAACAATTGGTTCAAAATGCCTCTGGAAGAGATATTAAACAGTTTCTGACAATTGACAATTTGTTCAAATAAAAAACACCATTTATTTATATAATGGTGTTTTTGATTGTCTTGCCCATTAAGTAAGCCGAATTTTGTGCTTCGACTCGCTGCGCTCGCTCAGCATAAATTTATTCTTAGCGAGCGCAAGCGAACCGAAGTAATGATCATTTCTCTAGATTTGTTATTACTAACAAACTCAAACGAGCTAACTTTTTGGATCCCGATTAAATCGGGAAACACTGCTCTTTCTCCAGGTAGGGTTTACCACACTGCAATGTCACCATTGCAATCCGTATGGTAGCTTTTGCCAATTGAACAAAAACCTCCATACACTTTTCACGTTTCGTCGCGAAGCGACGATCCTGAGCGAACGATAGTGAGTCGAAGGATCACGAGACCCTTCAGCTCCGCTGCGTTTCGTTCAGGATAGTTGCTTCGCAACTAGTATAGTCTCTGCGGCACTATCCCGCTATGCATCTCGCGATACATATGGTGGGCGTTACCCACTACCATTTTTGATGGAGTTCGGACTTTCCTCCTCCGCCTTCGCACTGTACTCCGTCAGTGCTACGGCGGACAAGCTAGCTTTCTTTTATAAGAAGTCGGACTTGTCCGCCGTAGCTTTTACGAAGTAAAAAGCGAAGGTGGAGACGATCATCTATAATGAGCAAGACAGGGCTTAATATAGCATAATTTTGTCTGTTTGTCAAGTTGACCAGCTGGTCTATTTTAGGTATTATATAGATGTGAAATTCGCTCAATTTAGATAACTTAGGCAACCAATATAACTTAGTATTATGAAAAGATCCGAAATAATCCTTATGATTCTGCAAGTTCCTGTAGATTTTTTGATGCTTATTTTTGCTGGAATGTCAGCTTACTATCTTCGTTTTTCTGATTGGGCTCTCAATCTGAGGCCGGTTATTTTTGATATTTCCTTGATCGAATTTTTGTCGGTTGTCTCTGGGGTAGCTTGGGTTTGGATTATTGTTTTTGCTTTTGTTGGCTTATATTCGACCAATCAAAATAGGAAATTTTCAAAGGATTTGTTGCGAGTTGTTCTGGCGTGCTCTGCTGGCTTGTCTGTGGTTGCTCTTTATATTATGTTTACTCAACAACTTTTTGATTCTAGGTTTCTCCTTTTGTTTAGTTGGTTGTTTGCTTGTTTTTATGTCATTTTGGGGAGGTTTCTTATGAGAGGTTTAAAAAGTCTTTTGTACCGTATGGGGGTTGGCCTTAGAAGAGTGGTTATTTTTGGTTCTGAAGAATTGACTAAGAGTATTATATCTACATTGCGATCTAGACCAGAACTTGGATATCTAGTTGTTGGAGTATATGATAATTATTCTAAAAAAATTAGTAAAGAACTAAAAAATTTAAAAATTAATGAAATGATTTTTACAAATCCTCGCGCCAAAGAAAGAGAGACCTTGAGCGCTATTAATTTTTGTAATACTAATCATATTGTCTTCAAATATTCTGCAGATATTTTTTCAACTTATACTGCCAACATGTCTGTGACAGCCCTTGCTGGCGTCCCGGTGGTGGAGATTAGAAAAACTAGTCTATCTGGCTGGGGGAGGGTGGCAAAGAGATTGTTTGATATTATTGTTAGTATTTTAGTGCTTATCTTAGTTAGTCCTCTGATATTTATTTCTGCTTTGGTTATTTTGTTCGAAACAGGAAGACCAGTAATCTACAAAAATGAAAGAGTAGGAATTCGAGGTAAAAAATTTATGGCCCTAAAATTTAGATCTATGTATCAAAGTGATAGTACCGGCCCTCAATTTGGTAAGTCTGGAAAGAAAGCAGAAAAAAGAGAAAAACAACTCATCAAGAAGCAAAATTCTAAAAAAGGTCCAATCTACAAAATCAAAAATGATCCGCGAGTCACGCCTTTTGGTGGCTTCATTCGACGTTTTAGTATTGATGAGCTCCCGCAGTTTTTTAATGTCTTGCAGGGAACAATGAGTATTGTAGGTCCAAGGCCCCATCAACCAAGAGAAGTGGAAAAATATATAGAAGATTACCCTCATGTTTTCACTCTTAAACCTGGGATCACAGGACTTTCTCAGATTTCTGGTCGGAGTGATTTATCTTTTGAAGAAGAGATGAAATTGGATATTTTGTATACAGAGAAATGGAGTCTTTTGCAGGATATTATTATTTTTATTAAAACTCCGTTTGTAATTTTTCGGAAGAGAAAAGTATTGTAGATGTGCGAACATACGAACAATACGAAATTTACGAAATTATTTTTTCGTACCTTTCGTACCTTTCGTAATTTCGCACATACATGAAAGTAGCACTAGTACACGATTACCTCTCTCAAGACGGAGGAGCTGAGCAAGTTTTAAAAGCATTCCATTCTATTTGGCCTACTGCGCCTATTTTTGTTTTATTTCATGACAAGAAAAAAATAACAGGATTTCGTGATGCTGATATTCGACAGTCTTTCATTGCTCACTTACCATTTGGAAAAAGGAAGTATCAATGGTACATTTCATTAATGCCTTTGGCTAACGAACGTCACAACTTGCATGATTTTGATGTTGTATTGTCTTCGACTAGTGCTTTTGCTAAGGGTGTTCTCACTCGTCCAGATACTCTCCATATTTCTTACTGTCATACTCCAACTAGATATCTCTGGACAGATACTCATGAGTACATAGCCGACCTAAAGTATAATCGTTTGGTAAAAGCCTTGTTGCCAAGATTGATCCATAGACTTCGTATTTGGGACAAGATGAGCACTGACAGAGTGGATTATTTTATTGCTAATTCTGGGACAGTGCATAGTAGGATTAAAAAATATTATCGTCGAGAAAGCGATATAATATATCCTCCTGTGGATACCAATCAATTTTATGTTTCACAGGATGTCAGAGAGTACTATATATCTGGTGGCAGGCTTGTGCCATACAAAAGATTTGATCTCCTTGTTCAGGTGTTCAATCGTCTTGGATGGCCATTAAAAATTTTTGGCACTGGACCTGAGATGGAACAGCTAAAAAAGAAAGCAAAAAGGAATATTCAATTCTTAGGTAGAATAAGTGATAAGGAGAAAGCCAAACTTCTCAGTCACGCCAGAGCTTTTCTTCATCCTCAGATAGAAGACTTGGGTATCACTCCTATTGAGTCTATGGCTAGCGGTCGGCCAGTGATTGCCTATGGGGTGGGGGGTGTGACAGAGACAGTTATCCCAGGTAAAACAGGAGTTTTTTTCAATGAGCAAACTTGGGAATCATTATTTGACACTCTTTTAAATTTTGATCATGAATTGTGGGATCCAGACTACATTCGCAATTGGGCAATTCGTTTCAATACAGATGATTTTAGAAAAAGAATGAAGAATTATGTAGAGGAAAAGTATAGTGATTTTATTGAGGAGCAGAATAAGTGTAGGTTAGATATTAGGTAACATTCGAATTTAAGTAACATACGAATTACGAATTGTACGCCATGCCTGCCGGCAGGCAGGAATGTTCGAATACTGTTTGCAGAATATTATTTACAAAATGTTAGATTGCAGTTTTTCCGAGTGTTCGCACATTCGAAATATTCGTAATTAGTATGTTTATTATATATGAATATAGCAATTGACATCCGCTGTCTGACAGAAAAAAATAGGACTGGAGTAGGGGAGTATACAGTGGGATACTTAAATAATTTATTTGATGCTGACAAAGAAAATCAGTATTTTTTGTTTTATAATTCATGGCAGGACGTCTCGGATAATATTCCGAGATGGGGGCAAAATAATGTTCATTATATTGTCAGTAAGTTGCCGAGTAAAGTTTTTAATTTTTTGGTATGGCTCAGGATTATTAAACTAGATAGATTTATTGAAAGGAAATTTAATATTAATAATCTAGATCAATTTTTTTCTCCAAATATAAATTTCATATCACTTACTGAAAAAATAAGATTTATTTTGGTTATTCATGATTTGTCTTTTGAATTTTTTCCGGATTTTTATTCTTGGAAGCGTAGCTTGTGGCACAAGTTTGTTAATCCAAAAAAACTTTGTCAGAGAGCAGAAGAGATTATTACGCCATCGGAGAATACTAAGAGAGATGTGGTACGTGAGTATAAAGTAGAAAGTAGAAAGGTAAAAGTAATATATCCTAGAATATCTTCTCTCTTTGACGAACGGCGAACAGCGAACAACGAACAAGTTAAACTAAAATATAATCTTCCAGATCAGTTTATATTGTTTCTTGGCACTCTTGAGCCTAGGAAAAATATTGTCAGTATTATACAAGCTTTCAAAAACTCTGAACTAAGAACTAAGAACTATGAACTAATAATAGCTGGGGCTAAGGGTTGGAAGTATCAAAATATTCTGAAAGAAATAGACAAAACTTCTGGAGTACAATATGTTGGATATATAGATGAAAAAGACAAGGTAAATTTGTACACAATGGCCAAATTGTTTGTTTTTCCCAGTTTTTACGAAGGATTTGGTTTGCCTGTATTGGAAGCTATGTCTTGCGGCGTTTCTGTGATAACAAGCAATCGTTCATCCCTTCCAGAAGTCATATCTAGTTCAGTCACTCTTGTCAATCCATACAATATGAGTGAGATTGCCGATGGTATGAAATTAATTTTAGAAAATGTTAGTTTGGATTAGTTTATGCCGGTAGTAGGTCCCGAGTTCATCAAAAAAATTTGAACAACAGTTAAAAAGCAACCACACATGAGGCTGCTTTTTAAAAATATTGTACCACTTTTAAATTAGATTTTAATATACAATATAAAATGTTAATTTAATACCCCCATAATCCACTGACGAAGTCAGTGGTCACCATCCCATCGAAGA
>CAYFPJ010000016.1:0-30952 GCA_964344965.1 uncultured Gammaproteobacteria bacterium | reverse complement strand
TCTTCGATGGGATGGTGACCACTGACTTCGTCAGTGGATTATGGGGGTATTTAATTTTATACTGAAAAATCATCTATCAAAAGTAATCTGCATATTTTCAGGCCTCAATTTACTCTTAAGTTCTTCAGGAATATCAGACGAATCTAGAGTAATTAAGCTCGATCTCACCCAATCTTCATCACCTTCAGCATATGAAGAAGCGGATACATCGAAATCTACACCATTTTGCAAATCAGACCTGTTTTCAAACTCATATTCTGTTGTAAACTGCTTCATTTTTTCATCATCTCTTTGAAATCTGTCAAAGTATTGTTGGAATACAACTGTAGGAGGTCGTGACCCATAAACATAAAACGCCTGAACTTTTCTCTCCCTATGATCATATGGATTCACTCCAAACTCATTTCCATAAAACATTTCGAAATATTGCTTAGCGTCATCATGCGACATAAATATACTCATCTCATAATACTGTAGAATTCTAGGCACAGAAAGATCAAAATCATCACGCAATCTAAATCTTACAAAGGCATTTCTATCCTTGAGTAAAATACCTAATTGAATAAATATAGCCCGATCCTTTTCTGATACATGGTCTTGCAAATTTGCTAGCTCAATTCTTTCAGTCGGAAAAGAAAAACCTTTGTCTGCCAAATTTCGAGGGTCAATAGAACCATAATTATGCCCGTAATTATGATGATCTAAATAATGATAAGAAAAAAAATCTAGATTGGCTACACTAGTACAATCTAATCCAATTTGCTGCTCTAAAAATTTTCTATATTCACCCATCTCCTTGGATTTTTCCAATAATCTCCTTGAAATGGTTTCGTTATCTTCTTTTAGTTATCTTTTAGTTCTCCCTGGGATATCTGATGATATATCTTCTTCTCCAGGAGTTTTAGCTCCAACCCTTCTCCCGTCAAGACCAAGAGCTAAGCCAGCCCCTGCTGCAGCGGCTTTAGCCATTGTTTCAAGAAATTTTCTCCTCTCCATAAGCAAAAAATTACAAGGTATATAATATCTTATTATTTAATATACCTAAATATCAATAAAAGCACAATTTTGGTTGTGCTTTTATTTTTCTATTTTTATACTGCCCACCTTCGCTAAAGCTACGGCGGGCAGGCTTCCCTATTGATTACAATTATTTACTTTAGGTTTTTATATTTTTTTCCAACACGTACCCGATTCATCTCCCGATCAATTACGGCTTGCAGTTTAGCATAATCCACATCTTGCTTATCTTTTGCCTCTTCTAGCTCTTTCAAGGCTCTTTTTCTGGCTTCTTCAGCACGGTCCAGATCGATATCTCCTGCTCTTTCAGCATTGTCAGCCAATATGATTAACTCGTTATTGCCGCGAATTTCCAAAAATCCACCAGCAAGCGCAAAGACATGCTCACCTTCTTTGTCTTTAATTCTAACTTCTCCAGCCCGAAGAACAGAGACAAGAGGAATGTGTCCTGGTAAGACTGTAATCTCTCCCATAGCGGTAGGAATAGAAGCTTGAGAGACTTCATCTTCGTAGACTACGCGTTCTGGTGTGGCTATTTTGAAGTTTAACATATTTTCTACTATCGACGATCGACTATCGACGATCGTTATTCTTAATTTTTTGTTCTAATTTGGTTATAGATTTCCAAAGTAGTGCTCCTGTACTATCAATGACATTCCAACATTTCTCATAATCAAATATGGATATGTATTTTCTTTGACAAGAAAAATATAGAAAAAACTTTACTTCCATTAGCGACCCATAGGCAATCTCTAAATGGTTCAAAAATATCTTTCCTTTTCTCCTACCATAACCTTCTGTTATATTAGCCGGAACTGATGTCACTGATCTCCTTAGTTGATTACAGATACCGTATTTTTCTTCTTTTGGAAAATTAGGCAGCAAATCATAGACCAGATGTGCGAGCTCAACCGCTTTTTCAAAAGCTAAATCATTTTTCTTGTAATATTTTGTTCCCTCCATATTAACATTATAAGTTCGTCGTTAGTTGTTCGTTGATGGTTGCAATTCTATACTCTCCACAATCACATCTTCAGCAGGAACATCTCTATCCAGAGTCTCTAGATTACCAAGTTTCTCTACCACATCCATACCCTCTACGACAAACCCAAAATTGGTGTGCTTACCATCGAGCCATGGAGTTTCTTCGGCAGTGACTATGAAAAACTGGGAACCATTGGTATTGGGACCAGAGTTGGCCATCGCCAGACTACCTTTTACCAACTTATGAGCATTGAATTCATCATCAAATTTGTACCCAGGATCACCCATACCCCAAAAAGATCTCTTATTTTCATCAGCACTATTAGGATCTCCACCCTGAATCATGAAGTCTTTGATAATGCGATGAAATCTAGTGCCGTTGTAAAATCCTGACTGGGCTAGATTTAGAAAGTTGTTCACTGTTACAGAGGAATCATCTCCATAAAATTCTACAGTGATATCACCTTGGTTAGTCTTAATTTTTGCTCTGTTGTACTGACTGACCAAATCTTGATAGTCAGTTGGTAATTGAGAATTTTCCATAGTTATTTCTGTATTAGAATTAGGCTTTTTGAGCTCAATAGCGGTATCTGGAGTTTCCACTGATCCAGTCGCTGGCTTGCTTTGGATTTCTTGTTCGGAACATCCTGCTCCGAGAGCGACTATTGAGAACACAACAATAAATAATACTTGCTTCATAATATCTTATTTAAGATACAAAATACATGGACTAATATACAAATTTTTATGAACTAATTTTTTTGTCTAGTAAATTAATGGTACTCCAAAGCATTTTTCCAATCTCATCAATCATGCTAAGCCCTTCTCTGTATTCTTTATCTGTTATCCAATTTTGTGTGAATGCAAAATAAATTATATACCTACATTCTTGTGATGATCCGTGAGATATTTCATAAAAATTTAACTTTACTTTATCTCTTCTTCTTGCATACCCTTCTACATAATTCAACATTATTGAAAATGATGCTCGACGTAACTGTGATATGACTCCAAATCTTTCATCCTTAGGAAACTTTTCTACAATCTTATAGCAATACGTAACATACTTATGAATTTTCTGTTTCAACTTGTCATGAAATTTACCCTCCATAAATTTTGTATTTTATTCCATGTATATTGTATCGTGCTTAGGCGACTTCATCAATCCCACCCTTCATATAGAATGCTTGCTCACCTTTATCATCATGTTTACCTTCCAAGATTTCCTTAAATCCTCGAACAGTATCAGCCAGCTTCACATAGCGACCTTCTGAACCAGTGAACTGTTCAGCGACGAAGAATGGCTGTGATAGGAATTTCTGAATCTTACGAGCACGAGATACTGTTTGCTTATCTTCGTCACTAAGTTCTTCCATCCCAAGAATAGCAATGATGTCTTGCAAGTCTTTGTATTTTTGAAGAACTTGCTGGACTTGACGAGCGGTATTGTAGTGTTCTTCACCGACAATATTTGGATCGAGAATGGTAGAGCTAGAGTCAAGTGGATCTACAGCTGGGTAAATTCCAAGTTCAGCCAGAGATCTGTTCAAAACAACAGTAGAATCAAGATGAGCAAATGTTGTCGCTGGGGCTGGGTCTGTCAAGTCGTCTGCTGGGACGTAAACTGCTTGGACAGAGGTAATAGACCCTTTGTTGGTAGAAGTAATACGCTCCTGCAAGGCTCCCATCTCTGTTGCCAGAGTTGGTTGGTAACCGACAGCTGATGGCATACGACCAAGCAAGGCTGAAACCTCTGAACCAGCTTGGGTGAAACGGAAAATGTTGTCGACAAACAGTAGTAGATCTTTTCCTTCTTCATCACGGAAATACTCAGCCATTGATAGAGCTGTCAGAGCAACGCGAGCACGAGCCCCAGGAGGTTCGTTCATCTGCCCAAAGACAAGAGCAGTCTTGTCGAGCACTCCAGACTCTTCCATCTCACGATAAAGATCATTTCCTTCACGAGTACGCTCACCAACTCCGGCAAACATTGAGTATCCACCATGCTCTTGAGCAATATTTCGGATCAATTCCTGGATAATGACAGTCTTACCAACACCAGCACCACCAAATAGTCCGACTTTTCCACCTTTCAAAAATGGGCAGAACAAGTCGATCACCTTGATACCGGTCTCAAGCACTTCTGACTCTGTAGACTGCTCACTGAAACTTGGTGCTGGTCTGTGGATTGGATATATTTTCTTTGATTTGGAGTCACCTTTACCATCAATACTCTTCCCGACCACATTGTACATACGGCCAAGAGTCTCTGGTCCTACTGGGACAGAGATTGGCTTACCAGTGTCTGTGACTTCGGCACCACGCTCTAGTCCGTCTGTAGTACTCATGGCAATAGTCCGCACCATGTTGCCTCCAAGGTGCTGCTGGACTTCGAGAACCAAAGATTCACCATTGGGCATCTTGGTCTCGAGAGCAGAATAAATTTCTGGTAAGTTCTCCTTGAATTCTACGTCGGCTACTACACCGATGATTTGACTGATTGTTCCGATATTTTTTGACATACAACTTTAATTATCAATTAACAATTAGCAACTAACAAATCTGTAATTCAAAATTGTTAATTGTTAAATGTTACTTGTTAATTGTTGAGAGCCGCTGCCCCACCAGCAATCTCAGCAATCTCTTGCGTAATTGCTGCTTGGCGCGCTTTATTGAATGAAAGGGTTAATTCGTCAATCATATCGCTGGCAGCTTCACTGGCATTTTTCATTGCCATCATCCTCGCACTATGCTCACTAGCACTACTCTCAAGCAAAGCCTGAAAAATCTGGGTTTCTACTAGGCGGGGTAAGATTGTCTTGAGCACTTCCGTAGTGCTCGGCTCGAACAGATACTCTTCCCCACGATCGACGATCGACGATCGACGATCATTATTTTGGTGTTCGTCGTTCGTCGTTCGTCGTTCGTCGTCACCAAGCTCTCCAATCATCTTCTCCAGATCATACTCACTCACCGGCAATACCTGACGCAACTTGGCAACCTGAGCAATAGCTGATTTGTAATCTGTATAAGCGACCACGACCTTATCATAATTTTTCTTTTCATATTCAGCAATAACCATCTTGGTGATTGGCATGACATCATCAAGACTAGGTGTGTCTGAAAAATCACTGTATGAGGCGATTAGGTTGTAGCCAGTTTTCTTAGCAAAGTCCGCCCCTTTCTTACCAACACCAATAACATCTACTTCTATTTCACTACTTGATTCAATATCACCGTTCAGGTTTCTATGCTTACTAATATTAGTTGGATCTTGCAATTCTTTGGCAGCTTTTTTGATAATGTTAGAATTGAAACTTCCGCATAAACCACGGTTGGAGGTAACCAAAATTACTAGCAATTTCTTTACCTGTCTAGTCTCAAGTAGAGGCATTTTTTCTTTTTGTCCTTTGGACAATTTCACGAGCAAATCCCAAGCAAGCGTAGCATAAGTACGGGTATTGAGAGCCGCTTCTACAGCCTTTCTCATCTTAGCTGCGGCGACCATTTCCATCGCTTTAGTAATCTTCTTTGTATTACCAACAGACTTGATGCGGCGTTTGATTGTCTTAGTGTTTACGGGCATAACTTAATAATTATTTTTTCGAAATTCTAATACTTTTCCTGAAATTTTTTGACATTCTTTTGATTCCTTTGTCTCATTACCAAAAAATTCTCCTACCTCAAATCCACATCCTAGCTGTGACCACCAGAGCTGATAACCTTCCACAATTGCTAAAGGACTCTTTGCCCCTAGTTCACCACAGGTATCTACGTAAGAATGAAATTGCTGGTTATTAAATTTTTCTACATTTGGTGTTGCATAGATAATTACGTTGAAGCGATCACTTTCAAAGAGAAGCAATTTTTTGGCTGTTGTGGCGTCATTATGTAATTTTGATTGTAGACATGAGTCGTATGTAGAAAATTCATTATCAGTAACAGCCTGATACTTCGTAATATCTGTTATCATATCTATTGCGGAGGAATTGACTACATACATATTTTCTGGTTCCACTGCATCTTCTACAAATTGATCTAGAAAATCTGCAACTTTTATGCACTCCTTTACTTCTAAGGATTCCTGTTCGTTAAGGGCACGAAGATTCGTCCCACAATTTTCAATCCAACCCCACAAAAGCTGATCACCTACAACACGAAGCGGTTTTATTCCAGAAATATTTCGGCAAACATCCAAGTCTGTAAATTCTTCCTGAGTCAATTTATCCGGATTGGGAGTGAGGTATACTGGGAGTATCTCTTTATATAGATCTATTCTTTTTGCTTGGTCTTTCTCAACAAAATTCATGAAATAATTCTTCTCTTCCCAAGTATCTGCATATTTTTCTTTATATTCTTCTTTTGAGTATAAGCTATGAGCATCAGGACAATCGAGCAACACTTGCTTTTTGTCTCCAGTAAGAACTTTGTGTGATGATTTGTCTTTGATTATCTCTGATACATAGGAGTCTGTGAATTCTCTCTCAGTCAATTCTTCATCTGCATCAATCACCTGAATATGATCAGAATCTGGCAAACCATCTGTCGCCCAGAAAACTAATCCAAGAATTCCAGCAAAAATCACCACTGCTATAATTAATACAAATTGTGGGGTACTTATTTTCATAATATACACCTGAACAGTAAATTAACTCTTCTTAAACTCCCCACAAGCACTCTTCAGATCTCCTTCAATCTTCTCATTCCACTCCCCGGCCTTAATCTTATCTAAGAGAGCACGTTTGGTATTGTTCATAAAGTCAACCAACTTAGCTTCCACCTCTTTCACATTTTCTACCTCCACATCATCAAACACTCCATTATTCACAGCGTAAATAACCACCACCTGGTCTTCTACCTGCATGGGTGAATATTGAGTCTGCTTCAACAGTTCTGTAATTCTGTACCCTAGATCAATTTGCTTCTTGGTATCAGCATCGAGGTCACTGGCAAATTGAGCAAAGGCTTCTAGTTCACGAAACTGGGCCATGGCTAGTTTCATCTTACCAGCCACCTTTTTCATCGGCTTGATCTGAGCTGCTCCACCTACACGGGATACTGACAAACCAACGCTGATAGCAGGGCGGATACCCTTGTAGAAGAGATCTGTCTCAAGGAAAATCTGCCCGTCTGTAATGGAAATCACATTGGTCGGGATGTATGCTGTCACGTCTCCTGCTTGGGTTTCAATAATTGGCAAAGCTGTAATCGAACCGCCACCATTTTCTTTATTCAATTTACAAGCACGCTCAAGAAGACGAGAATGAAGGTAAAATACATCACCTGGGTAGGCCTCACGTCCTGGTGGACGACGAAGGAGTAGAGAGATTTCACGATATGCCCAAGCTTGTTTGGTTAAATCATCATAAACTACTAGCACATCTTCACCTTTGTCAGCAAAGTACTCGGCAATAGACACTCCAGCATAAGGGGCAATGAATGACATACTTGCTGGATCGCTTGCGCCAGCGACCACAATAGTGGTGTATTCCATAGCTCCAGCTTCTTCTAGCTTAGCGACGATACGAGCTACTTTTGATTCTTTTTGACCGACAGCAACATAGACACATTTCATATTTTGACCTTTCTGGTTGATGATGGCGTCAATAGCAATGGCTGTCTTACCAGTCTGTCTGTCACCAATGATTAACTCACGCTGACCACGACCAATCGGAATCATAGCATCAATTGCTTTGATACCGGTCTGGACTGGCTCGTGCACTGGCTCACGGGTCATTACTCCTGGAGCAATCTTTTCTACTGGATAAAATTCTTTGGAAGCAATGTCTCCCTTACCATCAATGGCTTGACCAAGAGCATTCACAACACGACCAACTAGCTGCTCACCGACTGGGACAGAAAGAATTCTTCCGGTACGTTTCACTGTGTCGCCTTCCTTGATACTTTTGTATTCACCAAGGATCATAGCACCGACAGTCTCTTCTTCGAGGTTCAGAGCTACACCCATCACCCCATCTCCAAATTCGAGCATCTCTTGATACTGACATTTGGTGAGGCCACTCATGCGAGCAATACCATCACCAACTTCGATCACTGTACCGATCTCTTCTACCTCAACGGTCTTTTCAAAAGCGTTGATGTGTTTTTTTAGTTCTGTTACTATTTGATTTGTACTCATAGTAATTTGATTATTATATTATAGTATCTCAACCTATCTCTATCTATCTCTTTATCTTTTAAAATATTTAGAGATATGTAGAGATACTTAGAGATAAATTATATCAATGATTGTTGTAAATTTTTTAATTGTGTTTTTATACTCCCATCCAAAATCTTATCTTCCATCCTAATTTTAATTCCACCGATCAAATCTTCATCAACGTCTTGGATGGCTTCTACTTTTTCCCCGAACACATTTTTAATATTCTCTAAAGTCTTCTCATCCAATTTTCTCGCTGATGTAATCTCTATTCCGACCACACCATTCTTTCTCTTCACAATATTTTCAAATTCCGCAATTATGCGATCAGCCTGTTTTAATCTTCTGTGACGAGCAAGCAACTCCACAAACTTCTGCAAAACCAAATCTAAATCAGCATCAGACAAACCAAGTGTAACTTCGTATAGACTTTCTGCAAATTGTTTGTTGGACGTTTTTTTCATAAATCATGTTTGTCTAGATAACATTCGAATTACGAATGGTACGCCATGCCTGCCGGCAGGCAGGAATGTTCGAATATTGTTCCCGGAATATTAATAAAAGTAAATTTGGTTTAAGTAAGACTTCATCGGGCCATCCCCGCAGCAAGCTGCGGGGTATTGGCAGAAAATCTTATTTCAACCAATGTTAGTTTTCACTTTTTCGATGCAAGCATCGAGGAATAAAACCGCTTAAAGATTTACAAAATTACATATAGTAACTTAACCGCTATTCGTACATTCGAAATATTCGTAATTCGTATGTTACCTGTATTAATTTTGTAAGTTCTTCAAACTATCCTCAATCAACTTCTTATCATTCTCACTATCTACTTTCTGATTCAAGATTTTCTCTGTTGCCATGGCGACCAGATTAGCAGCTTCTTTACGAACCTCGTCTAGAGCTTCTTCTTTTTCAATTCTAATATTTTTCTTAGCTTGGGCTATTAGCAATTCGATATCTCCCTTAGCTTTGTCCTTCATTCTCTCTCCCATTTCTTTAGCCTCACCATGAGCTTTTTCAACAATCTTATTTGATTCTACTTTGGCTTCGTCAATTTTTTCTTGAAACTTTTGCTCACTCATCTTCAGGTTTGTCTCCACTTCTTTAGCATTATCTATACTCTCGTCGATCATTTTTTTTCTTTTTTCTAAGACAGTTGTCAAAGGTTTCAAAATTAAAAACCAAATAATGACAGCAACTACTGCAAAATTTACGAGCTGAAATGCAAATAGCTGACCATTCAAACCAAGAGAAGCGGCAATGCCAACATCTCCGTGAGAGTCTACTTCCATGTGAGTATTTTCTGTATTGTGTGCTTCGTTAGTGTTTGCCATATGTTTGTTTAATAGTTTAATAGTTTATGTGTTTATAATTCAATAGCCCATAAACTAATAAACAATACTTAACTTATCAAATAAACCAACCAATCCGAGCCAGGTTATACTAACTCGGAATACGTCGATTTACTTCAATGTAAATACTACCACCAAAGCGTAGATGGCGATAGCTTCAGCAAAAGCAGCTCCCAAAAGCATTGGGACAAAAAGCTTTCCAGAGGCTTCTGGATTACGTCCGATAGCTTCCATAGCCTTTGCTACCAACTTACCGATAGCAAGAGCTGGGAACATACCACCGATGGCCATAGTGAAAGCTTTTGCCATCACCACGACTGATTCGTGTGCCAGATATTCCATACAATTTTTGTTACTTCGTCAGAGCCGTTCGAAGGGAAAAAAGTTTTTTACTTCGCGGCTGACTGATAATAATTTAGTATCCTGATATACGGATAATCCAGATTTACGGATGTTGCATACTCTCTAAGCTTTATCCGTTGATCTGGATTATCTGGATATACGTATTCCTTAATGTTCTTCACTACCATGCGGCTCAGCTGTGGCTACAGTCAGATAGACAATAGTCAACATAGCAAATACCGTAGCCTGAATCAACCCGACAAGCAACTCCAGCAGCATGAAAGGGGTCGGAACAAGAGCAGCCACCAGAGCACTAATCACAGAAATCAAAACTTCACCAGCAAAGACGTTTCCAAACAAACGAAGAGACAGAGAAACGACTTTGGCAATCTCAGAAATAATTTCAATAAGTCCTACCCCAAACTCGATAATGGCTGTAAACACTGCAATAGCTCCCGCACCAAATCCTTTCTTAAAATGCTTAAAGCTTTTGAAAATAGTACCAATCTGGACAAATTTCCCTAGATGACTAAAAATGCCAATTGCTGCAAAAGCATAAACATGAGAACTGATTACAGCGACAAGTGCCATCGCTACAGTGAGATTCAAATCTGTATTAGCAGGACGAAGGACCATATCGTGCCCAATAGTAATACTTCCAGTACCAGGCAAAAGACCCAGCCAATTTGATAAGAGTATGAAAAGAAATATCGAACCCACTATTGGCAAAAATTTGATAGTCTTCTTGCGATCTCCTGTCACCTGATCAAAATATCCAAGGATTCCTTCTAAGAAGAACTCACACGTGTTCTGTAATTTCCCTGGCTTTAGTTTTATACTTTTGCTCACAAAAATTCCCAACACCAAAAAAATAGCAATAGCAATCCAGGCGTTGATCATCGTATTGGTGATATTGATAGCACCAACCTCAAACAGCACATCTGGGGGTAAATTTGGAATGTGAATTTCTGCGGCCATAAATAAAGTTTCTTGAAAATGGAAATGTCCATCTAAAATATCTCTATTTATCTATTTATCTCTATATTATTTTAAAATACATTGAGATAAGTAGAGATAAAGGGATAAGACATGTTTCTAAATTATTACTTCTTATCTATTTCTTCGTACTTCCGACCATATTCTTTTGCTCTCTTGTATATCATCTTGCCAGATAAGAGTGCTGCCAAGATGAAAGCAAGAGCTGTGAATTTCCATCCTGCAGCATATTTGCTGTCCAATTTTTGACCAATAATCACAAATACAATCACTGGTACGGCTATGGTGGCTCCAAAATCACCAATGATCCTTAGTCCAAGCAACAAATACTTTCTATCTTGAGAACTATTTGGTGAAACAGGCATAATTTTCTATAAAAAAAGACGACCATATTATAGTCGCTTTTTCGTGGTTTGTCAACGGATTTTTTAATTAATTTTGTGCATAACTAATGGCTAAGATTAGCCATTTTTTCGAAATAAAGCAATTTTAAGTCAAACTAAACAGCTTTTTGCTATTTTTTATTGTAATATTAGTCATTTCTTCAAAACTAAGCTCTCTTACCTCGGCAAATCTTCTTACTACCTCTTCTACCATCCAAGGCTCGCTTCTCCCTCCACGATATTTCTGGGGAGCAAGATAAGGCGCATCTGTCTCAACCACCACCCGATCCAAAGGAATTTTCTCCACCACCTCATTGAGCCACTCTTGCGGACCTGGATTGGTCTTCTTTGGTGGATAAGTGATCACTCCAGTAAATCCAAGATAAAAACCATGTTTGATATATTCTTGTGCTTGCTCCCAATTTCCAGTAAAACAATGGACTACACCAGGGACGAAAGTTCCCTCCCCTTTTAGGGGAGGGTTAGGGAGGGGTTCGTTGTTACTTGTAAGACTATCTTGCTGAGACGAACCCCCTCTAACTCCCCCTAAAAGGGGGAGAATTTTTATCATATCCTCATGAGCATCTCTCACATGCACAACAAGAGGCTTCCCCACTTCCGCTGCCAACTTCGCATGTTGCAAAAAAACTTCTCTCTGTTTACCAATCACCAACTCTGGATCAATTCCTTCCGGCATATGAAATCTATCCAATCCAGTCTCACCAATGGCAATTACTTTTTTATGGAGAGTCAACTCTTTGTAAGCCTCGTAATCAAATTGTTCGCCACGTGACAGAAAGCTGGTGGACTCTTCTTCTACTTTGGTGACATATTCTTGAATTGGGTGTAGTCCAACAGAAGCATATACCCAGTCATACTGCTCAGCCAACTTGATAGCAAGTTTGCTGGTGGTTAGCTGTGTGCCGACTGCGTTCAAAATCAAATTTTTTTCTGCGCATCTTTGTAAGACTTCTTCTCGATCATCTTTGTAAGCTTTGAATTGGATGTGACAGTGGGTGTCGATGAGCATAGTTGGAATAAAGTTAAACGCCATCAGGTAAATATCTCTTTATCTCCTTATCTTTTATCTCTCCAAATAAGATAGGGAGATAAAGAGATATTTACTATTTGTATTACAAAAATTTATAGGTATATATATTAACATCTTTCTCCCCTCCTCTGTCCACTTGAACAGGATCCAAACCCTCGATCGGAAAGACATAGGAAATCACTCTTGATCCTGGTTTCATTTCACTATCCAATTTTTTTCTAAATTTTCCTGCCATCTTGTCTCGCATCCCAAAAACATATACTACATCAATATTTTGCAAATTTTCTTTGTACAGATTTTTGAATTTCAATTCTGTATTGTCTAATTTCAATAATGACTCCCTGATCTTACAAACAATAAAGAGTGGTAAAGCCAATTCCACTCCTATAAATTTATTATTTTTAAAATGTTTGGCGAGATAAAACAATACTCTGCCATTACCACATCCTAGTTCACAAAATTTTTCTCCCGACCTCAAATCAACAATTTTCCTAATCCTCTCCAAATCCTTGGCATAAGTAGGCAACCAAGGAGCAAGAGAAATGAAAGAAATAAATAGTGTGAACAGTAATACAAGACCAAGAGACAAGAAAAAAATCATAATAGGTTGTCTTCGATCGCATCAATTCCTTCTTGGATAGATTCTAATGCTTCAGGCATCAGCGGCCAAACCACTCCAGCAGTACTTTCAGCTATTGGAGCGACCCATGACTCTTCTATCTCATTCATTACTATCGGAGAAAGAGGGAAAACTTCGATGAAAAGCAGGACCAGCCCAACTGTAACTAACCCTTCAAAAATCCCAAGTAGTGTGCCAAAAAATCTATTCATCGACTGAATAAAGGGCATCTTGGTAACAATATCTGTACTCTTCTCCACCACCCAAAACCCAAAACCAATCATTCGATTTATAAACACAAAAGCAACAGTAAACATCACCACATAGGAAATATTTTCTCCCCAACCAGTAATACTAATCAGCCAGTCCCCCATCGGTTGATAAATACCTCCAGCGATAAAAGCTCCTAGTAGTGTACCGAGAAGCGAACCAAAAGTGTGAATCAGACCAAACCAAAAACCAAACATGGCAAAACCAGCAATAATGATGAGGAGGATGATGTCTACTAGGTTCATAAAATTTAGGAATAAGGAATTATGAATAAGGAATTATGAATATATTGAGCAAAAAACAATATCATAATTCATTATTCCTAATTCTTGATTCTTTCCAATTTTTCGGCTATAATCCTCTTGATATGAATGAACTTACAAAGGAACTACAGCAATCGCCCGTCATCTACATCACCCGTGATATAGAGCGTGCTTTGGGAATTCCTGCTAATACAGAGAACTATTTTATTATCTCAAATTTTACTAATTTTGCCAAACAAGTATCTGAAAACAAAAAAAATGTTTTGCTTATCAATGAGGATGAACAATTGGATACCTGGCAATTAATGCAACACGAAGAGACAAAAAAATTCATTGATAAAATCAAAGAACCTAATATTTTGGTATTCAAATCTACAAAAAAAATAGAAAGAATCTGTGAAGAAAATAAATGGAATTTATTGAATCCAAAATCTGAATTGGCTAATAAAATAGAAGAGAAAATTTCTCAAGTGGAATGGCTCGATAATCTTACTTCTCTCTTACCACCCCATGAGATTAAAGATTGTAAAGATATAGAGTGGAAAGATAAACCTTTTATATTACAATTCAACAGAGCGCATACCGGATCAGGCACAATACTGATTGATGATGAAAATAAATTGTCTGAAATAAAACAAAAATTCCCAGACAGGCCAGCAAGAATTACTGAGTATATTGAAGGACCAATATTTACAAGCAACAATGTAGTCACAAAAAATAAAACTCTTGTAGGAAATATCAGTTATCAGATTACTGGCTTAGACCCTTTTACAGACAACAAGTTTGCTACTATTGGAAATGATTGGGGGCTTGCTGACAAAATCCTAACTGAAGGTCAAAAAAAACAATGGACAGAAATGGTAGATAAGATCGGTAAAAAAATGAGAGCTGACGGTTGGAGAGGTTTGTTTGGAATTGACGTGGTAGTAGAAGAAAAAACTGGCAAACTATTCTTGATTGAGATCAATGCTAGACAGCCCGCCTCTAGTACTTATGAATCACAGCTTCAGTCGACGATCGAAGATCGAAGATCGACGATCAATATCTTTGAGGCTCACTTAGCTTCCTTGCTGGATGTTGATAAAGAAGTTAAAGAACTAAAAAAGATCGATATTGGTGCTCAGATTATTTTGCGGAACATGGAACATGGAACATGGAACATGGAACAAATTACCAAGTTACAAAACCTCAAAACAATACGATATGAGAACACTAGACCAGGATCGGAATTACTTCGTATCCAAAGTAACAAGTCAATCATGACGAATCACAATGAATTCAATGATTTGGGTGAGAAAATAAAAAACACTTTATCACTTAAACAATTTAACAATTTAACAATTAAACAATTATCAGTATCAGCGATAGAAGTGATTAATAATTACCTAAACCTTCCCTTTCAAAAAGTCCAAATCCCAACTCCATATTTCAACAATAAGAGAAACAAGGTGCGGGCCGGGTTGAGTGTTACGATTGGTAAAGGTAGCCCAGAAGACATTGTAAATGAGGCAACAATAATTGGTCTCAGAGAAAAAAAGAAAGTCAACAAACTACCAGAAGAAGAATTAAAAAAATTTCTTGTTGACCACAATCTGGGTGTAGATTGCTCTGGTCTTGTCTATCATGTTCTTGACGCCGAGCTGAAATCTATAAAAAATAAATGTTTAAAAAAATATCTTAAATTCCCAAATATAAAAAATCCACTTAGAAAAATATTGGCAAAGATGCGGACTGCAGAAAATACCAATGTCAAAGTCCTCGTAGATGAAAAGAATACTCACAGCGTTGAGCTAAAAAATATCCAGCCCGGAGACGTGATCACTATTTTGGCTTCCAAAAAATTTAGTAATCCTGATCATATTTTGTTAGTAAAAAGTATAAAGTATAAAGTAGAAAAGCCTGGCCTGAGCGATAGCCGAATGGGTAATAAACTAGATAATATTGAATATGTTCATTCTTACAAATGGAACATTGACGGACTATACAACCACGGGGTACGCGAAGGAGTGATAGAAATACTTGATGAAAATAAAAATTTGATAGACCAAAAATGGATTGAAAAAAATGAAAGTGGAGAAAAAAATGAGACAAAAAAACTTGCAAAAGAAGCGCAAGTAGTGGAGATTCGTCGTTTGAATTGTCTATAATTGTCATCCTGAGCGCAGCGAAGGATCTTTAGCAAGGGAGACATTCTCTACAAGAAAGATCCTTCGCTGCGCTCAGGATGACATAAATATAACAAAAAACATCCCGACTGAGTCGGGATGTTTTTTAATTCATATCTATCTAGAGAAGACTCTCGACAGCAGCTTGAAGTGCTTCAAATGGCTGCGCCCCATTGATTGGAATAGTCTCACCATCTGGTCCTAAAATAATACTATAAGGAGTACCTCGTCCACCAGCCTTTTGAGCTTCTGCAGCATCGGCAGCAACCTTATCAGCATATTTCTCATCATTCACACATTTGGTAAATTTGGAAATATTGGATACACCAGCTTCTCCAGCAATTGCCTCTAGAGCAGCTTCGCTAGCCGGACCACCTAGGTTGGCAAAAAAAGCATCTGTCATTTCCCAGAATTTATCCTGCTCACCCGCACATTCTACTGCCAAAGCTTTCTTGGTGGCGTTAGGATGGAGACTGACAAGTGGGAAATGTCTGTATACCCAATTCACATCATCTGGATACGCGTCCACTATCTGCTGGGCAGTAGGATGAAATCTGCCACAGAATGGACAATCTAAATCAGAAAATTCAACTAGAGTAATCTTGGCATCTTTGTCACCACGAACATATTCTGTCTTACTATCTACTGGAGAGATAGTAATGTTTCCTGCTGTAGGTGGAGCGACTTGAGAGGGTGGAGTCACTTGAACAACTTTGTCTGAGCCACCTTTCTCCACAGCTTCAAAACCATCGTCCATGACCATGCTTAGTAAAACAAAAAAACCTATTGTACATAAAACCAAAATACCAGCAATGATTCCGAATATAAAAGTCTGGGTCTGGCTCATACCAGACAATGGAGATGGTTTGGGATGGTGATGAGGGCCATGTCCTGCCCCTTTATGCTCTTCATTCATATTTTATTATATAAAATTAATTAACAGTGCGATAATTGTATCATGGATAGATTATTAGAACAACATCAGGAAAACTGTGGATAGAAGTCTGTTCCAAATTACAGATAATCCAACAAAGCATCGTAGTTCAAAAATTCAAACAGTCCATAAAAGAAAGAATTCCACAAAACTAAGCTATCTGTCACCAACAAAATCCCTAAAAAAATAAGAAAAATACCACCAATCACTGATATGACATTGAGATACTTACTAATTTTTCGAACGTACTGAGTAGCATGACCAATACCAAGAGCAATAGCCAAAAAAGGCACAGCTAGGCCAAGAGAAAAAATAGCCAATAGTAAAACTCCCTGGAAGACAGTGCCAGTAGAAGAAGAAAGTAACAAAATGCTCCCAAGAACAGGACCAACACAAGGAGTCCAGCCAAAAGCAAAAGTCATCCCAAAAATAAGAGAGCTGAGAGGTTTGCCAGGTTTTAGATTGGTATGGAATTTTTTTTCAGAATTGAGAAAATTGAGAAAGGGCAACTTCAAAATATGCATCATATAGAGCCCAAAAAGTATCACCACTACTCCCCCAATTCTAGCGAGCCAAATGCGATACTCTGCAAAAGCAATACCACCAGCGCTAAAGAGGGTACCAAGCAAAATGAAGACTGTGCTAAATCCTATTACATATAGTAAGCCATTGAGGAATATCTTCTTACGAGCGTTTTTAACTTCTTTACCTTTTTTCAAATCTTCAAGAGATACTCCACTGATAAATCCAAGATAGCCTGGAACAAGAGGCAGCGTGCAAGGTGCCAAGAAAGTCAGCAATCCTGCGATGAAGGCTGGAATGACTAGAGAAAAATCCATAAAATACAAATAAATTTATCCGCAGCAAGCCTGCCTGTCGGCAGGCAGGCTGACGGAGTATAAAAGTAATACCATTTTTTATTCGTAGCATAGCTACGAGGAATCTCGTCCCGACTCAGTCGGGATTAACCTAAATTATTTATTCTACTAATGATGTTGCTATCAATTCATCTATTTTTTGTCTCAATTCTTCGAGAGATATTGGACCACGTTTGTGCTCTATAATCTGACCAAGAGAATTGACAAAGAGTGTCTCTGGCATAGAGAATCCTCCGATTGATTGATAAAAGGAATCCTCATAGTCTGTCAAAAATAGCAGACTAGAACTCATTCCTGACTGATCTGTAAATTGTCTAGCCTTGGTATAAGATTCTCCACGGTTGATAGCGACAAACTTTACTTCTCCGATTCTCTCTTGTTGTACTTTGGCAAAATCCAACAATTCCTTCCGACAAAACGGACACCAACTAGCCCATGAATTGAGAATCAGCGGTGTCCCTTTTAGGCTTTCTAAAGTGACTATATCACCTTGGTAATCTTGTAGAGCAAAGCTCGGGACATCATGCAAATTATCCTCAGAAAAATCTGTTTGATCTTGACTGGCCATCTGTGAACACCCAGCACCAACAAATATCAATGTAATTGTGATTGTAAATAAAAAATTTCTCATATCTATATTAAACTAAAACTAAAAAAAACAATCAACAGTGGATAACTCCTTCTATTATACACTATCGCGATAGTTTCCCCACCACCTATAAAATTCATAAGCAATTGGAGCAGCGATCTCACTCCCACCACCACCCTCTTCAATAAGAATAGTAACCACAATCTCTGGATTCTCATAAGGAGCAAAGGAAGTAAACCAAGCATGATTTTCTTTATTACTATTCCACTGGGCTGTCCCGGTCTTGCCTGCACTAGAAAAAGGCAAAAGGGACAAGCGACGACATGAACCATATTCTACACAGTCCCCCATCCCAGAACGAACCAAACTAATATACTCTTTTTTTATCACTTGATCATTTATGATTTCTACTCCCTTTGGACTTTCTTCATCTGTGTTGGGATCTACAAAAGATTTCACCACACTCGGTCTATACAGCTTGCCTCCATTGGCAATAGAAGCTGTCATAGAGGCAATCTGTAATGGAGTAACTAATAGATCACCTTGTCCAATAGACAAATTGTAGGTGTCACCCACATACCACCGCTCACCTTTTATATCCTCTTTCCAGGCTTTAGATGGTAAAAATCCCTTTGCCTCTCCAGGCAAATCCACACCTAGCTGATTATCAAAACCAAATCTCCACAGATACTCTCTAATTTTGGCCACCCCAAGACCAACAAAATCTTGATACCCTCCACCAATATAATAGTAAAAAGTATTTACAGACTGAGCAATAGACTTACGGACATTTGTAATTCCATGACCTCCAGCTTGCCAATCTGGGAACCACCAAGGACCGATTTGCAACCCACCGACACTCCTAAAGCTGGTGTTGGAATTGATTATTCCCTCTTCGAGTGCTGAGGCGGCAATAGCTGGCTTGATCGTCGAGCCAGAAGGATAGGTACCACCTATAGCACGAAAAAATAAAGGATTATTTTCATTATCGATATATTCTTGATATTTATCATAAGAAATACCACCAGAAAAATCATTACTATCAAAAGAGGGTAGGCTGACCATTGCCAATATTTCTCCATTATAGGGACTCATTGCCACAGCAACACCTCGCTCTTTTCCCCTTTCGATCATGCTTTCACTCATTATTCTTTCCAAATTTTTCTGGATATTATTATCAATTGAAAGTTTGACATGAGTGCCTGGTATAGGCGGCTTTTCGGATAATACTTTTTGAGATTTACCTAGTGAATCCACCTCAACTGTGGAGTGACCAAACGATCCACGCAATATGGATTCATAATTTTTTTCTACACCTGTTTTACCGATATGATCAGACGGTAAATATCCTTCAGCACTCAACTCCTCAAATTCACCAACATCCAACTTACCAAGATACCCAAGAATATGAGAAAGAGAAAGTGTATCAAGAGTATTACTTTTTTCGGCGTCAGAATAAAGCCTCTTACTGCCACGATGAATATTGATTCCAGGGAGATCAGCACTGGCTATGTAAATAGAAAGCGCTGTTTCATAATCGAGATTATCTTGTATAGATATTGACTTATAACTATATGATCCATATTCATTGATCAAATTACTAATCTCCAACACATCTTTATTTATCAACTTTGCTAATCTTTCTACCATTTCTTCTCTTACAGACTGTTCCAAAGGAAGATCTTGAGGAGTAATAGTCAATGAAAAATTTGGGATATTCTTTGTTAGTGGCAATCCATTTCTATCCAAAATCAAGCCTCTCTCTGCAGGAATTGGAATTACTCTCTCTCTATTCCCTTGTGAACGAGACAAATAATAGTCCCCTTTAAAAATCTGCAAATATACGACTCTACCTAAAAAAATAAAAAAAGTTATAAAAATAAAAGCTACAAAAAAATTAACCCTTTTAGAAGAAATGGAAGTATTTATAAACCTTTTGCTTTGCAAACTGGGCTCATTCCTTCCCTGTTTCTTTTCAAAAAAAACAGAATCCTCAACCCACTTTGTATTTTTTTTCAAAGGTACAAAAAAATTGTCAGAGCCACCGCCACTAAAAAAAATATTATTGTCCTTCTTTTTGCCCACAAAATTAATCAGATAAAATTGTAAATAAAATATTGCTGGTCGGGATGTAAAACTATCAGGTAATACGAACTAAAAATTTTCTAAACAACCAATAAAAGCAGACATAAAAAATAGTAAATGTAGCAGCTGTAAATAGTATCTCTATCAAAAAAGTAAACAACAAATCGCTCCAAGCAATCTCTATATTAATAAAAATATTAAAAAAAGCTAAAATCACTACATATAATATCCGAAAAATAACCAAAGAAGAGAGACAAAGTAAAGAATTGGCGTACCAAGAATGGTTGGTAAATACCTCTGTATGTAACCAGTAAGTAATAAGAATGGACAGAGTACCAGAAAATAATAAAACCCCAAAAGGCATCAAACTAAACAGTTCGACAAAAAAATGAGCTACAAATGATACCCACACTACCCACCCAGATTCTTTCCAAATTATAAATGAAATCAAAAAAATAAAAATAGTATTTATTTTGGAAAAAGGATGTGCCAAAAGATAAGAAAGACTAATGTGAAAAACGACCACGAAAATGATGATCAAAAAAAATGTAAGGAGTAAAAAAATATTTTTCATAATCAATCTCTTTCAGTTCAAAATTAATCTATTATTCTGCATTATACAGATAGTCAAATCAGTGTCGTGAACCCCTCCCTGGGCCAGAGAGCTAGAGGGCGTCAGGGTCAAAAGAAATGGAACTGTGGCAGATCCACAAAGTGTTTATTTCACTATAGATATTTTATTCTAGTATCTGTGTAATCTATTTTAATCAGTGTAATCAGTGTTATAGAATAATTGAAACTTGCCTAATATTGTTAAGAGGTCTGGCAGGAGTGATGATGGCACTCTGAAATGGCTGATATGGTTCTTTCTCTACAGCCTCCACTGTGCCTATGAGTAATCCATACGGAATGTTCAACTCCATTCCAGAAGTGACTACCAAATCTCCGATGTCGATAGTTTCGTTTTGAGGTACAAAATTCATCCTAATGCTAAGACCATATCCTCCTTCTATCACACCATTGGTATATTCATTGGTAGATATGGTGGCAGCTATTTTACTTAGATTGTCATCAATAAGACGAATGGTGACCAAGTCATAATCTATTCTAGAAACTGTCCCGATGAGGACTCCTTCGTTTACCACAGCAGGATCACCGATCTCTACTCCAGACTCAGGCAAAACTCTCAAGATCAAAGTGCTGCCTAGTGGATCAATATTTTTACCAATGACTTCTCCGCCGATCGAATGGTAAGACGAAGTGGTAGAAAAAAATGACAATTGCTCTTTCAAAGATTGATTATCATCTTTTAATTTTTCAAATTCTACAGCATCTACCTGTGCTTCTATATATTTTTCTTTTAGATCCTTATATGTTTCTTCCAATTCTTTTATAGACGAAAATTCTTCTTTGTTATCTCCAATCACAAGACTAGCTTGGTATACAGACTGAGAAGTAGGGACGATGAGAGAACGAAAGAAATTTTCTACTGAAGAAAGTAGACCAAAGATATGTAACAAAAAAGTAATAAATAAAACAAGGCTAATAGCCAATATAGTATATTTTTTATTACTCTTCATAGGAGTCCACTTAAGTCTATTTCGTATTTCTAGCTGAAGGTAATTTCACCTCTTTTAGAAGTTCTGGATTGTCAAGCAAGATACCAGTACCTCGCACCACATCGGTCAGAGGATCACCAGATATTCGGACTGGAATTTCTACTACTTCGGATATAACAGTATCTATACCTCGAAGCAAGGCTCCACCACCTGTGATGAGCATTCCTCTCTCGTGAATATCTGCTGTCAGCTCTGGAGGAGTTATTTCAAGAGTGCTTTTTATCAGATCGATGATAGACTTTACAGATCTTTCAATAGCCTCGTATACATGCTCATTGGTAATCATAATTTCACGAGGCAGACCTGTAATGACATCTCTACCACGCATTGGAAATTCCATTCTTTCTTCTACCGAAAGTGCAGAGCCAATTTTTTTCTTGATTTGCTCGGCATAGCTTTCACCAATAAATAGATTGAAAACTTCCTTGGCATATTGAACAATATTTTTATTCATTTCATCTCCAGCAATATGGCTAGATTTCCAGGCCACCACCCCATGAAGAGATATGATTGCCACATCAGTATTACCTCCACCAATATCTACTATCATATTCCCGATCGGATCCTGGATAGGCATCCTCACTCCCACTGCAGCAGCCATAGGCTCCTGGATGATATGGACCTCTCTTGCTCCAGCAGCAATGGAAGCATCTTCCACTGCCTTGGCCTCCACCTCTGTCACATCAAGCGGAACACAAATCACTATCCTCGGACGTGTCATAAAAGAGCGCCCATCCTCATGGACCTTGTCGATAAAATATTTGAGCATCTTCTCAGTCACCTCATAGTCAGAGATGATACCATGAGTAAGAGGACGAGTGACAGTGATATGCGGTGGAGTCTTGCCGAGCATGTACTTGGCTTCATTGCCTACAGCCAAAATCTGACCAGTCTTGTTGTTGATGGCTACTACCGATGGCTCTTGAACTACAATTCCTTTTTCGGGAGTATAGACAAGAGTATTGGCCGTACCGAGGTCAATCCCTATATCACGACTAAATTTGGTGAGAAATTTTTTGAACATAGAAACACAAATCTTTACACTAATTTGCACGAATATTTTTAGTAATTGGGATAAAGATTTTTATATTAACACCTTCTTACAAAAGGATTCCCGGCGAAAGCCGGGTCGGCGGAGGAACAGCCTTTCGGCTGTAATCCTCTTAGATATCTAGAGTTGATCTATTCCCAATAATTTACTATCTCCTCCACTTCTCATCTTCACTTCCACACTATTTTTTTCCAAAGTCTTGGAGCTAACAACAATCCTCTTAGGTATACCAATGAGATCACTGTCAGCAAATTTTTCTCCGGCTCGCACTCCTTCGCGGTCATCATATAGGACTTCCAGACCTTGACCCAGCAATTTCTGGTAAATTTCCTCTGCTTGCACTTTCTGCTCTTCTTCACGACAAAGAGATATAAGATGAATCTGAAAAGGGGCGACCTCTTCTGGCCAGATCATACCATGTTCGTCATTGTGAACTTCGACGACAGTACCCATCACTCGGCCAGGACCAATACCGTAGGCGCCCATGATTACTGGCTTCTCCTCTCCATCTTCGTCTACAAACTTGAAACCAAGTGGTTCGGAAAACTTAGTTTTCTGCTTGAAGATGTTTCCCACCTCGATTGCTTTTCTTTCAATCAAATTTTCTCTTTCCAATCCCAAATCAGAAAGAACTTCGTCGTTTAGGACTTCTTTATTAACAGCAAGGTTCTTCTCTTCATCGATGTAGATGAGATCCTCCCCCGCTTCAGACACAGTCTGAAATTCATGAGAGTATTTGGAGAAAGTACCTCCAGAAGCAAAAGTCAAGTAAGTCAAATCACCAAGTCCACAACGTCGAAAGATGTTTGTATAAGCCACCTTTGATTTTTCATAAAATTCATCTAGCTCTTCTTCTGAACGAGAAAAGGAATAAAGATCTTTCATCAAAAATTCTCTACAACGCATGATCCCACTTTTGGAGCGTTTTTCGTTGCGAAATTTGGTCTGAATCTGATAGACATATTTGGGTAGGTCTTTGTAGGAATTGATATGATTTTTCATCAAATTTGCTAGCGGCTCTTCGTGGGTGAAACCTAAGCCCAGCTCTGTGCCATTTTTTAGCTCGGTCCGAAACCAATTGTCCACCACGTCATCACTCCACCGCCCTGCCTTCTCCCAAATATTTTTTTCTTGAAGAGAAGTGAGAAAAGTCTCTTGTCCTCCAATAGCATTCATTTCTTCTCGAATGATATTATTGATTTTGTCCATCACTCGGAGACCTAAAGGTAGATAAGTATATACTCCAGCCATTTCTTTATGAATAAATCCAGCTCTGATTAGGAGCTGTGCATTCTTGGATACCTCATCGGTTGGGGCTTCTTTTCTGGTTTTGGTGAATAGTTGTGATTGGTGCATATAGTATGATATACGAAATTACGAACAGTACGAAATATGCGAAAATTGATTTGATTCGTACCTTTCGTACTGTTCGTAATTTCGCACATTATTAGTTAAATATATTAATGACTACTTACTTTCCTAGTTGAAAATGAAAAAGAGAATAAAAAAATTAATAAGATAATAAAGAAAGCAAAGTTCCAAATATTCAAGAGGTCTAAACCTTTCAAAAAAAGCAAAAACACAAAGATCGTGGAAAAAATAAAACTCTCTCTAAAACTGCGCTCTACATATCGAAACATTGGCAAGTCTGCTCTGGAAAATACGCGATACAACATAAATATAAAAACAGAAAAAGTACCAAGCAGTGCCAAGAAAAGACTAATATAAAAAAATAAAAAACTCAGATTTCCAGCCGCAAAAGGATCGACATTAAAAATTACAAAAATCCAGGCAGCCCAACAAAGAGCTGTCCCAATCGACATGATTGTAAGATATTGACGGAGGTTCATAAAAAGAGTGGATGAATATTCAACCACTCTTATCTTATATTATTTCACCCCTCTTGGCAAGATGGCTGAATCATGGCTATTTTGGTCGAATTTGACCATTGCCACGAACAATCCACTTGTAGCTAGTGAGGGCTTCGAGAGCCATCGGACCTCTGGCGTGGAGTTTCTGGGTACTGATCCCAATCTCTGTCCCCAGTCCAAACTGAGCGCCATCTGTAAATGCTGTGGAGGTATTGGCGTATACTGCCCCGGCATCGACGTGAGTTAAGAAATGGTCAATATTTTTTTGATCAGTGGAAATAATAGCTTCTGTGTGTTTGGAACTATATTTGGCAATGTGGGCTAGTGCTTCTTCAATATTGTCAACAGTTTTGATAGACATCTTGTAGGAGAGAAATTCTGTCCCAAAGCTTTCTTCTGTCGCCTGATGGAGTAAGTTTTCTGGATATTTTCCTTGCAAAATTTGAAAAGACTTTTCATCAGCAAAAATCTCTACTTTGTATTCAGGGAGTGCGGAGACAATTGTCTGTAAATTATCAAGCTGAGCTTCGTCAATGATTAGAGTATCAAGAGCATTGCAGACACTGACTCTCCTGGTCTTGGCGTTCATGACTATACTTCTGGCAATCTCAATGTCAGCACTAGAATCGACATAAGTATGTACTATTCCTGCCCCAGTCTCGATCACTGGCACGCGTGCATTGTCACGCACAAAATCAATCAACTTCCTGCTGCCACGTGGAATAATGACATCGATATACCCGACTGACTGCATCATCTCTGTTGTCACTTCTCGATCATTTGGCAAAAGATACAAGATTTCTGTAGAAATATTATTCTTCTCTAAAACTTTGTGAATCAATCCCACAATAGCTTTATTTGATTCTTCTGCATCACTACCACCCTTCAAAACACAAGCATTGCCAGACTTAAAACATAGTGAGAAAACATCGAAGGTGACATTTGGTCTAGCTTCGTAGATAATTCCAATCACCCCAAATGGTACTGTAACTTTGGAAATCTCTAGACCGTTGTCCATTGTTCTTTTGTCTAGAATACGTCCCACTGGTGAATCTAGAGAAGCCACATTTCTGATATCTCCGGCAACACCTTGCAATCTTTCTTTATTCAAAAGTAGGCGATCATATTTTGGATCGCTACTATCCATTTTTTCTAGATCTTTCTTATTAGCAGCCAGAATATTTTCTGCTTCTACGGCAATTTGTTCTGCCAAATCCAGGAGAACTGCATTTATTTTTTCATTATCGAGATCAAGCAGAGTGAGACTTGCTGTCCTTACACTTCTTAAATTTTGTTTTAGGTTTGACATATCTACTCCATTATTTTATATACTTTCTGTGAGTTAAAAATACAAAATTAAGGAATAGAACACGGATGACACGGATCTAAGGGATTGACACGGATAAAATCCGTTCAAATCCGTTAGATCTGTGTGCCGAAGGCCTGTGTTCTATTACCTATTTTTGTATTTAAAATGCTCAATCTGCTTACGATAATTCTTCTGCCCTCTTCCTCGCCACCTCAATCCCATCTTTAAAAATCTGATCAAATTTATTTTCCTCCAAATGTTTTAAAGCTGCTTCAGTGGTGCCTCCTGGAGAAGTGACAGCCACTCGCCACTCTTCAGCACTTTTTTCATTTTTTTCAAGCAACTCTGCCGAACCTGCGAAAGTCATCTCAGCAATTTTCTTAGCTTGCTCAAAAGAAAAACCAAATTCTTCTGCTTTTTTTTGTAATAATTCTGTCAAATAAAAAAAGTAAGCTGGCCCAGACCCACTAAGCGCAGTGATGGCATCAAGTTTTTCTTCATCTTTCAATTCAATACTTTCACCCATGGTTGATAAAATATTTCGTATGATATTTTTTTCATCATCACCAACAACTTCAGAGCCGCACCACCCCACAACCCCTTTTCCAACTTGCACAGCCAGATTGGGCATAGTGCGGACTACTTTTTCTGCTTTTAGAGATTCTTGTATATGGTGAATGTTCACTCCAGCCATAATGGAGATAAATAATTTATAACTCACATCACTATCAATACTTTTCGCCAAATCAAAAAAATACTGCGGCTTAACAGCAATAATAGCCACATCACAATCTTTCAACTTTTCGTTTGGATCATCATCAATCTCACACTCAACAACATTCCAAATGCCTTGTGACTCCAGATTTCTCACAATGGCACTTCCCATATTCCCTACTCCAATTACACAAATATTTTTATTCATACTACTTATACATCAGGATTCAAAAATAAATAATCATAATGGATAAAAGCTTTTTTTCCTTTCTTACCAAGAAAATTTTTGGCTGTGCCAGATCCGTACTGAGCAACTCCCAACCCAATTTCTTCTTTATTCATGCCAAGTATTTTCACTATATCTCCTTTTTGAAAATTACCTGTGATTTTGGTAATACCGACAGGAAGAAGGCTAAGTGGTTTGTCTGGATTAGAAAACATCTCTGTGGCACACCCATTCAAGTAGACTGCACCTTTCTCTTGTCCGTGGGCATGAGCAAGCCTCTTTTTGAGATTTGATACTTTTTTTCTCGGAAGAAAAGTAGTGCCAACTTCTTTGCCAGCAAAAACATCCAAAATTATTTTGCCTTTCTGCCCGTTTACAATATGAGTGGCAATCCCAAGGTTAGACAATTTTTTGGAAATTTTTGATTTTGTCATCATCCCCCCTCTGCCAAATTTTGAAGTATGACTTGTCACGTACTGCCTATTTTGATTCTCTGATCTCATGACAGAAATTACTTTTGAATCTGGATCATTTGGATCACCATCATATATTCCATCCACATTTGTGAGGAGAAAAACAGCATCCACATTCATCATGGCAGCAATCAGACCAGCCAACTCATCATTGTCTGTGAACATCAGCTCTGTCACAGAAACTGCGTCATTTTCATTTACTATTGGTATGATATTATCTTTTAAAAGAGAGGTGAAACAATTCTTCATGTTCATGTAGTGAGTCCTGTCTCGAAAATCTTCTTTGGTGGAAAGAATCTGTGCAGAGATAAGATTATGTTTGTGTAGTATTCTCTTATAGACATTCATCAGCTCCACTTGTCCGACAGATGACAAGATTTGCCTTCTTGTTACTTCATCTATTTTTTTATCCAACTTCAAGAGTGATCTACCAGCTCCCATAGCCCCAGAAGATACTAAGATTACTTCCACACCTTGCTTTTTCAATCTCACCAGTTGGGAGATAATCTTTTTTATTATTGGTATATTAAGCAAGCCATTACTTTTGGTAATGACATTGGTTCCCACCTTTACTACTATTTTTTTGTATTTCTTCATAACAAAAAGTAGCTAAAGCTACCTCATAATATCCTATTTTTAGGTTTTTTTCAAGATCTTAAAAAATCTATAATATCAAACCAAATATCGTATTCTGTCTACTTCTGGATTGGTCAATTTATCATTGATCTTCTCTACTATCACAGCTTGATTGGTTCGTATTTCTTGGGCAATCTCGCTGCTTGAACAAGAGACTGTCAAAGTGCGATTCTTCAAAAACAGTGGCTTGGCTTGAGAACCAAGATCTTCGCCAAATAAATCAACAAAAACTTGGGTAGAGTGATTCAATACCTCAGAATTTTCTGGCTCTTTTTGGGGTGCAATACCCTTACCTTGAAGGGTATCGCCTAATGGTGCGAAGGACATGAGTTTTAAATTTCGTATAAATATACTTTACCATCTTTTTTTGTATATTGCCAGTTTGGGAATTGAAAACCATAAGATACGATCCTATTTCCTGATTTCATTTCTTTTTTTATTTTTTTCATGAGCTTATCCATCTTAGGGGCAATAAAAAACAAAGTAAGAACATCGAACTCTGATAAATCTATCTTCCACAAATCTTTCCTAACAATTTCTACATTCTTTACTCTTTTTATTTTGCTTTTTAGCTTACTTATGTAATAAAGTATGGGATTTATTTCTACACCAACACACCTGGCTCCACTTTTGGCAGCAAAAAATATTATCCTTCCGTCCCCAGAACCAAGATCACAAAGTATGTCTGTTTTTTTGAGATTTGCCAACTCAATCATTTTTTTTACATTCTTTCTTGATGTCGGGACAAAGGGGGCTGCTTTGAAAAAGGCATAGATTGTATAAGCAAAAAAAATAACCAAAAGTAAATAAAGTAACAAAAAAATAATTTTAATTATTAAAATCATCATAACTATTTACTTATAAGAATGCTTACTAACATTGGTTATAACGCCAACACCAGCCAGAGAAATCATAAGGGCAGTACCCCCATGACTAACAAAAGGAAGAGGTACTCCGGTGAGAGGAAGAAGGCCAATCATTGCCCCAATATTGAGTAGTGACTGAGCCACAAACCAAGATATGATCCCAGCCACAAGCAAACGCCCAAAACTATCAGGCGCGTACTTAGCGATCATAAAGCCACGCAAAGCAATCAAAAGAATTAACATCACTAAAGCAACCGAAAAAATAAACCCCATCTCTTCGGCAAATATCGCAAATATAGAATCAGCATGAACTTCTGGAAGGTACTGAAATTTTTGTCTTGAATGACCCAAACCTAATCCGAAAATACCACCAGACCCTACCGCCAAAAAAGATTGATTTATGTGATATCCTTGACCCTGTGGATCTAGCTCTGGATGAAGGAAAGTCATCAAACGTTCGGCGCGATAAGGTGCTATGATGATCATGATGGCAAATAAAACTATTCCTGTGCCTGCCAAAGCACCAATATGGCTGTATCTAGCTCCAGCAAAAAAAAGCATTAAAAATAAAATTGCAAAAAGAATAGAGAGGGTTCCCGCATCTGGCTGGGCGGCGACAAGCAAGAGAGGAATGGAACCGATCCCAAGTGACAAAAGAAATCCATGCTGAAAATTTTCCAACTTTTTTCCAATAATACTAAGGTAGCCAGCCATAAATATGACCAAAGCAAGCTTAGCAAACTCAGCAGGCTGAAATGAATACCCCCCAAGAACGAGCCAACTCTGTGAGCCGGTATTCAAACTAGAACCTACACCTGGGATAAATACTAGAAGAAGGAGAACGCAAGCTATGACAAAGACAGGAAAATAGAACTTCTTAAGAAGATGGTAATCCAATTTTGCAAAGATATAAAATGCCACAATCCCCGGAATAAGTCCAAATAAAATCTGTCTCTTGATAAAGAAATAACTATCATTAAATTTTTGTAGCCCAACTACCGAACTAGAAGAAGTAAGTATCAAAAGACCAAAAACAAGTAAAATGCCAATATAAAATATAAACATGTAGTCTGCCTGTCTTCCCCTATGTTGCATAATAAACTAAACGTTTAGAAAAACTAAAATAGCACCTACGATCAAAAGAAGAATTTGAACCAAGACAGAGATAGCTTGGAAGATGTAAGAAACTACCTTATCCTTATGAAATAAGAGCCAACCGAGCACAGTATTGATAACCAAAATAAGAAGAGAAATGGCAGGTATATAAAATACATGATACCACTCCCCCACCAGATCGACTCCAAACAAGATATTATAATGCAAAAAAACTTGACCTAGATAAGAACGTATGTTTACCATGAGCCAAATCCAGGTAGCCAAATTGAGCACAAGAGAAATGGAAAACATGATCAGGATTGGCTTGTCTTTCAAATATAACTTCAAGGGATAAATTTTCTGGGACATATATTTAAATCTAAAATCATAAATCCTAAATCTGAAATGTCTTACTATATCGATTTTTCCTTAATTATAGCCTATTTATCTACCCTTGACAATATGCAACATATAGTATATAATTGGCCCACTTATACAACGACATGGTGAACGATGGGTACTGAATAAGGAGGCAGTCTCAGGCGGTTTACTGCATGATAGTCAAATATACAGTCGAGTATATTGTAGATGCAGTAGTAAGTACTCTAAAACAAAATCCAAATTTATGATTTAGGATTTATGATTTTAGATTAACACAGTATGGCACATAAGAAAGCTGGTGGTAGTACCAGGCTGGGCCGAGATAGTAAACCTAAATATCTCGGTACTAAGATAGCTGATGGTCAATTTGCCAAAGCCGGATCGATCATTGTCCGCCAACGTGGAACAAAGATCCATCCAGGTAAGAATGTCAAAAAAGGCAAAGATGACACTCTGTTTGCAGCAATTTCTGGTATAGTGAAATTCACTAGAAAAAAACGTACTAGATTCGACCGCTCCCTGAAAATGACTACCTACGCCAACGTAGTACCAATAGAAAAAAAATAAAATAAAGAATCCCCGGGGCAAGCCCCGGGGTATTTTGTTTTCGGGCGTTGCTA
>CAYFPJ010000015.1:0-32622 GCA_964344965.1 uncultured Gammaproteobacteria bacterium | reverse complement strand
ATCTTCGATGGGATGGTGACCACTGACTTCGTCAGTGGATTATGGGGGTATTCAACACCGCCTATATCAGGAGACAAATCATCACCCATACACTCCTTAACAGAAAGAGCTCCGTGCTTGATCCACATTTGTGCAGCCTCTTCTACCATTTTCTTATAAGCTTCAAGATTTTCTTTTTTTACAACCAATAAATATCCATCCACGTAACTTGCTTTTTTCATATACAAAAAAGTTAAAAATTATCTACAAAATCTTAAATAAGTATACCACCCTCAATAATCTTGTTCAATCAACAGAAGGAAACTTAGAGAAAAAAGCACTAATCCTTTGTGGTCATTTCATTTTCTTTAATATTAATAAAAACCTAAAATCTAAAAACTTCCCTCAAGATGGGGAAGAATTTAGAATATTTTAATTTTTGCTCGGCGGGCGAGATTCGAACTCGCGACCAATTGGTTACATCTTATCTTCTGGTTTCCCAAAAGGATGGACTATATTATCACCCGCATCAAAAACTCAGTCAAACCGAGAATGCTAGGGTGCGAGGCGCTTCCCCATCCCGACTCAGTCGGGAGAGTACTCCCTTAGAGGGATAGTCTCTGAACCTTCCTTTCGAATTTCTCCACTACGCCAAAATCTGTCCGTAATGCAAAAAAGTCAAAAAGCTTGGATGCTGATTACCCATCCCTCCTGCCCGCCAAAATGGATGGACAAGGTCGAGATTCAGGCTTCCAGCAGTTCACCTCGTTATCATCTCGATATTACTATCGAGAGCTGCTATTATTATTTTACAGCCAACTGCTCTACCACTGAGCTACCGCCGAATGTGTCTTGTTTTTGTTATTATTCTTTGGTGAACTCTGGTATTTTACTCCCGACCAAGTCGGGACTACCACTGAGCTACCGCCGAATGTTGATGATTAAACCGGATATATGATACTAAAAAAAATTGGAGTGTCAATAGTTTTCAATAATTTTTTAAAATTAAAAACATCATTTTTTGATGTTTTTATAATCGACAATGAAATAGCTCGGAGACAGGGATTCCCCGCCCCAGGCGGGTCCGCCTAGGGCGGAGAACCCTTAGATTATATATGAAAGGAAATATAATTCCTGTAGCTCGCGGGCAGGGATTCCCGCCTCCGCTTTTGTTTCACAAAGCTACGGACGGGTAAACTTCTCATCCCTTTTGATTTAAGTAGATGATGATTGTATATGCTTGCTCGGCGAAACGTAGCGAAGCCTGAGCTCCCAACTCGGGTTCAGAACTATAAAGATTAGGCAATCTTAGGGCTTTTTCAAGGGTCGATTCGGGTGTCCCATGACGCAGTCGGGTCGGGGCTAAAATAAGGGATTTTTAGTGTGGGACAGGACACATGGGACACCTATGGAGAATTTGTATCGTGTCCCAACTAATCGTCTAATATAGGTTTTGAATTAAGTACCTCAGGTGGAAATTTAGTCCATTTTCCTTTACGGGCCGAAACCATTCGTTTCATTCCCATACTGTGTGCCTGTTCTAAGTTATCTAAGGTCGACATATCTACTGATTCGCCTTCCTTAAAAAATTTCTTAATTTTATTGGTCATTGCTTTTTCTTTTTCTTTATCAACCTTATCAGTACCGTCAAATTTTTTAGGTTTAATTTCTCTCCATGTTGAAGACATAAATTTATCCCACATTTGAGTAGTCCAATAACTATTATCATGAGGAGGAGAAAAGCCAAAAGACATAGTCCCACGATTCTTAACTTCATCGGGAAATGCTGAATAATAGTTATCTATATTTAAAAGGTCATTCTTCAGATCTGATCCATTAATAAAAACCTGATCTTCTCTCATGAATAAAGGCGCAATATTTTGATGAAATTTATCATTTGAAGTAAAAATATTGCAAAAAGGAATATAATAAAGATATGTTAAATCAATTTTGTGAGTTTGTGCGTGTGGAAAATTTGTAAATATACCCGCAGTTAAACCAATATAATAAAATAAATCTATTGTAGTAATAAATATAAAGTATGGTGCGAATTTTTTTAAAGGTGGTTTGTGTAATTCGTTCCATCTTTTTAAAATTTTCATTTGATATTCAGGAATTACACCAAAAAGAGTCATCGCAAATATTAGTAAATACTCTTGATTTGGGATATTCATGAAGTAATCAACCATTTCTTTTAGCTCTTGTGTATTTTGGGGTTTTCCGTAAAATGGAAAAAATTCTTCAAATATTTTTTTATGTTTTTCACCGAATTCATCTACGGCTATAGATGCTCTCCATTTTTTTGCAATAGTTCTTTCAACGTCTAAAAATTCTCTTTTTTGCCAACGCTTGAACGCTTCTACTTCTGGTGGCTCTTCATATATCACACCCATTTCATTTCCAAGTACTTTAGCTTGACCACCAGAAATAACAGGCCTACCTTTCATCTCTACTTTCCCTTGCCCAGTTAACTCTCCAAAAATTAAATCTTTATGAAATGTATTAACACACCCCATTTCAGGTGTCTTATATGCCAAATTACCAACAATATCTTCTGGGGCTCTTCCTTTTCTAATTTCTTTTTCTAAATCTGCAAGTGATTCAACAAAAAAAATTGGCGTTATATTTACAATAAAATAGCTATCTAACCAAAGTGATTCATCTGGATTAAGCATTTGAAGTGTTGATTTGTCGAAAATTAATGATGGGCCCATATTAAATAAATTCTGTAATTTTTTTATGTAGAATACCTATTTGTTCTGCTATATCAACAATTTTTAATTCTTTAGTTTTAGAACCTTCTCCTATATAAATACTTAGTGCATCTTCTGAAACATTAAGACAAACATAACCAACGATACCTTTGTCAATTTCTCTATCCATATGTTCAATACAATTTCTTACATCAGTAATAGCTTTATCCTTATCGTTATCAATTTCAAAATTTAAATTTCTTACTATTTTATATATTCGAGCTAAAGCATTAATACAATTTTCAAGATGGTTAATAATAGTACAAGTATAGATATATTGTCCATTATTTCTTTTTAAAATCTCCTCATAAGTTAAAGATGTTTCTTTTTCTTCAGCTAAGGCTGATTCGCGAGCCCAAGTGTATTCATTTTTGGCTTTATCAATTAGACGAGATAAAACGGTTATATATTTTCGATCTTTTTCTGGTTTGATTGCATCAAAACCAGCCAAACAACTTGCAAGAAAACAGCCTGTTGCAATTGGACCAAGATCAGAAATATCGGGCATTAAACATTTTTTTATTAACATATTAATTTTTTTAAATCCTCCTCATTTTCAAAAGCCTTAATCCTACCACTCAAATATCCCATTCGGTAACTAATACCGTCTGTCTTCATAAGTCGCCAAGTTGTATCTTCCAATGCGGTTTGAATTAATTTTTTAAGTGTTGTTTTACTTTTGTATTCATCTCTATCAAGATCCTGCTCCATACAAGTAAATTCAACCATAACATGACGACCAAATTCTGGCTTTGAAAATTGGAGATCACTATAATTGTGTTGTTCAATAGTTTCAGTCAATAATTTTTGGACTTGTGCAACTGTCAATTTTTTCAATTTGGCTATTTTATCGTAAAGTTCTTTATTTTTATCTCTTTCGTCTATTTCTTCAATTATGGTTTTCAAGTTCTCGAGATTATGTTTGGATTCAATATATTTATTTCCTTCCTCATCACTAAGACAAAATCTGGATCTATCTTTTTCGTAATCAGGATCAATTGGTTCAAAGTACTTTTCATCTAAATCAAAAACATCTTTATCTTCATAACCACATAATTTGCAGGTAGATATAGTAATAACCTTGTTTCCTTCTCTTGTTCTATTCTCAACCAACTCTCCATGACATTTAGGACATTTTTCAGCTCGTAATATCCATTCTTCGCCCGATTCCCAAAACCCTCTGAGTTTTTCACATTTAGGGCAAATAAAAGTAAACAAAACCTCTTCCTTATCTCTATTGTCTTGATGAGTGTGAAGCATCCGATCTTCTTCATCCATTCTAGTACCACATGACAAACAACTAATACCACGAGGAGGGACAGCGTTTTTAATTTTGTCGTCTTTTGTTTCGTCTCGATTCATCCATTCTCTTATTGTTTTGTCTTTATTAGCGTATCGTTCACCTTTAATCCAATAGATATTAAAATCACATAAATAAGCCATCATGTGCTGATGGGATTCTTTGGGGTATGGGCTATCTTCGGTGTATTCTTTTTCTTTGGAGTAATTTTCGTGCCAACGACATTCTTGCACCGTTAATTTATCATACAGGTCTGTGTAATGTTGTTTAGGTTTAAGATGTTTCATTTATTTTCCTCGTCTTGTTTTACTATTATATTTTGGATTGTATTCTTTAACCAATAATTCTTCGAGTTCTTTTCTCCCCAAAGGAACTGGTAAGAAAGACATCTTCATTTTTTTAGTAAACCACTGATCAACTTTACTTTCTATATCAGGATGATATTTAGTTATCGAAGATGCCTTTGTGTAATTTTTATGGTTTAAAAAATTATGCTCTCCAATCTTTCTTCGAAGTGTGTGATTAAGAGTTCTCAAAACATCTTTCATTCTATCTTTAAGTGAAGTTGTTTCCCCAACATAAACAATTGTATCATTTTCAAAAAAGACATAAACGCCAGCTTTACGAGGAAAGTTATCATTCCAGTTTCTGCTAATTTCAATATCTAATTTTTTAGAATTTAATAAATTCTCTTTTAGGGTATTTAGATATTTTTTTGTTTTTATATCGTCATTCATATTAAATTATTGTTTTGCTATTTTATCAATCCCATCTTTTAACACCATTGTAGCTTTACAATCGTCTTCATTGTAAATTAGTATTCTTTCCAATATTTTTTCATCCTGTGTCTTAATATACTCATTAAACCATTGAATAGATAAAGCACCTGACGGAGTTTCATCTCTCCACCTAAAATCAAGATATTGAGCCAAAGCTTTAAGAGAATAACTACCGACTGGCCAGTCCGTTTGTTTTAATACAATATGGTATAAATCAATGACATTAGGACTGCCAAAAAAATCATTTACCTCATCTTCCGAAATAATATCAGGATAAAGTTTTTGCATTTTTTTATAGGTTGTTTTTTCGTGCGGAGAATAATAGTAAACTGCGAAATCATCTTGAGGTAAACTCCTAATATAATCCCAGAACTTTGCCCATGTTTGTTTTTCTGCTTCTTGATTTATTTCTTTTGCTGTAAAATCCAAAAATCTTTCTCCGTTTGGACTTCGTTCATAAACACCATGTAAATATACGAACTCTTGAGTAGGATCATCTTCAATATCAAAAAATAATTCGTAACTAACATTTGGGAAATCTATATCACCATAAACAACTGGCTTTTTAATATTTTTCAAAATATTAGCTCGAGTTATCATTTTATCAATTGTCTTTTGTCCCAATCCTTTTAAAAATTCTTTATCACTGTCTTTTTGCTTCATTAATTCATTGACATTTAGTGTTAGGATGTCTTGGATAGTATTTACTTGCAAATCTTCGCTTAAAAGATCTCTTTTACTTCTACCAAGATAAAAAAGACAGGTTGGATCATCAACGTCATTTGCCCATTTTTTACAACTGTTATACCAAGGACACAATTTACATGCTCCTGCTATAGCTGGTTTATTTTGAACCTTGTTTTCTAATAGTAGACTTACTTTATTAAATACATCTTCATATAATTCCCAAAATGTAATTCTTTTAATTTTTCCAATGGGGGTATTTAATTGATATAAAACTTCATTCCCTCTAATATCGTAAATTATGCCTTCCTTTTTATTTTCAAAACCAAGACGATTAAGAGCATCACAATATAGTGCAAGTTGTACAGCGTAATGTTCTTTAGGTTTACCTTCGTTTCCTGAATCCTCATCAACACCTTGAACACCCATTCCAGATTTTATATCTACTGGAATATATGTACCGTCAATATTTAATTTTAGTAAGTCTGGGATACCAACGATGTTATCTACCATTAAAACACCTTGATAAATAAGAGGTGTTTTATTTTTCATTGCTTCAATTGTTTTGGTAAAACGATCTTCTAGAGAACCCTTTGAGAGATCTAAATATTCTCCCAATCCTTTGATAACTTTTTCTTCATACAAGACACCTCTATCCCAGAGCAATTGAACAAAAGGGTTAGTTTCTTTTATCTTTTCATCTTTAGGACCATAAACATCACGCCACACTCGATGAGGGCATTGCATAAAGTCATATAGTTTTGAGGCGGTTATGTGCATATTAAATTATTTTTTCCAATTTTTTGTAATGTAGATTGTCCAAAATTTTAACTAATGCAAAGGCTTCCTTTATTCTTTGGTCAGCTCCACTTAAGATTGAATCATCTGTAGATTCCATATCATTAAAACCATGGGAGCCGTGGTTTATAAACCTATACATTTCTATATGATTAGCATTAAAAGGCGTAGTCCATTTTTCAGTATTTTTAGCAGCCGTTGAATATGCTGTTTCTAATGTAGAAAGTAAATCTCCTGAAGTTGAAAATTTAAATTCTAGAAAAGTTTCTAGCCATCTTCTAAGAAGATTGACAACCAAGTGAGCATCAGCAATATCACAACTATCTTTATATTTGGCTAACACACTAAATACATAATAATAATCTGAGCGATGTTTTTTTAATAATTCATGTATTAATTTTATGATACAACCATTATTGGTTGCTTCAAAGCTAAATATAGGAATTTTGTTTTCATCAATTTGTTTACGATAGTGCTGTTTTAGATGACCTAAAAAATCCAAGTTATGCGTTAGAATTAAATATTGTCGAGTAGAATGTTGTCTGATTTCATTAACAATTATCGAAAATATTTGAAATATTGCTTGTTTGTCTAAACTAGACACAGGGTCATCTATAACCACAATCCCATCATCAGGCAATTTATTTTGAGTGTCATTAATTGAATATATAAAATAAGCTAAAGCAATAAAATTTTTTTCACCCTCGCTTAAGCTTGAAAAATTACAATAATTTCCGTCTCTTTTTAGAGCATACCCTTTACCGTCTTCTGCTTCAGTAATTTCAATTTTCCTATAAGGAAAGACTGTCTTAAACAGTTGAGTTAATGCTTTAGCAGGTTCATGTGTATTTTTTATTTTTTGTTTAATAATATTTATTTGTTCCTCTAGTTGGGTAATTTCCGTTTTAATTTTTTCTTGCTCTTGTTCCTTTTTTATAAAAAGGCTTTTTTCTCTTTTATATTCTTCATATTTCTGTGCAACATAGTGTTTTTCTATGTCATAAGCTATTGAACTAATGTTAGGTGATTCAATATCTATAAAGGAGTTAATTGTCTCAGTATCCAATACATAGGGAGTTAAAGAAGTTGAAACGGAATTTCTTTTTTCTTTGAGTGTTGTAGATAGATTATCAAATACACTTCTTAATGAATCTATATTTTTTTGTTGTGTTTTAGTTAAAGAACTCAATTTAGCATAATTCGTTGTGAAATTTTCAATCGTGCTCAAATAATTATCTAAAGAATCAATTATTTTAACAACTTCATCAGAAAAGTGTTTAATTAATTCATCTTTATTTTTAATTTCCGAATTACAGAACAAACAATTTGTTAAAGGTTTCTCTTTATTAAAATGTATATCTATACCTTGTTCTACCCAACTAGTTTGTACTTCATCCATTTCATCTATTCTACTGGAGTGAATTTGAACTGGAGTAGATTCCAAAACTTTATTAATAGGATCTATGTTATCTATAAGCCATTGGGCTCCTTTAATAATTTCATTGTCATTTTTCTCTGTTTGTTCAAAACTTGTTAATTGCTTTTTTAATAACTCAATATCTGCATTAATTAAGTCAGAATGATTTTCTATTTTTTCTTCTTTTATTTGCTTATCAATCTCTTCTATTCGTTTTTTAAAATCTAATTTATTATAATTTCCATAAGTAGCACCTCCTACGAGTTGCTTCTTTATACTATTTATTCCCGTTGTTTCTCTAATTAATTGGGCAGTGTCACTTGCAATATCATCATGTTTTGTTGGTAAAACTATTTTTTGGTATTCCGCTTTTTTATCCTTTAGTTTTTGTTCTTCTAAATCATAGTTAACTGCCTCTTCCCCTGCAAAAAATATATAAGGTATAGTAGAACTACCACGCAAAATATCTCCAATATAATCATCATTAAAAACTCGGATATTATTTTTTATTGATTCATTTTCTTTGTCGGTAATATCAGGAGAAGTATTAGTTTTTATTTTAAATGTACAATCAATCTCGGAACTACCAGTTTCTAACGAACGTAGCATTTTAGAAAAAGTTGTTTTACCAGAACCATTCCAACCAAAAAATAGATTAATCCCTTCTGAAAGATTACCCATAGAAGAATCCCAAGAAAAATTATGGAATCTAGCATAATTAAGTTTTTCAATATTACGAATCTTCATGTTCCAATAAAATTGATTTTGATTAAATTTAAACAATGATCTAAAAGTCATGTATATTGATATTTTACCCCTTCCAGACTGCTTCGTCAATCAAAAATACCGCTATTTTGCGGTACTTTTTGATTATTTTAGTTTTTGTATAATCTGCAATATTTTATCTACTTTAGGACCCCAATCTTCTATTAATACGGCGGGTCTAGTTTTTAAGAAGTCATCAGTGAATTCAAATCCTAATTCTTCTAGATTTTTCTTAAATTCAATTACTGACTTCTCATTATCCCGAGCAATCCATTCGAAATTTAAAGCTAAGCGTCTATCTGTACTTAAGGTAACAAGCGATTTGGAACTAATAGAATTAAATATCGGACTAAAGGATGCGTAAGATCCAGTGCCAAAGTTTATCTGATCAGCATTATCTTTGCAGAAATTATAAAATTTTTCAAAGTATGTATAATAATCTCCAAGTTTATCTTTCGCATCTTGCAAAGTCGTCTGCTCATCCCATTTTTGTTTACTACGACTAGTAGAAACGCCAACATCTTTTTTGACTTCTGCCCCGAACAACTTTGGAATCATGATTTCCTGATTTTCAAATTTATAATATTCAAGTTCAACTGCATAAACTGTAAACCGACTATTCTCGTTTATGAATATCATCAGGTCTTTAAGTTGAGAGTGAAGTTTGTCCATGAGAACAACAAATTGGAAATTGCCTTTGTTTAAATTGCTCTGCATGTTGGTAAGCAGATTTTCTAAACAGTCATCATCAAGATCAAAATATTCACTTAATTTTTGATTTAAGTCAGTTCTAAATTGTTTTTGAGTACCTTCATTTAATTTGGCAGTGAATTGATTAAAATCAATACTACTTTTCCAAAGTGAAGCCCCGTAATCCATAACTTGAGCAACTACTGTGCGTTTGTCAGGATTTTTATACAGCTTGGTTTCAATCAAATAAATATCTCCGTCCTTATCTACTCCAATAGCATCAATAGGACCGCTATTAGTTGGAAATTCCCGAGCAAGAATTAGGAGATTAATATTTTCTTTAATCTCATATAGCGGGACAGCATCGGGGTTTTCGTAAATGTAGTTTTGGAGATAATCTTCAGATTGAAAATTTGAAGGATCAAGACGACGAGCATTTTTGCCGTCTTTTGAAATAATAATAGACATAAATTGTGTAGGTTAGGATTTTTGCTGATTTTCAGGAAACACAAAAGGCCTCCCGAACCAGCTGACGCCCCCTTGCGGTGACGACACTACACTCTTTCGAGTATAGACCTAACCTACAAGTACTGGTCGGAAGACCATCTCTATGTAGGTTAGGTTTGATTGACCATGCCACCGTAAAAACAATGGTTTAGGTCATAAATTGTAAGTTAATTATATACGACTCTCGACTAAAAGTCAATTGAATTTTAGCTTAAAACACAGGTCTTGCGAAGTCTAGTTACCAACAGCTAGAGTTTTTAAGAGTTTTGTATAGTTATCAAGAATTGGCTTATTTAAGCGATTTTGTCCACATGTAAGCTTTGACAAAAACTGATGATGATTTATAATAGAGTTATATTAACAATTTACAAAAGTACACTCCCAATGAATAATCATTTAAACGGGAGACAAGGGGATGTTTTTACTGCCCGGGGTAAGAACTAAACCTAGTTGAAATTTGCTAACGAATTAAATTAGTAAATCGAAACCAATAGTATCTATGATTAGGATGCTATTGCGATAATCTTCAAGGTTATTGTTTATTTCGATTTACACATTGATAAAGCACTGACTTTGAAGAAAGTCGGTTTTTTTATTAATTAATTTAATTTGTATGCAAGAAAAAAACATTCAAATCGAATACGTTTCAATTGATACATTGAAACCGTATGAAAAAAATCCACGAAAGTGGTCAGATGAAGCAACTGAACAATTAAAAGAAAGTGTTAAGCGCTTCGGATTAGTTGACCCCTTAGTCGCTAATCAAGCTAAAGGACGAGAAGGAGTTGTCCTAGGCGGAAATTTTCGTCTAAAAATTTTAGAGGAAATGGGAATAAAACAAGTACCTGTGGTATTTGTTAACATTTCTGATTCGGAAAAAGAAGCTGAACTCTGTATCCGATTAAATAAAAATCAGGGTTCTTTTGATAATGAACTTTTGGCAGAGTTTGATGAAAACTTGTTGTCAGACATTGGATTTTCATCAGAAGAACTAGATGATGTATTTGAAATTGAAACTGAACCGGAAAAGTTTGATCTCAAAAAAGAGTTAAACAAACTCAACATCAAAGAAATCAAAATGAAAAAGGGTGAGGTTTGGCAACTTGGCGACTGTCGCATGATGGTTGGAGATTCAACCGTAGAATCTGATATGCTGAAACTTATGGACGGTGAAAAAGCAGATATGTGCCTGACCGATCCACCTTATATCCTTGATTATTTAAAAGGCAAGAAAAAGAATGGCAAACCGACTGAGGGATTCGGTTATAAACGAGATCGTAAATATTTAGAAACCGATGTTTTGCCTGACGACTTCACAGAAAAATGGATGGCAAATATTGCTAAGATCCAAAAAGAAAGTTTTAGTATTATTTGCTACGAGAATTGGAAGAACCTAAGAATCATTTGGGGCGAGATGGAAAAGTATTGGAAGATTAAGAACATGATAGTATGGCATCTTCCAAATAGAACTCAAGGTTTTGCAGCTAAATATAAATTTTTTAGTAAACACGACATAGCCATGGTTGGAGTTTCAGAAAATCACCCTTGTGAATTAGACATGGCAGATGAAAAAGAATTACTTGAAGAAGAATACAAAACAGCTTTGTTTGCTATTTCAGGTAAACCACATTGGGAAGGTTATAAAAAAGGTAAAAAGTATGCACCAACTGATTTCATCGAATACAAAGCAAGTGATGAAAAAAGTTCGGGACAAGGAATTATCTTCGGCACAAAACCCTTGGAAATACTTATTCCATATATCAAGGTACTCACAAAACGTGGCGATTTAATTGTTGAGCCTTTTGGGGGTAGTGGATCAACTCTTATAGCATCAGCAAAAATGGAACGTCGTTGTTATCTAATGGAAAAATCACCAGTCTATGCTGAAGTTATCAGAAACAGATTCGAAAAAGCCACCGGTATTAAATCTAAGTTACTAAAATCTTAAACATATGGATCATAATAAAAAAATTAAAGAGGAGTTTATTAAAGAAGTAGAAAAAACTCCTATACTTCGACTTGTCTGTAAGAAAGTCGGGGTCAGCAAGAGTTCTATTTATCGCTGGCGGAAACAAGACCAGACGTTTGACAAAGCGATAAAACTTGCTCAAGAAGAAGGCACTGAAAATATTAATGATTTAGCAGAGAGTAAATTAATTTCAGCTATTAATGACAAAAATTTACGGGCCATTGTATTTTGGCTCAAGAACAATTCAGATAAGTACCGCACAAAAGTTGAGCTTCAAGGTAGTTTGAGTTTGAGAAATGAACCATTAACTGACGAACAACAAAAAACTATTGAACAAGCGTTAGCTTTATCTGGACTAATAAAGAATCAATAGTATGCAGAATAAAACATTACAAGGCATTCTCAATAAAAGAAAAATGAGAGTTGCCTTGACTCGACAATCTCATGAGTGGTTCTTTTCGATTTACTTCAGCCATTATATTGAATGTAAGAGTGCACCATTTCACAAAGAGTTTTTCAGAATAACTGAAGATGAAAAATCAAAGATGGCTGTAATTATTTCGTTTCGAGGGTCAGCAAAAAGTTCTATAATCACGACTTCGTTTCCGCTTTGGGCGATTACAGGTAAACTTCAAAAGAAGTTTGTCATCCTTGTTGGTCGAACACAACGTCAAGCTCGGCAAATTCTTGAAAACGTTAAACGTGAACTTGAAAATAATAAATTACTTATTAATGATCTAGGACCATTCAAACAACAAGAAAATGACCTAGGTACTTATTCTTTGTATTTACCTTGGTATGACGCTCAGATAATGGCTGTGTCTATGGAACAAAGTATTCGTGGTATTCGTCACGGTAAAAATAGACCAGACTTAATAATTGCCGATGATATTGAAACTCTTGAGAATATTGAATCAATAGATAATCGCAATAAAGTATACAATTGGGTTGTTGGTGAAATCTTGCCAATCGGACAAGCTAACACTAAAGTCATTTTTGTCGGAAACTTATTGCACGAAGATGCCTTATTACCTCGATTGAAGAAAAAGATTCAAGCCAATGAATTAGACGCTGATTTATTAGAAGTGCCTCTAGTTGATTGTAATGGTAACATTGCTTGGCCAGGTATGTATCCTAACGATGTGGCGATCGAGAAGAAACGAAAAGAGATTGTAGATAATATTGCTTGGCATAGAGAATATTTACTTTTGATTGTTCCTGATAAACGAAGAATAATTTTGCAAGATTGGATTAGGACATATAATGATTTACCAAATCAAACTGAAGGTAATGATTTTAAGTATGCTATTACATCGGTTGACCCAGCTTTCTCGGATAGTGACACAGCGGCGAAAACAGCAGTATTATCTGCTTTAGTCTTCGGTAGTGGTAAGAATTTGAAAATTTATATCTTATCTAATTACATCAACGAACGATTAACAGGCATGGAGATATTAAATAGAGTAAAAGATAGGTCACTTATACTAGGCAATGGCGATAGAACTAGAATTATCATTGAAGACGTTGCGGCGCAGAAAACATTAATACAGAATTTCGAATATGAGAATTATCCAGTCAAAGGTATAAAAGTTGCTGGGAGTTCAAAAAGAGATAGATTGCAAGATATTAGTTTTGCTGTTGAAAATGGCACGGTAATGTTTCCACAAACTAGCGTCAATGAACTCATAAACCAACTAGTTAATTTTGATGTTAGCAGATTTCATGATTTAGCAGATGCATTTTCAATGTTAATTCGGGAAATATTGAGAATTGATGCAGAAGAAGAATATGAAACGAGTATTCGAACTGAAAACTTTAATAAAGATGAATTTTATACAAGTGGCTACGGTGACAGAGGTTGGGATGCTGACGAAATTGAAGCCATGAATAGACCTGCCATTGAGATTTCTACAAAAGGAATTAGGCATGTTGGTGGTGACAGATCTTTTCTTTGAAAAGTTACCAACAGTTGGTCTAGACAACAGGAACGGGACGCGTCATTACTGGTAGTAGAAGTAATAATTAACAAAAACTACCAGTATGACGCAGTCTCAACAAAAAACAATGCCCCAAGGGCAAAATACGGCGGTTTTAGAGGGTTTTACGCCAAAAGTGAGGTATTGCCTATACGCACGTAAGAGCACCGAGCAGGATGAACTCCAAGCACTTTCGATAGATTCGCAAATAAAGGAAATGCTGGATCTGGCTAATAAGGAAAACATGGATATAGCAGAAGTTAGACGAGAAAGTCACTCTGCTAAAGATTCAGGACAAAGACCAGTATTTAATCAACTGTTAGCGGATGTTCGTAAAGGAATGTTTACAGGGATTTTATGTTGGGCACCTGACAGGTTAAGTAGAAACGCTGGAGATTTGGGATCAGTGGTGGATCTAATGGATCAAGGTTTTCTTCAAGAAATACGAACTCATGGACAAAAATTCACCAACAATCCAAATGAGAAGTTTCTTCTTATGATTTTGGGTAGTCAAGCAAAACTAGAGAACGATCACAAAGGAGAAAACGTAAAACGAGGACTACGAGCAAAATGTGAACAAGGCTGGCGACCAGGTATGCCACCGCTAGGATATTTGCATGACAAGTTCGCAGACAAAGGGCAAAAGAAAGTTTACGTTGATCCTGAACGAGCACCTTACATCAAACAAATGTTTGAACTAGTAGCTTATGAAGATTATAGTGGGCGTCAGATAGATGCTTGGTTAAAAAAGAATAAGGTGAAAACAAAGAAAGGAAAGAACTTTACTCTTAGCATGATTTACAGAATCCTCGGTGATTCATACTACTACGGAGAGTTCGAGTATCCTGTTGGTAGCGGAACCTTTTACAAAGGTGGTCATGACCCAATAATATCTAAAGAGTTGTTTCTTAAGGCTAGAGAAAATTTAACTGCACCACCAAGACGACATCCAGGAACGGTAGAATTTGCATTTACAAAATTACTATACTGCGGAAATTGCGGGGCTGGAATATGTGCAGAAGAAAAATTTAAACATCAAAAAAATGGTAATACTCACAGATATGTGTATTACCATTGTACGAGGGGGAAAGATAGAAATTGTAGGGAGAAACCAATTCGTGAGGAAGACCTTATCAAGCAAATGGTTAAGTTAGTAGACAAGATAGAAGTGGATCAATTAAAGATCAACGAAAAGGTCAAAGCCGAGATGGAACGATTTAAGAAGTTTAGCTATATGCTCGGTCACAATACCGACGACCTAAAACACAGTAACGTAGATACGAGAAATTATGCTAAATATATCCTTCTTGAAGGTAGCAAGGAGGAAAAACGGGAATTATTGGAATGTTTGAGAGGGAAGGTTGTATTGAAAAATAAGGAATTAGAGATTAAGAAAAATTAACATGTTGAATTTGATATAAAACAGGTAAAATAGTATAATATAGTCAATTATGAAAAATGTGTTAAATAAAAATTGCACACTAGCCCTTGGAGATTGTGTGAAAAAAATGAAAGAGATTAATGATGATATCATTGATCTTATTTTAACAGACCCACCTTATAATTTGGGTTTGTTTATGAAAAACCGAGAAACTAATCTTGGGGCGTTGAGATCAAATCATTTTGCTGCATCAAAGTGGGATCATGTTGAACAAAAAGAATGGGAGAAAAACATGAATTCTTTTTTCAAAGAATCTGCTCGTGTCTTAAAAAATAATGGAGCGGTTTTAATTTTTGTATCATTAATAAAGGTAGAAACGATCATAAATCTTGCACAAAAAAATGGTTTTTATTACAAAACTACAGGCATTTGGCATAAAAAAAATCCTATGCCAAGAAATATGAATCTTCATTTTGTAAATTCTACTGAAGCTTGGATTTATTTTATTAATAAAGGTAAAACTGGAAAATTTAATAATAAAGGAAAAGTTGTTCATGATTTTTATGAATCATCAGTAATTGGGGTAAAAGAAAAAAAACACGGAAAACATCCAACTCAAAAACCCGTAGCCCTAATGGAACACTTTGTAGAATTGTTATCAGATAAAGAAGATATGATTTTGGATCCATTTATGGGCAGTGGTTCAACAGGGGTAGCGGTGCTTAACAAAGATAGAAAATTTTATGGTATTGAATTAGATCCTTCATATTTTAAAATTGCCACAGATCGTGTGACAAGTGTAATAAATGATGTAAAACTTTTATGAAGGTAATAGATTTATTTGCTGGTGTAGGGGGACTTTCCTTAGGTTTTTCTAAGGCTGGTTTTAACATTGTCTACGCAAATGAGTATAATAAGTCAATTGCTGATGCTTATAAAAAAAATCATCCCCAGACAATTGTAGATACGACAGACATAAGAAAAATAGATTTTAATAAAACATTTTCAAAATTTAAAGGTGATGTAGATGTAGTGGTAGGTGGTCCACCTTGTCAAGGATTTTCACAAAAAGGAAAAAGGATAGGTCTAAACGATGAAAGAAATTTCATGTTCAAACAATTCGTAAAAGTTGTAAAAATAATTCAACCAGAATTTTTTGTATTAGAGAATGTCCCCAATATACTATCTTCTGAAAACGGATATTTTAAGAATGAAATTATAAAAAAGTTTAATAAATTGGGGTATGATGTAAAAGCAAAAGTATTAAAAGCTGAAAATTTTGGTGTGCCACAAACTAGAAGAAGGGCTGTTTTTATTGGTAGAAAAGGAAAATTAAATTTTGACCTTCCTGATGGTAATAAAAAAAACACCACTGTAATGGATGCTTTGGATGATTTACCTATTTTAAAATCAGGCGAAGGTAAAGAAAATCAGAAATACAGAAAAAAACCTAGAAATGATTTTCAAAAATGGGTCCGGGAAAAATCAAATTCAATTAAAAATCATATTTCTACAAAACATAATAAAATAGCCCTTGAACGGCTATCATTGATCCCTGTTAATGGGACAAAAGAAGACTTACCTGAACATCACAGAACAAAATCTATACACAGCGGAACATGGTCTAGGCTAAAGCCAGATGGATACGCAAGAACAATTACTACAAGATTCGACACCCCTTCATCTGGTCAATTTACGTTGCCTTATCAAGACAGGTGCATAACGGTTCGTGAGGCTGCAAGATTACAATCTTTTCCAGATGATTTTATTTTCTACGGAACAAAATCAAGTCAAATGTTACAAGTTGGGAATGCAGTACCTCCTTTAATGGCTTATGAAATTGCAAAAACAATAAAAAAAAATTTTTTTAGTGGTAAGAAATAAGATCTTTTTTGGAATACAACATTTTTCTATATTTCGAATTATCGTCCTTGTTATATATTGTGAGTTTTCCGTTCTCTAATAGCTTATTAAATTGAGCTATTTTTTTATCTAATTCATCAATTAAGTCTTCTTTGAGGGAGATATATCCAGGAGAAAAGTTGAAATACTTAATATACTTTAAAATTTTAAAGAATCTAGAGTCCATTGTAGTTTTCTGTTTTAGGTATTTTTCTAATTCATATTTTTCATCATACTCTCTATAAGAAACTATATTTTTTACACATTCATTTACATCTTCATGTGTTCTTGCTAACGCTAAAAAATTATTTATTTCAAATTTAGTTAATTGCCCATCTTCGTATCCTTTCTCTCTTAAGCGTAATAATACTTGATATATAAAAAATATTGGATATAGATGAAACAGTTCATCAACATCTCTTCTTTGGTTGTTTTTTGAATGCCTATTAACTAAGCCAGAGATATCATTGAAAAAATAAAACTTTTCGATTTGATTTGAAATTATTGGCCAAGCATCTCCTTTTTCCCCTTTTGAATAATGAGAAATAATTTCTAAGTAAGCAGGAGATAAAGAAAGAGGGTGTGTATCTTCTACTAGCCCAATTAATTTACTGAAGAAAAGCGCTCGAACACCTTCCATACTAGCATTTGGGAATTTTTTCTTTGATTCTTTACTAAGCGCTTCCGACAAATCATTATTATTTTTAAATTTATCTTTGTTTTTAGCTAAGTATTCTAATGCCCATAAGTGTATTTCTAAATCATTATTCTTCTTTCCAATGCTCCAATATAAATTTGTACCAGACTTTGTGTTTAGTTCTAAATACTCACCATATGCTTTCCATTCATCACTTATAAGATCTTCCCTTACTTTTCTAGAAGATCTACTTAACATAAATTTGAATATATCAACTACCTCACTTTGGAACTCAACATTCTTACCATTATTTTCATAATAATATACTCCTTTTTCTTTATCTTCTTTTAAGTCAGATACGCTTTTAATACCAAGTCCTAATAAAACTTTTGGAGCAGTTTGATAATTACCAATGAAATCTAAAACTAGAATTTCGTCTTTATCTTCGGATATCCTAAGACCTCTACCTATCTGTTGTGTTAAAATAGCATTTGATTCCGTTGGTCTAAGCATAAGAAGACATTCAACATCTGGAATATCTATTCCTTCATTCAACATATCAACAACGAAAGCAACCTGATGTTTACCTTTGTCAAAGGCATGTATTATTTCAGACGCAGATTGATACGCACCATCAGTGTTTTTATCTTCTATTTTAGAATGGATTGACACAGCATCAATTCCAGCGTTTCTAAATTGTTCAGCCGTCCAATCCGCATGTTCAATAGATACACAAAAACCAATCGTCTTTTTATCAGAAGCAAGTTCCTTAAATTTTTTAATAACAGCTTTATCCCTTTTTTCAATCATTAAAGATTTGTTTAAATCATTAATATCATAACGAAACCCATTGTAGTAAATATTTGAATAATCTACATTATCCTTAAATCCTTTATAATTTAAACTGGCCAAATAACCCTGTTTAATAGCTTCTGATTGACCCATTTGGAAGACTAAATTATTTCCATAAAATTCTAATATATCTTTTTCGTCCATTCTATCAGGTGTCGCAGTTAATCCTAAAAAGAATTTGGGCGAAAAGTAGTCTATAACCTTTCTATAACTTGGAGCGGCCGTGTGATGTGACTCATCAATTATAATATAATCAAAATAGTCTTCAGAAAATTGTTTTAGGTTTTCTTCTTTATTTATTGTTTGTATAGTAGAAAAAATAATATCTTTTCCTTTGTAAGACTTTTCTTTTCCGGTAAAAAATCCCATGTCATTACTTCTTTCAGGCATTACTTTTTCAAATGAATTTTTTGTTTGTTTTAATATGTGGTCAACATGAACAATGAACAATATTCTTTTTGCTTTTATAGCTCTAGCATCAAAAATACTAAGATATGTTTTTCCTAAGCCAGTAGCCAAAACAACAAGTCCTTTATTATTTCCTTCCTCTCGTGTATTAGCTAGTGCGTCTAATGCTTTTTGTTGAACATCGTGTGGATCAATGGAATCAGAGTTCCAATTTAAAAACAAAGAATATAATTCCCTGTCTGCATTAAAAGTTCTTCGTAGTTCAAAAATCGCTTCTTCTGGAGTGTTAGTTATTTGATCTCTTGATAAGCTTATTAAAATATAACCTTGTCTTATAGTTTCATTTCGTTTTGCTTCTAATTCATCAAACCGCTCTCTTGAAACCATACCCGCGGCATGATAATTAAAACCATCACACTCGATTGCATATTTACGTTTTTTTGTTTTTACAACAAAATCTATACGCCATTTTCTACCACTTCCGTCATTTCTGTCAATTTCAACTTCTGGTTCAATCAAATCAAGACCATCATTTCCATAGTCCTCAAAATACACATTTTTGAGAAATGTGGTTTCTAAAAAGCCCATTTTTGAGCCATGCTTTGATAAAAATTCTTCTATTGTCATATAATTACAGTAAAATTATACTTTCTTTTGGCCTAAAAGTAAAGGCTTAAAAACAAAAATCACCCATAAAAGGATGATTTTTGCTTATAGAACTTGGGTGAAATTATCGACCCAAACGGGTCGGTTTCACCAAAATTCTTGGCTCGCGGGCAGGGATTCGAACCCCGATAGCCAGGACCAAAACCTGGAGTCCTACCATTAGACGACCCACGAATGTTTTAATCTTCTTTTTAAATAACTTCTTCCAAAACCTGTCTTGAGAGATTTCTCTCGTTCAATCGCATCTTCTTCTTTGAGACATGCTTCATAATAAATAAGCATAAAAGGCCCTCTATTCTTTGTTGATTTCACTAAACCCTTATCATGCTGTTTTATCCTCGTACGCAAGTCTTGCGTAAAACCTATATATAGCTTTTTATCTTTTGTACTTTTCAGTACATATGTGTAGTACATAATCCCTCCATTAGACCTGCCCGCAGTGCTACGCTGGCGCTAGCACAGCGTTGCAGGCGGGCGACCCGCGAATATTTTGGCAACCAGTGATCAGCATTCGGCCTTGAGCTCATGCCGAAAGGTAACTGGTAACTAGTTAATTTGTAAAACTGAGATGGGAACTCAAACTCTCAAATGCCTCCTCATGGCGAGCATACTAGAGAATAACGTGAGAATGAAGACGCCAACAAACTGAATACTCGCGAGCGCTATTATATTGTCTAAATAGTAATTTGTCAAGAAGGCACCTTTAGCAAAGACTACTCCAATATACGGATCTATTACACTAGCAATAAATAGGACAAGTACATATGTAACAATAGTACTGATAATACTAAAGATGAGAGATTCAACAATATAAGGTCCTCGGACAAAAGAATTCGTGGCTCCTACTAATTTCTTAATGCTTATCTCTACACGCTGAGTATAGATAGCAACGCGAATAGTATTGAAAATAATAAGAAATGCTATAAACCCAAAAAACACACTAAGGGCAATAGTAAAACGCTCCACTTGAGTGGTAATATTGTCAATCTTGGTTATAGCACTCTCTGTGTCAGCAAAAGTTTTTGATTCCACCACATGTTCATATTCTGGAATATTAAGAGCTGCAATTACATTTTGGTAATCAGAAGGTGTTTTGGTCTTGACGACCATCGTAGGCCCCAAAGGATTCTCATCCAACTCTTCTAATGAAGATAGTATCTCCTCATTGCCAGCATGAGCTTTTTTGAACTCCTCCAACACAAACTCTCGATCATGCAAAATTACTTCTACGACTTCTGGAAAAGAATTTACAAATTGGGTTATTTCTTCTATCTCCTCTTCTGTAGAATCTGAATCAAAATATATACTGACATCAATCTGACTCTTGATAGATTCAGTAGCCTCTTCTGTTAAAACTTGAATTATAAACAAAGTATTGACTGACAAAAGCATGAGGATCAAAATCAAAATAGTCATAAGAGAAAGACCGAAATTGCGACCAATGTCTTGAAAAGCAAACTTTATAATACGAAAAAATGAATACATATCTTATTAATGCTTCTTACTAAGATGATATTTACCATGCTTCTCATCAGAGATTACTTTGCCATCATGAAGAGTGATTACCCTCCTCCGGAGTTGATTGACAATTTCTCTATTGTGAGTGACCAAAACAATGGTTGTACCAAATTCATTTATTTTTTTCAAAATCTCCATTATTTCTTGAGTATTGATCGAATCAAGATTACCAGTAGGCTCATCTGCTACCAAAATCTTCGGTCGGTGGACGAGAGATCTGGCTATTACCACTCTTTGCTGTTCACCGCCAGAGAGCTGATGTGGATATCGATCTTCTTTATGACTAAGACCTACTATATCGAGCACTCTTGGCACCACCTCACGAACTCGGGTGTGGGATCCTCCTGCAACTTGAAGAGCAAAGGCGACATTTTCTGCCACAGTTTTCTTAGGCAATAATTTGAAATCTTGAAAAATCACCCCAATTTGACGACGAAGCATTGGTATATCTCGATAAGAAATACGAGAAATATCCCAACCACCAATTTCTATCTTCCCTTTAGACGGCCTTTCTTCAGCTATGATAAGCTTGACTAAGGTAGTTTTACCAGTACCACTCTGCCCGACAACAGAAACAAACTCTCCTGGCTCAATATGGATATTAATATTATCAACACCGACACTATCTTTTGTATATTTTTTGGAAATTCCAGTGAGAGAAATCATATGCAGTCTATTATATCATATCTAAAAAAAACAAAAAAATAGGAAAGATCCTACTATTTTTACCATGAGCTGAGAATAGGATTTGAATCCACGACCTGCAAGTTACGAATATTTTATCCTGCCTGCCTACGCCTGAGCCCCCCAACAGAATCGAACTGTTGTATGTGGTTTACGATACCACTGTTCTACCACTGAACTAGAGGGGCTTAGGCTCTGGCGAGCAAGTCTGCCAGCTGAGCTACATGCACATTTGGAGTAGGAACTCATTCTATATCCAAACGCGGGATAATATCAATTGCCGGCTCTTCATAAGGGTGGGCTCGTCTTAGTTTGGAGATCACTTCTTTCAATATATCTTCGTGACAAACACACTCTATTGACATCTCCTCTACTTTCTCTATCTTAGATATTTCTCCAATGGTAGGATTTGACCCCTCTAGAGGACGAAATTGTCCACTAACTGGATATGAATAAGAACAAAAATCATAATTACCCAATCTCCCTGCCCCAGCTTTCCCCAAAACATCTTTTATCTTATCTGCACTGTCCACCGGGACGGTAACTTTTATTTTGAAATATTTTGACTGCTTGAGCATATCACCATAGAAAAAAGATAATCCCTGCTAAAGAGCAAGAATTATCTGATAAAATTATTCACTGACTTCCTCGGCCTGCCCCACAATCTCTGACTCTGTCATTTCTTGCAATCCACCATTATCATTTACATCATCAAACAGACCTTCAAAAGGATTGTGCAAGTTGGCTAGTATTTCTATTTCAGCTTTTTTGATTTCAGACTCCAAAAAGGCACCAAAATCTTTTTGTGTCTGTCTATCATTTACTTTGATGATGTGGTATCCAAATTCTGTCTCTACTAAATCTTCGGCAAGCTCTCCAGGCTGAAGTGCAAACGCAGCTGCTTCAAATTCTGGCACCATCATTCCTGTACCAAACCACCCCAGGTCACCTCCCACGTCCCTAGTACTGTCAGACCCATACTGAGCAGCTAGTTCTGCAAAATCTTCTCCATTTTTTATACGATCTAAGACTTCTTTTGCTTCTAGCATTAGTTCTGGTTTGGTTTTTTCTTCAGAAAACATAAACAATATATGACTTGCCCTAACTTGCTCGGTCTTAAAGTCATCCCCCAAATCACTTTCATCTGTACTGAATGCTTCTGATAATTTTTGCTCTAGCACTATAGGACGAATAATTCTCTCAATGAAAGTGTCCAAATCCCAACCAAAAGTACTTATCACATCCTCTCTCGCTGTCTCTTCATCTGGAAATTGAGAGAGCATTGCTTCTTTTACTTCAGTGACATCCGACGGATCCAAGACAACATCAAGATCCTTGGCAAAACCAGATATCAAAGTATTTACAAGCAATCTACTCAAAGCTTGATCAGATATTTGCTCATCTGTAGGAAGAGGAATACCACTTCCTTCTTGGGTAGAATAAAACTGTTCTAGAGATTTTTTGTCCTTCACATAGTCTGCATATTTTACATCAAGATCATTAATACTAGCCACAGGAATGCCAAATAAATCAGCAACCTGAAGTGTAAAATTAGACTCAGATAAATTTTTTACAGAATTGTTGGCAAAAGCATACCCTCCAACAGATACTACCAAAAGAGCAATTACAACACCAAGAACGAAAGGTTTTGCAGTAAAATCTGTTGATTTTGGGTTCTGCTCTTTTTCTTGACCTTCTGTTGTCGTTTTTTCTTCCATATTTCCTTGTTAATAATTATTGAGTAAAATAATACCACCATTTGGTCGGATTTTTTAGGTATTCTGACGAAGATTCGCCTTGATCTTCCAGAGTATACCCCTTGAGATCCTTCCCAGATTGTGACGGAATTACAATAACATTTTCCCCTGGTTTTTTCAAATTGAGCTCTGTCCTTGCTTTTTCTTCTACAAAAGAGGGACTCATTACGTATTTGAGGATTTCCAGAGATTCTATTTTCTTTTTTTCCAAATTTTTTACTTGATTTTGCAACTCCCTTATCTCTTGCTTGATTGTGTAATCCTGATAATACGCTCTAGCATAGCTAAAAGCAATAAGAATCGTAACGATAAGAGAGGTAAGCAAAAAAAGACGTGATCCAAAAAAACGCTTGAAACCAGATTTGTCTGTTTTCCTTGCCATATGCAGTAATTATAGCATTTTTTGCAACTGCGTCCTAACCTCTTCTCGATCATCCCAAGGAATCCTCCTGCCATTGGCCACACACATCGCTTGTTCACTTCCTTTACCAGTCACAAGAACAAGATCTCCTTCTGCAGCAATTTCAAGAGCTTTGGCAATCGCCTCTCCTCTTTCCAAAATTCTGAACAAATCTTTTCCTTCTTTTTTCCCAGATTGCTCGACAACTCCTGCCATATAATCAATGATTTCTTGTGGATCATCGTCATATGGATCTTCATTGGTGACTATGACAATATCTGCTTTCTCGGCAATCAATTTTGCCTTTTCATCAGGCTTGTCTCTTCCTCCGCCCGTATTTCCAGTGACATGAATTATTCGCTTTGGATTTATAAGATCTACAATTTCATACAATGCGCTCAAAGCTCGTGGCTCAAAAGCATAGTCGACAATAACTTGGAATCCATGCTCTTCTGCCTCTGTGATGAATTCTACTCGTCCTGGTACGTTCTTGAAATTATTTACAGCCTCCTGAATAAGACTCCACGACACATCTAGCTGTCTTGCCACAACGATTGCAGCTAAGATGTTGTAAGCATTGTGTTCGCCGTACATGGCCACATCAAATTCTCTACCATGTATCTTAAAATGCAAACCAAGATTATCTACCACTATCTCTTCTATTTCAAAATTAGAACCAATCCCAAATTTAATTTTTTCATCAAAATCAAAATTTAAAAACTTAGTATAACCCTTCACTTCTTTATTTACGACCGCTGTTTTCAAAATACTTTTTCCTTTTTCCTTTTTCCTTTTTCCTCTACTTACGTAGTCAAACAAATCAATCTTTGCCTGTCTGTAATTCTCGAAGCTACCATGTGACTCGATATGCTCTGGATAAAAATTGGTAAGGATCATCATGTCATAATTTATAAATCTGTGTCGGTGCTGGACACGACCTTCTGAGGTAGTCTCTACTATAGCGACATTACAGCCTGCATCCACCATCTCTCGCAAATACTTCTGAGTCTGCATACGCCCAAGCATAGTCATCTTCTGATCATTGAGCTTATCTTTGCCAGCAATATAAAAATCAATTGTAGAGAGTGAACCTACTGTGAAACCAGCTTTTTCTAGGAGTTGTCGCAAAAGATACACAGTGGTGGACTTTCCACTTGTTCCAGTAACTCCGATGACCAAAAGCTCTTCCGAAGGATGGCTATACTTGACGGCTCCATACCAAGCAAAAAAAAGATGACGGAGGTTTAAGAATTGCTTTGGGAATATTTTTTTTAACATTGATTTAAACTGATTCATACAGATTATTAATTTCTCCCCCTTTTTAAGGGGGAGATGCCGAAGGCAGAGGGGGTTGCATTGCTACCACGCAACCCCTCCCCAACCCTCCCCTTACAAAGGAGAGGGGGAAATGATACTTAACTCCGCAAATTTAGCTCATAAACAACATACTCCAGCTTATTCACGGCATTCTTAGCTTGATCAAATTTATTACGCAAATACTTAGTTAGATTGAATTCTATCAGCTCCCCTACGATCTCTTGAGCGGTTTCGGCACATCTCGTGACAGTCTTAATGTCTTTCTTGGTAGCTGCCTTGATAGCATAGCGATAGAGCTCACCTGGCACGTCACAAAGTCCAGCAATATATATCTCTCCTGGAACATTGATATTTTTTATTTCAGCAATTTTACCAGTGATTATGAATTGGTGAAAAAGCACGGCTTCGACATATTCCTCTAGAGCAGCTTTGTAGGCTCCTTCATCTGTGACTGCTTTATTTTTACTGTGTTTTTTATTTAGCGCTTTGATTATTTTTTCACTTTCTTTGATCTTTTCAACCGCCTCTTTCATATTGTCTCTGTGCATAGCAAATATAGCGCGCTTGGCATGATGGAGGGCATCTCCCGCTTTTTTGATAACATCACGACGAACCAGAGCATAGTTGAGAATACTCTTTTTTATTTTATTTAAATAAGATTTTTTTATTACGGACATATTTTTTAGATTTAAGATAAAAGAATTAAGACTTAAGATTATTTTTGTGCTTTTTTTAGACTCTCCGCCTGTTAAAGAAAAATCCCTTGATTATTTCTATAAGCAGAATATTCACAAACCCAAAGATAATCATTACTGTCCAATGCTGCCAGCCTAAACTGACGGTTCGTAGTAAATATTGCAAAGGATCCCAGTATACAGCCAGCACCAGCATAACCCAACCAAACAATACTGCTCCAGTAAGATAACGGTTGTCAAAAGGATTCATACTCCAGACATGGCGGCGCATGCTTCGGACAGAATAGATATAGAGCAGAGAATCAATACCAAGTCCGACAAACATGATAGTCCGAGTAAGAGCAATATCTCCAGTTACATTCCAATAGTATAAGAATAAGCCGAATAAAATAAAATTGGAGACTAGGCTGATAATCAAAATCATGGTCCTCATCTCGCGATCAATGATTGGATCATTCTTTTTTCTTGGAGGGTCAGACATGTTTTCTTTGTCCCCTTTATCAAATGCCAAAGCCATATTGGGGAAAGAATCTTCAATCAAATTGACCCACAAAATTTGGGCTGGAAGCACTGCCAAAGGCAATCCGGCAATGAGACTGCCGGAGATCAAAATAACTTCAGCAAAAGAACCAGAAAGCAAATACAAGACCACTTTTTTAATATTTTGGTATATTCCTCTCCCTTCTTCTACAGCATCAACAATTGTCCCCAGACGGTCATCCTGAAGGACGATGTCTGCGGTTTCTTTGGCTACGTCAGTACCAGAACCAACTGCCACACCAATATCTGAACCCTTGAGAGCTGGGGCGTCATTGACTCCGTCCCCAGTCATGGCTACTACTTCTCCATTTTTTTGGAAAGCTTGAACAATACGAATCTTGTCTTTTGGATTGACTCTTGCGAATATGGAAATTTTATTTATCAAAACCTGCAATTCTTCATCACTAACACTAGACATGTCTTCTCCATGAAAAACATTGTTATCATATGCTGGTAGATTTATTTCTCTTGCTATTGATTGGGCTGTCCGAGCATGGTCTCCAGTAATCATGACTATTCTAATGCCAGCTTTCTTAGCAATATCAATGGTCGACTTTACATCAGGACGGAGAGGATCTGACAGAGCAAAAATTCCAACGAAGACTAGATCTTTGATATCTGATTCCTCTAGTTTGTGCCCTTGATGATCTTTTAGATATCCAACAGCAATGGTGCGCAGTCCCTTGTCTACCATTTTGTTCAAAGTGTCGGCAAAAAATTTTCTTTGTTTCTCATCTAGACGAACTGACTTTCCATCTTTATGACAATGAGTTGATTTTTTCAATAAGACTTCTGGTGCTCCTTTGACATAGGCTAGATTCTTGCCATCAAAGCTGTGCAGAGTAGCAATAAATTTTCTCTTGCTATCAAATGGTACTTCATCTTTTCTTGGAATAAGTTTTTCCAACCCCAATTTACCAAGTCCCATGTCAGCACCACCTTTGGCAAACGCGATGTCTGTCGTGTCTCCCACAAACTCTCTAGAACCATTTTTGTTCTCTACAATAGCGTCATTGGCTAGGATACCGATTTTGTAAGCTAGGATAGCATCTGGACGACGATCTGGGTCAGAAGCATTGAGAACTTGCAATTCTTTATAGTTTAGATCTTCTGCAGCAGTGACTAGACCAGTGACAGACATATTCCCCTCTGTCAGGGTGCCAGTCTTGTCTGAGCAGATCACACTGACTGAACCCAAGGTTTCAGCAGCCACCAATTTCCTGACCAAGGCTTTTTTGCGTAAAATGAACTGCATCCCAATAGCGAGGATGACTGTAAGAGAAATGACTAATCCTTCTGGAATAGCAGCGACAGCCACAGCGACAGCAGTCTCAAACATCTCGATCAAACTGTGCTCTTCGGCAGGACTGAATACGCCAATCAAAAAAATAGCAAGAGAAATCAAGAGTACAATGACAGCAATGAACTTACTCAACTTACCAAGCTGCTCCTGCAAAGGAGTCTTCTCATCTTTTGTCTCCTTAACAAGAGAGGCAATGTGGCCAATTTCAGTCTTCACTCCTGTGGCTGAGACTACAATTCTAGCTCGACCATTGGTCACAGTAGTACCTCGGAAAACCATATTGGATTTGTCTCCAATACCGACGTCCTTTCCGATCTTTTGGGTATGCTTGGATACTGGTTCTGATTCACCAGTAAGTAGTGACTCATCAACTGTAAATTCTATCTGCTCGATGATCCTACCATCAGCCTGAATTCGATCTCCTGCTTCTAATAACAAAATATCTCCAACCACCACATCTTCACTAGAAATAATCCTCGTCTCACCATTGCGCAAAACAGTTGCTTTGTAGGTGATGAGAGAACGAAGTTTGTTGAGAGCAGTATTGGCTTTATTTTCTTGAAAAAAACCAACCAAAACATTGACAGCAATGGTGATGAAAATGACTGTCATGTCAACAACCTCTCCCAAGAGACCACTAGCTATACCAGCTACGAGCAAAATCAAAATCAGCGGACTTTTCCACTGACTAAGAAAAATTTTCAGTCTGGTCAATTCTCCACCTGAGCTAGGAAGAACATTTTCTCCATGCCTAGCTAATTTTTCTCTCGCTTTTTCCTCACTAAGACCTTGCTTGGAAGTTTGTAAGTTTTCCAGAGCTTCTTTTACTGATAGATTGTACATAAAAAAGACACTGTGAATGTCTTTATTTTAGCAAATTTTTTGTATATCTTCAACTCTACAATTCCGCTTCCATCATCACATGGGGAATTTTGGTTCGGGGAGAAATAAACACATCTCCTGATGCATGAAAGCCAAAAGATGTGTAAAAATCAATGACTGATGTCCGTGCTGTCATATATAATCTTTTCAATTCCACCTCTCTCGCCTTATCTATAAGAGCTCCTAAAATATTTCCACCAAGACCTTTTCGCTGAAAATCTCTACTTACAGCCATTTGCGATATTTTTCCATCTCCGCTTTTTTCTGGTGTCAACCTTCCATAACCAATTATTTTTGTATTATTTTTTATAACACAGTGCAGACTGATTTCGTCTGAAGCGTCTAAGACAACATCTTTCGGAAGATTAGCATCTTGGTATAATTCTTGATAACGCAAATCTATCACCTGATTAAAATCTGGTGAATCAAATGAAGCAAATTCAATAGTGTAATCAAACTCTTGCATATTTATACCTGACAAATCACACAATACACCGTACCTCTCCCTGCTACTTTACTTTTTTCAAGCGTTTCCTCTTTACATTTCAAACACTTCTCCCCTCCTCTAGAATAAACTTTTAGAAATTTTAGAAAATTTCCTTGCTGACCATTGGCATCGAGATAATCATTGAAAGTAGTGCCTCTCTCCTCCACTGCTTTGCCTAGTATTTTTTTGACTGCTTTCCAAATTTTGTGTTTTTCTTTTTTCTTCAAACTATCTACAGTTCTCTGAGGTAAAACTCCAGCTGAGAACAAAGTTTCATCTACATAAATATTTCCCAGACCAGCAATAAATTTTTGGTTAAGAAGAAAAGCCTTGATATTTGTACGCTTATTTTCTGTAAGCTTTTCAAAAAGTTCTAAAGTAAATTCTGGCTCCAGTGGTTCTACGCCCAATTTATTATCAATTTCTACAAGACGATCTGAACTAACTACTTCTAGATAGCCAAATTGACGCATGTCATTGAAAAACAATTGTGAGCCATCGGCAAAATGAAAAATTACATGACTGAATTTGTTGGGTAGAGCTTCTAGATCTTCTTTTTTACCATGTCCCCCAGCTAGAAAATCTCCTCCTCTCTTATAGATCATCTGTCCGGTCATTCGCAAATGAGCAACCATGCTTTCAGGAGAATTATTGATATCAAAAATCAGGTACTTAGCTCGCCTTCTGACTTTGGAAAAGTGATTGTTTTCTAGTAGAGAGTGAAAATTACCGTCTGGATGCTTGACCATTTTTGGTAGTCTAACTTCAATACGATCAATAGGAAGACCAACAATGTTGGCTTGTAGGTCACGTACAATTGTCTCGACTTCTGGTAGTTCTGGCATTTGATGAAATTAATTTCTAAATAGAACACGAATTTAACTAATTTAACAGATTGGAACGAATTCGTTCTGATTCGTTAAATCTTTAAGCGGTTTTATTCCTCGATGCTTGCATCGAAAAAGTGAAAACTAACATTGGTTGAAATAAGATTTTCTGCCAATACCCCGCAGCTTGCTGCGGGGATGGCCCGATGAAGTCTTACTTAAACCAAATTTACTTTTATTTAGTTAAATTCGTGTTCTATATATTCTAATAATATAACAAGTATTGACTAAAAAACAAAACTCGGGTATAATTTTGGCTGTATTATGTATAAGGTCCGGTAGCTCAGCTGGTAGAGCAGTAGCCTTTTAAGCTAACGGTCGTGGGTTCGAGCCCCACCCGGATCACAAGTCTCCAACCCTTCTTTCAGAGGATTTACGCCCTGTAAACTATTTTGAATCTACTAGATTATCCTCCGTAGCTCTGAAAGAAACGAAAGGAGTCCACCCTGATAACATAAAAAACTTCATAATATGAGAGTTTTTTATTTTTAGAAAACTATTGATTTGTAAAAACTAGCCCTCACTCTCCCAAATACTAACACAGCTCTCCAAAATATCATCTATTTGTTCACTTGCGCCGGGAGGAAAACCGTACACTGAAGGGAATGACCATTCTATTTTTTTTCTGATATATTTGATAGCTTCTTCCCTGCCTTCTTCTTCGAAAACCTTTTTCAACTCCTTTGCTTCATCTGTACTTTGGTCAGCTAATTTTCTCCCCACATCGATCATGGCTGATCTTAGAATGTCACCTAGTGAATCTGGGTTTTTTGTGTCGCCCATACTTTTATCTTTTATTTCTTATTCCTCTTCCTCTCCACTTCAGTAAGAAATTGCTTTCTGATGCGGATATGATTGGGAGTGATTTCTAGATATTCGTCTTCAGCCATCATCTCTAGACCACCTTCGAGAGTGACGAGAAGTGGTGGAGTAAGATTGAGAGCATCATCTGCCCCACTAGCTCGCATGTTGGTGAGTTGTTTACCCTTGATCGGGTTCACTGCCATGTCTTCACCTTTGGATGTATTACCAATGACCATACCTTCGTAGACTTCAACATTTGGTCCTATATATAGGGTACCACGATTCTGGAGATTGGCAAGTGAAAATCCGAGAGCCTTACCAGTCATCATAGAGACCATAGATCCCACATTACGTTTTTCAATAGTACCTACATAAGGACGGAAGCCAATCACTTGGCTACAGAGAATCCCTTCGCCCTTGGTATCAACGATAAATTTACCACGATAACCAAGTAGACCGCGAGATGGAATTTCAAAAATTATTCTAGTCTGACCGTCTTTGCTATTCATGTTGGTCATGATTCCTTTACGCTTACCAAGCCCTTCGGTCACTGTCCCGACAAATGCATCTGGCACATCTACTGTTACCTCTTCGAATGGTTCATTCTTTTGTCCATCTATTTCTTTGACAATAACCTGTGGTTGTGAGACCTGACATTCAAATCCTTCACGACGCATATTTTCTAGCAAGACAGCAATATGCATCTCCCCTCTGCCAAAAATTTTTAATTGATCAGCTTCTGAAAAATCAACTTTCAATCCGACATTGACTTCCAGTTCTTTTTCTAGCCTTTCACGAATTTGTCTGCTGGTCACAAATTTACCATCTCGTCCGGCAAAAGGAGAATTGTTAACAAGCAAATTCATGGAGATAGTTGGCTCGTCAATAGTAATAGCTGGTAATGACTCCTGGGATTCATCGACGCAAATAGTCTCACCAATGTAAATATCTGGAATACCAGCAATCATCACTAAGTCTCCAGCAACAGCTTCTTCTACATCTACTTTTTTTACACCTTCAAAGCTCTGAATCTTTGTGACAGATCCTTTGCGAGTCTCACCATCTGGTTTTTTTACCACAACTTTGCTTCCTGTTTTTAGCTTACCTTCATATACTCGTCCAATAGCAAGACGACCCAGATAATTATCATAACCTAGGTTGAATGGTTGCATGCGAAATTGTTTTGCAGTATCTGCTGGTGCAGGTGGGACATGTTCGAGGATAGCATCAAGAATTGGCATCAAGTCTGTACCTTCATCAGTCAAATTTTTCTTTGCAATGCCAGCTTTCCCGTTGGCATAGAGAGTAACGAAGTCAAGCTGCTCATCACTAGCTCCGAGATCCATGAAGAGTTCGAGAACTTGGTCGTGAGCACGGCGAGGATCTGCTGCTGGCTTGTCTATTTTGTTTAAAATTAAAATTGGCTTCAGTCCCAATTCTAATGATTTTTTCAGAACAAATTTGGTCTGAGGCATAGGACCTTCCTGAGCATCGACGATCAAGAGTACTGAATCAATGGATCGAAGAACCCGCTCTACCTCAGAGCCAAAGTCAGCATGGCCTGGCGTGTCGACAATATTAATTTTTGTATCTTTGTAAAAGACTGAGGTGTTCTTGGCATATATCGTAATACCACGCTCTTGCTCGAGCGCGTTACTGTCCATACTTACATTGTCTTCGGCACTAGTCATGCCAGTTTGGCGCATTAGTCCGTCGGTAAGAGTAGTCTTACCATGGTCGACGTGAGCGATGATGGCGATATTTCTGATTTCCATAATTATTAAAGGCTGGAAAGGCCCCAAAAGCTTGAAAGGCTTGAGAGACTTTTTTGAAAAATAAAGAATCCCCGGGGCAAGCCCCGGGGTATTTTGTTTTCGGGCGTTGC
>CAYFPJ010000014.1:0-32839 GCA_964344965.1 uncultured Gammaproteobacteria bacterium | reverse complement strand
TATTAAAAACTCAGGAGAGCCGTCGGCAGGTGCCTCTGGCGGTAATAAACTCAAATAACCAAATCTGGCAGGACTATTGTTTGGATTGTCTTCAGCAGAAGGTGCAGACTCTGTGGTCACCGCCGATGAAGATCCCGAATAAGCGCTATATAGACCACTATCAAAAGAAGATTCAGCTCTGACCTTGAAAGTGTAGCTGGTACCTGCTGTCAGACCAGAAACAACAAGAGACAAGTCTGTAGTAGTAGCAACAATAGAGCTATTTGTTATATTGTACATCTCATATACCGTGGCAGCTGGATTATCGTTTGCTGCCCAAGCGACTGTAATAGAAGTCTGCCCACCTACTGTGGCTGTAGGTGTAGATGGTGATGCTGGCAATGTAGAGGTGGCTGTAGAGGCTGTAGATGTGGCAGCGTCTACACCATCTCCATTTCGAGATGTGGCAGTGAATTGATAGGAAGTATTTGGTGTCAGTCCAATAGCAGCAAAATCTGCACCCCAAGTACTTGTGGCCTGATATACAGAAGTGGATCCACCGTCTGAGCCATCTGCTGCCAAATAATTACCATCTGTGGTGTTGTATAGAGCATATGCTGTTCCTGCAGAATTTCCACCAACATTAAGTGTAATTGGTAATGTAGTGGCAGTAGGAGAACTTATGGTAGGAGCATCTGCTGTTTCTGCCAAAGTATACAAAGCACTGGCAGTGGTGGTGGCAGTCTCAAAATTATCTCCATTTCTTGCGATAATAGAAAAAGTATGAATTGTGCTCGTAGACAAACCAGTGACCGTGGGATCACTCCAAGAGCTGGAGGTCTTCCAGATTGGACTGGCAGAATCAAGACCATTGTCTGTTGCCACATAATTTCCAGTTGTAGACTCGTAAAGAGCATATTCTACAGAAGATGGATTTGTGCCACCATCCAAAGTCAAATCAATAGTAGAAATAGCCGGGTCGCTAGCCACAAGTGTGCCAGGCTGATCAGCCAGAGTATAAAAAGTTAATTCTGAAGTAGAAGAAGTGCTCTGGTCATAGATATCATATGCCCAGATGTTGAAAGTATACTTAGTAGATGTAGCTAGCTCAGTGATGGTGGCATTGGAAGCGCCATTGAAATTTATAACCCCCAGATTGGCGTCTGTAGAAGAAGAAAATTCAGTGTCACTTGTGGTCACATCACCTGCACCTTGTTTATAAAATATTTTATATTCTGCAAAATTACTCTCTGAAGTCACAGAGCCAAATGACAACACTACGCCAGTGGTAGAAGTAGAACTAACACCTAGACTGCCTGGTGCTGTAGGGGCCAAATTGTCAACAACAAAAGAAGCAGAAGTAACTGTACTACCGTTACCACTATTATCACTTGGCACAACTCTTAGCCAGACATCATTGTCATCTGTGTCTGGGATATCCGCTCCAATATTCCACTCAATCGTAAGTGTAACACTTCCATCTACGTTGGTATCAATACTGGTAATATTACCTGTAGAACTAGAAAAAGTATTTTCATCCTCTTCACTAAAAGTAATATTTCCTAGTGTCGATGAAGTCCAAGTAGAGTTATCTGTAGAATGCTCTATCACCAAACTAGTGGCATCGCTATCTGGATCAGATACTGTTGTAGTAAAAGTGACTGCTGAAGCTGAAGTCTGAGCCGGAGAAAAAGAAGTGGCAGTAGGAAGACCATTCATAGTAAGTGTCCCATCGCCACCATCCGAACCGCTCTGAGCACCAGCTCCCCCATCTCCACCAGACACATCAATAGTATAAGAGCTAGAGTCAGTAGACCAGTCAAGAATGGTTATGAAACCCCCTCCCCCTCCTCCACCACCACTTTCAAAACCACCACAACTAGGATGAACATCACTATCACAACCTCCGACACCACCTGTCGCCGTAATTGAACCACTACCAGCCAATGTACCACCCTCATCATTGAAATCCAACCAAATGGAACCACCTGCCCCAGCTCCACTTCCGTGAGCTCCTGTGTTGGTGGCTTCACCATGACCACCGTCAGCTGTAATTGTACCATCCAACGTGAAAGTACCTCCTCCAGTCACAGTAAACTTCACAACACCTCCACCAGCACCACCCTTTTTACTTCTCAAAGTACCACCTGAAGATCCAGGCTCTACCGGAGATAAGGCAGAATCATAGGAACTTCCTCCGCTTTTTACCGCAACACCACTGTCATAACCATCACCACCATCACCCGCATGAGCACCACCACCAGCACCATCATCAACCAAATTACTTCCCAAACCCAAACCAGGACCATAACCATCTCCTGCAAAATTAGTGTTCTCGTTGTACCCCTTTTCATCTAGATTGACAGTACCAGAAATAGTAAAAGTACCAGCAGTAATATCAATAACAGCACTTTTGACCCATGGAGCAGCAGTATCTGTTTGGACACTATGTGTAAGTGCGCCCGTACTCTGAATAGTAAGAGAATTTATAGTATAGGCAGTTGTATCAGTGATTGTAACAGTATGTCCATTTTGGATGACCACGTCATCATCAGATTGCGGGATGGCACCACCACATCTTGTCCACGTCACAGCATTATCCCAGTCACCACTACCAGAACTGGTACAAGAATTACCAGCAAAAACATAATTGATATTAAAAATATCAGCTGTACCAAACAAAACGGCCAATGTGGATAACAAAAAAAGGGTGGTGGAAATCCCCCCAAATTTCTTGATGTAGTTCATACCTGAAAAGTATATTAGCAAAGAAAATACCTATTTCACCTCCTTTACCTCCAACAAATTGACATGTCCCACATGTCCGACTGGCTCACCGGCCACAATTATAATTTTATCCTCCTTCTTTACAACATTTTTTTGTTTTAGATATAAAATAGATCTATCAACTAATTCCTCTATACTTCTACAAGGTTGTAAGACAAAGGGAAAAACTCCCCAGGAAAGATTCAATTGGTTTGCTACTCGCTTGGTGCTTGTAGCCACAACCACTGGCAATTCCGGACGATATCTACTAATCATTCTTCCAGTCTCTCCAGATATAGACGCCGCCAGTATTATACTGGATTTCGTTTCTTCTGCCAAGAGACGAGACATCTGACTAATTACTTCATCTATCTTCTGTTTATTCTGAAAATCCGGCTTTATTGACAAATTATCGTAATTTGATTTTTCAACTTTTTTGATTATTTCTGCCATTGTCTCGACTGTTTCTATTGGATATTCCCCCATGGCTGTTTCATTAGAAAGCATCACAGCATCGGTGTGATCTATAACAGCATTGGCTACATCAGAAACCTCGGCTCGAGTTGGGCGAGGATTCTTTTGCATACTGTCAAGCATCTGAGTGGCTACTATTACTGGTTTTGCCACGTCCAAACACATGTCAATCAAATTTTTCTGAATCAAAGGCACATCAGAAGCTTCTACTTCGATCCCCAAATCACCTCTGGCGACCATTATACCATCTGCCACATCCAATATTTCCTTGATATTTTCTACAGCCTCATTTCTTTCTATTTTGGCAATAATTTTTATAGGCTGTTCTGGATTAATACCCAATTCTTCCTCATATTCCTTTATAAGATATTTCAAATCCAAGATATCCTTGGCACTAGTCACAAAAGAGAGAGCAACCATATCGACATGGTATTTTATACCAAAAAACAAATCCTTTTTGTCTTTTTCAGTCATGGATACCATCTTCATTTGTGAGTCTGGAATATTGATCCCTTTGTGCAAGGAGAGCAAACCCCCAACCAACACTTCAGCACTAATCAGAGTACCAGAAACGCGCACCACACGCACTTCAATTCTACCATCATTGAGGAGCATTCTCTCTCCTGATTTCACATATTCATGAAGTAACTCATAATCCACAGGAATCGTTCCATGTGTATAACCCTCGAGAGAAGTATCAAAATTGATCATGTCACCAACAGAAAGAGGGATGCCATCTTCTGGAAGAACCCCAACTCTTATTTTAGGACCTTGGAGGTCTTGCAAGACAGCGACAGAAGCATCCAACTCATCTGAAAGTTCTCGTATTTTTTTTATGAACTCTTCGTGCTCATCGTGAGTTCCGTGAGAAAAATTAAGACGAGCAACATTCATACCAGCCTGCATCATTGCAGATATTTTGTCCCTTGTTTGACAGGCAGGACCTAACGTGCAGACTATCTTAGTTCGCTTATTCATATAAAACTAAATTACGGATTACTGCTTCAACTTATCTATGAAAGAATGTATATCTTGCTCTCCATAAAACTGATCAATCAGAGCTTCAATCGCCCCCTTGTCTATAGGTGAGGTATTGAGGAGGCTTTCTGGGGACACACCTATAACAGAAGCATAATCTTGCCAAACATCACTCAAAAAAGCAGGTAGATAAATAATACCAAGAATGATAGGAATTATTATCAAGGCCAAACGAAGATAGCTGCCAACAGCCATAAGGGTCAATCTCTTCTTAATCTTCTTGTTTTGCTCAAAAATAAGCTGAGACCATTTGATATTCTTTTCAATCAAACCTCTTAGGTCATCTTTATCTTCTTTTGGTGCACCAATTTTTATATCGGACCCTGACTCCCCGAAAGGCTTGTCAGAACTTTTTTGTTTTTTATTTTTTAGCATAGATAAGTAGATAATCAACTTAATCTTTTTTTAATCTTTTTTTGTTTTTATTTTTTGGCAACAAAGATCGAACTTCTGTTTCAAATTTTTTCACATCTTCAAAAGCTCGATAAATAGACGCAAACCTGATATAAGCAACTTTGTCAAATTTTTTGAGATGCTTCATGATGATATCTCCTATATCTTTACTCATTATTTCTCTATTCTTTGTACCATTTTGCTTCCAAGCCTTAGCAGGCTTTTTTTGGATGTCTCTCTCTATGGAATGAATTAAGCTTTGAAATTTATCTTGAGTAAAAGATCTTTTGGTCAAAGAATGAATAATTCCTTTTTCTAGCTTTTCTCTAGAGTACGATTCGCGCTTGCCATCATTTTTTATTACAACAAAGCCGAGAAGCTCGGCTTCTTCTAGGGTAGAAAAACGATAGTGGCACTTTTCACACTCTCTCCGTCTCCTGATCGTCATACCTCCCTGAGAAATACGAGAATCAACCACTTTTGTCTCTTTGGATCTACAGACTGGACAATGCATAACTAAAAATCCTAAATCACACCACACCTGCTACCCAACATGAGCTTCATAATCGAAAACCAGCAGGCAGGAATCTAAAATCATAAATATTATAACATCCAAAATACAAAAATGAAAGTAACAAAAAACCACCACTGGAAACAGGCAGGCAGGACTGACACATCCTCTGGTGGATAATATATTCTAAATCTGTGCACTCATCCTCTTTGAGTAGAATCAGTGTTATAGAAATACTAGAATAAAAGTAAATTTGGTTTAAGTAAGACTTCATCGGGCCATCCCCGCAGCAAGCTGCGGGGTATTGGCAGAAAATCTTATTTCAACCAATGTTAGTTTTCACTTTTTCGATGCAAGCATCGAGGAATAAAACCGCTTAAAGATTTAAGAGATTTATTATTTTAAATTTATTGTCACATCCCCATCTTTTTTCTTATAAAAGCAGGTATTTCCAAATCCTCCTTATCAGAAGCTGTATTATCAGGAGACTTGGTAGTTGGACTAGAGGTCTTATCTTCTACGATGATATTTTTATTAATCTGTTTTGCTGTGAACTGTTTTCTGACGACATCCCCACGGTCTTCTTTATCTTCCGTGGTACCAGATTTTTTGGCAAAAAAGCTTGGGGAGTAAAAAGATTTCTTGGGACTAAACAGAGAAGCATCCTCTTCTGGATTAAAAGTATTCTTTCTATCTGAGTCTTCAAAACCAGTGGCAATGACTGTCACACGCACATCTTCACCCATCTTCTCGTCGATCACAGCTCCGAAAATAACCCTCACATCTTCATCAGCAGAATTGGTGATAATCTTGGCAGCTTCAGCCACCTCTTGCATACCAAGACTCTTGCCACCAGTAATAGTGAATAGTATCCCCCTGGCACCGTCAATAGAAACTTCTAGGAGAGGACTAGATACAGCAGCTTGAGCTGCTTCTATGGCGCGCGTATCTCCACTACCAATACCAATCCCCATAAGCGCAGATCCTGTATCTTTCATAATTGATTTTACATCTGCAAAATCAACATTGATAAGTCCTGGTACTGTAATCAATTCAGAGATGCCTTGAACACCTTGTCTCAACACATCATCCACTATTTTGAAAGCATCCAAAAGAGAAGTCTTTTTATCAATTATCTGAAGAACTCTATCATTTGGAATTGTAATAATTGTATCCACATGACGAGATAATTCTTGGTAAGCAAGCTCACCAATTTTTTTCCTTTGAGGTCCTTCAAAGGAAAAAGGTTTGGTGACTACAGCTACAGTGAGAGCACCAACTTCCCGAGCAATCTCTGCCACAATAGGACTAGCTCCAGAACCAGTACCACCTCCCAGGCCACAAGTAACAAAAACCATGTCAGTATCTTTCAATGCCTCTCTTATTTCATTCTGAGCTTCTTCTGCACTTCTTCTACCCATCTCTGGATCCATACCAGCTCCAAGACCACGAGTAACTGTCTTACCGATATGTAGCTTGTGAGGAGCGCTGTTGTGATGGAGAGCTTGAACATCTGTGTTCATAGCCAAAAAATCCACGCCACGAATACCGCTTTTGACCATTCTGTCGATAGCAGCACCACCAGAACCGCCGATTCCAATGACTTTAATTTTTGCAAATGTTTCAATTTCTGGTTTTACTTGTGGCATAAACTTGTTATGAAATATTGTGGAAATGGTATTTCCTGAACACATTTTTTGTTCAGAAAAAAAATAGTTTTAACTACACATACAGTCTAACTTTTTTGCTTTTATATGTCAAGAAAAAAACCTGTATATAAACAGGTTATTGTAAATCCCTCCCTGGGCCAGAGAGCTAGAGGGCGTCAGGGTCAAAAGAAATGGAACTGTGGCAAGACCACAGGGTGTTTATTTCATTACAGACATTTTATTATAGTATCTGTGTAATCTATTTTAATCAGTGTAATCAATGTTATAAAAGATATTTTTAATTTACCCCTCTCCCCCATATAACCTAGTAGGTTTATAAGGGATGCAGACGAAAAACCATTATGGTATCAAAGATTTCCAAATATTTTGAACCTTTTTTAGAGTTTTTGCACTACTGGCAAATCTAGATTTTTTATTTATATTCTTAAAACTTTGTAAATCAAACGCCCAAGACAGAAGACCCATTGTAGTGGTAAAGGAAATATCAGAAGACTTGTCGCTAATACTATCTACTTGCATAGGGTAGCCAATTGAGGCTGGTAGTCCCAATTCTGCTTTGGCAAGATCTACAATACCTTCTATTTTCGAACCGCCACCAGTAAAAATCACTCCGGCAGGTAATAAACGGCTGAAGTGTGCTTTGGCAAACTCTTCGTCTATTTTCTCCATTATCTCTCCCATTCTTGCTTCTATGATCTGTGCCACATAATAGAGTTGGACTTCTTCTGAATCCAAATTCTTATCAAAACGAGACAAATCAATTTTTTCTTTTTTGGAAATACCTTTAGAGACAGAGCGTCCGTATTCTATTTTGACCAGTTCGGCCACATCAATAGATGTCCTAAGTCCAATTGCTAGATCATTTGTAACATGTTCTGACCCAATAGGAATGGTGGCTGTATGGGCCACTTCACCACCTTCATAAACCACAACGCTTGTGGTAGCACCACCAATATTAACTACAGCAACACCCAAATCCTTTTGTCTAGGTGTGGCCACGATGCTGGCAGAAGAAAGAATAGACAAGACTATATCATCGATATCTATCCCAGTCCTATAGACTGCTTTTGTTATATTTTTGATATGAGAACTATTGACGTAAATAATCTGTGCTTCCACTTCCAGTCGCACTCCAGACATGCCGACAGGATCTTTGATATCAGTCTGACCATCCACATGAAAACCGCTCGGCAAAACATGAAGCATCTCATAGTTTAACGGAGGAGCAATAGTGCGAGCAGCATCAACGACCCTATCCACATCTTCTGCTGATATTTCTCCATCTGGCTTTGCAACAGCCACAACCCCTCTATTCTTTTGGGAGATAACTTGTGATCCAGAAATACCCACCCAGGCATGCTCGATAGGTATGCCAGTCAATCTTTCTGCTTGCTCTAGGGCGTGAGTAAGAGAAGAAACAACTTCATCTATGCTAGATACCACTCCTTTATGCACTCCAGAAGAAGGCACTTCTACAGCACCAATAACTTGTAAGCTAGAATGACCACTGTTCCCAGAAGAAGTAGTTTGACCTACTGCAATTCTAATAGCAGTTGAACCAATATCAATTCCAGTAATTATTTCTGATTGTGCATTCCGTTTTCTCATATCTTTGTGAAACAATCTTAATTTTACAATTTATCTAAAATATAATCAAATACACGAATGAAGTAAATACTTCAAAATAGACTGGCAACATATGGCCAAAAAATTATAATCCCAATTGTGACAGCTCCAACTGAGGCGAAAAACACCATAGCTGCCATTATGTCCTTGACCACCTCTGCCTGTATATGCAAACGAGGTTTTATAATATCCACAAATTTCTCCAAAGCACTATTTAATATTTCCAAAATCAACACAAGGAAGATTACCAAAGAAATCACAACCACCTCAGACCTTTTTAACTCAAAAACAATCATGGCCAGAAGAACTACAATGCTGATAACAATTTGAATCCTAAAATTCTGCTCATTACGAAATACATAAGCAGTTCCTTTGAAAGCATATTTAAAACTTTTGAATAATTTTCTTATGGAGGTCATATTATCTCACTCTGTTTTTTATCAAAAAATTATTTAACATATCTTCTTGCAAAGGAAACATCTCTTCTGCTTCTTTTTTTGTGTGATGATCGTAGCCAGAAAGATGCAAAATTCCGTGAATCAATATTCTGAAAAACTCTTCTTCCACTGTCACGTTATTGTCTTTAGCTTGTCTTATTATATAAGGAAGACAGATAAATATATCCCCCAAATCATCAGATGGGAAAAAATCCTCACCATCTAAAGTGGAAAAAGAAAGTACATCAGTAGGACCATCTATGCCACGAAAAAACAAATTCAAACTTTTTATCTTTTTCTCTCCTACTATGTGTACACTAACATCTTTTTTATTTTTTTTTATTTTTTTTAAAACAAAATCTACACAGTCAGATACCTTTTTTTGTGATATGCCAATTTTTTTGACAGTTTTGTATATAGTAGAAGGCATATCTGATTATGAGGTGCTAGTGGCAGTAGAAGTTACAACTTCGTCTGAAAATTCACCTTCCACCCCCTCCTCTATTTCTCCAGATATATTTTCACTATCAGAATTTTCAACTTCTGGCGGCTTTGGGATTACTGGCTGTTCTGGTATTTGGACGTTAGTCTTGCTTGGCCTGAAACTCTCTACCATCATTTGCATTGTCTGACGATAATCAATAGAATCACCTAAACCAGGATGGTAAATAAGTATGTAGACCGCTTTTTGTCTAGGAAAATAGGCGACAAGATGATCTGTCCTTCGATAACCATCTTCTTCAAACCCGTTGGAGAACTGAACCAACTCCTGGAACAATTGATCTTTAGAATTTTCAGCAAACCATTGTGGAAATGACTGACTTACTTCTTTTTGGGCAACTCTCACCTCTATATAATCACCACCGATTGAGCTGAACAATACTTGTTTTTGCTCTGGATCTACCCCTCCCACATCCCAGGCAATAGGGCTGTATAAACGATACTGCCAAAAAGGATTTATATATTCATTTACAAATCCAGAATCAATCAATTTTACAGGAGCATTGCCGCCAGGATTATAAAGATTGAACACTTCCTGACCATCATAATATCCGTCTTTGTCTGTATCCCAGACACCACTATCAGATCCATATAATTCTTCCTCCAGATCGGTCAACTTATCTCCATCTATGTCAGGACCATCAACCAAAATAACATCTGGAAACACCATGGGAGTTACAGTGCTTATTTCTTGATCCACCTCTCCCACTTCTTCTTTTTCTACCTCCAAGTCTTCTGACTCAGGATCTATCTCCACCTCTGTCTCCTCTTCCACCTCTTCGACTACTTCTTCAGCATCTTCCTCCTGTTCTACAACCTCTTCTCTCACTACTTTTTCTTCTTCAATCTGCGTAGGATTATCTACTTCTTGGGTTGGCCTAGATTCCCTAAGAGCTTGATCAATATAGTACCAAGAAATCAAAGCTGTCACTACCAAAAAAATAATTACACCAGAAACAATTAAAAATTTTTTACTCTTAAACAACTCTGAAAAAGAATGGGGGCTCTTTTCATCATTACTTTTTTCTTTTTTAGTGTCAATTTTGGTGTCAGTATTTTTTTTCAATCCACTAGAAGAAGAATTGCGATAGATAGTAGGATCTTTTCCACCATAAAAAATATCAGGTATTACATCTACATTACCAAATTGCTCTTTTGGTATATTTTTTTTCTTCTTTTTTTTACCAAACATAAAAATTATGGTAGCTCCAATCTAAGTACTAGTAGAGACAGTGTTGTCTGTAGTACTAGTTGGATTTTCTACTTCTTCAGAATTTTCTGAAGGAGGTAGGTCAAATAATTTTCCTGGACCAGTCGGACTGTATCCGCTCTTTATTTCTGCACCATCAAGATAACCATCATCATCAGTATCTGGATCTAGTGGATCAGATTTCCAAATTATCACCTCATCTCCATCACTTAATTCATCTCCATCGCTGTCCCAATTCTTGGGATCAGTACCTACAGAAGCTTCCCTGTCATCATCCAGACCATCTCCATCACGATCTATGGGCTCACCAAACAATATCTGATCATCTAAGATGTCAGAAGCTATGTCTTCTTCTGTCAGACCTTCAGAATTGTCGCTATCTAGAGAATCAGAGCCTAACTCATCTTCGATAGTATCATCTATTACAATATCCAGATCATTATCAAACCCTTCATCTGATTTTATAAAATTAGCATATACAAAATAGAAAACAGCACCCAGCACCAAAAACAAAATCAAAAATATTAAGATGCCCATGACTCCTTTGCTGGTAGAGGGGCTTTTCAAGTCATACATTTTTTGTGTACTCTTGTGGGGAGGTGTGGGCACAATCCCACCAGACAATGGTCCCTGGTTAGGAAATGATTCCTGAGACTGTCTAGATGGTAATGCACTATCTACTCTCGAAGGATGTTTGGGGACAGAACTTCTCACTGGAGGTGGTGGTGCTGACAAATCCTGTCTAGATGGTGGCAATCCCGTAAGCATATCCTCATCATATTCCTCTGCAATTTTTGGTTTCAAAACACCAGCGCCTAGAGCTGTTGGAGCACTCTTCACTGATCCAGAGGTCTGAGTTGGCACTGATTTTGCTGGTGCAGACTCTACTGCTGGCGACGATTGCAAGTTGACGCCCATCTGTGGCCCAGTTGGTGACATACTATCAGCAGAGGCCAAGATGTCTTCTGGCTCTCCTACAGGCAAATTAGAAGGAGGAGCACCTCCTGGGGATAATGGTTGGTCATCAAACATACTAAATGAGCTTAATCAATATTTTAATTTACAAAATTTACAAACAAACCTTCACCGTTAGGGTTATAACCATTGAGCAATTCCACAGCATCAGCAAATCCGTCACCATCGGTATCTACCTTTGTAGGATCTGTCCCCCACTTGTTTATCTCATCAATATCACGCAGACCATCACCATCAGTATCGGCATCTAGATCACTGGTACCCAACTCTGCTTCTTTTTCATCTAAAATTCCATCCCGATCTTTGTCATTCTCAAATTCAATTGGTAATTTTTTGCGCTCAAAAGTAATCCCCTCCACATCCAGAAGTCCATCATCTTGCACCTCATCTTTTTCCTCCATCTCTATTTCCACCACATCTTGATCCACCACCTCTTCAACTGAACCATCTTTAAAAAACAAGAAAAAGACCACTGCTCCAAGCAGTAAAATAATTATAGAGATAATCAAATATTTTTTCATATGTATTTGTGAATCCTTTCCCGGGATAGATAACCCAGGCCGTCATAGATAATAGAATAATTTATTAAGGACAATCTTCTGAGAGAACTGCATCTGGAATAGTCTCCTGAAGAGCACATAGATCTGTACGGATTGCTCCATCTGTCTGTACACCAAGAGTGCCTCCCAAGTCAATTGGAGCAATCTGATATTCGCCATCTTGTTTGATCAAATTGAAAGCATGCCAATATTTGGCCCCATCTTGTCCTTGAGAGTCACCAATATTATTGGAGGTTTTTTCAGCACCTTTAATAGTAAAAGTATGTGAAGGTAGATAGATTGAACGAGCAGGAATTTGACCCTCTTGGTAAGTATATATATCTACAGAAAGATCACTTGTCTTGTCTGCAATACTTCCGATCGATCTACTGAGATTCTGAACATAGAACCCGACAACATCTTCAGAATTAAATTCTTCTGTGTCGATGGTGAATGATTGGATATAAGTACGTTTTAGATTATTTTGCGGATGAATGTAAAGCATGTCATCATATGGTTCACAATCTATTGGCCACCAATACCTCTTATACTCTGGGAAAATAGTATCTATAACGTTGTCGTAATTCCATAAATCTTTTTTTGTGTCAGACAATTCTATTTTACTACAAAGATTACCCACTTCTCCAGGCAGAGGAGCAGCGTCAGTATAAATCCACTGCTTACTCGTGGTGGTAAAACCTTCACTATAGAATCCACCAATATAGTTACCATCATTATCTGCCGCTTCGTCACCCCACCTGATAACAACACGAAGTGTACTCGATGGCACCGCGTTAGACATGACCAGTTCATTTTTTACAGAAGAAATTTGGTCAGAAACAGGATATGGGAATGAGTCACCACCGGTCAGAGCCACAGCTTCCAAATGCTCATCAGAATCAGAATCACTAACTGGCTCCTGATTAAACTCTACAGAATAACCTCCTGCACAGACACCATTTTGACAAAATTCGTTACATTGATTGGTTGTTTCAATACCAAAGGAAGATCCTGGTCCAGAAGAATACACTTCCAAAGGTAGATATGGATCAACATAATTATTATAAGAAGTAAATGAACCAAGTATTTGTTTATTTGTAGATATAGGAATGGACTGACCACTAGCATTAGTAATACTGTGATCTTCGTACACCAAGCTTACTTTGCTAGTCTCCTTCAATGAAGGCCAGCTTGATTCAGGTCCAATCATAGGATTGAGAAGAGCAATTTTTGGAGTGGGCTGATCTGGACCAACGCCACAAGTATAACAAGAACTGACATCAAAGACTTGGCAATTTTCTGTACAAGACAATTGACCACCTTGGTGAGAAATTAATTCTTCATCATTGTAGAAAGACTGACACGAAACAGGAATATCCCCATTGGCACTGGTATGCTGGACAACACTACCACCCTGCTCGTCACAAACCTCTGAAGCTGTGCCACCAGGCTCATAATCAATCTTACCATTACCACAAAAAACAAGTGAATCCACTGTGATAGACTGACACTGTTTGGAACAATATACGCAAGATTCTCCATATCCAAGACCGACACAATCATTTTCTTGGTAAGTACCAGGAATTGCCCAGTCACACTGTTCACCTTGGTCTATTTTTCCATTACCACAGCCAGAGTCAAGAATACAAGCAGAACATCCGTCCCCATTTACATTGTTACCATCATCACACTCTTCTCCAGACTGCAAGATACCATTACCACATGTCTCTTCAATATCGACGGCATTTTCATAACCACTAAACCCGCCTGCACATTCCACCCTATAGGCATGGTCTGCATCAGAGGTATAAATGGAAGTGAGATCACTCTCACAAGACAGCTCTGAAGCATCAATAAGTATCTCATCAAACGGACCGCCAGACAACCAAACCTGTACCTCAATACAGCTGAGCCCATATGCATCACAAATTTCTTTACCACTAGTGTCTTCTGTACATTCTGGGATAGGCTGTCCACCAAAATTTTCTGGATCTTCATAGTCTCCAGAAGATACATAAACATAGGTGTTATTACCAGATTCTGTCACCTCATAGTACGGCTGTTGGGCTAAGCAAGCGACATTTTCTTCCTTACAAACGTCATTACACCCGTCACCTTTATCATTATTGCCATCATCACACTGCTCTCCTTTCGAGGTATCGAGATAGCCATCCCCACAATACTGGCCGTATCCTTGACAATCCCAAGAGCAAGTATTTTCTTTTTCAGTGGCATAAGATGTCAATACTGGCTGACATGGACCAAAATCTTCACTATCTGAAGAAAGATTATTTACAAAGTCACTAACGTTATCTGTCTGAAGATTATCTAAGTATAAACTATCGACACCAATCTTGGCGCAGTCAGCATCATTGCGGCAGATATAATCTGAATTACCCTCACAATAACCAACATAGTCTGAACAAATTTTGTTTTTTTGATTGGCAAGCTGGCTATAGACTGTTTCATTTATTATATCCAGCAGCTGAGAATCAGCATCACATACATCACCAAATCCATCATCGTCAATGTCAGACTGATCTGGATTGTGATCATTGGGACAATTATCATCATCAAAACAAACACCATCCTTGTCATCATCAGTAGAGCCACTAAGAACACAGAAATTTGTACCACCGAATCCAAGAAATTCTTCGTACTCTTCATCTGTAATAATAGATGGATCTACCTCCAAATACAATTTTTTTGATTCTTTGGCATCCATAAGAGTCGGCAAAATACTCGCAAGACCAGACCCCAAGTCACTAATGTCACAAGTAGCATTGAAGACATGTGTATTGGACCACAGGAGGGCCAAGCTCTTACCTTCTGTACTCTTATCTTCCAGCTCACAAAATTCCAGAGCATTACCGCTTGCATCGACATCTATCTGACCATTACCACAAAAAGCTGCTGACAAACCGTCACAAGTAAGATTGCACTGACCATACCCACCGTTTAAGTTACCATCATCACAAGCCTCACCAGCCTCCACCAACCCATTTCCACATTCAAACACTGGAGTACAAGAGCTGTACTCTATCTGACAAGAGTCACTACAAAATGATGTAGCCTTGTAGCCAGAAGGACATAGCCCCACACCATCGTCAGCCGCGATTGCTCCCACACAACTTCTAGACTGAATATCATCCACATACCCAATATCACCAACATGTTCACACCCAAAAATCAAATCCCCACTCAAAAAGAAATCACTCAATATTTCAAACTCTTCAGGTGAATTTTCAAAAGTCTGTATTATGCTATCTTCACCATAAATATTTACATTGTTACAATCTTCAGCAACATTGCAGCCAAAGACTTCTACTTCGTTTCCAGCAAGCACATTCCCATAAAGTAAATTACCATTATGTGTACAAACCTTGTCAGTTTCAGATTTATTTGCGTAAAATTCTTCTCCATCTTGATAGACGATAGCAAATGGGCAGTCCACATCAGTAGCACACTCTTTTTCCTCCGAGCTGTAAGTACACTCTCCAAACTCTGCTTCTATGTGACCTTTATCACTTATTTTGTAATCTCCTGGCGGATCACACTCTTCACCAGGACTAATCACTCCATCTCCACACTGCTGAGTAGCAAAACTATAGGCAACATTTGGTTGGCAGTTACGCTCAATAGTAAATGAATCCGTCTTAGTAATAAACATGGCAAAATCATTTTCCAAATAATCCTCATTTGTCAAATACTCCATCGGAACATGAAGAGTATATCCTTCACTAGACGTAGTGTACTCATACTCATAGATACTCATATCTTCTGGACACATGAATGTAGAACTGTCAGTATCCCAACAAGTATTGAGATCATCTGCGCCACAATTTGACCAATCATTGATAGGATCTACCACAGACCCACTTTTTTCAAAGTTTACTTGCAACATCTCCCCAGTAAATTGTCCCCAAGATGGCCATTTGGAGTTGACATAATTTTTGCGGAAAGTTCCATTAGACAACTCTGGATACGGAGGTGTCAGGACATTTTGCAATGTAGCCACATCCTGAAGCCGCTCCCAATCACGGAAAAGCTTAGTCTTCTCAGCATGACACCCAGCCGAAGTGTACTCCTCATATTGACCGAGCACACCACCCACACAGACATTGCCAAAATTACAATCAGCATCTTCAACACATTCTAAAGATGGGACTCCTGTACGCCACATGGAGCCAAGTGAACCCACTATCCACCCTTGACTACCGAAGAAGAAAATATCTTCAACATTTATAAATTCCTCACTTACCAATTTGTCCCAAGCAGTCTGGACACTATCTGTAGTGTGATACAAAAGACTAGAAAGTCCACCAATCCAAACTTCATTTCCAGAAATACTGTAGACACTTCTTAAGGCATCGGAAGGATTTATACCGGATGAAATTGATTCCCAGGTATCTCCACTATCAGTAGATCTAAATACTTTTCCGTTATGCCCTACTATCCAAACAATGGAATTAAAGAAGGAGACATCATGTAACTCTTCACCAACCCCAACAGACCCTATATCTTTATGCACCCATGTATCTCCACCATCATCTGTCTGGATCACTCTACCTTGGTTACCAACTGCCACTCCGTGCAATCCATCACCAAAATCCATAGCATAAATAGGAACCGGAACTATTGAAGTTAATTCGTTCTGCTGCCATGTTTCCCCCCCGTCAATAGTCTTATAAGCTTTATTTCCGTTTTCTACCACCCAACCAGTAGTATTGTCTTTAAAATAAACAAAATTTCCATCGAATTCAGTATATTTTTCTCCACCAAGATTGACCTCTTCCCAAGTCTCACCTCCATCAACGGTCTGATAAAAAGCACCTTCTTGTCCAGTAACCCAGCCAAACAAAGGATTGATGAAGTAAACTCCTTTCAAAAATTCACCTCCAGGAAGATATGATACTGACCAAGAAGCTCCGTTGTCTGTAGTCCTACCAACAAGACCATTGGCTCCCACATACCACCCCTTAGTAGGGGATATGAAGAAAATCTCATTTATTGCATCTTCTGTATTACTTTCTACTTTTATCCATTTTGCTGAATCTTCAATTCCACAAATTCCTACCTCTTCTTCTTGGATAGTGAGAGTATGTATATCTTGATTGCATTGAAAATCACTACCTTCGGAGCAAGACAATAAGAAATCTGGATTTATCCCTTCTTTGTCAAGACAATACCGATGATCTGTCAAATTAATATTGAATTCCAACGAATCTCGCAATTGAGCAAAAACATTTCTAGTAGGCTCTTGAGCACTATTATTTATACTAAACAAATAAATATTGCTATAAACTTTTTGAACTTCTTCGCTGTTGTTTTTTGTTACATTAAGAGCATTGATGTAGTAACTATTGTTATTGCTATCTCGAACAGCATCGTATCCTGCTACTTCTATTTCTGTTGCTCCGTCATATTTTTGATCAAACCAGTCAACCGCACTTAGTCTATCTTCATTCTTGAAAATCTGAATACCAATAGCATCCTCATTGATACTATTGAAAAAGAGCTGCTTAAATAGTGAATCTTCTTCGTCCCCCACAGAAATATTCACCTCATCAAAGAAAGGCAGGTCATCTGCTTTATTTCCAGATACACCAGCATCAGCACAATAACTCATGGAAAAATTATATTCTTCATTAGTGTAAGGCTCCCACTCACCAGTGATCGGGTCTACAGCAGGCCACGGATTCTCACAAAACATAGAAGTAAGGAGTGTCTCGCCGGCAAACTGCGTACCGACTGCCTGCTGACCACCATCATCTGGCACAGCATCAGCAGTAATCTCAGCAATTCCAAGCGCTGTGACACTACCTTCTAGATCAGTAGAACCAAGCTTGGTGTAAAATGTATCAGCACTTGCACCATCAGCCGGGATATTGAATATAGTACTCAAGTGCGGCTCCCAAGACCAAGACCAGTCATAAACACCAGCAATTGGGACGATCAACTGACCATTATTACTCTCAGCTTCTGCCACAAAATCATGCGAAATATTTGGCAAATTAAACAAATGACTACTAGGATCAACATTGACCTGTTTTATCTTACAAACCACATTGCCAGTTTCAAATGCCCACACATCAGACAAAGATTCATTATTATTGTCCTGACTTTTGAGACCAACACCATTGACATCAGTAACTCCATTTTTACCACCTTCCAATACCACAGCATGGACAGCTTGTTTGTCCAAGATATCTTTCAGTTGCAGAGCTACTTCTGAGTAATCTTCTGTATCATCTGGCAAGACTACTCCCTCAAGTCCCACATTGGTCTTACACCAAGTAGTAATATCACTAAGCTGGGTGACAGCATGCACTTCGATTCCAAATAATCCAGCAAAAAATGATTTTATTTTCTGCCAAAGATTGCCCCAGAAACCATTGTTTTCAGGTTCTGTAAAATCAGATCCATAAGCAAGCTGCAAGGCTGCCGTAGTGGTAGCAGTATAATCTTCTTGACCAGCTGAAACACAATCAAAGAACCCCGTATACCCTCTAACAATATAGACATTATTCTCAAGACTATCCTGATCAATATCTGCATCAAAAGTAGCCTCAATATAAGTATTAGGACAGACGGGCTCACTACCATCCATACCAGCAAAATGGGCCGGGTATTCGGCAGTACGTCTAGGACGAGGATAGCAACAAGAGTTGTCACCTACTCCAAGACCATTTTTTTCACCTTCAAAATCTTCTGAATATACGCAATCTGTATATTGATCTTCATCTTGAGCAAATTCTAATACAACTTCTGACTCTTCAAAACCACACTGTAGGGTATATTCCCCCTCTCCCACTTTTTCACCAGTAGGATAAGTGAGTGTAGATTGAATAATAGTTTCTTGCTTGAAATCAATAACTGGAGCCTCACCAATAGCTGTGGCGATCTGAACTGGAGATTCTGTCTTACCATTTCCTGCCCCACCTTCCCCAGGACCCAATTCACAAGCAGTTACCTCTCCTACACCGATCACACCATCACCACATACTGAAGATTGATTATAAAAAAGAGAAGAACCAGCCAACGTACAATCCGCGTTACATCCATCTTCTGGTTCATCACCACCCTTACACTGCTCCAAGTTTGTACCGCACAAATTTTGGAAGAGGCACTTATTGCTACAGGTTGGGTCAAATTCTACACCAACTCCAAGATCACATTGCTCACCATTTTCTAGATGACCATTACCACAAACACTGGTTGAATTTTGACACTCCACAGATTCCTGAACAGAAGTACTTTGATCTAGGCACCAATGCTCTGCCAGTGAAGTACCTTTTCTAAGGCAGCTAGTGCTACACCCAAGTTGTGAAAAATTGACTTCCAAACCTTCAGCTTCAGCAGCTTCTGGAGTGAGAGCTATATCACACAACTCTTCTTTGCCAATCTTGGCGTCACCACAGTATCCAGGAATATTTGGATTAAAAATATTGGAAGAGCCTTTCTTGGTACAGTCGTCATTACAGAATTTGCCATCTGCTGTATGAGCTGGATCACATTGTTCACCAGCATTTTTGTCAATGGCAAATGGACTGTCTGGATTGTCCACCACACCATTACCACACAGACTCTCATCTTCTGCACTGTCTCCGGGACGCAAACATTCGAGACTACAAGTAATAAACACCTGCTCCCCTTCTGCGGCCACGTCACAATCTTCTCCAGGGTCTACCTCTCCATTGCCACACAGAGGGGCACTCAAAGCTTCTTCGCTGAAAGAAACATTACTTCCGACTGGTAAGCAAGAGCTAGAACAAAAGGGCGCCCATTGGAAGGAGGAGCTAAACTTAGTGATATCTGCCACCTGCTCATCTTGTGATAACCAATCATACTCATAATCGCTTGACCATTTATTAAGTTGCTGGCCATATTTACTACACTCACCAGGAGCACTGTACGGTGTGGCTGTCAATTTTACTTTTTCGCCTATATAGTAAGCGATGTGAGGACTTGGAACAATCTTAACATTGTCCACATCACAAGATGCACCACTAGTCTTGGTCTTGAAGACCCAGGTGGTTGGCTCGAGATAATTATCATCTCCAAGTGGTGGATCTAATTGTTTGAGAGATTCAATCACTTCTTGGAATCCTTCACCCTCAAATCCACCATTCAAACTGACTCGATAATATTCATTATCAGCCAAATCTTCCAAAGGCTGGACCACTATCTGTAGCTGGGTGCTCTGGTCTGTTATTTCATATTTGTCTGGACTCACTAAGTCTGGCTTAAGACAATTGGGACCATCACACTTGTATAGTTTGAAACCATCAGGATATGTAGTCGTACTCATGTGGCGACTGAATTCTGCTAAGATGATGGCATTTGGACATGACTCCGCACAATTTGGTTCAAAATATGTAACATAAGGATCACCAAGAGCAATATAAAGAGTGCTGCTATTGGCTTCCAATTCTCCTGGGAATAGCTCTTCCAAAGGAGTATCTACTGTAGGAACAGAAGAATAAAATTCTACTCCATCTGGAGAATGCAACAGGGCTTCCGCTTCAGCTCGAGAGTGTGGGTAGTCTTCGCTTGGAGCTTTTGTAATAGTAGCTCTAAGAGCATCTTCTGAGCTCCACTCCCAAGGCAGTTCTCCCACATTAAGCATGGTACACTTCTTATCTGCCTTACCTTCTATATAATAATAAAATGGCGAGTTCAATTCCCATTTACTCATCAGTTTACCGAGCTGGGTGACAGTTTTTTCATAAGGATCGATATAAGCACCAAGAAGTAAACAAATATTGTCAGGAGCTCCAGTCCGGAAATCATAGTAATAGGCCACTTCCAGCCCATCACCTTCCAAATCTTTATTTAATTCTTTGATACTCTTATCAATCTGCAGTGGAAAAGGCTTCTCTAATCCAGATGAACTGATCTGGATAGGTAGTGACTCAATACCAGTAGTCAAAACTACTCGATACCAAGTATTGGCATCAAAATTATGATCAGGATCTGCAAAAACATCACCTTGCCTGATTTTCAAGATAGGCTCATCTTTGTCCTCATAAGCAAAGTCTAGATCATCGGCTGCAATTTTTGAATCTTCTGAATAAGTGCAATCTGGAGTACTCTCATCTGTTCCACATTTATAAACAAACAAAGTGTCTGAATTGATAGTGTCTTCATTCATACCGACATTGAAACGAACTGCGATAGTGGCATTGAGACACATATTGTCGCCGTCATCCCAGTCTATCGAAGGAATTGGGGATGGATAATAATCTTGCCCATTTTCTTCAAACCAAATATCTTGATCACAACGCTCGATCACATGAGGAAGAATTGGGAAAATGGCAGTAGTAAAACGCCAGAGATAGCCAGAAGTACGCTCCTCGCCAGCACAATAGTCACGCCACTGTCCCACATCTGGACCTTCGGTACAACATTGCAATCCAGTCTTTGGTGGGCCGTCATCAAATTTACAGTCTGTTACAAAATAATTTTTGCTATTACCTCGTTCGCCGTCAATGTTACTCTTGACACTGATTGGCCACTCACCAAGTGGCATGTAGTAATCACTCTGGTATTCATCATAAGGAATGCTAGTGGTAATAATATCTCCATTCTCACCATTATTTTCCACAAACCACAGATCATCTCCTGATTGGATATTATGAGCCATCCAAGTATCCAGTGATGAAGTGACAGAATCTTTTTTCCAAAAATAAGCAGTAGGCACCTCACCAAAATTTATTCCCTTCAACTCAAGCCCTAGATGATCTGCTGGAAGAATACTAGGTCCGGAAGCTGGACTAATCGCACAAATGCCAGGCAAAGGATTGCCTTCGATCACATCAAGAGTGTCAACACCATCAGAAGATACAAAGTTGTCCCCTCTTTGGACAATGACATTGTATTCACCCAAATCAATCCCTTCGTCTACCACTACTATGATCTCGGTATCTGTCCAGCTATTGTCACAAAAATCTGGAAGTGTGGTATCAAGAGTAATACAATCAGAACTGCCAGGTGAACAAGCAGCATTGGGACTATTTGCCAAATAAACATAGCCATAAGAGCCAAAATTTACACCTTGGATCGTGACAAAACTACCAGGAGTGACTGCTTCTGGAATTATTTCATTGATTAATGGGGTGACATTGGTCAAATCACTTTCAAGAACTTTAAAAGGAATACCATTACTATCTTTTCCGTCTACTTCCACATGGACCAGAGGTGTACTAGCTTGAATGCCTTCTGGCACTTCACTGACAATACTGACAGGAGTCCAATCATAAACATTTTTGGGGTATACTGGGAAACTTTGATTCTGACCGTCTTTAATTACAAACTTTACCTTACCATTCACATCAGACTGTTCATCACCAAAAGATTCACCAGAGAGCTCCACCTTCATACCAGGAAAAGCTGCATCATGCCCAACTGGGATTTCTTCTGCCGATTCATAAACTAGTACACTACATAATTTTGGAAGTTCGGTATCATTGATTGTGAAGAGGCCGTCACCACCTGGCTTTGGTCCACCATCATCTGTGGTAGAGTCTGAATACTCGACACCATCTATGTCTACGACAATACGTATAGCCACTTCAGAAAGATTAATTTCAATCGGATCAAAGCCAAAAATTCCTCCCAAAAATTCACTGTGATAACCGACTATGGTTGCAAACTTATCTCCACCGTTTTGATTTGGCAGAGGTGGCTCTGGTTCTATAGCATCATCTAAATGTAAGGACCAGTATGCAAACGGGTTTGTGGATAAAATATATTCTTGGTAGGCAAGATTATTTTTTGTGGCACGCAAGTCTGCCAAATTTTCAAAATAATTTTCTGGCAAAACAGAAGAACTATAAATCACAAATTCATCATATGAGGTGTTTGCCTGTTTGTTGCCTTCAAATGATGCTCCCAAGCGAACTTTTGGATCTGTCTGGATACTAAAATCTATTCCACTGTCATTCTCCAGAGAAACATAAATTTGATCATCCATAAATAAGTCCCATGAGACAAGATCTTCGTCAGAATGAGTCTCTCTCAACGTTATAAGGCGCCAATCTTGTAAAAAATAGGGCATCCCAAGAGAGTCACTCTTGCTACTTTTTTCTTCTCCATTATTTAAGAAAATAAGTTCTATTTCGTAGTCTTTAGAGATATTTACAGATAAATTTTGGTTCTCATCGCCGATGCTCAATATATTTCTTGGCTCCTCCTGCTCTTCGCCTTGAGCATAACCATGAATTTTCCCCCAACTAGACACTACAAAACCTGTCTCAAACTGATCAGCCTCCAAAGGAAAATCTACATAACCAGCTTCACCAAGAGGGCCACCAAGGAGTAAACCGTTGTCTTGAACCACAGATACAGTACTCTCTGGAACTTCCGCTATCACAAAGCTATCACTCCAACTCTTTTCTAATACAGACGAACATTGAACAATTTCTGCATCTATCCAACCAAATTCATCGGAGCCAAACTGCACCTTCCCCACCTCATCACCAAAATTTTTACCACTGATGGTCACCCAATTGCCAGGCGCACCGCTCATTGGATCGACATTTGTAATTTGAGGCAAAGCGATACATTGTCCAGCTGGACAAAATCCAGAAGCACACTCAAAATTCTCTTCGCAATCTCCGCCATCTTCTTCTCCACACATTCCTCCCTCATCAACATCAATTTCTCCCTCATCTTGATCTCCATTACCACAATTTTCTCCGATCAAAATAAAACTTGAAGTCTCAGTGGTGACGTTGTGATCAATGTCCCAAGCTTCGACAGTAATAATATATTTTTTTGGCTTTTTCCACTTAGCTATAATTCCTGCAGAGAAAAACTGGCTATGGGCAAAATCAAACTGCTGGCTGGAGTCATCCAAAGGGCCATCATAAATATCTACAAAATCCCCACCATCGTCCAAAGCAGAAATATTGAGATGAACATAACCAACTCCATGATCATCTGTAATGTTAGAAGAAATAATATAACTTGTTCCAGCCTTAAATTTATTTTCAGGACCAAATACCTGACCTTCCGAATCGATAATATCAATAGATTCTATGATTGGCCCTTGAGTATCATTGAATACTACATCTACCTCAAACTGAGCTGTCTCTGGCGGACCAAAACCACACTGCTCGTCAAATTCAATTTCTTGTCCATCCGTAGAGACTAAATCTTTACTTATTTCTATTTCATAATTTTGTGGCCTAAAACAATGGTCTGTATTCTGGTTATCTTCACTACAGTAGTTATTTCCTCCAAAATCTTTTTTGTCCATTCTAGCCTCAACCACTTTGTTATTACTTCCTGGCACAAATGAAAATGTAAGGAAATCATTAACCAGACTACCGTCAGCAAATGTAACAGTCATAACCTCACTAGGTGAAGACCCTAGAGCTTGATTGAAGACAACTCGAGCTACGATATTATTCATACCAGTTTTTTCCTGGTTTGGGGTAATACTTTTGACCACAAAATAATTGTTCAGGCAAATTGGAAATTCATCACACTCAAGCCCAATACAATCATTTGGTCCACCTTTAGTACTACCATCACTCAGACCTGTGGCCTTAGAGATATTACTGATAATAAATTGAACGATAGCAACAGAGAAGAAAATGATAGTCAATCCAATCAAGCCATTGATCAAAATCTTTTTTCCTTTGGTTATTTTTTCTTCATTACCTCCGGCTGTCATGTAAGTAAATCCACCATAAAGAACAACTATCACAGCAATCAAGCCCAAAAAACCAAGAAGGGCTCGGATTATTTTTGTCACCACTAGAGCAAAGTCTCCCCCGCCGAGATCAATAGATTCTTCTACTTCTGTCACCCCAAAATCAGTCTGAGCAAAAGTTTCAACAGGGAGAATCAAATAAGCAGCAGAAAAGACAACAGCCATTACACTGAAAATAGAAATTCTTCTCCATAATTTGTTATTTCTAATACTACTCATAATTATCTGAAACTTTATTACTTACTCTGAATTACGAAACTTTCGTACTCGTCATTGCAAGCGCCTGCCGGCAGGCAGGAAGCTAAGCAATCTACACTCTCAAAGTACAGATTGCCACGTCGTTCCGCTGCGCTCCACTCCTCGCAATGACGATATTTTAAAATTTAGTTATAAATATATTAAGAAATTATTACAAATAATCACTCGTTACCCAATAAAATGATAGGACTGACCTGCCCATCTTTCAATTTATTAAGGCAAATCTCTGATTGTGGTTGGGTCGGTGAAATCACAGCTTCACTCAATGTAGTCACACATCCTGTATCTGTATCAGCCATTTTATTGACTGGCACACAAAGAGATCCAACTCCATTTTCCTGAACCTTACCATCGCTATCATATTTGACCACACATTTTGGAGATACACCTGTACTTTTTGTAGTACCACTGTACGGACCTCTTCCAGGATACATACAGTTAAAATTATCAGCAAGCACACTACCAGGAACCATGCCAAAATAATAAAAATCCTCGTCGTTCGGCCCAAACGGACGAACAGGGTGATTGACAGTCAAGGTCGTAGCAGTGCTTAACTTTTGGGGATCAAAATCTTCACCTTCCCCAATCACCATATCGCTATCTATAGCGCTATGGAAGTAATCATTACCAGACAAGGCATCACCAGGATGTTCTTTCAATTGAATATCATAAAGCGAATCAATAATCATTTCTTTATTAAAAAGAATATCTACTGGGGCATACCCATCTACATCTTCCATGTCAATTCCTGGATTGATGGTTTGGATATGTGGTGCCGTCATATCAATTACATTTTTCACAGTAAAGTGCCACCAAAAATTATCTGGAAATTTCTCAGTACTAGCAATATCTTTTGACAAACCAAAGATAGGTGGCTTGTGTCTCCATTCCAATAGATCATTTACGAAATGTTCATATATAGAGAAATCATGTTCGCCAGGAATACTACTATTTGTCTCTATATCGATAACCTCATTATGATAGTCAAGAGCATTGTCGGCCATATCAAGCACCCCAGAAAATGGTTGGGCCACGAACGAGCTTCCGGTCTCGTCAGTCAACTGGGCAGTACGTACCACCACTCCATAATTGGCTGTACATTCTTTGTCATAATCAGGACAAGGCACATACAGACAGTAGATATCATCACCACAACTATTGATACCACATTTTTCTGATGGAATAAATTCTACAGTCTTGTAACCATTGGTCACTTTCCACTGCCCCTTAACACCTTTCACATCCTCACCCTCTACAGCCACCTCCACAATTTTTTCCACTTGCTCTTCTTTTAAGATTTCAAAATATTTTATACCCTTACCAAAGTCAGAAATGTATGCATTTTTGTCATCTACCACCAAAGCTCTTACATTGTCTGTAGAAAGAAGTTCTTCACCATCTTTTGGATAAGAAAGTTTCAATACTGGATCAGTCTTGTCTGTCACATCATAGACCTTGAAGGCTCTCTGCTCTCCTATGAGCAAATAGTTATTTATTAATTCAACACTAAATGCGGCCTTACCATTAACATCATCCTCTGGATATTGAACAGGAATATTAGAATGAATTGCTAGTGTTTCTTTGTCCAAGATAGTAACACCATCACCCTCATGAGCAGCATACAAGTCAGAACCACTCACCAACATGTCTGTAGTTCCGAAAGGGCTATCACCTATTTCTAAGACACTAACTGGAAGGGTGGGATCAGAAACATCTACCCGGAATAATTTTTTATTTCCTCCTGCTTTGGCTATATAGGCATCATTACCATCAACATACACTAAATTTACAGGATTACTCGCTCCTTCAAAATCCAACACACCAACCACATTACTACTATTCAAGTTAGTAGGATCAGTGATATCTACTATTTTAAGACCTTCTTCACTGTCAGCCAGATAAGCATAATCCCCTTGAACAAATACATCCACAGGCTTGTCAAAGCCGTCAAGACTACCAACAGTATTCCCGGTTTCAAGACTAACAATTTCTAACACACCTTGCACACCAGCATTTCCTCCATACACTACGTACAGAAATTTATCATCATAGTGCATAGCCTCTATTTTGTTTGGAGCTGTAAACCAGGTTCCTTCATTAACGACATTATCATTATCTATATCAGAAATATCTATTTTTTTAATTGTCTTATCAATATCTGCCACATAAATAAAATCCTCAATCATAATCATATCAGTCATTATTTGTGGAGTATTGGGAATCAAACCTTTGTACTGCAAAGATTCTACAATACTGGTCTCAATAATTATCTCCTCCACTGTTCCGCCGTCACCACTAAGATCCAGACTGTTGCCATCTGCATCCAAAATCCCCACCAAAATATTATCAAATGTAGAATTTCCACCGATAACTCCCTGAACAACCATTGGGTCCACCGCCTCATTGAAAGTAATCTTCAATGCTTTGTTTTTTGACACTTCATCCCCAGGATTTGGAGAGACATCTACCACATAAGGTGGAGACAAATCTATTTCGGTGTTGGTTTCAAAATTCCAAGGATAATCATCTTTATAATATCCCTCAAAAATACTGACAGACTCGTCGTTTGCGTTTTTTTGCATCTTAGTGACAGCACCGGTAATGATAACCTTGTGCCATTGGTCAGCCTCATCATTTCCGAGCAATTCCTTAGGCTTAAAGACAAATGTATAAGCTTCGTGCCCATCTGTCTCATCATCATAATTATAAGAAACCATACCATCCGCCTCAACAAAAAGATCAGTCTCTTCACCAGAAGAATCAACTTGCACCTCTTCTCCATTTTCGTCTACTTCAAATCTATAAATATTAACAGCCTCTGTCTTCATACTATCACAAACTCCTTCAAAACAATCACCATAATATTCTAATATTTCTCCTGTAATGTCATGCTTTTTACAATTTGATCCATAATCGTCTGCGTCTACAACACCCAAAATTTTGACAGAATCAGTTCCGTCTAGTGGCCAACAAGTATTGTTGGTATTTTCAATAATACTAGAAGGGTCCACCTCCACATTGAAAGTGACGGCGATTTTGGTATTACGATAAATATCTGTCTGATTGGATGCTGGATAGTGGTCCTTGATCAACTTAACAAGCGAACCAGCCCCCTCAAATGTATTGATTATTGGAGTGGTTGATTTTTTGGATTCATACCCCGTAGCACCTTTCAAGAGATTGATCACAAACTGGACAATGATCAAAGCAAAAAATATGATTGCCAGTCCGATAACGGCATTCTTGAGAGTGTTCTTTCCTTGCAATACTTTTTCTTCATTCCCACCAGATACCATTATCTGGTATCCAGCATAAAGTGTCATAACCACCATAACAAGAGCTAAGAATCCTAGAAGAGCTCTAATGATCTTCGTTACGACAAGCGGAAAATCAAAACCTCCAAGCTGGATATCTTGCTCTACATCCGCAATGCCAAAGTCAGTACCTTCTTGGGCATGTGCATAGGATGGTAAAAATGAAAGACACACAAATAGACACAAAAACAAAGCCACAATCATTTTTATTTGGCTTTTTTTTGTTCTGTATTTGTTTTTTGTGACAAAAAACATGAATGTAGCAGATGAAGGGAAATATCACCTATCTCCCCCACAAAAAAGTTTCCTTAATTATAACAAAAAAAAGCAGTGTAGACAACAAAAACGGCTCTGCTTGTGGATGGTTATAGACATAAAAAAACACCCTCACAAATGAGGAGTGTTTTTTGGTCCATAAATCTACTTTTTATTACGAACTGAGAATTTTTTGTACTAATTCTCTAACCAGTCCGCCATCAGCCTGTCCTTTCAATCTCCCCATTACAATCCCCATCACTCTTCCCATTTCAGACATCGAGCTGGCGCCGATCTCGGCAACAACTTCGCTTACGATCTTCTCCACCTCCTGATCACTTAATTGCTCTGGTAAGTAAACTTGCAAAACTTTCAATTCTTTTTCTACTTTTTCAACCAAATCCTGACGACCCCCTCTGTCAAAATCTTTTTGTGAATCTTTTAGCTGCTTTACTTGCTTGACAATTAATTTTTGCACCTCTTCGTCGGAAAGTTCGTGTTTATTTTCTATTTCAAGATTTTTTATAGCAGACCAAAGCATGCGTAATACTGACAACTTGTCAGCATTACGCTCTTTCATAGCAATTTTTTGTGCTTGGTCTATTTGTTGTCTAAGAGACATAGTTTGGCTTATCTTTTTCTTCTCTTCCCATATCTATTCTCCTCAGGCGGAAGCTTGCCTATTTTGCGAAGATAGTTTGTCTTAGAAATCTTTTTGGATTTCGAGACAGCTTGGGTGCGTTTGACATTTTTACTTTTCTTAGCAGTAAAAAATTTCACCTTGCGAGCCTGGAGTATTTTACCAGAACTTTTCCACATTCTTTTTGTTCGACGCAGAAAAGCTTCGAAAGATTCGCCTTTTTTTCTCTTTACTTCTGACACATTATTCACCTCCTCGTGAAAATTATTGTACACCGCTTAAATACGGATTGGCAGACTAACCGAAGCAGTGAGTCTACCAATCCGCACAAACGGGAACATATATGAATAAAAAATGATTATAGAACTTGTTAGTCCTGCAACCAAAACGACTTGTCCGACGTAGCTTTCTCGTCCTCCGAGGCTTTAGCGTAGGAGGAAGCGAAGCCGGGCTAAATAATTTTTCTCAACTCTTGTTTTAATTTTTCTTGATCAACTATTTCTTGGATACCAGAATCCATATCACGGATGATTATAGTACCATCCAAAACTTCCTTTTGTCCCAAAATCAAACTGTGGGTTACGCCATATTTGTTTGCCAACTCCAGCTGCCCTTTCAGAGATGATTTGCCAATATTGTGATGGACCATTATCTTTTCACGACGCAATTTTTCGATTAGACCAAGAGCACGCATTCTAGCTTGTTCTCCAAGTTGGGCAAAAAATATCTTAGCTCTTTTTTCTTTTCCTGGCAATTTTTTTCCTTTCTCTTTCAAACGTTTTAGAACCATAGCTACTCGCTCCAGACCAATAGCAAATCCACTAGCCGGAGTAGGTAAGCCACCGAGCTGCTCCACCAGCAAATCATAACGTCCGCCGCCACCAAGAGCCCCTTGAGAGCCTTTTTGTTCATCATCTTCACGATCTTCGTATAGTTCAAAAACAGTATCAGTATAGTAGTCAAGACCTCTCACCAATGTAGGCTGGAGCATGTATGGAATTTCCAATTCGTCTAGATATTCAAGTACTTTCATGAAATATTTTTTAGAATCTGACCCCAACCAATCAATGATCTTTGGTGCGTCTTCTATTACTGGCTGACATTGTTCAGCTTTACAATCCAAAGAACGAAGTGGATTTTTGTTCATCCTTTTTTTGCAATCGTCACACAGGTAACTACGTTTGGAGCGTAAGTACACCACCAACTCCATAATATAATTTTCTCGATCATCTCTTGACCCGATACTGTTGATGTAAACTGTAGAAGTGATACCTAGGTCACGTAAAAAATTGTAAGCAACAGCAATAAGCTCAGTATCTACAGAAGCGTCTCTCACACCAAATGTCTCACAATTGAACTGATGAAACTGCCTATATCTCCCAGCCTGAGGGCGATCGTGTCGAAACATGGGGCCATATGTCCAGACCTTTACCGGCTGTGACTCTGACTGCATCCCATTGGTAATATAAGAACGAACTAGAGAAGCTGTAGCTTCTGGTCTTAGACCAACCTTAGAACCATCCTTGTCCTCAAAGACGTACATCTCTTTATCCACTACGTCTGTGCCCTTACCAATAGAACGAACAAAAAGAGAGGCTTCTTCTAGAATAGGTGTCTCTGTCCAACCAAAATTATAAGCATAGGCCATATCCTCTGCTCGGTGACGCATAACTTTCCAAAACTTCTCATCTTTTGGAAGGATATCTTTCATTCCTCTGAGGGGGGCCAAGGCTCGAGAAGATCTTTTTGGTTTCTTTTTTTCTTCTGTGTTTTTTGAAGACTGTTTGGTCTGTGTTTTTTGTTTTAGTGAAATCTTTTTTTTGTTTGCAGATTTCTTCACAGTCTTTTTGTTTTTGTTGGCAGTGGTATTGGTTTTTTTTACAACCTTTGTTGGTTTGCCAGCTTTAGCTTTAGTTGTTTGTTTCTTTCTTGGCATATTTTTTATCCTAAGTCTAAAATCGCAATTTATTATTTTATAAAAATTTGTAAAAATATTTTTGTTAGACCGTCGATTATGAAAATCAATGGTAGAACCCCAGGGCAAGCTCTGGACTCATTTTTCCGGGGCAAGCCCCGAGGAATTAACGATCTCTCGTCCCGTACCGAGGAACGAGGTCGGGATTAAACGAAAACATTGACTATATATCATAATCTGGCGTCATATTTCCAAAAAAACTAATCCTGGAAAGAGGCCACCCTCTCAAAAACGTCCTTCCAACAATAGAGTCTTTTTCGATCGGCCCAAAACGTCTAGAGTCATAACTAGCATCACGGTTATCGCCCATAACAAAGTATTGATCTACACCCAAAGTAATGGCCACATCACCTGCAGTACTATCATCATTTAAATAAGGTTCATCCAATTTTTTACATTCTACTTTGCATACAGTGACCTGCCCATCTTCTATTCTAATTCTTTCTTCAGGCAGTCCAATGACACGTTTTAGATACGAATCATCTGGTGCAGTCGGTGATTCAAATACTATCACTTCTCCTCTCTCTGGATCACGAAAACGATAAGTTAGCTCATCGACAATTAGATATTCTTTTTCATGAAAAGATGGTACCATTGACTCTCCTTTTACGTAAAAAGGTTTAAACAAAAAATAACGAACCAAAAATATTGTAATACCTGCCAAAATAGCTATTTTCACCAACTCAAGAAAAAATAAGGCAATTCTTTCCAAAATGCCTTTTTCATCTATTATTTCTTCATAATTTTCTACTTCTACATCTTTTACTTTATCTTTTTCTTGTTCTTGCATAATATTGTTATCTGTGTAGAGTATACAAAAAAATACACAGTTACACAAACTTGGAAAAGCCGTAAACAAAAGATCTAAACAATAAAATCGGGATTACTATCTCAACCCACCTTAGACAAATCATTAAAAATATTCTTAGATTGTGGGCGCGCCAGGAATCGAACCTGGGACCTCAACATTATCAGTGTTGCGCTCTAACCATCTGAGCTACGCGCCCGTAAACAACTTTTGACTATTAACATTTTACAATTAACTAGGTAGAAAAACGATGTTAATTGTTAATTGTTAAAAGTCAATTGTCGGAGTGGACCCAAGAAGATTCGAACTTCTGACCTCTACAATGTCAATGTAGCGCTCTAACCAACTGAGCTATGGGTCCTTACATAACTTCTAACAATTGACATTTGACAATTAACTAAACTAAAAACTACGTCAATAGTCAATTGCTAATAGTCAATAGTCAGCATATAAGCGCCAACTATTATACACTAAAAATATGCTTTTGGCAAGTGTCTATAAATAAAAAATCCCCCCAGTATAGGGGGATTAAACTTCACAATATAAACGTGGTAAAAACCTAAGTCTACTCTAGACGACCAAACTCTCCACCTTCGCTAAAAAGCTCTGGCAGACAAATCTACCTTAGCCTAAGCTTCGGCGGACAAGTTGCGAGTCTGATCTCGACTAAAGTTCACTATCTTCCGATAGAGTAACTCCAGAAAGGAGGTGATCCATCCACAGCTTCCGCTACGGATGCCTTGTTACGA
>CAYFPJ010000013.1:0-33771 GCA_964344965.1 uncultured Gammaproteobacteria bacterium | reverse complement strand
CGAAGTCCGTATCATCCCGTTAATCCACCGACGTAGTCGGTGGTAATTAAATAATCACCCCCATCATATCTTTGTGGGAAATAATAAATATCTTGTCGTCATAGATGTTTATCTCATTTGTCATTGGAAATTGTTCTTCTGAAACCAACCGTACGACTCTTCTTTCGTCCTGAGATGTGTCTCTAAATTTTCGTCCAGTTTTATTATCAACAAAAATCGCACGGGGAACTATGTTTCGCTCGTTCTTTTTTTAATATACGTCGGATAGTAGTCGGCAAGTGTTTGCCATGCCAGTTCCATGTTTCCGTATGCCAAAATTTCTTTGTTTGGTATCTCAAGTGTGTCTTCCATAATGGCTACAAGACCATCGTACCCTTCGTAATATGAAATCTTTGGTTTTTTCGAACTGGGTTGTAAGAGGAGAGCATTCAACTCTGGAAGTGCTTCTCGTGCTTGTTCGGCACGTTCTGTGGCAGTATTGATAATTTTTTTTGGAGAAGTAGCGACGAACCTAGTGAGCTTTCTTCTGCTATATGAAGAAATATACCCCTTTTTGATAAGTGATTTGAGAAGCGGATAGCAACTCGCGCGTTTGATCCCAGATTTTTGGGCAATTTGCGCAGCCCCAGGCTCATCCAAAGCCAGGGCTGCTAGATATATTTTGGCTTCTTTTTTGGTAAAACCTATATCTGTAAGTGTAGTAAGTAAAGACATATAAAAATTGTTGTAAATTACAACAACTACTATAACTAATATTTTTTGCTTTGTAAAGGATAAAATATGCAATATACACAAGTAGGTGTTTTTTTTATTTACAAAAATATATATTTTTGACAAGTTGTGGTAGACGGCCGGAAGGCCAAGGAGGATAAGAATGAAGGTGTTCGTGTACGGGACGCTGCGCAAGTTCATCCCAACGCAGGGCTGCACGCCCATGGTTGGCCCCAATTTCGCACAGCTCGAGGGGGCGGAGTTCTTCGACTTCGCCACGACCGTTGAGCCTTACCCCCTTGTCATCGAGGGTCAGTATGGCTCGCCCCCGATGCTCGACGCCCAGGGGCATGGGCATCGAGTTCGCGGCGAGATCTGGGAGGTCGACGAGGAGATCCTCGCTCGCCTCGACAAGCTCGAGCGCGTCCCCGAGCTCTTCGTGCGCAAGCTGATCACGGTTCAGCCTGAGAAGGGTGGTCATCCCAGGTACGTGTACTGCTATCTCTTCCCTCACTTCGATCAGGATCGTCTGGAGAACGGGGAGTATGAGACGTACCCGGAGTACACGGCCGAGCTGGCCGAGTTCTACATCCCTCTCGATCAGCGAGGTGATCTCCAGAAGGCCGACGCAGCGTATCGCAAGGAGGTGGAGGGATAACCTCTAATTCCATCCCGCTCCACCAGCCGCAAGGTTTGGTGGAGCGGGGGACGACGAAATCAATTTTTCTATGAAGCAAATAAAAAATAACCCTGCAATTGTCCAGTCATCTTACTCTGAAGAAAGAACCATTGTTCTTATTCCGAGTATTTCTTTTTCTCCCTATGTGCTGGCAGATCATCGTGAAATGTATTCTTTTGAAGAGAGGTATTTGTATTTTTTGCGTTTTTTAAAAGAACCAAAGACAAGATTACTTGTTGTTTTGTCTGAGGGTATTGAGACATTGGCTGTGAGATATTTTTTGGACCACATGCGTAGAGCTATCGGGCGCGCAAAAGTTGATGTAATGAATAGACTGCGTATTCTCACAGTTCCTACATACCAATACAATTCTCTTACAAAAAGTATTTTGGACGATCCGAATCAGATCAGACGAATAAAAAAATATATTGACAACCCTCAGAATACTTTTGTTGAATTTTTTACTGTCACCAAAGACGAAATAGAATTAGCCAAAAGACTAGGGCTTGCTCACTATGGTTTGCCCGAAGAAGCAATATATGTCAATACAAAGTCGGGTGCGCGAAGTGTGTTTGCTATGAGCGGAGTTCCTCATGCAAGAGGTGCAAGCAATATTAGATCCTTACGTGATATATATATGCATACGAAGCAATTGGTCAGAGCACGAGACATAGATACACTTGTGTTAAAAATAGATGATGGTGCAGCTGGCAGCGGATTTGTTTTTATTGATGCTTTTCACGCTCTTTTACCATATGATCAATTTGTGGATGCTCTTGCAAGAGACAACCGTGAAACGTTTGATTCTGTGATGAAATATATTGAGCAAAGCAGTGCAGTGCTGGAAGAATTTATTGGAGGAGACATAGTACATTCTCCCAGTGTTCAGTTTGAAATATATCCTCATGGGCATATAGAGTATTTGGCTACACATGATCAAGTGCTTGATGGCACAGTATATACTGGTGTTCACTTTCCTGCTCGTGGAGAGTACCGTCGCGAGATTGTCAAAGTTGGTATGAAGATTGCAAGGACAATATGTAATATGGGAGCCATTGGAGTAGTGGCATTTGATCTGCTCGCTGTGTATAGAGAGGGTAAGTGGAATATATATGCAATAGAAATTAATGCCAGAAAGGGGGGAACAAATCATACGTACATGTGGGCAAAGTATCTTACTAATTCTGTGTTCCATCCAGAACGTGGGATGCTCGTTTGTGACAAGGGAGATGTGGTGTATAGAGGTACAGAAGATTTTACAAAAGAAAGTCGTTTGGGAGATGTGGACCTCAAGAAATTTTTAAAGGCATTTTGCCAGAGTGGTCTTGATTTTGATCACAACACGAAACAAGGTGTCTTTATCCATATGTTGAGTTCATTAAAATCTGCAGGTACGTTTGGTGCTACCATTATTGGTAGAAACAGACAAGACATTGAAAAATATTGGTCTCAAATGGATGCATTTGTAATTAATTACAGGGAAAAAACTTAAAAAAAAATACTCTCAATTTAGTTGAGAGTATTTTTTTTGTGTTTTATATTCCAAGAAAATCATTTCTCCACCTTCTCTTTCTCACCCTTCTTCCCTTTTTCTTCCTCAGGTGCCCCACCTCTCTCGACCACTTCCCAGATTTTTTTCTTGATTTGTTTCATTAGTTTGGGATAAAAAATAAATCATTGTAGCATAATATCTTAAAACTACATACAAATACAAAATTTGACAAACTATATATAGTTTGTTATTATTTTTATGTATGAAAATCGCAGAGAAACTACAATTAATCCAGCAACTTTCAGGTTTAACACAGAATGAGTTAGCCCAAGAAATTGGAGTCAGTTTTGCAGCATATAATCGTTGGGTAAATAGCAAAGCTGTCCCCAGGAAAAGCAAACAAGACAAGATAAATGTACTATATGGTAAGTTGACTGGCCAAAAGCATCCTTCAGAGGATCTCAAGGAGGCTAAGTTTTTTATTTTGCAAGCAAAGAAAAGGAAAGAAAAAAAATCATTAAAAAAAATTTTAATAAATAAAGATTTGCTGGAAAGTTTTGTTTTGGCTATTACATACAACTCAAATCGCATAGAAGGAAGCACTTTGTCTGAGGTAGAAACTGCCGCCGTGTTATTTGATAACATATCTTTTTCTAACAAGACTCTCACAGAACATCTTGAGGCGAAAAATCATCAGACAGCATTGAGATATTTGTTTAGATATGTAGATGAGAGAAATACTTTGGATGAAAAATTTATTTTGAAAATGCATGAGATATTGATGAGTGGTATATTGGATGACGCTGGTATGTACCGTAACCACGGAGTGAGAATTGTGGGTTCACAAGTTGTGACAGCCAATTATGCAAAGATACCAGCATTGATGAAGTCACTCATGAATGCGGTGAAAAAAAAGAAAGGAAATCTTGCCAGAATTGCTGAAACCCATAGTCGTTTTGAACAGATTCATCCTTTTAGCGACGGGAATGGTAGAGTTGGGAGATTGTTGATGATAGCAATGTTATTGGAGCAAAGTTATCCCCCTGCTATCATTTCTCAGAAAAGAAAACGTAAATACTATAGTGTGTTGCAAAAAGCACAGCTAAAAGGAGAATATGGACCTCTCGAAGAATTTTTGTTTGATGCTATATTAGTAGGCTATAAGCTATTGGAGAGATAAAAAAACAACCCCGACTCAATCGAGGTTGTTTTGTTTCTTTTCTACTTTCCTTAATCTAACTAAACCCTTTGAATTTCCCGACTATGTTGGAATCTTTCAGGAAGAAGTTGCATATTACTTCTCCACTTTTTCTTTCTCACCCTTCTTTCCCTCTTCTTCCTCAGGCGCTCCACCTCTCTCTACCATTTCCCAGATTTTTTTCTTGATTTGTTTCATTAGTTTGGGATTTTCACGAAGGTATAGCTTGGCTTTTTCTCGTCCCACACCGAGCTTCTCCTCACCGAAACTATAGGTATTGCCAGATTTATTGACTACCTTGTGTTCTATACCAGTGTCGATCAAGTCTCCGGAGACAGAAATTCCTTCGTTATACATGATGTCAAATATTGTTGTTCGGAACGGAGCAGCCACTTTATTTTTTACCACTTTTGCCTTCACTCTGTTTCCAATTACTTTGTCTCCTTGTTTAATTTGAGCACTTCTTCTTACTTCGATCCTTACTGAACTATAGAATTTCAGAGCATTTCCTCCAGTGGTAGTCTCAGGATTGCCAAAGAAGACACCGATCTTCATACGAGTTTGATTGATGAAGATCACAATTGTCTTACTCTTGCTTACTATACCAGTAAGCTTCCGGAGTGCTTGGCTCATCAATCTTGCTTGGAGACCCATGTGGCGATCTCCCATCTCACCTTCGATCTCTGCCTTGGGTACAAGAGCAGCGACAGAGTCTACCACTACCACGTCAACAGCATTTGATCGGACTAGGGTTTCCAATATCTCAAGAGCTTGTTCACCGGTATCTGGCTGGGAGATAAGCAGTTCTTTGACATTGACGCCAATCTTCTTGGCATAGTCTGGATCTAGAGCATGCTCGGCATCAATGAAAGCTGCCAGACCACCAATTTTTTGAACCTCAGAGATGATATGTTGGGCCAGGGTAGTTTTACCACTAGATTCTGGACCATAGATCTCCACTATTCTTCCTCTTGGTACACCTTTGACACCAAGAGCAATATCAAGTGAGATCGATCCAGTAGACACTGTCTCTACTTCCATAGCGCGAGCTTCTCCAAATTTCATTATTGCTCCGTCGCCATACTTTTGCTTGATTTGATCGATGGCAGTTTGGGCTGCTTGATTTTTTCCGCTTTGTTCGTCTGTGGTTTTTTTGACCATATTTATGTTATTTAGTCGGGACAGGCTCCGGTGTTTTTAATTATATTATATAACGAGTAGTGTGAATTAGACTCGTTTGGCTTAATTTAGCTAAATATTTTTAGAAAATAGATATGCGGAAAATTCATATTTTGCTAAAATAAGGAAAATATCAATTTTAATTCACACTACTCGTTATATATTTTGTATATTTACTCACCTTGAATTACGAAACACTCTGACCTCGTCATTGCGAGGAGCGACGTGGCAATCCATACTTTGGACGTGTAGATTGCTTCGTCATCCCGTACTGCGTCGGGATTCCTCGCAATGACGAGAAACTACAATTTTTTCACCCAAAGTACTTAGAAAATAACTTACATTTTAGTCAAAAAACGAAGGTATATTTATTCCTTCGTCTTGTAGGATACTTGGTTTGTGGTGGGGTGTCAAATCTGTTTTGTAGATCTAGAGTCTGGATAAACTATCTGTTTCTCTGAGTGTCACATATCTAGTTTCAGTAGTGGTTTTACCATGTTTTTTCTCGACAGAAATGATGATGGTGTTGGTGCCAGAAATTAGGTCGATCTCTGTTTCGAAAAATTCGTTACCATCATTCATAATTTCTATACCATTGATTGTAATCAGTGTTTCTTTTTCTGCTGCGCCTTTCACTAAAAGAGTTTTTTCTGTTGTGATGTAGCCGTTGGCTGGAGAATAAATGACTAGGTTGGGTGGTTGTAAAATATTGTTTATTTGCAATCCAAGATAAGCTAGTATACCAATGACGACAGTCACTGATATAAAATATTTTATTACTGAGGGGATGTTGTGGAACCTTGATTTTGTATAGGGAGTGTGAGGATGCTGTTTTGCTTCTTGTGTTTTTTTTTCTTCGATCATGAATTGCTGTAAGTATGGTTTTGGATTTACTCCACAGGCTTTGAGGTAAAGTTTTATAAAGTTTTTTTGATAGATAAGTCCGTTTGGAAGATCTTCAAAGCGACACTCTTCTAGAGCCTTGAGGAATTCTTTGTCAATTTTTGTCCTTTGATACAGTTCGTTGATAGAGAGATCACAAGACTGCCTGACTTCTTTTAGTCGGATACATATCCGCTTGGACGGAGTAATTGTCTTTTTTTTGAAGGTAGGCATTTTTGAAGCAGATTAAGCCCGTCTCCTCTCGACCAGGTCGAGATACGCCGGGTAAACTCCGTAAGCAATAAGCAGAGTAAGCCTTTATTTTTTTTCGTCTTCATCCTCTTCGTCGTAATCTTCTTCTTCATCTTCATAATCCTCCTCGTCATCATTTTCATCCTCTTCTTCATCATCATATTCTTCATCCTCCTCCTCTTCTTCTTCTTCATCATCATCATCTTCATCATCATCATCTTCATCATCATCATCATATCCCTCCTCCTCTTCGTTGTCCTCATCCTCATCCTCTTCTTCATCGTAATCTTCATCTTCCTCTTCATCTTCCATTTCGCCCTCTTCTTCTTCTTCATCTAGCGGTTCTTCTTCCTCCTCAGAGTTATCATAAACATTCAATTCCCCACCCATATCCATGCCAGTATCTATTTCTACTTCATTAACTAGTATCTCTCTTGGTTTGGCTCCGTTGGCTGGCCCAATCACACCAGCCTCTTCGAGCTCATCAAGGATTCTGGCAGCCCTAGCATAACCTACTCGTAATCTTCTTTGTAAGAATGAAGCACTAGCTTTACCAGCCGACACTACAGCTTCTTTGGCATCTAAGAACAATGAATCTTGATCATCACTAGGGCCGCCAAACATGTTCATGGTTCCTCCTTTTTGTTTTTCGACAATAGAGTCATCATAGATTGGCTTTCTACCACCTTTGAGATACTTCACTATCTTCTTCATCTCTTCTTCTGTAATGAAAGCACCCTGGATCCGGACAGGTTTGCTAAGAGCAGCAGTAGAGAAGAGCATATCTCCTCTCCCAATCAATTTTTCAGCTCCTGGGGCATCTAAAATTGTTCTAGAATCTATGAGAGATGCCACTGAGAAAGCAATACGACCTGGGATATTGGCCTTCATAAGGCCGGTGATAACATCCACACTAGGGCGCTGAGTGGCCAGTATCAAATGAATGCCAACTGCGCGAGCCATCTGAGCAAGGCGGATGATACCGGCTTCCACCTCATTCCCTGCTGTAGCCATAAGATCTGCCAACTCATCAATGACAAAAGCAATGTGAGGAAGTTTTTGGTTTGGATTGGCTTTGTTGTAGGTATTGATATCACGATTACCTGCTTGGGCCAGTAATTCAAATCTTCTGTCCATCTCTCCAATCGTCCATTTTAAGGCATTTACAGTTTGTTTGGTGTTGGTAATGACTGGGGTAAGGAGATGGGGGATGCCGTTGTAGAGAGTGAGCTCTACCCGTTTTGGGTCGACCATGATGAAACGTAGGGTCTCAGCAGTGTTCTGGAATAACAGGCTGGTCAAGATAGTGTTGACACAGACTGTCTTACCAGATCCAGTAGCTCCGGCGATCAACATGTGGGGCATCTTCGGCAAGTCTGCAAACCAAATTTTACCTCCTACGTCTTTTCCAAGTGCTACCATCATGTCGTGTTTTCGTGCAGAAAATTCTTTGCTTTGGAGCAGCTCTTTGATAGTTACCATTGCTGTCTTTTCATTTGGTACTTCAATTCCTACCAAAGATTTTCCAGGTATTGGCGCTTCAATTCTTATGGGATGTGCTGCTAGAGCCAGAGCTAAGTCGTTTGAAAGACTGGTAATTCTAGATAGTTTTACACCTTTGGCCGGTTTGAATGAGAATTGAGTGACTGTTGGTCCTACTCTGGCTTCTCCCATAGTAACCTCAATCCCAAACTCTCTTAGTGTGTCTTCAATAATTTGCCTATTTGATTTTATATCCCCACTGGTTGGCTTGCTTTTTTTTGTATTGAGTAGTGATAGTTTTGGGATTGGTTTTATCACAGCGTTTTGCAGCCAGTCAGGTTTTTCTATTTTATGAGAAGAATTTTTGGAATTAGTTTTGCCCATTTTTTTCTTCTCATGGTCTTCCTCTTCCTCTTCCTCTTCCTCATAATCATCTTCACTCTCCTCCTCATCTTCATACTCTTCTTCTTCACCTCCAATTTGTTTTGAAGAAAAACGCCTTTCTTCTGTCTCTTCCTCTTCCTCATAATCATCTTCACTCTCTTCCTCTTCGTATTCATCATATTCTTCTCCAGGCTTGAAAAATATTTTTTTTAAGAAATTTCCAAATACGCCAAGAGTAGAAAGAATTTTTTTATGGACGAATAGATTAAGGATTGCCGTGTTAAATAGTAGCAAGACCGAAACTAGCGAAAGCCCGATAAGTAGTATGATACTAGCTATTGCCCCCAGATAAGTTTTCAATGGCCAAGCCAGCATGCCAAATACTCCACCGCCAACACCTTCTAGGGCTTGGTGCCACATTTCACTTGGTTTAAATCCAATATGAAATAGACTAGATAGGGTCAAAAAAAATAATAAAGCCCCTATGCCGTGAGTAGGGCGGTAGTTGTATTCATCATCTTTGAATAAAAACCAAACCAAAATAAGCAGTATGGCAGGTGTGGCATAGCGCATGGATCCAAAAAAGAAACTCAAAATATACTCATCAATGATCTTACCGACCATCCCAGCCATATCAAAGAAACTCAAGACAATGATGATTGATAAAATTACTACCAGAATACCTATCACCCCTTTGGACAAAGTGGGATCAAAATTTGACTCTTGTTTATAACGACGTTTGCGGGACATGTTGACCTATTTTTTTAGATGTTTGAGATATTGACATTGTAGCATATTATTGGATTTGCTCATAGATAAAATATTTTTTGTTTTATTTTTGTATTTTTTACCTAAAATAAGACAATTGTGGATAAATCTCTGGATAAGTTGATTAATATTATAAACAAATATTATATTTTTACCTAAAATAAGCCAAAATTATCGATTATTTGACAATAACTTATCCCCGTGCTCTAACTTGACGAGATTAATTATATATAGTATAGTTATTTCGCTCTATACAGCTAAAACGAATAAGACGGGCTTGAGATCAGAAAATTCTGTTCATGATCCTCCTTATTCTGTTTACTAAACACGTTTATTATTCTATTTTTAGGCCACTTCCCTTAAATCGGGTTTTCAATCTAAAAAATGGCTCAAAATGGGTAAAATCGTGCACGTAGCGAGACTCTCCTCTCTCAACATGTCTGAATCTGATCCCGCCTACGCGGGTGTATTTTCAAATTTCGTAGCGTGTGCTTTGGTAATTCTCCATGCACATCCAGGCAGACATTATAATGTAGTCTTATGAAAAAGCGGCTAATCCCGTCATTTTTTGTTACACTAAATATTTTTTAAAAATTAATTAATAAATAAAATTTCCACTAATTAATCTACACGTCTATGTTAAAATTCAAGCGCCAGCAAAATACTGAAAAAGAACGCAAGTTTTTTACCCCAATTCGTAATGCTATTGCAGCTCCTGACCTAATTGAAACCCAAAAATCATCTTACGATTGGTTTTTCAGAGAAGGTATGAAGGAGCTGTTTGATGAAATTTCTCCAATTACAGATTTCACCGGACGTGATCTGGAGTTATATTTTGAAGACTACACTATTGACGAGCCAAAGTTTGACGAGAAGGCTTGTCGTGAAAAAAATATTACTTTTGAGGCTGCCCTTCGTGTCCAAGTACGGTTGGTAAATAAACGTACTAGCAAAGAAGATAAGCAAGAAATTTATCTAGGTGATGTTCCTGTAATGACTGAACGAGGTACATTCATGGTTAATGGAATCGAACGTGTCGTTGTCTCTCAGCTCATTAGAAGTGCTGGTGCCTTTTTTACAGCCAATGTTGTGCGTGGGCGTCGTTATTATGGAGCCAAGATCATCCCAAATCGTGGTGCGTGGATTGAGATAGAAACTGACCAGAACAATGTCATTTGGGTCAAGGTGGATAGAAAGAGAAAAGTAGCTGCCACTTCACTCTTGCGTGCTTTTGGTATGGGAGAAGAGGCAGACATAATAAAAGAGTTTGAAACAGTAAATAATCATCCTAATATTGATTATATAGAATCTACTCTAAAAAAAGACGCTGCAGCCAATGAAGATGAAGGACTTATCGAAGTATATAAACGTATCCGGCCAGGTGACCTTGCCACAGCTGATAACGCCAAGAGTCTTATCCATGCCATGTTTTTCAACTTTGATCGCTATGATTTTGGTCGTGTCGGTGTATACAAACTTAATACAAAATTTGATTTAGGACTTAAAGAAAAAGACTATGATTCCAAAGATGCTCGTGTTCTTTCTCTAGAAAAAGTTCTATATGTTTTGAAAGAAATCATTCGTCTTAATGTCACCCAAGACGATCCAGATGATATCGATCACTTGGGTAACCGTCGTATTCGCGCAGTAGGTGAGCTGGTCCAAAACAGATTTCGTGTTGGTTTAGCTAGAATGGAACGTATCATTCGTGATCGGATGAGTACTTACGAGCTAGACAGCTTGATGCCAAACAAACTTATCAATGCCAGACCAGTCGTCGGTGCTGTGCGAGAATTTTTTATGAGTTCACAACTTTCTCAGTTCATGGATCAGATCAATCCTCTTGCCGAATTGGAGCACAAACGTCGTGTCAGCGCTCTTGGTCCTGGTGGTCTTTCTCGTGACCGTGCGGGGTTTGAGGTGCGTGATGTTCATACTACTCACTATGGTAGGATCTGTCCTATTGCTACCCCAGAAGGACCAAACATCGGTCTGGTTGGTCATCTTTCTACCTATGCTCGGATCAATAGTTTTGGTTTTGTAGAAACTCCTTATCGTAAGGTCATCCATGAGGTGCCAAATCAATCCAGATTCACTGAAGGAGAGATTGCTAAAGATGATGTGAAAGGAGTTGTAAAGTCAGGTGAGAAAATTACCAAAGAAATTGCCAAAAAATTAGCAAATAAAAAAGATTTGGAAGCAGTAGCAGTAAAGCCGAGAATGACAAATGAGATTGTCTATATCAATTCTTTTGAAGAAGAAAGAGTAGTTACTGCTAGTGCTACTACAGCTATGGATAGTGAAGGATTTCTTGTAGAAGGACGTGTTCCAGCTCGTGTCAATGGTGAGCCGAGTACTATTCCGACAGAAAAAGTTGATTATATCGATGTGGCCTCCAATCAGATTTTAAGTGTCGCTACCAGCTTGATTCCTTTCTTAGAGCATGACGACGCCACTCGTGCCCTCATGGGAACAAACATGCAACGTCAAGCTGTACCTTGTATCAAGCCAGATGCTCCTCTTGTGGGTACTGGTATTGAAAGTCTTGCGGCTATCAATAGTGGACATATAGCCATTGCTCCCGAAGACGGAAAAGTGACGTCAGTAGATGGTAACAATATCGAACTTACCGACAAAAAGGGAAAGAAACATAAATTTGAAATGAATAAATTCATTCGTTCTAATGCTTCTAGTTGTATCAATCAACGTCCAATAGTGGAGCTTGGTCAGGAAGTAAAGAAAGGTGAAGCCTTGTGTGATGGACCAAGTACTGACAAAGGGGAGCTGGCTCTAGGTCAAAATGTACTAGTAGCTTACATGGTTTGGGACGGATTCAACTACGAAGATGCGATTATTATTTCAGAGCGCTTGGTGCAGCAGGATCGCTATACTTCTGTGCATATCGAGGATTATGCAACTGACGTCCGTGAGACAAAACTGGGTGCAGAAGTGGTGACCGGAGATATTCCAAATGTAAGTGAAGAAAAATTGAAAAATCTTGATATAGAAGGTGTGGTCAGAGTCGGAGCAGAGGTGCAGTCAGGTGACATCTTGGTAGGTAAGATTACTCCGAAAGGTGAGACAGAGCTTACTCCTGAAGAAAGACTACTTCGAGCAATTTTTGGTGAGAAAGCTAGAGATGTCCGAGATTCTTCATTGTATCTAGAACATGGTGAGCACGGTAAAGTAATTGACGTCAAAGCATTCTCTTCTGAAGAGGGTGATAGGCTTCGACCTGGTGTGATAAAGCAAGTTCAAGTCACAGTGGCCGATATGCGTAAAATTCAAGTTGGTGACAAGATGGCTGGACGACATGGAAATAAAGGTGTCATCTCAAGAGTAGTACCAGTCAGTGACATGCCATTCCTCGAGGATGGTACTCCTGTTGATATCATTCTATCTCCTCTTGGTGTTGTCTCTCGTATGAACTTGGGTCAGCTCTTAGAGACTCATCTTGGTCTGGCTGCTAACTCCTTAGGTTATAGAGCGGCTACTCCTGTATTGAATGGAATTACTGAAGAGCAAATCAAGGGTGAGCTCGAGAAAGCTGGTTTCCCGGTAGATGGACAAATGCAGCTCTATGATGGACGTACTGGTGAAGCATTTCATCACAAGACTACCGTTGGATATAACTACATGTTGAAGCTAAACCACATGATCGAAGACAAGCTTCATCAACGTTCGATTGGTCCTTATAGTCTTATCACTCAGCAACCGCTTGGTGGTAAAGCTCAGTTTGGTGGTCAGCGTTTTGGAGAGATGGAAGTCTGGGCTCTAGAGGCTTACGGAGCTGCTCACACTTTGCAAGAAATTTTGACAATCAAGTCCGATGATGTGCCAGGTAGATCAAAAGCGTATGAGGCAATCATAAAAGGAAATAAAATTACAAGAGTTAATTTGCCAGAATCATTCAATGTTTTGGTTAGAGAATTGAAAGGATTGGCTCTAGATGTGAAACTTCTCAAAGATATAGATGGAAAATATATCCCAGCAGATGAGGTTGTGTTTTCTGAAAATAAAGAAGAGAAGGTGATCGAAGGGGCTACTGAGAGCAAATAATTAACACTTATCAATTATATTTAATTTTCTATATTTATGACTCGTGATAATCTACATTCAATGGATTTTGACGCTCTATCTCTCAGTGTCGCTTCTCCAGAAACTATAAAAGAATGGTCATACGGTGAAGTAAGCAAGCCAGAGACTATCAACTATCGTACTCAAAAACCAGAAAAAGGAGGGCTTTTTGCCGAAGAAATTTTTGGCCCAACCAAGGATTGGGAATGTTATTGTGGAAAGTACAAAAAAATCCGCTACAAAGGAATTTCTTGTGACAAGTGTGGTGTGGAAGTTACTCATTCACTAGTTCGGCGTGAGCGTATGGGACATATTGAGCTTGCTAGTCCTGTATCACATATTTGGTTTCTCCGTTCTATTCCTTCGAAAGTTGGTCTGGTGCTTGATCTTTCTATCCAAAATTTGGAAAAGGTAATTTATTTTGCTTCTTTTATTATCACTAAAGTGGACGAAGAGCAAAAAAAAATAACTAGCGATCAGCTAAAGCAAGAATATAAGCAAAAATATAAACAAATTGAAAAACAATTTGCCAATGATGGCAAAGAAAAGGAAGAAAAGCTCAACGCTCTTGATGAGGACTTCACAGAAGCTCAAGACGAATTGAAGCAGATCAGCATGTTGGCAATAATCTCTGAACATAAATATCAGGAATTGTCTTTGCGTTATGGACATTTGTTTGAAGCAGAGATTGGTGCCAGAGCTGTCAGGAACTTGTTGGAAAGATTGGACATTGCTGAGACTATTCAGAGACTAGAAGAAGAGATCAAAGTAAGTAAAGGTGCCAAGATCGAGAGATTGATGAGACGTACCAAACTTCTAAAAAATCTTCACAAAAATAATATCAAACCAGAGTGGATGATTCTTACCAGCATCCCGGTAGTGCCACCAGACTTGCGTCCGATGGTTGCTCTTGATGGTGGTAGATTTGCGACTAGTGATCTGAACGATCTATACCGCCGTGTCATCAATAGAAATAATCGTCTGAAAAGACTTTTGAAACTGAACGCTCCAGAAGTGATTTGTCGCAATGAAAGACGCATGCTTCAGGAAGCTGTAGACGCTCTCATTGACAATAACGCCAGATCATCAAAAACTGTCACAGCTTCTACCGGTCAAAAAAGAAAACTTCGTTCTTTGGCCGACATCCTCAAAGGTAAACAAGGTCGTTTCCGTCAAAACTTGCTAGGGAAACGTGTCGACTATTCTGGTCGTTCGGTTATCGTAGTTGGACCTCATCTTGAGATGCATGAGTGTGGTATTCCAAAACGAATGGCGCTAGAACTCTTGAAACCATTTGTAATGTCAGAAATCATCAAACAAGAACTAGCTCATAATGTGCGTAGTGCTTCTCGTTTCATCGAATCGAATGCTCCAGAAGTATGGGATATTTTGGAAGAGCTCACCGAAAAGACTCGTGTCCTTCTCAATCGTGCTCCTACTTTGCATCGTCTTGGTATCCAAGCTTTCCGACCTCGTTTGGTAGAAGGTAAAGCTATCCAGCTTCATCCTTTGGTATGTCCAGCTTTCAATGCTGACTTTGATGGTGACCAGATGGCTGTCCATCTACCTTTGACTGAGGAAGCAAAATGGGAAGCAGAGAACATCATGGCTGCTGAAAAGAATTTGTTGAAACCAGCCACTGGTCAACCAATCGTCACTCCGCAACAGGATATTGCTCTTGGTGCATACTATCTGACTCGTTATAGAAGTGATGATAATGGTGAAGTCACAAAGTATTTTTCTACTCCTACAGAGGCAATCTATGCCTATAAGACAAAAATAATTGACTTGCAAGACAGGGTAAAGATTCGTTTTTCAAATTTAGATAAATTTGAAGAAGGGGAAGGTCCAATCATCGAAACTTCTGTGGGACGTATGATTTTCAATGACATCTTGCCAGAAAAACTTCCTTACTATAATGAACCAGTCACAAAAAAACATTTGAGTAGGATCATCTCCATGATCCTAGAGTTGTATGGTCAGGAATTCACTGCCAAAAAAGTGGATGACATCAAGAACTTGGGCTTCGAGTATGTCACCAAATCAGGTTATTCATTGGGTATGGATGACTTTGGTAATATTGAAGAGAAATCTAAGATGCTCCAAGATGGTGATGAAAAAGTTTTGACTGTCCAAGATCAATATAATGATGGTTTGCTTACTGATTCGGAGCGCCACTCTAAGGTGTTAGAAATTTGGACCGGAGTGAAAGAAAAAGTTCTTTCTCATAATAAAGAGGTGCTAGATAAAGATGGCCCAGTGTTCGCAATGATTGATTCTGGTGCTCGTGGTAGTTGGGGGCAGCTTGGACAGGTGATTGGAATGAAAGGTCTTGTAGCTTCTCCTAGTGGAGGAATCATTGAATTGCCTGTAAAGGGAAACTTTAAAGAAGGGTTTGAAGTATTGGAATTTTTCATTTCTAGTCATGGTACACGTAAGGGTCTGTCTGATACTGCTCTTCGTACTGCAAATGCTGGATACCTCACTCGTCGTCTTGTAGACGTAGCTCAAGACGTGGTGGTGGCAGAAGAAGATTGTGGAGATGAGAATGGTGAAATATTTAACACAGAAAATTCAGAAGCACTTGGACAAAAATTGTCAGAGAGAGTAAGTGGAAGATTTGTTCTCGAAGATGTGAAAGCTGGTCGCAAGACACTTGTCAAAGCTGGTGAGTATGTGGACCGAGAAGCCACTCGTCAGATTGAAAGCGCTGGGGTGAAGGAAGTGCATGTCCGCAGTGTTTTGCAGTGTAAAATGTCAAAGGGTGTTTGTCAGAAATGTTATGGAGTAGATCTTGGGAATGGTGAAGTAGTGAAGAAAGGTGTGGCTGTGGGTATCATCGCTGCTCAGTCTATTGGTGAGCCTGGTACTCAGCTTACTATGAGAACTTTCCATCTCGGTGGTGTCGCTGGTGGTGGTGATATTACTCAAGGTTTGCCTCGTGTAGAAGAATTGTTTGAGGCTAGACAGCCAAAGCGCAAAGCTGTGCTTTCAGAAGTTGCTGGTACAGTAGAAATAGAGGATGCAGATGGTAAGGTGATCACAAGCCCAACAGGTCGTAAAATTTTCGAAGGTCGCAAGGGGCAAAAAATTATCAAAGTTCATTTTGAGGGTATAGAAGAAGTAGAAACTAAGATTAGAAAGACAGATGATGTCAGTGTGGTGGATGGGCAAAGCGTCAAAAAAGGAGATCTCATCTTAGTGAGAGGTACATCTGGAGAGGAAATCAAAGCGACCTACCCTGGTACAATTGGGATTGACGGCAAGGTTCTCACTCTCAAGTATCAAGGACGTCATACAAAAGAATATATCATCCCAATGGGTTATAAGCTGTGGGTAAAAGATGGTGATGAGGTGGAAAAAGGAGACCAGCTGACAGAAGGTAGTGTCAATTTGAAAGAATTACATCTGTTGAAGGGAAGAGATGCTGTGCAACGCTATGTTCTTTCAGAAATACAAAGCATCTACGCTTCTCAGGGTCAGCGTCTAAATGATAAGCATGTAGAGTTGATTATTCGCCAAATGTTTTCTCGTGTTTATGTAGAAGATCCAGGAGGTACTGATTTGTTGCCGGGAGAAGTAGTAGAGAAAGCTCAGTTTGTGAGTGCCAATAAAGATGCCAAGAAGACCAAGAAGAAAGAAGCTGTTGCTCGCGAACTTTTCTTGGGTGTTAGTAAGATTTCTCTATCTACTCAGAGTTTCTTATCTGCCGCCTCTTTCCAAGAGACTTCCAAAGTTTTGATCAATGCTGCTATCACTGGTAAGGTAGATCATCTTGAAGGTTTGAAAGAGAATGTGATCATTGGTCGGCTTATTCCTTCTGGTACTGGGTTTAAGGAGTAGTTGTTAATTAGACTACAGACTTTATCATACGCAATAAAAAAACTCTCTGAATTCCAGAGAGTTTTTTTATATAATTATTTTTGTGATTTACTTTTCAATCTATTTCTCAAACTTCCAACATTTCTATACCCCCACCTTACTTTTTGTAACCAAAAAGTAACAAAAAGTTTTGGGGGTGGACAATCTCTCCGTTACAGTTCAATTTATAACATAACTTTTGCGTCCTCACAACGATGCCACCCCCAAACCCCCGCGCAGATTCTTAAATAATTACAATAATTTTTATTATCTTAACAAAAAACTCTCCACTGTGGAGAGTTTTTTTGTTGATTTATTGGTTTTACTCGAAGAATTTCAACTTTGGATATGCTAGGAGGGCGAGGATGGCTGGACCTAGTAAGCCAGTCAGTAGATTCTTGAAAACGAATCCGCTTAGGCCAAACATCACCAAACCAAATACTACACCAATACCAAGCACTGTATATAGAGCCCATCTTTTCCACATGAAGATGAAAATGGTCAATACAAATCCGATGACATTTACAAATCCCATCAAGACGAAGAGCCAGCCAGCAAAGGCAATGTCTGGCATGAATGTCTCTAACATGGCTGTCAGAGCTCCTCCTCCTAGTAAAAGACCTATACTAGCCATGCCGTATCCAAACAGCATAAAGACGAGCCAAACTGTCAGCAAGAAACCACGTTTCTTACCCTCTGTTGAAGCTGGAGTATCTCCAGCCATTGGTTTTTCCTCCATATGTTTTTTTATTTAAAAATTAAACCCCGTTTCGCCTACGGCTACGCAGGATAAATATTTCTGTGGCTGATTGTTCTTCAATTCTATTGAACAATAAATGAGCACTTGGGTAAGTATACATTGTTGTTCGAATCATGTATATGAGGTTATCCACTTTTTTGTTAGGGCATCTTTATGATGATTATGCCTATAATTATCAATTGGAGTAATTAAAAATTAATTAAAATATTTGTCGACATGATAAGTGAATTATAATTTGTGATTTTTCGTATCTTGTTGTTTGTGTGTAGTAGATATTTTATCAAGTGCAGGTAGGTCTATTTTATGTTATACTTAAAAGGAATTTATAAAATTTATGGGAGGAAAACTTATTTCAACCAAACCGAAAAAAAATATTCTGCAAGCAGATATTTCTTTTGGTAAAGTATCCCTTACAGCGAGGTCACTTTTTGCTGAGCATTTGTCTGTTATGCTCAAGTCTGGCTTGACTATCACAGATGCCCTGACAATAGGTGTCGAGTCAAATAGGGGGAAAATGAAAAAAGTATTGAAAAAAGTCTTGAAATCAGTGGAATCTGGAAATTCATTTTCTAGCGCTCTGGCCAGACACCCCAAGACCTTTTCTGGTTTGTTTATTAATGCGGTGCGGGCTGGAGAGACATCTGGCACTTTGGAAGAAAACTTGTCACATGTGGCTGAGCAGCTGGCTAAGGAAAAGGAATTGGTGTCAAAGATAAAGGGTGCCATGCTGTACCCAGTAGTGGTCTTGACTGCCTCCTTTGTGCTAGGAATGGTATTGTCTTTTGTCGTGCTGCCAAAAATTACTCCACTTTTTACCGGTTTGAAAATGGAATTGCCGTTCACCACCAGAGCTTTGATAAGCTTTTCTGCTTTTGTTGAGAGTCATGGTACAGAGTTGTTTTTGGGTATAATTGGTGGGGTTATTTTTTTGGTATGGTTGCTAAAACAGAGATTTATGAATCCGATTACCCATTGGTTCCTCTTACATTTTCCGATTGTAAAAAATATAACCAGAAGTGCCAATCTTGCTCGCTTCTCTAGGACTCTAGGCACTCTTCTCAAGAGTGGTCTCAATGTAGATGAGGCTGTGGCCATTACTGGTAATACAGTTGACAATCATTATTTCCAAGGAGCTACAAAATCCATTGCCAATAGTGTGGGCAAAGGTACTACTTTGTCCAGCAATATGGAAAGGTACAGCAGATTGTTTCCGATCATGCCTGTGAGGATGGTTCGTGTTGGTGAAGAGTCAGGGAGAGTCGATGAGACTTTATTGTATCTAGCTCATTTCTATGAGCTTGAAGTAGACAATTCTACCAAAGCTTTGTCTACTGCCATCGAGCCGGTGTTACTTTTGTTTATTGGTCTTGTAGTTGGCTTTTTGGCGCTATCGATTATTACTCCTATCTACAATATTACAGGTAATGTGCGTAGATAGATAATGATCTGGTTTTGGAAATTGGATATTATTATGAATAAAGGGGAGCTAGAAATGTTACAAAAAAGAGGAGGCTTTACAATAGTGGAATTATTGATAGTCCTTTCTATTACAGTTGTTCTGGCTGTAGCTGCCTTGCCAATTTATAGTAATTTTCAAGTATCGTCACAATTGAATGATAATTCTGCTTTGATTGCTCAAAAATTAAGGATAGCCAGACAACTAAGCATCGTGCGGTACAATGGTTCGGCTCATGGGGTCTATTTTGAAATTAATTCTGGATCACAGGATAGGGTGGTTTTGTATCAAGGAACTTCTTATGGTACCAGGGATAGCAATTATGATCAGCCCACAGTACTTGACGAACCTCTCTCCCTGACTACTACATTGTCTGGCAATGATGTAAATTTCTCAGAAGGTAGAGGACTGCCAAATAACACTGGCACAGTTACTCTCGCTCATCAGTCTAGCGGCAATCGTACGGTTGAAATTAATGCCATTGGAAAGGTTGATGAGAATTGATTGATCTGACATTTAGCTATATTAGCTCTTGAGAAGATAATAATTTTGACTTCGACAGCTAGTTGCCGGAGTAGTTTATTATGAATTATTTTTTGGAAAAGAAGGGGCAAAGCATGCTGGAGATAATATTGGCTCTTGCTATTTTTTCTTTGATTGCAGCTACTATAACATCTTTGGCTGTGGGGAACATTGGTGCGCTTTCTCAGGGTGGTGAGCATACTGAAGCGCAGGCTCTGGCTCAGGAAGGGATCGAGGCTGTGCGTTCAATTCGTGATAATGCTTGGAATACAAATATCTATACTACTAGTTCGGTATCTAGAAATAATAATCAGTGGGTATTTGATGGTGAGGGTACTACAGAGACAATTGGTAAATATACTCGTACTATTTATTTTTCGGATGTGTGTCGAAATGGTTCTGATGAGATCGTAGATTGCCCTGGAAGTTATACAGACGTCCAGTCTAAGTTGGCTACGGTAGAGGTCAGCTGGTCGCCGAGAAGTGGAGTGACCAATACGGTAGAATTATTTACTTATCTAACTAATTGGGATTCTAACAAATGGATTCAGACAGACTGGAGTGGAGGCATTGGTCAGGCTATCTGGTCTAATAATGACCAATATGATGCCGGGGCTAATGTAGATCATTCCACCAGTGGTCAACTAGTTTTGGCTGAAGCGGCGACTGGAACTTGGAAAAATGCTGGTGGGACTTTGGTTACTCACACGGATGATGTTGATTTTGATGCTGGTACATTTGTGAGTACTACCCGGGCTGGCACTGGTGATAATGCTAACGTTGTTCTCGATCAAAGTACTCAGTGGGCCGCACACACCAACAGCGGTGATAGTAGTGAGAATTTTTTCGACATTGCCGTTGTCTCATCCGACGATGCCTGGGCTGTTGCCCACGACGGAGAAATTTTTCAATACGACGGAACAAACTGGACAGAGTTTGTCGACTTTGGGAACAGTAGAGACTTCAATGCTGTAGACGCTGTGTCCGCATCAGACGTGTGGGCAGTGACAGAGAATGGATATATCTACAATTACAACGGAACCAGTTGGAGTGAAGATACAGATGTAGATAATTACGACTGGAATGATATTGACATGATCAGTGCCTCACAAGGATGGGCTGTGGCTGACAATGGAGAGGTGGCAGAGTATAATGGGACGAGTTGGAGTAATGAGACTGTACCTAGTAGTAAAAATATCTATGCCGTCGAAGCTGTATCCGCTACTGATGTCTGGGCTGTGGGTCATACTGGAAGAATTTGGAACTACAGTGACGACCTGGCCTGGGGTGAGCACACCAACAGCGGTGATAGTAGTGAGAATTTTTTCGACATTGCCGTTGTCTCATCCGACGATGCCTGGGCTGTTGCCCACGACGGAGAAATTTTTCAATACGACGGAACAAACTGGACAGAGTTTGTCGACTTTGGGAACAGTAGAGACTTCAATGCTGTAGACGCTGTGTCCGCATCAGACGTGTGGGCAGTGACAGAGAATGGATATATCTACAATTACAACGGAACCAGTTGGAGTGAAGATACAGATGTAGATAATTACGACTGGAATGATATTGACATGATCAGTGCCTCACAAGGATGGGCTGTGGCTGACAATGGAGAGGTGGCAGAGTATAATGGGACGAGTTGGAGTAATGAGACTGTACCTAGTAGTAAAAATATCTATGCCGTCGAAGCTGTATCCGCTACTGATGTCTGGGCTGTGGGTCATACTGGAAGAATTTGGAACTATAATGGTTCTAGTTGGAGTTTGTCTGTAGATACAGGTGGAACAAATTGGTACGACCTAGGAATTGTAAGCGCCTCAGACATTTGGGCTGTAGGCCGTGGTGGTGACATTGCCCACTACAACGGCACGAGTTGGGATGATTCTATAAGTACTCCAACCAGTGAGACACTCAACGGCATCCACGTCATATCTGCCAATGACATCTGGGCCACAGGAGAAAATGGAGTGGTCCTCCACTACAATGGCACAAGTTGGTCTATTCATACTGATACCGGCACAGAAGATTGGAATGAGATTGGAATGATTGATACCACATCAGGATTTGTAGTTGGAGATAGTGGTGAGATTTTTGAATATGGGACAAATCCAAGTTGGTCTCTCTTTGTAGATACAGGAGCTACACACTGGTATGACCTGGGTGTGGTCAGCGCCTCAGACATTTGGGCTGTAGGCCGTGGTGGTGACATTGCCCACTACAACGGCACGAGTTGGGATGATTCTATAAGTACTCCAACCAGTGAGACACTCAACGGCATCCACGTCATATCTGCCAATGACATCTGGGCCACAGGAGAAAATGGAGTGGTCCTCCACTACAATGGCACAAGTTGGTCTATTCATACTGATACCGGCACAGAAGATTGGAATGAGATTGGAATGATTGATACCACATCAGGATTTGTAGTTGGAGATAGTGGTGAGATTTTTGAGTATGGAGTGGCTTATGAAGCGTCTGGTACTTTTGTATCGAGCGTTATCGATGGGGGATCAGGGAGTAATGATTGGGAAAGTGTGTTCTGGACAGAAACATTACCATCAGGAGGAGAGATTACAGTTTCTACGAGAAGTGGCGATACGGCAAGTCCGGACGTCTCGTGGAGTAATTGGAGTAGTGAATTGACAGACGAGACTGGGGAAGATATATCGTCTTCAGATTCAAGGTATATCCAATATCGTTTGACGTTTACTAGACCAACTGATCCTAACCAGACACCACAATTAGATGATATAACTATTATCTATAATGCTCCGACAGGAGAGAATTTGCGAGGGGTAGATCCGGTCTCTGCTAGTGATATATGGGCAGTGGGTAATGATGGTGTGATCATTCATTATAATGGGAGTACTTGGACTAGTGTCGCTTCTCCAACTGGGGAAGATCTATATGGAATAGACATGATATCTGCATCAGATGGTTGGGCAATCGGCAGATCTGGTGTGATCCTTCGTTACAATGGTTCGAGCTGGAGTGTCCACACAGACACAAGCAATGAGGCATGGAATACCATCAGTATGGTCTCAGCTAGCAAAGGTTTTGCTGGCGGTAATAGTAGTAATAATATGGCCGAGTATGATGGCAGTGCTTGGACAGAATTTGTAGGACCTGTTTCTGATGATATCAATGATATTTATATGTTTGATGGCGGAACAGGATGGGCAGTGGGGGATTCTGGTAAAATTTTATATTATGATGGCTCTAGTTGGAGTTCAGATTCTGATCAGGGAGGTGAAGATATAATGGGTGTCCACATGGTTAGTACCAGTGACGGTTGGGCTGTTGGTGAGAGTGGGAAAATATGGCGTTATAATGGTTCTAGTTGGAGTGAGCATAGTGATGTGGGTGATGATTGGGAAGCTGTTGTCCTGGCAGACGCTAGCACAGGATGGAGTTTAGGTACGACAAATGAGGCAAGGCGTTGGGATGGATCAAGTTGGTCTAGCGAAGGTATACCTACGAATCAGACTATCTATGACGTAGAAGCTGTCACAACTATCGACGCCTGGGCCGTGGGACGAAGTGGAACAATTTTGCATTTTGACCAAAGCTCACTATACGAACTGAGCGGATCTGCGACTTCTTCAGCCTTTGACACGGGGGATGCGTCCCCAGTGCAAGTGATAGAGTGGGATGAGACATTGCCTGCTGGATCAGATATCAAGTTTCAGATTCGTAGTGCTCCAGATGATTCAGGATCACCAGGGACTTGGACGGATTGGTATGGGTCGAGCGGGTCTGGTAGTTTTTTCACAGCCCCGACCAACAATCTTATTTCTTCTGATTTAAATTGGAACCAGTGGTTGCAGTATAGAGTAGAGTTTAGTAGTGACGGGGACGATACTCCTATTTTGACAGAAGTAAAGGTAGATTATAAGTGATTATGAAAGATATTTTTAAAATAAAAAATAGTAGGTCTGGATTTACCCTTATTGAGACTATAATTTATGTTGCTATCATTGGTGGGGTGGTGGCAACTTTTGTAAGTTTTGGGCTATCAATTACTAATTCTAGGAATAAAGCCTATGTCGCTCAAGAAGTGCAGGCCAATGTGCGTGTGGCAGGAGGTATTATTAGCGAGAGAGTGAGAGCTGCGACTGGTGTAAATGCTAGTTCAGTATTTGGAAGTGATCCAGGTTACCTGTCTTTGGCGATGTCTTCTGCAGCAGCTAACCCCACTATTATTGGTCTTGATAGTGATGATGGTGTGCTCCAGATAAAGGAAGGTGCTTCTGCTTCGACCACTATCACCACTGATGAAGTACAGGTTAGTAATTTGGTATTTGTAGACATGACGGCTTCTAGTACTCGTGAAAATATAGGACTGAACATGACAATTATTTATGATAATCCTGATGATGACGTCGAGTTCGGCTACTCACAATCTGTCAGCAGCTCTGTTTCTCTGAGACAGTAACTTTTCTCTACCTATGAAAGATTTATTTAGCAATTTAAAATCGATGCAGAGAGATGGTGTGGCTGCTTTGTTGACTGTGGTTATTGTTGGCGTGGGGACTTTGATTATGGGTCTCACTGCTGCACTTCTTAGCCTGGGAGAGCTTGATATGGGCTATGATGCTAGTCAGGGAGCAGAGACTCTATCTCTCGCCGATGGCTGTCTTGAGGAAGGGTTACGCAGGCTGAGATTGGATGACTCATATAGTGGTGGAGCATTGAATCTAGGTGATGGATCATGTACAATAGGGGTAGAAAGTAGCGGTATAAATAGAGTAATAACAGTGACAAGCACAATTACAAATTATCATAAAGTAATCCAAATGGATGTAGATATTGATTCTAGTTCAGTCATCACTGTCAATTCTTGGAGTGAGATTTAGTTTTTTAGTCGTATGTTCGAAATAAAACAATCTGCTATTGGTCTCGATATTGCTGACCATACTATAGAGGTGGTGGAATTATCAAAAACTGTAAAGAAAGCAAAAATTTTGTCTATGGCTCGAGCAGTCTTAGAACCAGGTATAGTGGAGAGGGGTGCAATCAAAGATCAAGATAAACTGAAAATTATCTTGAAAAAAATTTTTGCTGAGGCTAAGCCAAATCCAATTGTTGGCAAGCGGGTGATTTTTGGTCTTTCTGAATCCCAAGTCTATACCCATGCTTTTCAATTACAAGAACTGTCTAAGAAAAAAATCCAAGAAGCTTTGCCAAGAATGATAAGTAGAGTAATTCCTCTTCCAGAAGATGATATCATATTTTCTTACAAGGTCTTGAAAGATCATAAGACTAAAAATAAAAATAGTAAAAGTGCTGACGATAAAAAGAAGACAGACGTGGTGGTAGTCGTAGCTAGTAAAAGAGTGGTAGGTGAATGGCAAACCTTCTTGAAGAGTATGGGTTTTCAGATTGAGGCTTTTGACATCGAGAGTTTGGCCTTATTCAGAGGCGTCTTTTCTAAAAAAATAAAAAGTCCAGTAGCTATTATTGATATAGGTTCTAGGACGACCAATATTTCTTTTTTTGATAGCCTCGGTCTTAGGTATTCACAGATCAGTCATGTGGCCGGTGAGGCTCTTACCACTTTGATAATGGAAAATGATAAAATTGACTTTCTCGAAGCCGAAGAGCAGAAAAAGCAACTAAATCTGGCTGATGGCAAACATCATGAGTTGGTCCAACCTGTGGTAGACAAATTGGTGGTAGATATTGTTGGTGCGGTGGATTTTTTTGAAAAAAAGATTGGCGGCGAGATATCAGAATTAATTCTGGTAGGGGGGAGTAGCAAAATTTTTGGATTGGCGGAGTATTTGAATCAGTCAGTTGGTAGATCTGCCAGGATTGGTAGCTCTACTCTTCTCCAAGGTGAAGTAGATATACAATATCTAGAAGCGATAGGCTTGGCCTGGCGAGGAGTAGAGGCAGGGTGGGATAAGAGTGACCCAGCTATCCCTCTAGTAAAAGGCTTGAGTAAGAAAACTAGAAAAAATAGCAAGAAAACATCTGCTGTAGTGCAAAGTGCAGAAAATAAAGATCTGAGTGACGGACATGGCAGCCAGCAGCCAAAGAGTGATTCTAGTCAAGTATTTCAATCCATAGAAAAGGGCAATAAAATTCAGATAATTTTACTTTTTGCTATTTTGGCTGTCGGTATAGTAGCTATTATTATGGCTCTCTCTTATAGAGATCAACAAAGAGTAGAGCGTAGTCAAACTCAGAAAGAATCTATAGGTAAGATGGTGGAAAATATACCTCTCGTCACAGATGAGGAAATTGAGGTTGAGCCAAGTGAAGATTTTGTGTCTAGTACTGTCTCATCTACTGGCAGTGTGTTGATTGATGAGGGGACTAGAGTTCGTCTTCTTGAAATTGAGGGAAGTATACCTCCTCTGAGAGAAAGCCCAAGTGAAGCTTCTTCTATAGTAGAGGAATTGTCTGGGGGAGGAGAGTTTGAACTGTTAGAGATGGGTGAGCTCAATAATTGGTACAAAATAAAAATAGGCACTACTACCACTGGCTGGATTGCTGCTGGGCATGTAGAAATAATAGATTCTCAAAAAGATACCTTTGAAGTAGTAGAATAAAGGGCGGGAGTATGGTATACTATATGTGATCATTTTTTTGTTTTTAAATCTTTAAGCGGTTTTATTCCTCGATGCTTGCATCGAAAAAGTGAAAACTAACATTGGTTGAAATAAGATTTTCTGCCAATACCCCGCAGCTTGCTGCGGGGATGGCCCGATGAAGTCTTACTTAAACCAAATTTACTTTTATTTTTTGCAATCCGGGTCTTTGGATGGTATTTGGTATTGGGATCTCGAAACGCCGGAAAACGAATGGATGAGTCCTCGGTTTTGGGAAAATTTTGGGTATGACCCCGCAGAAAAGAAACATCTTGCCAACGAGTGGCAGGATATGATCAATAAGGATGATTTGAAAATGTGTCTGGAGAATTTTGAACAACACAAAGAGGACCCAAATCACCCGTACGACCAAATCGTACGCTACACCAAAAAAGACGGGTCAACGGCATGGGTGCGGTGCCGGGGGGTGGCAATTCGCGATAAGAGTGGCAAACCGATCCGTATGCTTGGCGCGCATAACGATGTTACAGAGCTGAAAGAAACAGAAGAAAGGTTGAAAAATATGACGACCAAACTAAAAGACAAGGTTCGTGAGCTTGCACAAATGAACAAGTTTATGATTGAAAGAGAAAAAAAGATGATAGAGTTAAAAGAAACAATACATGAGTTGCAGAAGGGAAGTGCTGCATAAAGATGCCTGTTCACATGCTAGTGCTTTTAGGATATGCCCTTCGAGAATCTCAACGCTTTGGTTGTTACACACTTGTCTGATCAACTCACGCAGTCGAATGACGACCTTCCCTTTCAGGACATGATAGTGATACTTCGTGATCCAACATATATGATACTTATGATCGACAAACACAGGATTTTACTGGAGAACATCGCTCGGTTACGACGTTTGTCTAAAGTGAGAAAAGATAATAAAAAAAAACTAAAAATCAAATTGTCTTCTGTTTTTCTGTTTTAAGTTTTTTAGTTTTAAGTACATACATATGAAAAAACCACTTCTTGTAGCGGCCGTGCTGCTCCTCGCGGCCATCCCAGTATGGATGTTTGGCATCGCGCCAAATTTTCTAAAAATACCGCGCGATTTTTCCTTTTACGAGGCAGAGATCTTTTCGGTTGATAATTTTTATGATGCCGCGGCAGGCGAGTTTGGCGGGGACCAGATTTCAATCACAGAGTTTTCCTACAAAGTGACGGGAGAACGCGACGGCATACTTGAGATTCAAAACCTCTTTGATGTCAAAACACCTTCCGGTGACCCTATATTTGTGGTGGAGCGGCTGTATGGCATTGATCCCAGCACAGGCGCGCATACTGTAGGATATGGCGACAAAGAAAGGGATGGCTATTTATTTGGTCCGCACGGACTCAAAAAAGATCAGCCGTTCACCTACTGGCATATCAACTATGATGCACCGGCGCATCTCACGTTTGTGGATGAAGAGAGTATTTTGGGTCTGCCTGTCTACCGCTATGAATCGCGCTATGACGGTATGGATATAGACCAAACAGAGCAACTAACACACTTGCCCGGCGTCGGGGTGACGCGTGGTGTAAACCTGGATCCGTATCTGCAGGTCTGGATTGAGCCCACCACCGGACGCATGATTAAATACGAGGATGATACAATCGCCTACTACTATGATCTTGCGACCGGGCAGCGTATTCACCCGTGGAACAAATTTAACAACCGCTACACCCAGTCGAGCATTGCCGAGCAGGTTCGTGTGGCGCGCGCACAGATAAAAAAACAGACATTGTTGAACAGCTATGTTCCTGCAGGACTTGGGATGATTGCCGCGGTACTTCTTTTGGGAGCATACGGACGTAGAAATAAAAAGAATATAATACATGCAGAATAAATAAAACGTTGAATGTAGAATTATGAATGATGAATTTGTTTTTCATTCTGCATTCAAACACTATATTCTGAGTTCAAACAATATGTCCATTCGTTCACAATTTATACTTATTGGACTGCTATCATTTTTGGCTGTTTTAGGATTCAGTAGCTTTGTGCTGTATCAAAGCCGTAATGCCGCCATTGTGGAACAGCGAAATGCCGTGGCGCAAGAGCTGATTCTTGCTGTCTTTGCGCGTGATGCCATCCTCAATAACGCGCTCTTTAGCCCCAATACCGTGGATCCAAAGAGAGTGTTGGCGCAAAATGCCGAGGTTGGGGATGTATTGCTGGAAGCGTTTTATGTGTTTGATGATCCGGCAAGCGCGAAAGCGTTGAGGCAGATCCAGATAAATTATGATGAGATCTCCTTTCGTTTGGAGCACGGATCTTGGGTGAATGGACTGAATCAGTTTGGTGTGTCGAACGTTCAGAAAGCGGAAGAGATCTTTGTGAGATCCGCATCTACTGTGGAACTTGCCAGCCAAGTAGTGTCTCAAAGCAGGGCCCAGCTGGTTCATCTGCGAGAGCATGCGGTTCGTTCGGTGTTTTTATTTGGTTTGATTGGCCTTTTTCTTTCTGGCGTGGCGCTCTTTATTGGATTTCGCTCGACATCAGTATTGCGGCGTTTGGAAAAAGAAGCGATGCGATTTGCCCAAGGTGATCTGACATCCAAAATGACCGTAAAACGAAGCGATGAGATTGGCCGGTTGGCACAATCCTTCAACACCATGGCAAAAAAGCTTGGCGAATCGCGCGCGGCTCTTGAGCAAAAAATACAAGCACGAACACAAGATTTGGAAAATGCTCTCACCATGTCGGAGCAGCAGACAAAGGAATTGGAACAGTCAAAATCCGCGGTCCTCAACATCCTAGAAGATTTGGAAGAAGAGCGCAATAACACTCTAAAAGAAAAGGCAAAAGACGAAGCCCTGCTGGCATCAATTGGTGAAGGAATTATATTTACTGATCTTGATGGGATGATCCTGCTTGTTAACCGTGCGGCAGAGCAAATGTTGGGACAAACATACGCGGATCTGCACGGGGGACACTACACCAAGGCGATCAACGCAAAAAATGAAAATGGAAAACGTATTTCCAAAAAAGATTTTCCTGTGGAAAAGCTTCTTACTACTACTACTACTACGAGGATTGATGACCTACTGTTTACGCATAAAAACGGCAAGAGCTTTCCGGTCGTGGTGACTACCTCAAAAGTGCTTCTTGATGATACGCCGCTTGGTGTGGTGGTGGTGTTTCGTGATGTGACGCAGGAAAAAGCAATTGATATAATGAAAACTGAATTTATCTCTATTGCCAGCCATCAGCTCCGTACGCCTCTCACGGCAATTAAATTATTCAATGAAATGATGATGAGTGGAGACGTAGGTCCTTTGAACACAAAACAAAAAGAATACACACAAAGCGTGTCCGATTCAACAGAGCGGATGATTAAATTGGTAAATGATCTGTTAAATGTGTCACGGATGGAAACAGGACGATTGAAAATCACGACAACCCCAACAGATCTTATACATTTTGTGCGTGCAGTTGTTACAGAAGTATCGGCATGGGCGGCTTCAAAAAATTGTAAAATTATACTCAAACCATCAAAAGAAAAATTCCCGTTGATTCCTATAGATGATACACTGTTTCGACAGGTGATACACAATCTGCTTACCAACGCCATACGCTATTCAGGAGAGAAAAAATGTGGTATACTTGTGAATATAGAGCAGGTTTCGAGTTCTGCTAAGAGGGGTACACCAGCAATCAGAATAAGCATTGCTGACTCTGGAATAGGTATCCCAAAAGAGGCACAAGAACGTATTTTTGAGAAGTTTTTTCGTGCTGATAATGCGGTCAAAACCGAAGCAGAAGGATCTGGGCTGGGATTGTACTTAGCAAAGATGATCATGGAAACTGCCGGTGGAAAAATTTGGTTTGAATCAAAGAGTGGAGAAGGGACAACTTTTTTTGTCGAGTTACCCATGGGCGGGATGGTGTCCAAGAAGGGAGAAAAGGGGTTTGCGGCATAGGAAAGATATTCTCTCATATTTAGTAGATAACCAGCATTATGGAAACGGACAAATACATTCTCCTTGTAGAAGATGAACAGCAAATTGCCAAAGCATATACAGAACACCTCACTCGCCAGGGGTTTGTGGTAACTCACGCAATTGACGGCATTCAGGGGCTAGAAAAAATGAAACAAAAAAAGCCATCATTAGTGCTTCTTGACATTATCATGCCACGCTTAGATGGTGTGGAGATGTACAAAAAAATGCAAGAGGACAAAACACTGAAAGATATCCCGGTTATGATTCTTACTAATTTATCGGATGCTCACAAACTCTCTGAAGCTATTAGCCTGGGGGTGACAGACTATCTTATTAAATCAGACTGGAGTTTAGAAGATCTGACTACAGCTATAAAAAAGAAATTGCACATATGAGTACAAAGAAAAAAATTCTTCTCGCAGAAGATGACAATTTCATCTCTACAGCATACAAAGACGGGCTCACTCGTGCCGGGTTTGAGGTGGTTACTGCTGTAGATGGCGATATCACGCTTGAAAAATTAAAGGGAGACAAACCCGATCTTTTGCTTCTTGACATTATTATGCCCGGCAAAAACGGTTTTGACGTGCTTGAGGCAATGAAAAAAGAACCGACATTGACAAAAATTCCGGTTATTATTCTTTCAAATTTGGGGCAGGATTCAGATATAAAGAAAGGGAAAGAGCTGGGTGTTGAAGATTATTTGATAAAATCAGATCACTCGATGAAAGAGGTGATTGAAAAGGTTACATCAGTCTTGAAATAATTTTTTGTTTATTACGAAAAGAAGGTTTACAACCTCCGACCAGCGACACCTTCTTCGCAATTTCATTACCGCACCGGAGCACCTGAATCTAGGTGCTTTTGTTTATTTTGTGATATACTACGTATTATGAACATAACAACAGAAAAATTGAAAGAACTCCTGGTTGGTCCTGGTCATATTACGGAGGAGCAGTTTGTTGTTGTCCAAAAACAGGCTGAACAGAAAAAAAAGTCAATAGAATCGATTATTGTGGATCAGGGACTCATAAAAGATGAACAGCTTGGACAACTGATAGCCGAGCATCTTGAAGTACCTTTTGTAAATCTAAAAAAAGAAAAAATAGATGAAAAAGTCCTCCATATGATTCCGGAGGTGATGGCTAAGTCTGCGGGAGTGATTGCTTTCAAACAAACAGACAAAGGAGTAAAAGTAGGCATGACCAACCCGGACAATTCAGAAGTGCTTCACATGCTACAAAAACGTTTTGGTCAGTCTGTATTGCCTTATTACATAACAGAGCCTGATTTTCACAATGCTTTGACAGATTATAGTAAAGGCATGACAGATGTTTTTGCAGACATGCTTGAAAGACTAAAAGATTCTTCTTTAACAAGAGAAGACAGAGATGACGCCACAGTAGAGATGGTGGATCAGCTTCTCCAATATGGCTATCAAAATAGAGTTTCTGATATCCATGTTGAGCCTGGTGAGAAAAATATTTTGGTTCGGTTCAGAATTGATGGTGTCCTCCACGATGTTCTTGACCTGCCAAAAGAAGTTTTTGAATTGATGTTGACTCGTATCAAAATTCTCTCTAAGATGCGTACTGATGAGCATCGTGCTGCCCAAGACGGCAAATTACGTTTCACTACCAAAGAAGAAAGAGTAGACGTACGTGTCTCTATCGTGCCTACATCACACGGTGAGAATATCGTCATGCGTCTCTTGTCATTCAAATCAAGGACTTTTGGTTTATCAGATCTTGGGCTTTCTGGTGAGGATCTAAAAAAAGTCAACAAAGCAATCAAGCATCCCCATGGTATGATACTGGTCACCGGTCCGACTGGTTCTGGAAAGACCACTACTCTATATGGGGTAATGAAAATATTGAACAAACGTGAGGTTAACATCGCCACCATAGAGGATCCTGTCGAGTATGATGTAGTAGGGATCACACAAATCCAGGTTAATACCAAGACCAACCTCACATTTGCCCAAGGATTGCGAGCCTTGGTTCGTCAGGATCCAGATATTATCATGGTCGGAGAAATTCGTGACGAAGAGACTGCTGGCATAGCAGTCAATTCTGCTATGACAGGACATCTCGTTTTATCTACCCTCCATACCAATGACGCCTCAACCACTCTTCCCAGACTGCTTGATATGAACATCGAGCCATTCTTGGTGGCTTCGACTATTAATGTGGCTATTGCTCAGCGTCTAGTCCGAAAAATTTGTGTCAAGTGTCGTGTCTCCTACACTCTTGCGGATAAAGAAGTAAAGGCTATAGAAAATGAAATCCATCTTTTTGAAATATTTAAAACCAAGACTGGAGGTGATTTGACTACTGCCAGGCTATATAAGGGGGCAGGCTGTAAGGTGTGTGGGGATACTGGGTATTCAGGTCGAGTTGGTGTTTTTGAGGTGCTTGAGATGGAAGATAATATCAAACAACTTATTTTGAAAAGAGCATCCAGCGATGATATTCTAGCTGCTGCCAGAGAAAATGGTATGACTACCATGATGGAAGATGGAATCAGAAAAGTTTTTGCTGGGGAAACTACTTTGGAAGAAGTTTTGCGTGTGACTAGGGATTAATCTATTGCGGTGATTTTTTACCAGGACAACTTTCAATAGTTGTTTTTTTACTTAGTACTTGATAATGTATAATATTCATGTAACATGTAACATGTAACAATTTTTAAACTTTTTACTTTCTACTCAACTATATGTCCGGACATTCTAAGTGGTCAAAAATCCAGCACAAAAAAGGCAAAAACGATGCCAAGCGTGGTAATATTTTTACCAAATTAGGCAAAGCGGTCACCATTGCCGCTCAGCAAGGCGGAGGAGACCCAGAGATGAATTTTTCTCTTCGTCTTGCAATTGATAAAGCCAAGTCTGCCAACATGCCAAAAGATAATATAGAACGAGCAATAAAACGTGGTACTGGCGAAGGCAAAGAAAATTTGGTTTTGCAGGAACTTTTGTACGAAGGGTTTGGGTCTGGAGGTGTTGCCATGTTGATTGAGGTGGTCACAGATAACAACAATAGAAGTATTGCCGATATTAAAGGAGTGATGAATAAACTAGGAGGTTCTCTTGGTGGTCCTGGTAGTGTTAAGTGGCAATTTGAAAATAAAGGAGTTTTTTTGATTGGTAATGAACAGTTGACAAATGGCAGTATTGACAAAGATGACTTCAGTCTGCAGATGATGGATGCTGGGATAGAAGATATCAAAGAGAGTGAAGAAGGTTTTGAATTAATTTCATCAAGAGAAAATTTTCAAAAAGTGTCAGAAGCAATATCTTCACTTAGTATTGAACCTGATGATTCTGGTTTGCAATGGATAGCCAAAGAGACCGTGGGGATTGCTGATGACAAGGTGCAGAGTATGACGAAATTGGTGGAAGCGCTGGAGGAGCTTGATGATGTTAGTGTCGTGTATACCAACTTGTAATTTTTAATTTATAATTTAAAATTTTTAAACAATGATATAATTTTTAATACCCCCATAATCCACTGACGAAGTCAGTGGTCACCATCCCATCG
>CAYFPJ010000012.1:0-34678 GCA_964344965.1 uncultured Gammaproteobacteria bacterium | reverse complement strand
ATTCTATGCTTAATTCCTCACCGAGGCAAGCCTCGGTGTATATAGAATAAAATCCTCTGAAAGTCAGAGAATTTGCAGTGGGGTGATTATACGCTAATTTTAGTGTTTTGTCAATATATGTACTGTTGCACAGTTCCAGTTACACCCTGTGAATAAGTCCTGTTAAGTAGTTGGTTGTAGGTTGTGGCTATCTTCTGTGCTGGAGTCATTCTGTCCATCTTGTAGCCTCCATGTCTCCTGGTGTAATTGTAGTGATGAAGCCAGAGGTTTAGCTTGTAAGAAAGGTATTCCTTGGAGTCGTGGAAAGATTGTTTCCAGAAGAACTCTCGTTTGAGGGTCTTGTGGAATCTTTCTACCTTACCGTTCTTCTGCGGGCAATACGGGGGATTGAAGATAACAGTTATACCAAGCGTTTCACAGTAGTGTCTGAATCACTTGCCGTAGCGGTTATCAACTCTGATACGAGTAATGTGGAAAGGAACACGTCTTACTAGCTCTGTCACAAAGGATATGGCGCTACTATCATCTTCGTGTTCGTAGAGACGAACATAGACAAACCTGGAGCAATCATCTATCGCAGAAAAAGCAACTATGTCTCGTTCTCTACCAAAGGGGTAGGAGCCATCTAGTTGGAGCTCTTTACCTGGTTTGTCTAGGCAGTATGGGGTAGACTCTTGTTTCCAGCGCTTGTACTCTTTGGTATAGCGGATAGCCCGACGTTTGAGAATACGCCATACTGTTGTGCTGTGTAGTCTAATACCGTGGTATTCGAGAATATACTCTGATAGGGGTAGTGGACCAAGATTGGGAAAACGCACGCCTAGTCCAGCCACTAAGTCCTCGATGTCTTGATTGGTGCGATTATGAACGTAACGGTGACCCTTTTTAGGTCCTGGCTTGCGTGGCAAGAGGGCCACAAACCCATGTTCAACATACTTCTTTTTCAGTCTTGAGACTGCGTTTGGGCGCATGGAGAGTGTTTTTGCTGCTTTTTTCCTAGTTATTCCCCCTGCAATTAGTAATTCTAGTATTCCTTGCTTGACCATAGCTAGTTCGTGTTGCGTTGATCGGGTGGTTTTGTTTGGCATATGGAGTAGAAACATTAGGTTTCCACCAGTATACCCTAGACCGCAGCCCGGAGTGTAACCCTAATTGCTGCAATTGTAACAGTGTTTTGTCAATATAAAGCTCTGAATCTTACTCGTCATTGCGAGGAGAGAATTGGGCGACGTGGCAATCTCAATGCTTTATTTACAAACATTGAGATTGCTTGAGATTGTCCCGGTTCCACTGAATCACGTTTCGGTTGACTCAACGGAAGCCCACGAGGTGAGCGAAGTCGAATGGACCGTTCCTTTAGTCTCCTCGCAATGACCAGTATAACATCGGATAGAACTACACCTCCACTTATCTAATAATCTATGCTAAACTATATTAATAACCAATAAAAGTAAATTTGGTTTAAGTAAGACTTCATCGGGCCATCCCCGCAGCAAGCTGCGGGGTATTGGCAGAAAATCTTATTTCAACCAATGTTAGTTTTCACTTTTTCGATGCAAGCATCGAGGAATAAAACCGCTTAAAGATTTAAGTATATGGACATCATTCTTACCGCCATAGCCCCCCTATTCACTATCATCATAGTGGCTGCTTTGGTAAAGATCATCATTACCGCCAACAAATCTCCTTGGAGGAGGCTGGTGGACAAAATCACTCATCGGGATGACATCTGGTCTGAGGTACTAAATAAATTCGCTTTATACATATCTCTTCCAGCCCTCATCTTTTATACACTGGTCCATACTGAACCAAGCACTCTTCTTAGCTGGTCAAGTATTTGGATCAATGTTGGCTTGATTATTTTTATTATCATAGTCACTCACATTCTGACAAAGTATTTCAAGCTTGATAAAAAACTGGCCAATGTCTATATACTTTGTGGTTTTTTTGGTAATGTTGCCTACATAGGGTTGCCATTTGTTCTATCTCTTTATCCTGGCAGTGGTGGGCAGTTGGGAGTTTTGATTGCTATCCATGTAATCATTGCTTTCACTATTGGTCTTGGTATCTTAGAATACTCCAAGCACAAGAGAGCAAACTTTAAAGTTACTTTGTTAAATATAGTTAAAAATCCTCTGGTAATCTCAATTGCTCTCGGTTTGCTATTTTTGAAATTTGGCTGGAGTGTGCCAGAAATACTTGATGCGACAGTGATGATCTTGGCTGGTAGTGCTTCTCCAGTAGTTCTTACGGCTATTGGTCTTTTCATTGCTAGAAAAATCAAGATTGATGCTGAATTTTTTCATTCTACCTTGATTACTTTTTTGAAAATCGTAATAATGCCCATCCTTTTCCTCTTAGTTGCATTTTATTTCAAACTTGGTGGATCATTCCATAGCTCTATTCTAGAAGCAGCTATGCCGGTAGCTATCACCAACTTTGCTATGGCAGAGATATATCCTATGAATAAAAAAGTGGTCGCGAACGCCATCATGCTCAGTACGATATTCTCAGTATTTACTCTTACATTTTTCTCAATGCTACTTGCAATCTAAAATTTATGAAAAAGCACGTGACAAAATCAGCTTCTGAAACACAAGATATAGCAAAAAAAATTGCCAAAGATAGAAAGGGTGGAGATATTATTTTGTTGAAAGGTGATCTGGGATCTGGTAAGACCACGTTTACCAAAGGTTTTGCTAAAGGTCTTGGTATTGAAGATGAGATTGTCAGTCCGACATTTACATTAATGCAGATTTACAAGATTGAAGATTCAACCTTCGTCTCGAGCTTAGGTCGAGAGAAATTAAAGATTAAGAACCTAGTCCATGTAGACACCTACAGATTAGAAAATGAAGATCAATTGATCGAGATTGGAATAGAAGATTATCTTGGTGATGAGAATAGTATTTGTATTATTGAATGGCCTGAAAAGATTGAAGAGCTTTTGGAAGGAAAAAAAACAACGTGTTTGGAAATTAAACATGTTGATAAAAAGGCTAGAGAAATTCTAATTAACGAGTAGTGTGAATTAAAATTGATATTTTCCTTATTTTAGCAAAATATGAATTTTCCGCATATCTATTTTCTAAAAATATTTAGCTAAATTAAGCCAAACGAGTCTAATTCACACTACTCGTTAATTAACTAATCCTTCTTAAACCAAACTTTGTACAATTTGAGAGCAATCCATTCTTTAAATCGCTGCCAACGACCGCGCTTCTTCCACCTTTCGACATCAAATGGTGTAGCTTTCTCTATCCAATTGAGTACTGTTTGCTTTATTTTTTTTACTGCTTTTCCTTCTGTTAATTTCACATTGGCTTCATAATTATCATAGAAGCTAGCTTTGTCAATATTACTACTACCTACCATGACCCAATCCTCATCCACCACCACACCTTTACCGTGCATCATATCTTTGGTGAGATGGATGTTCACTCCAATTTTTTTCATAAGAGAAAACATAGCATAGGCAGCATAGTGAGCTATCCTCACATCAGAACGAAATGGGATAAGCAAGTCAATCTTTACCCCTCTTTTTCTGGCTGTCCAGAGAGCTTGGATAAATTTTTTGTCTGGAAAATAATAGGGTGAAAACAAAATTACTCTCTCTCTGGCTTTGAGAAGGGCCTCACTGTATAGCTGACGGGCTTTTGATTTTTTTTGATTGGCATCATCGTAGACAAACTCTAAATCTTCTATGTCACTTTGGACACGAAATTTATATTTCAAAAGATGTTTGACTTCTTTTTTTTCTCCACCAGAGGTGACATAAGATTTTGCAAAAGAGCGCAAAAGAGAATGAACTGCCTTCCCCACTATCTTGACTTGGATATCCATCCAATTTTTCATACTCTTCTCTATATTTACCCCACCTATGAAGCCCACATCCTCATCAATTACCAAAATCTTACGATGAAGTCTGGTCGCCAACCTCTTCCACAAATTACGAAAGCTTTTTTCGGAAAAATTAAAATATAATACATCGACACCAGCGCTTTTCAATGAAGAAAGTCTTTTTTTTGACAACTTAAAGCTACCAAAATAATCAACTATCAACTTTACATCGAGACCTTCTTTCACCTTTTTTTCTAGCAAGTCAAAGAATCTAACCCCCACCTCATCATCAACAAAAATATAAAGCTGCCAATAGATAGATTTTTCTGCCACAAGAAGTGCCTGGTACATAGCTTCCCAAGCCTCCTGAGATGTAGAATAAATTTCGTATTTTGACTCGTCCATTAGTAAATTATTAAGCGAATTCATTATTACATTAGGAATATTGCGTTTGCCTGCAAACCAAGACACATGATTGGTTTTTACGCAGCGAGGACGCTTGCGGTGCGACCTGTCTCCACAGCAAGTAAAAAGCAATCATGTGACTGGGTAGGCAAACGCAATATTCCTATATATATTACAAATGCCACAGTAATATGTTATACCAAATTAAATTTAAAAGCAAAAAACCGCCTATGGAAGACGGTTTTATTTTAGTAAATTACTGTTCCTTGAAACTTCTTTCCTCTGATCACATTTCTCACTTCTTTCAAATTTGTGCCGTCCAAGATACTGACCCTAAGTCCAAGCTTCTCAGCCTCGCCACTGGCAATGGGGTCAAAAGGGGCGCTTTTGCCAGGATCCCACTTGTATCCTACGATATTTTCCCTGAAATCTGACCAACAAATTTGTTCAATTTTTTTGGCATCTTTGAACTTGTTTGGGTCTTTGTCGTAGACGTATTTGATATTAGAGAGATTGATCAGATCCTTGGCACCATAGGTCTTGGCCATCAGCACTGCGTCCACGTCTGTAGAGTGACCTGGCTGCCATCCTGCGACAATGATTATGGGTTTATTTGTTTTAATTTTTTTTGTTGGGTTGGTAATTATTTCTTTGTAAGCATATTCACCAAACAAAATTCTAACAAAATTGGCATTGATAATGGTAGAGTGAATCCCTATCCAATCCAGATCACGATCTGACAATTTTGCGACTTTTCGACCAGCATCTTGATATTTTCTGGCAGTAGCCCCGCCTCCAATAGTGAGGATAAATTTATTTCCTTTTTTCACTTCGTCGATAATAAGTTTACGAAATTTTTTTAAAAAAGGAATATCAAAGCCAGTTTTTGGAATGACGATTGATCCACCGACGGAAATAATTTTTAACATAAAGCTTGAAAGGCTAGAAAAGCTTGAAATGCCTAAAAGGCTACTTTTCTAGTGATTTTATTAATTTATAAAGTAAGTATCCTATTTCCCCTCGCTTATTTTCAATAAATTCAAACTGTTCTTGATCTATAAATTCTAATTCCTTGGCTAACTCAAAATATAATTGACATTCGTTTAATGAGCCTTTGGATATATAAAGAAATCTAAGAAAATCTTTGTCAGTATTTTTCCCTCTACCCTCTACTATGTTTACTAATACTGATACAGCTGCTCTTCGCAATTGGCTGGTCAAACCATATAGTTCATCTTTTGGAGATAACTTTGTCAATTTGTATACCAATTTTACAAACTCCACCCCACGTTTCCAAACCAACAAATTGTGATAATCTTGCATAATTTCCTCCTTATTTTAGCCTTTTTGGCATTTCAAGCTTTTCTAGCTTTTTGGGCTTTTTAGACTTTTTCCCACCACCCAACTAACAAAAGTAAGCAGTAGTGCTCCAAAAAAAGCTGAGCCAAATCCATCCACTTCAAATCCTTTCACTATAGTAGAACCAAGCCAAAACATAAGAGCGTTGACTACAAAAGTGAACAATCCCAAGCTAAGTAAATTGATTGGTAGAGTCAATATGAGAAGTATCGGACGAATAATAGCATTGATAAGACCCAAAATCAAAGCGGCAATAAGGGCAGAATAAAATCCTGCAATCTCTACTCCTGGTAGGTAGTAAGCAATGGCCAAAATTGTAAGACCGTTCAACAACCAACGAAGTAACAATCTCATATTGTTATTATAAGGTTAAAATTAATTACAAGCTACACTACAGAAATTACGAAGGGAACCTTCAGGAGAAGGAAAAGGGTCCAAACCTTCTTCAAGAGGCAGAGCACCCACCTTTTGCATTCTACTTACTCTTCCGTCCAAATATTCTCTCCACTCTATAATCTTACCATCTTTTATCTTACCGATAATCCCATCACTAACCACTGTTCGTTTACCGCTTTCTATTTCAGTGGAAGCGAATTGCCACTCTACAGCGACCATATCGCCATCGATGATTATATTATGAATATAAATTTTTGTATCTGAAAAAGCATCTTTGTAAAAAGTAAGATCTTCCACAACCTGATCAAAATTCAACCTACGACCTGGATAGGCAAAAATAATATCTGGATGCATGGTCGATTTCAATAGCTCTATATCCCCTGTTTCCCAAGCCTTAGCTTGATTTTCGACTAGTTGTGTTATTAGATATTGATCTGTTTTTTGACTGTATGCTTCGTCATCTTTATCAAAATTGAGAAAGTCAAATGAATAACCCAACACCCAGTATGCTCCCATAGCTACTAAAATTATAACCACTATGACCCAAATCCTCCTACCTCCTATCCCTTCTGTACGCATATAAACTAGTAAAAATAATAAACACAATAAATGAACCTAGGGCAGAAAATTGAATGATCCGCTTGAGGGTAAGGTTGTCTGCTTCGAGTGGGTTTTGGTCTGCGCCGTCTATCCTACCATCACCATCTGTGTCTGCTACGATTGGATTTGAGCCTTTTTCCTTTTCTTCTCCATCACTAAGACCATCTTCATCAGTGTCGACCTTCAAAGGGTCTGTGCCAAATGAACTCTCTTCAAGATCCCCAATACCATCCCCATCATCGTCATCATCCAGGTTGTTTCCAATGCCATCCAAGTCTGTATCAATAGATTCCTCTGGGTCAATTGGAAAAGCATCCAAAAGATCGTTTGTACCATCCCCATCTGTATCTTGTTTTAAAGGATCAGAACCTTTTTCATCCTCCTCTCCATCACTAAGGCCATCTTCATCAGTGTCAGCTTTCATTGGATCAGTTCCAAATTCTTTCTCCTTACTATCACTGAGACCATCTTCATCAGTGTCGTTTTTTGCAGGATCTGTGCCACTGTCCACCTCCTCTTTGTCAAAAATACCATCACCATCTGAATCATTGTTATTTGGGTCTGTACCCTTCTCTTTTTCCATATTGTCAGAAAGCCCATCACCGTCACTATCGCTTTTGAGAGGGTCACTACCAAAGTTGATCTCATCTTGATCGCTGAGTCCATCGTTGTCATCGTCTAAGTCTCCGTTGTCTCCTGTCCCGTCATTATCTGCATCAGCCCATTCATTACCATCCTTTGGAAACAAATCATCAGTATCACTTTTACCATCACCATCTGTGTCAGAAGACAAAGGGTTTAGGCCAGTATCAATCTCTTCTTTATCCACAAGACCGTCACCATCTGTGTCAGTACTCAAGGGATCTGTCCCCAACTCTTTTTCTTTTGTATCACTAAGTCCATCATTATCATCATCCAAATCCTCTGCATCACCCACATCATCACCATCCGTGTCAATATCTATATCAAATTCTCTAGTAGCTTGGTAATTTGCCAACTGTTCTTGAGTAATCTCCAATTGAGTGCCTACCTGGTCAGTGACTTTTATGTCTATCATCCTGGCTTCAATATTTTGTTCTCCTTCTGTCAATGTGTAGTTGATAGATACTTGCTCAGCACTTTCAAAAGGAAGATTCTCAATTTCAGCTGTCCCAATATGAACCCCGTTGTTAAAAAAAGTAACTTTGGCAGAAAACAGCGGGAAATCATTATTGACAACTACTGTATACACCTTGACCGTATCTCCTGCAAAAGCATTGTTGTTTGATATATATAATCCTTGGTCAATAAGAAAATTAAAATTTTCAGCAAAAACAAAAGATGGTGTAAAAACAGCAATAAAAATAGCTAAAAATATCTTCTTCATAAAAAACCTAGTTACCTGACGGAGTCACTAGTCCTCCATTTTCTATCCTAATTATTATATCACCTTCTAGATCAGTCCTCAATACTCTACTACCAGCTCTTTCTAGTCTTTTCAATACTCTCCTTGAGGGGTGACCAAAATTATTATTCTTACCTGCAGAAATAATTGTATATAATGGACTAGTAGAACTCACAAATTCTGTAATAGAAGACGTGCCACTACCATGGTGTCCAGCCTTCAATACTTCTACATCAAGCTGTTCTCCGTAAGTTTCAATGAGGTAGTGTTCCAAATCCTCTTCTCCATCAGCTGTAAACAAAAAATCATAATCCTGGTGAGTAAGTTTGAAAATAATGGATGTATCATTTGGTCCTACATCTGTATTGAGCCCAGGAATGCCAGAGTCTAGATCAATAGGATGATCTGGATACATAAAATGTATCTGTGTGTCTGCTATTTCCCAAACATCCTCTTTTTCTATGATTGTATATTTTGCCCCTTCGGATATTTCCTGTTCTACAGACTGCATGAATGTCAGCCAAAAATCATCATAACTTTTGTCGAATCCATTGTAGATAATATGTCCAATCTCAAACCTCTCTAACACATCTATACAGCCTCCATAATGATCTAGGTCTGGGTGAGTAATCAAAAGATAGTCAATCTTGCGATCATAAAAATCCATATTTCTGCCAAGAGATTCAATAATGCGAGCATCAATAGCGCAATCAACAAGCATTTGTTGACTATCTGGAAAATTTATTAAAGTAGCGTCACCCTGACCAATGTCTAAAAAAATCACCTCAAGTCTATCAATTTGCTCGACCTGACTATCACCAAATTTATCTATAGTTTTGTCTTCTTGTTTGATCATGAAAATTAGAATAATGATCAAGATTATAGTTAAGAAAATAATAACCTGGGCTTTTTTCATAGGGATAATTTATTTTTTATCTTTTTAGAAAAATTACCATTAATCCACAAAAATAACATAAGATAGCCAAATACCATACCCCACAGTGGAAAATACAAATCGACTGCAGCAAATTTTAAACTGGCAAACCATCTTACTGTCACGATAATATAGCTCATCATGATTCCAGCAAGCCAAGAAACTACCAGGGCCAAAGGATTAAAAACAAAACTAAGTAAGACAGCAAAAAAACCAAGCATCATGATCCAAGGAATAATCCAAAGAATAAGCACATTAACAATCGGAGCAACAATCGAGAGTCGACCAAATTGAAACAATATTAGCGGTAAGGTGGCAATGATAGCAGCTAAGGTAGAAATTAAAGATTCCTTGATACCAAAATATTCTGGAATTTTGTCAAAAGGCTTTCTAATCTTGGCAGCTAGATATACTAAACCAAGTGTAGAAATGAAAGAAAGCTGGAAGCCTGCATCCCACATTAGAATATAGGGATTGTGGAGAGTCATAAGCACTGCTGTGAGTAACATCACTGTCCCGACTTGAGAGACTCTGCCCGTCTGCCGTGAAAGCAAAACAATGACCCCCATCACTCCAGCTCGTACTACTGAGGCAGACAGGCCGGCAAAAATAACAAAAACTACAATACCAAGACTAATCACCCAAAAAGCTTTCTTTCGTGGGATATAAAGGCCAAGACAGATACTGATGAGGATGGTGGCAATGATCGTAATATTGTAGCCAGAAATAGCTACGATATGAGTGACACCAGTGCGATTAAATAATTCGTTCAATTCTCCTAATCCACCTCGATAACCATACAGAAGTCCTGCCATGAAGCTTGCTTTTGGTTCGTGCCAAAGCTTGTTGATCTTATCAGCCACTACTGTTTTCATGTCATAGATACTCGCCAAAATCTTACTCCCCCCCTCTGACCCTATTTTTGTAATTTTCGGATTTTGACAAAGAGTATGGACTCCAAATCTAGCTAGATACTTGTCATAACGAAAATCTTCTATGGGCTCTGGCGCTTCCAGATTACATTCAATTTCCAATTTATCTCCATATTCATAACGAGGATAAAGCAAATATTTAAGATAAATTTTTCCTCCGTAATCCTGACTGTGGTCCGTAGTCTGTAGTCCGTCGACTATATACCGAGCACTATCCATCCGAATATCTGGTTCTGCTGATACGTATCCGATCACTATTTTCTTTTCACCAGTGTAGTGGATGATATTATTTTGATTGTCAGACGGAATAGAAACAAGATACCTACCAACACCTATTGTGAAAAATAAAAAGCAAATTACAAAAAAACGAACTGTCTTATTTTGCCAAAATATTATTAGAATAGAGATGGAGATAAATAGAGATAAATAGATATAAACGAAATCAATTTCAAAATCAATAACTGAAATGAATCCTACCCCTACCAAAAAACAAAAACAAAACACTGTGAATGTTTTGTTTTTTGAGTTTAAAATCTTTTTTATTCCCTCCATAAAATTTTTACGTCATTCCGGGCGACTGAAAGGAGCCGAGGAATCTCGTGAAATCTTAAATAAATTTTCTAAGTAAGGATTCTCCTGCTCTATTAAATTCATTTTCTTTGTTCTGCCCCACCTCTTCAACTGCTTTTCTCTTGCTATCACATCGAGTGAAGAAGAATATTCTTCATAATATAGTAAATCACATATATTATATCTGAAAGTAAAACTGTTTCTATTCTTCTTAAAACTATGTTCAATATATCTCCTCTCTAATGAATTTGTAATACCAATATATAATACAGTTCTTCTAGAATTGCTCATTATATATACATAAAAACTTTTTTGCATACAAATATCACCACCTCATCCCGAGCGCAGCCGAAGGATCTCATGATAGCGATGGGATCTCTCCACTCGCCTTTGGGCTCGGTCGAGATGACGTAAAAATCCTATAAATCCGTATTCTATTAAAATCAAACCACAATATTCAAAATCCTTCCCTTCACATAAATCACCTTCTTAGCCTCTCCACATTCCATCCATTTGCTAACATTGTCGTGAGCAAAAGCCACTTCTTTTACTTCCTCTTCTGAAGCTTCTGGAGACACTTCAATAGTTGCTCGTACTTTTCCATTCACTTGTACAGCAAGTTCAATGGTGTCGCTGACCAGCTTATTCTCATCATAATCTGGCCATTTCTCTCCAGCAATACTTGTCTTATTACCTAGTCGTGACCAGAGCTCTTCGGACATATGTGGTGCTAGTGGGGCAAGTATGGTAACTAGTGACTGGTAACTAGTAACTGGTACTTTCTCTTGCTTATAAAATTCATTGACTAGCTCCATTAGTTTAGCAATGGCAGTGTTGAATCCAAGAGTAGCCAAATCGTCTCCAACTTTCTTAATTGTCTGGTGCAGCTTTCTTTCTACTTCTATGCTTAATTCTCCATCTTCACCTACTTTTTCTTGTAAATTCCAAACACGATCTAGAAATCTTCTTACCCCTTTCACTCCATTTTCATCCCACGGCTTATCATCTTCTAGTGGACCCATAAACATCTCGTACATGCGCATAGTGTCTGCACCATATTTCTCCACCACGTCGGTCGGATTGATGACATTATTCCAGCGTTTACTCATTTTACGACCATCTGGTCCGAGAATTAGACCTTGGTGGCGATGAACTGTGAAAGGTTCATCAAAATCTATATAGCCAGCATCATGCAAGACTTTGGTAAAAAAACGAGCATAGAGAAGATGACCATTGACGTGTTCTGGTCCACCGAGATAAAAATCAACCGGCATCCACTTTTTGAGAGCTTCTGGACTAGCAAATTCATTTTCATTTTTTGGGTCTAGATAACGAAAGAAATACCAAGATGAACACATGAAGGTGTCGAGTGTGTCCACTTCTCTTTTCCAACCTTTGCCATATTTTTCCTCTATACCATCTTGAAAACTTGGGGAGTATGTCAGTGGTGATTCACCAGTTGGTTTGAAGTCTACATCGTTTGGTAGGATAACTGGTAGATCTGAATAATCTACTGGCAACAGTCCTCTGACTATTGATTCTTCCAAAATTACCTGCTCTTGTGCTGCTGTCAGATGTGGTTCGTTGGCCTTGGCATATACTACTCTGGCATCAAGCGCTGCAGCCATCTCATCTACTTGTTCATTTTCAATAATTGGGAATTTATCATCAACAATCATGATAAATTCATCCGCATATTCTTTTATTTTCTCTAGATCAAATTTCCAATCACAACTCTCCTCCACTGGCTTTCTTTTTTTATCATTGAATGTTGGGCGGATGAAAGTGTCGACCAAAACAACTTTGACCAATTTCTTTTTGAGCTTCTCCAATAATTTGAAAGCGACTGCTCCACCATGACTATGAGAGACGATCACCGTATCTTCGTCAATCTCAGTATTGTCAAGAATATACTGAGCCTGTTCATCTGCTTTTGGATTGTCTGTGTCTGGTAGATCAAGCAATGTAACAGTATGACCTTCTGCTTCTATTTCTTTTTTCAACCATGGCCAAAATACAGCCTCACTATCAGCAGTGTAACCATGTATGAAAATATAATTACGTTTTTTATTTTTTCTTTCTTCGTTAACAACTATTGGAATCGGTGCTCCCCAAAACCTCTGGCGAGAGATAGACCAGTCGCGGAGTTTGTATTGTATTTTTTCTTTTCCAGCGCCAACATCTACAAGCTTGTCCAATATTTTCTGTCGACCGACTTTATAATCCAATCCGTCAAATTCTTCTGAATTTATCAATTTATATTTTTGTCTATCAGCTTTGATATCTTGGTAAGAAACAAACTCCTCTGAAGAGTCTACGACCGAAATGACCTCTATGCCAAATTTTTGGGCAAATTCGTAATCACGTTCATCAGCTCCCGGCACAGCCATAATGGCCCCTGTACCATAGCTAGCCAAAACATAATCAGCAATCCAGATAGATATCTCTGCTCCGTTGACTGGATTGATAGCTTTTACACCTTTCAATTCGACTCCTGTCTTTTCTTTTTCAATTTGCCGTTCTAATTCTGTTTTTTTGTCAGTCTTACTTATATATTTTTCGACTTCATCCCAATTTTCAATCTTATCTTTCAATTTATTCACTAGCTCGTGTTCTGGAGCTAAAACCATAAATGTTGTCCCGTAGATAGTATCATGAGCTGTAGTAAACACCTTAACCATGAACTCTGAACCATGAACTCTGAACTCTACTTCGGCTCCTTCTGATTTTCCAATCCAATCTTTCTGTCGTTTGATAGTTTCTTTTGGCCAGTCAATTCTATCCAGTCCTTCGAGTAGTCTGTCAGCATAGTCTGTGATCTTGAGATACCATTGTTCCATTTCTTTTTGAACAACTTCAGTATCACAACGCTCGCAGTGTCCATCTACTACCTGAGCATTAGCAAGTACAGTCTTACAACTTTCACACCAGTTGACTAATTGAGTCTTACGGTAGGCCAAACCTCGTTCGTACATAAGAAGAAAGAACCACTGAGTAAATTTGTAATATCCAGGGTCACTAGAACGTACAAATCTATCCCAGTCCACAGAGCAGCCAAGTGCTTTCACCTGAGAAACAAAATTTGCTCCAGTCTCATCAATGGTCTGCTTTGGATGGATGTTGGTCTTGATAGCATAGTTTTCTGCTGGTAGGCCGAAAGAATCAAGTCCAAAAACTTGCAAGACTTTCTTTCCTTTCATTCTCTGGTAGCGAGCATAAATATCACAGGCTGTATAAACCTCGGCATGGCCAACATGAAGACCGCTGCCAGATGGATATGGTAGCTGGGGAAGAATATAAAATTTGTTGTCTGCAGTGGCGTCTTCTGGGGTAGAAAAAGTTTTATTCTCTTCCCAATATTTTTGCCACTTTGACTCAATAATTTTTGGGTCGTATTTTTCCATAATGGATATTTAGATCACCAGCTTGTCCTGCGTAGCTTTAGCGAAGCAGGATATTTCCCTAACATAAAAATGTTCTATTTCCTGAAACTCCCCTAAAAATAAATTCTAGATTATTGATTATATACATCAATAAGTATAGAAACATTCTAATAAAAAATACCTAAAAATGCAAGAAAAGCAGCTAAATAGCTGCTCTTTTTACATTTTGTCTATCAGAATGAATAATAGGAGTTACACTCTGTCAATATGATATGAATAGATGCCTATTACTGGTCAACTAGAAATTACTGCTAAATAGCTACTCTCTACAGCTTTACTGATTTCCAGGTGTTCAGGCAACTCTATACCACGCCGTTCAAAATCCTTCCTCTCATCATCATTGAAGTGCACCATATCTACCTCAAAATTATAATGTGGCTGTTTATTAATATCTTTATAATCCTTTTTAAACCTGATTATACCGTAAGCTACTGGCATATCCTTTATATCTATTAAATTCCTATCTCGTGTAGCATGATAAAGAGCAGAATGTCCACGAATAGTTCTTTTTGCACCAGCAGGTCTGTAGTCTATTTCATAAAGATTACTCACTACTAAAAGATATTTTCCATCTTCCTTTCTAAAACAGAAAAAATAATCTACAGTGCTTTTCTCTCTTTCTTGATCTTTTTTCAAAAGTTCACCATATTTCAAAAAAACAACTCTCATCTCTATTTTTTCACCTTCACGAACATCATCTGGAATTTTTGCACCTTCAACCGGGACAAAACTTTTTTCACCAGTTCTATCTTTAGTCATAAAATTATACTGAAATATTCTCCACCACCCTCTCTATCGCCTTCACAAAAGCAGCTGTCCTCATGTCAACATTATATTTTTCCTTAGTCTCCCAAACTTCGTTGAAAGCATCGACCATTATCTTCTCGAGCTTTATCAATACATCTTCCTCACTCCAATGTTCACCCTTAACATTCTGATCCCATTCAAAATATGAGACTGTTACTCCTCCGGCATTAGCAAGCACATCTGGCACCACAATCACTCCCCGCTCTTTCAAAATTTCATCAGCCTCTGGAGTAGTCGGTCCATTGGCTAGCTCAACGATTGCTTTAGCCTTGATATTACCAGCATTCTCAGCAGTAATCACATTCTCAAGAGCAGCAGGAACCAAAATATCTACATCTAATTCTAATATCTCCTCGTTAGAAATGTCTTCCGTCCCTGCAAAACCAGAAACACTACCTGTCGTCTTCTTATGCTCTAACAAATTGTTAATTGTTAATTGTTCATTGTTAATTGTCTTGATCGCTCCTCTAGAATCACTTACTGCCACAACTCGGTAACCCATTTCAGAAAGAATCTTAGCCATGAAGCTTCCTGCGTTGCCAAATCCTTGGATAGCTACCGTAGTTTCACTTGGATTTGATCCCAACTTGGTAGCTAATTCACGTGTACAATAAGCTCCACCCTGGGCAGTAGAATAGCCACGTGCTTCTGAACCTCCCTGATCAAGAGGCTTACCGGTGATCACCCCTGGATCTGGATGACCGACTAGTTTTTCATACTCATCCCTCATCCAGCCCATGATCTGAGGAGTGGTGTAGACGTCTGGGGCCGGAATATCTTTATCTGAACCAATATTGCGCCAAATCTTCCGAACAAAACCGCGAGACAATCTTTCGAGCTCTCCTTCTGACAATTCTTTTGGATTGACAATCACTCCCCCTTTACCTCCACCAAGTGGAATATTGACAGTCGCGCACTTGACCATCATCCAAAAAGATAAGGCCTTGACTTCATCTAGAGTGACATTCCAATGATAGCGAATTCCGCCTTTGTAAGGCCCCAAAACACTGCTATATTGGCTTCTAAAGCCAGTATAAACCTGAGTAGACCTATCATCCATCTTTACTGGAATAGAGACTGTCAGGACCCTTTCTGGCTGTCTGAGGACTTCATGAATGTCCGAGGCTAAATTCATTATTTCGGCAGCTTTATCCAGCTGCTTCATGGCATTGTCAAAGGGATTCATACAATAAAAATTAATATATAAACGCCTCTATTTTACTCTCCCAAAACTAGTCAGTCAAGATGTGCGAAAAAGACATCCCCAATACAGAGATGTCTTTTGTTTACTACTGTTTATTATTTTTGAAGCGCTTCTTTACTACCATGACTACCCTATATATGATCCACAAGATAGCTAGGTAGATCAAGACAATAGGAACGTAGACCACAGCCCATATCACCCACTCAGCCATGTATTGCAACTCATCCACTAAGCTACGAGCAGCATCTTTCACTACACCCCATGGTTTCCATTTATATTCATCATCAAGCACGGGAAGAGCGCTAGGGTCAGTCGAGAGATAGATAGTAAGAGTAGAGAGATCAGCACTCTCTTGCAAATATTTCATACGACCTTCAATCCTTTCAATATTATTTCTAACATTGCTAAGTTCTCTTTGTACAGCCAAGATATCTTCGATTTTGAAGGCTTGTTTCATGATGTTTAAAAATTGTTCTTCTGTTGCTCGTAAATTTTTGAGCTGCGCTCCGAGATCGACAAATTCTTCTGTCACATCTCGACCATCGACTCTCTCACTAGTCACTTCTCCAAGAGAGCCCAGCTCCTCCACTCCATCATCAAATTCTTCAGAAGGAAACTTGATCACTATCTCTCCAAAAGGGACAGTATTTACTCCATCCAAATAGCTAGAAACTATAAACCCGCCTCTTTCAACAGCAAATTTATTTACTTTTTCTAGAGCTTCACTAACATCTTGGACTAGCACAGATAGACTTCCTGTCTTGATGACCAAACGATCTATGACTAACTCATCAGATTCAATTTCCTCTGTAGTCAACTTCATTTTACCTTCAGTAGCCACCTGACGTCCCAAAAACATCTTTGAAGGGACTGCATCATCCATATCTGAAAATGGAGGCCGGGAAATAGATTCTCCTCTACTAAGATCTGCTGGATAGTCAACCCCGTCATCATAGTATGATACTTTGGAGGTTCCAGAAAATTCTTGACCAAAAAATCCTCGCCACACTAAAAAAAGCAAGAAAATAGCTATTCCTCCTAGGATCCACACCTTCTTATTTTTGAACATATCTCACTGATTACAAATGAAAGACAGATGAAGTATACAAAAACACAGAAAAAAAACAATCCCTGAATGGGATTGTGAAAGTGTTCGTCATTGCGAGGAGTCTGAAAGAACGACGTGGTAATCTTAGTTTTTTGTGCAAGAACCATGAGATTGTTTGAGCCTGTCCTGAGCCTAGTCGAATGGATCGTGCTTGCTTCGCACTCCTCGCAATGACATTTTTATATTTTAAACATGCTTATCAATCATTTCTTTCAATTTGTCCTTAGTCATGCCACCAACAAGTTGGTCAGCTACTTCGCCATTTTTGATTAGGAGAAAAGTCGGGATACTCATCACCTTGTACTTTCCAGCTACAGCCTGGTTTTCATCCACGTTCAACTTGGCAATCTTCACTTTACTAGCGTCATATTCACTAGCAATTTCTTCCACAATAGGGCCCATCATCTGACAAGGTCCACACCAAGGTGCCCAAAAATCTATAAAGACTGGCACATCGGACTGGAGGGCCTCTGCCCCGAAGTTATCATCTGTAAGAACTAGTTCTGACATATTTTTTATTTTAATAATTTAGAAAAATAAGACACCTGTCATCCAGGTGTATTTAATTTTACCATAATAAAAATAAAGAACAACTGTGGACAATTATGCTGCTTTTACCTCTGGAACACTGGCATTATCTTCATCTGCAGAATTATTGTCATTGGTAGCTTCCATGTCTTCTCTCTCTTGACCAAACAAAAAAGTAATTGGCAATTCTTGTGTTCTTCCTCCTGTTGTTACTTCATACCAGACAGTGAAGCCCAGTTGTTGCTCATGATCTGACTCATCTCTGTAAAGAAAGCTCTGATAAGGTCTATTGTCTCTCAATTGAAATACTGCATCATCAGCCCTGGCTACAGGTGGATTATCCAAAATACCTCTCACCTGCTTTTCTCTTGACGCAGCTATTACAAACACTGGACCTTTATCAAGATCTGCAGCATTGCCAATTTGCCATTTGTCTAATCCAGGACCTTCGTCTTTGCGGAGCAATCCTACTTGATCTTGCTCACCGACCATCCGAATCAAATTGGAAAAAGTGTCTACAAACTGTTCGTTGCTACCAGCTGGAGTCGCACGGAGTTGATCTTGTACTCTCGTCACTGTCTCTGCCTCTATTTCATCTGGCTCATTACCCTCTTGCCTAGCATCGTCTGCTAAGCGAACAGTAGTAGCTTGTCTGTCAATTAAATCTCGAGAGAGCAGTGGCTCGATATTCACCTGAGCTCCATTGACCAGCCAGCTTCTAGTCTGGCGATGTTGTTCTGTCCCGTACTCAACACGAAGATGCCCTAGCTTTTTTTCATCTTCTTTTTGATCCTCGACATCCACATCAGCATAAGGATTCTCTACTGGAGGGTGCCAGTTTGCATGCCCATCTCTTGGTTGTTCTCCACGATAGAACATAAAAAATTATTCAAACTTTAACTCTCGGAGCTTACTCTCTACTTCATAAACTTCCAGCACATCATCGACTTCAATTTTTTCCTTTCCTTCAAAACGCATGCCACACTCTGAACCGCTCGGCACCTCTTTCACATCCTGTTTTCCTCTTTGCAATCTAGATAGACTGCCTTCGGAAATTATTTCGCCAGCTCTTTTTATTCTTACAAAAGCATCTTTTTTTATTTTCCCTTCCTCCACTCTTCCTCCGATAGTCATGGCTTTCTTGTCAGTTCTGAAAATTGCTAGGACTTTTACAATACCAAGCTCATGAATTATTTTTTCTGAATCAAGTAATTTGGCTAGTTCTTCTTTGATCCAGTCAATGAGGTCATAGATGACGTCATAACGTTTGAATTCTACTTCACGCTCGCGCATACTCTCTTCAGCCTGAGATGTGGGATTGACTTTGAATCCCACTACTGTGGCGCCAGCAGCTTCTGCTTTAGAGACATCATTTTCTGTAATATTGCCGAGTCCCTTACCAACTATTTTTACTCCCACTTCATCATGTTGAAACTTCTCCAGAGATCCAATAATTGCCTCAAGTGAACCTAAGACATCTGATTTTATTACTATGTTGACTGTTTTCTTCCCTTCTTCGTCATCATCTTCTGACTGAGCTGCGACAACACTGCGCTTTTCGGCACCAGTCTGTTCATTGCGTTTTGCTTTGACATCAATCTTTTTGGCAGTATCGACTTTAGAAACATCTAGAATATCTCCCATCTCTGGAGCCACCTTGAAACCAATAATCTGCACTGGAGATGAAGGGCCGGCAGTGACAATATTTTCACCATTATAATTTTTCATGGCTTTTACCTTTCCATAAATTTCATTATTTACTACCAGGGCATCATTTTTATTTAGTGTTCCAGCTTGAACAAGTATGGTAGCCACAGGCCCCATCCCCTTGTCCACATGAGATTCGATGACTGTACCAACAGCCGGGATATTTGGGTCAGCTTGAATATTATCAGAATTCATGTCTGTGACTAGAAGCAGCATGTCGAGCAGTTTATAAATATTTTGATTTTGTTTAGCAGATATTTCTACCATTGACACATCCCCTCCCCATTCTTCTGTCAACACTCCATGTTGTGACAAATCTGTCTTGGTTCTTTCCACATTAGCCCCTTCTTTATCAATTTTATTTATCGCCACTATGAACGGCAGTTTGGCAGCTTTGATAATTTGGATTACTTCCTTGGTCTGCGGCTTCACACCATCGTCAGCTGCAACTATTAGAATGGCGATATCTGCCACTTTGGCACCACGACTACGCATCACTGTGAAAGCCTCGTGACCAGGTGTGTCGATGAAGGTGATCGGTCTCTCCTCACTTGTTTTTGGATCTTTCCAAATAGTCTGATAGGCACCGATGTGCTGAGTGATACCTCCAGATTCTCCAGAGAGAGTGTTCACCTTACGGACAGTATCAAGAAGCGAAGTTTTACCATGATCGACATGGCCCATTACCACCACTACTGGCGGGCGAGATTGTGTATTTTCACTAGATGATAGAGCTTTTTCTAGAGCGTCTTCTTGCTTTTCTGTTGCCTCCAAAGTTTCTTCACTTTCTTCTTTTGAAACTGTAAAACCTAGGTCCTCAGCCATGATGGCTGCTGTCTCGTGATCTATGTTTTGGTTTTGGTTAGCAAGAATTCCATTTTTCATTAGCTCTGTAATGACAGCAGTGACAGACATCTCCAGGCGCTCAGCAAATTCTCGTACTGTGATGACTTCTCCTGGCAGAGTGACTGTCTTCCCTTCTTCACGACGAAGCTCCTTTTCTGCCTCTTTTCTGGCTTCAGCTTCTTCTCGTTTCTTTTTGTCAAGATCTTTTTTGATAAATTTCCATTTTCGGATCACTTGCTGGGCCATGGTGTCATCTATTTTGATAGAGCGTTTACCAATATCAAAACCATACTCCGGAAGAATTTCAAGGAGTTGTTTGGTATTGATTTTTAGACGGCGTGACAGCTCGGTGACGTTCATGTTAAAAAAGCTTAAAATGCTTGAGAAACCTAAAAGGCTTAACAGGCTTTTCTTTAGATTGGTTCGTATTATATGGGAAAAGTGTAAAAAAGTCAATATTTTGAGCCAAAAATTAGACAAACTTAAGAAAATCCTGTTACAGTAGATAGTAAGATCCGAGTCGACGGTCGACTCGTAAAAAACCCAAGGCCAGGAGGCTGAGAGTGAGACGCGAGGTGTATATTCTCAAGTCCTCCAGCGATCGCCTCTGGAAACGGGCGATCTGTTGGTTCCTGACCACCCCGGCCATGCAGTGGCTTGTGGGTGGTCGTTTCTTCAGCGCAGTGCTCTATGCTCTTGACAAAGAGTATCTGCGCGAGACCGTGCGTGTGACCAGACACGCACGGGTGGGCGTATATAGCGCCCGGGTCCGGAAGGTGGTCTACCACCCCTTCCGAGGCGGTTGGTTTCTCCTACTAGACAAACCAATCCAAGCCAGGACTAGCGAGAAGGCTACGCGGCTGGTGAGCCTCACCAACCGCCGGCTGACCTTCTACAGTCAGGACTGGCGCAAAAAGGAGTAGGGCATCTCAATGACCGACCGAGTCCCCGTTTCACAGCGGAGGATGACGACGTCGCGAGAGGTGCCCTGAACTTCCCAATACCCCAAATAACCTATTTAAAATAACCTGCGCATCAGGTCGAATCTGTAACTCACATTCATAAAAATCCCGATCTTACGACCGGGATTTTATTTTGTATTTGAAACAAAATTACTTAAGAAGCCCCACAATCAGAAGCGCCACAATATTCGCCACCTTAATCATCGGGTTGATGGCTGGGCCAGCAGTGTCTTTGTAAGGGTCCCCTACTGTGTCACCAGTGACAGCGGCAGAGTGAGCAAAGCTCCCCTTACCTCCATGATTACCATCTTCAATATATTTCTTGGCATTGTCCCAAGCTCCACCACCAGTGGTCATCGAGATAGCGACGAATAGACCGGTAATAATAGTACCGACAAGGAGTCCACCGAGAGCAGCGCTGCCGAGGAAAATACCAACTAGAATTGGAATTACAACTGGAATAAGAGCTGGCAAAACCATCTGTCCGATCGCACCTTTGGTAACAATATCTACACAACGAGCATAGTCAGGCTTACCACTACCATCCATAATTCCTTTTATTTCTTTAAACTGACGACGAACTTCTTCCACCACACTTCCAGCTACTTTACCGACAGACTGCATCAAGTTTGCTCCGAAGAGATATGGAAGCAATCCACCAATGAAGAGTCCGGTCAAAACTTTTGGATCATCGATCTGGAATACCGTGCTAAGTCCTTCTTCGGCAAGCTTGTGAGTGTAGTCTGCAAAAAGCACGAGAGCAGCAAGAGCAGCACTGGCAATGGCATAACCTTTGGTAACTGCTTTGGTAGTATTTCCCACTGCGTCTAGAGGGTCGGTCACACCACGAACATCATCTCCGAGCTCGGCCATCTCTGCTATTCCACCAGCATTGTCTGTAATTGGTCCGTAAGCATCGATCGCCACGACAATTCCTGTAAGAGAAAGCATGGCCATGGCAGCAATAGCGACACCATATAGGTCAGCAGCATTGTATGCTACCAAAATACCAATAACAATCACGATAACAGGGAGAGCAGTCGATCTCATGGAGACAGCCAAACCAGTGATAACATTTGTACCATGGCCAGTCTCACTCGCTTTGGCAATTTGTTGGACAGGCTTATGCTTGGTAGAAGTATAGTATTCTGTAATCCAAAACATAGCTCCAGTCAAAACCACACCGACAAGAGCGCTAATAAATAATGCTCCGGTTTCAAGACCTAGCAGAGGAGCATAGTACTGACTGACGAAGTAAAAAGCCACCAAAGATAGTACAGCAGAAACAATCAATCCTTTATATAGAGCAGCCATTACTTTTTTGCTTTTTCCAAGTTTGATAAAAAATGTTCCAATAATGGACGCAACAATAGCGACAGCTCCAAGCACAAGAGGATACAAAACAGCAGCTTCAGTATTGGAGAAAGTAAGAGCTCCTAGAACAATAGTAGCAACAGCAGTAACAGCGTAGGTCTCAAACAAGTCAGCAGCCATTCCGGCACAGTCTCCTACATTGTCTCCTACATTGTCTGCAATGACAGCAGGATTACGAGGGTCATCTTCTGGAATCCCTTTTTCTACCTTCCCCACCAAGTCAGCCCCCACATCAGCAGCTTTGGTAAAAATTCCTCCTCCGATACGAGCAAATATTGAAATCAAACTACCACCAAATGCCAATCCAATCAAAGCATCCACATCTTGAAAAACTGCATAAAATCCAGCCACACCAAGTAGACCCAAACCTACGACTAACAAGCCAGTCACAGACCCACCTTTGACAGCCACTCCTAGAGCTGGAGCAAATCCTTTTTTGGCTGCTTCAGCAGTTCGGACATTGGCTTTTACTGAGATGATCATCCCAAAATATCCAGCTAAACCAGAAAATAGAGCACCAACCAGGAAGCCAGCTGATGTAGCAAAATCAAGAAAATACCACATCAAAGCAAAAATAGCCAAGGCAACTATAGAAATTGTCTTATACTGTCTACCTAGGTAGGCACGAGCCCCTTCCTGAATGGCCCGAGCAATAGACTGCATACGTTCGTCTCCAGCTGGTTGCTTATTTATCCAGCTAATTAGGAAAAATCCATACAAGATCGCCAGCAAAGAAGCCACAATAGTGAGACCTAAGATCATAGGTTTTTTATTTTTAGTAAATTACGGGGCCTATTATAGACACTCTGGACAAAAAAGTCAATGTTTTTCCTCCTATCGTTCCGGGATTACACTTGTTGTTTTTCGACCCAAGACCACATACCCTTGACTCTCTACCCATCTACCAATTATCAACATTTCAGCCAGACTATAGAATTCGCAGCAGGCTGTAGAAAAGGGGTGAGTCTTTTTTTTGATGAAATGCAAAAATTTATTGAGCTGACGGAGGAAAAAAAACTTCTTCTGACTTTGGAGAGCTGGATAAAGCTCATCTGGGTGGACAAAAAACTTGGCCCAAACTGTCGTGTACATCTTACCAATCTCAAAACCAGCTGCTTCGATGAATTCTTTCAAAACGACTTTAGGATAAAGAGAAATATGAAATTCTTGGTGTGGGTCAGTATTCAGTCCCCGCTTCATCATATAATTACGAATATAAGCATGTTTCCCCAATTCTGACTCAGTAAACATGGCCAATATGCCATTTGGTTTTAATACTCTTGATATTTCACTGAGCCAAGCTCTGACATCTTCTACATGCCCAAGAACATCAGAAGTGTAGATAGCATCGAAGCTTTCTTCGGAGAAAGGAATTTCATTGCCATCAAAATGGTACACTTCTGCGTAAACTCCATGCTGTTTTATTTTTTCTCTTGCCAGATCAACCTGAAGTCCAACGACATCTATGCCCACCACTTCTACCTTCCTCCCAAACAATTTTTTGAGATCAATCAGGCTCGATCCAGTACCACAGCCGACATCCAAAATGCGATAAGGATTTTGGATATCAACCACCCTCTCTCTATATTTCTTTTCCAAATCCTTTTTTATATAGCGAAATAACAAAAATCTTTTGGGGTAGAAAACTAATTTAAGTTTGTCTTTCCAGGTAATTTTTTCACCCGTAAAGACTGGCTTGGCATCCCAAATCTCTGCTCCTGATTCTGTGACGACTCCCCAACCAGTTGTAGTTTGTTTGTCATTCATACTTGTATATTGTATCATATTACCCATGGAACATATAGCATATAGCATATAGCATGTAACAAAATACTTGGTTACAATTTTCGTCATTGCGAGGAGCGACGAAGGAGCGACGTGGCAATCTCAGGGCTTTGTGTAAAAACAATGAGATTGCAACGTCGTTTTGCTGCGCTCCACTCCTCGCAATGACGAGGTTAATCAACGGTATGAACCCCAGTCCCGATTTTATCGGGACTGGACCCTTTTTTCCGAGGCAAGCCTCGGGGAACCTGCCGGCAGGCAGGTTAAACCAACCCCTCGTCCCGTACCGAGGAACGAGGTCGGGATTAAAAAATTTTAAACAAGCATCATGCAATTAGGATTCCTACTCATTGACAAACCAACAGACTGGACCAGTCACGACGTGGTCGGGTATATCCGTAATATTGCCAGAAGAGCAACTGGACAAAAAAAAATTCGTGTTGGCCACAGTGGCACTCTAGATCCTTTTGCCACAGGACTTCTCATTGTAGGTGTAGGCAGGGAGGCAACGAAACGATTGGATGAATTCAAAGAAATGAAGAAAGAATATATTGCGACAATCAAACTTGGATCTGTCTCGGACACTCATGATCGGACTGGAGTGATTAGTGAGCAAAAACCAGTGAGCAATGATCAGATATCTGAAAACAATATTCGTGAAGTTTTACAAAATTTTGTGGGTAGACAAAAACAAATACCCCCAATGTACAGTGCCAAAAAAGTTGATGGAAAAAAACTGTATAAACTGGCCAGGAAAGGAATAGAAATTGAAAGAAAACCAAATGAGATTGAAATTTATAGCCTAGAACTTCTGGAGCTTGAAGGCCAATTGTTAACAGTCAAATGTCAGGTGTCAACAGGCACTTATATCCGCACTCTTGCCCACGATATTGGTCAAAAGCTGAGGTCTGGAGCGTATTGTGAAGAACTGCGAAGAACAAAGATTGGCAACTATTCCGTAGACCAAGCTCTACTACCAAAATATATAGATATTGATAATCTGAATTCAAACATAATCGAAAAATGAACTAGTTTACAAGACCGGGCTTCACTGCGTTACGCCCGACAAGCTATTCCTAAACAAAACTAGTTTACAAGGCGCAACCCCGAGCGAAGCGAGTGGGTGAAGCCTTGTGGATAAAATCTAAAATCTAACCTAAAAAACACCTCATTGACAATGGGGTTTTTTTGTGTTAAAGTATTTTCATAATTAACTCAGTAAAAAAGTCACGAAAGTATCCGGTGCATGTACTTACAGATATGCCTATATTGAGCCAAAAAAACAAAAATTTTACTTCAACAAAAGGTAAAAAAACTTCTCAATATATTCATCGATCATAGAGATCGATAGTTTCTTCGTACATAAAAAATTTCTTATTTTTTAAAGAAATATATGGATACTTTCAGTGATGTGTAAGTGTTTTTATGTTTTCAAATATTATCCTAGGAATTGTCGGAGGTGCTCTAGTGGGGGTAGGAGTAGGATATTTACTCCGCAAAAAACTAGCATCTGCAAAGGCAAATTCTGTCGAGGCAGTAGCCGAAAAAAAGCTTCTCGAAGCTAAGTCAAAAGAGCAAGAAGTAATCCTCAAGGCAAAAGAAAAAGCCATCAAAATTATTGATGACGCCAAAAAAGAAGAACAAGAGAGACGTAATGATCTCAAACAAACTCAAAATAGACTTGAACAACGTGAGTCTATGTTTGATAAAAAATTAATTGAATTTGAAGAAACCAAAACAAAACTTCAAGAAAAGGTGGAACATATCAAAACCATCAAAGAAAAAGTAGATCAAGCTCGCCAAGAAGCAATTGACAAGCTATCTGAAGTGGCAAAGTATTCTCAAGATGAAGCCAAAGAAGTCTTATTTCAAAAAATAGAAGAGAACTCCAAAGAGGAGCTCATGAACCGTATCATTAAGATGGAAAAAATCCATAGTGATGAGATTGAAAAAAAAGCGCAAGACATCATGATCTGTGCCATGCAACGTACTGCCTCAAGCCATGCTGCTGAGACCACTGGTACAGCCATTACACTACCTAGTGACGATATGAAAGGTAGGATCATTGGTAAAGAAGGAAGAAATATTAAGACCTTGGAGAGGATGACTGGCTGTGAAGTTATAATTGACGAGACACCTGGGATGCTTGTTATCTCCAGCTTTTCTCCGATCAGAAGAAGAGTCTGTCATATCGCCCTCAACAAGCTGATCAAAGATGGTCGTATCCAACCGGCCAAGATCGAAGAATATGTAATGGAAGCCAAGAAAGAATTGGCAGTAGATCTAAAAAATACTGGAGAAGAGGCTCTTCATCAGATGGGATTTATTGGTATGGATCCAAAATTTGCTTCTATTGTAGGAAGACTGAAATATCGTACCAGCTATGGCCAAAACGTGCTAATGCACTCACTAGAAGTCGGCCATCTATGTGCCCTCATGGCTGAAGAGCTTGGAGTAGATGTGGATAAGGCTAGAAAAGCTGGCTTCCTCCATGATATAGGGAAAGCTGTAGATCATGAAACCCAAGGAGCTCACACAGAAATCGGCAAACAAATCATAGACAAATTCAAAATGGATCCTGATTTTGCTGAGGTGTGTCTTACTCACCATGATACCAACCCTCCACTATTATTGACCAAATTGGTGATGGCTGGAGATGCTATCTCCGCTTCTCGTGTTGGTGCTAGACGTGATACTTATGAGCAATATGTAGCTAGACTAGAAGCTCTCGAAGAGACTGCCAAGAGTTTCCCTGGAATTGAAAAAGTGTATGCTATCCAGGCCGGTCGTGAAGTCCGAGTATTTGTCCGTCCTGATGATGTCGATGACTACTCTGCCTACAACATGGCCAAAGATATTGCCCGAAAGATTGAAGGAGAGCTCCAGTATCCAGGTGAAATCAAAGTCAATGTGATACGGGAGACGCGGACGATTGAATACGCTCGTTAATATAACAAAATCTAACAAAAAAACATACAGATAGTATCTGGATGTTTTTGATTTAATTTATAATGTTTACAAAAAGATTTATCATTTCAGAATCCACCTGGGGGTTTGGGGGAGAAGCTGTTTGTCCCGATTTTATCGGGATTGGTGTGCAAAAAGTAAGGTGGTTCCATTACAGCGTTGGTAGTTTGAGGAGTGGGCCGGAGGGGAACTTTTTATTATCAGTAATACAAAGGTGAATTAGGCACACTCTCAACATCTTGCTGATATACCTCAATGTCAAAGCAATGTCTTCCAGCTTCGTGAAGCCAGAGATTCATCACTCCATACTTATTATTTATTACAGGTCTGACGTAATCTTCGCTATCAATATTGTCGGTAGCAAAGACTGCGCAAAGCTGGTAAGTCATCTCACCAGTCACTGTGTATTCATAAGGCTCTTCAGTATCTGGATCTACTGGAATATACGGATTCTTGGTTCTACCTTCCAAATCTCCTAGAGTTTCCGGCAGTACATTCTCTTCTACATAATACCACTGCACAGTATTCTCAATACTACTTAGATCTTGAATCCTATCTTGATCTAGTCTCTCGTCACGCTGGTCTTGAGGAGAGCCTACTACGAAAAATGCAGCGATAACAAAGCCAAGTGAAAAGACAATGGTCGACCAAGCATAAATTTTTTTGTATTTGGAAATCATCTTATCTTTGACGTCCATTATATAATAAGAAAAAATAACCAATGCCACGATCAGTACCGCCAATACTTTCAACACAAATCTAGTAGTCAGCTCGCCAGAAAGAAAATTATTGATGAGAGAAATAAGATCGCCAATGATAATAAAAGCAGCTATGAAAACCGTAAAATATGTCAACCACTTACGAATACGCAAGTCTTTCTTTTCTGGGTGTTTGGAATATACTTTATCTAAATGCATCACTGACCAAAGATAAACCGGGAAAACCACCACTAGCATAGAGATCCCAAAACGCATTGGGCTGTTGGAGAAATCTCTATAAGCATAATCATTGAGAGTATCTGGAAAAAAGTGATTGATATATTGGAAAACAACTGTCAAAAAAGCAATCGCCGCCATGTAGAGAGTGATACTGCTCAGCAGGTGAAGGAAAAAATCCTTGGGTGATGTTTTTATTTTGTTCATATATAAATTATGTATACCTCTCAGGATATCTAGCTTCCAATCTACGCAAAAACCACTCATGAACTTCGTCGAATAAACCGGTGTAGAGAAAAGGACAATTCATTCTCACTAATTTCCTATCTCTAAAGGCAGCGTCATATCTGTAATTTACTATATCTTCAAAATCTTGTTTGCGCTCGGCCTTAAAATCAAGAACAATAGGGTCTGTGCCAACAATATCAAAATCTCTTACTTTCCACTCAGCTTTTAAATATGCACGTCTAGTTTTGGGAGAATATCTGCGGTGAGGTGAATTTGGTGGAAAAAGATCAGGATGATCTAACAAAACAGTCTCTAATTTTTCTATAATTTTTAATCTTTAAGCGGTTTTATTCCTCGATGCTTGCATCGAAAAAGTGAAAACTAACATTGGTTGAAATAAGATTTTCTGCCAATACCCCGCAGCTTGCTGCGGGGATGGCCCGATGAAGTCTTACTTAAACCAAATTTACTTTTATTTGATTTTTTAGCAAATCCTTCAATAATCTTATATTTCTCTCTTCTTTCAGGCACTTTAGTAATTCTTCTTGAGATATTATTTCACCTGTTAATTTTTTGTAAGCATCCTCTAAGAGCCTAGCAAGGCGAGAGGCGAAAGGTACATAATCTGCAAAACTAGCACCAGAGTTAATTAAAATTGATTCCCTAGAATCTTCTTTTCCATATCTTCTCACTGACTCTTCTCTCACAGAAGCACTGCTATGTAGAAGCCATTCTTGCTCTCCCCACTCGCTATCAGGTTTATTGTCTAAATTATCAGCAATACCCCGGATATAATGTTTGTATGCACTATCAAGATAATCATATCCCTCTCTTTGAAAACTCAACCAAAACGGCGGAGCCAACCTCCTTCTTTCTTTTGGTAGAGCAAAACCAGGCTGATCGCTTATATGGCGCCATACATATGGAGCAATTGCAATACGATAGGCATAAGCCCAAGCCTTCATTTCTTCGTCACCTAAAGATGAAACATCAACAGATTCAATACTCCTGGGATTATCTTTTATTTTTTTAAAAATTTCTAAATGTTCCATACTTACCGGACATTCTGTTAGTTCTGCCATACCTACTCTCCCCCCATCTCTCAATCTATCTCCAATCATAATAAAAAATTAATAATAAAAAGGCAGTTGTATTGTAACAAACTACCTTTTTTAAAACAAACTTATACAGTAACTAATCCTGACCAAGAATAATCCGGTCCACAAATCTCTTCACCAATTTATTTGATTCTGGAGTTGGTTTGCAAGCCTCTATCAGACGATTGACATGATCATGATCATCGAAATAATCTTTGTCTCTGTATCTAATCAAACGAGCTACTAGATCAGGACAATCTATCTCTGGGTGAAACTGAAAAGCATAAAAACTAGAGCCAGACATCCGGAAAGCATGATGCGGGCACATATCTGACCTAGCAAGAAGAATAGCTCCTTCTGGTAGATATTCGGCATGTTCCTTATGACCTGACACAGCATTGAATCCGTCTGTCATATCATGAAATAATGGATCTTGCTTTGCCTCTTCTGTCAAATAAATTGGGTATGTCCCCATTTCCATTATTTCTTTGTCTAGGTATACTTTGGCACCAAATGCTTCCACTGCAACTTCAAATCCAAAACAAGAGGCAAAGACTGGAATATCATTTTTAAGAGCATACCGAAAAACCTCCTTAATAGGCTCTACAAATGGATATTTTTCTGGCTCGAGCACTGTCGCATCACTAGAGCCACCAACAAATATCGCATCATGACCATCTGCAACTGTGTCTGGAAACTCCGGCTGATCAAAGACGTTTAGATATGTAAACTGTTCTTTTTTCAATTCACTAAACCTGATAAATTCATCAAATTCTTCTTTTCTTGTTCCCTCATCAGGACGAATTTGAATATATAGTATTTTTAAATCTTCTCTTTTTTTAGACATAATCTTAATATAGTTAAATGTGGAAAGTATATATATACACTACTAACATTCGAATTACGAATTGTACGAATGTTCGAATACTTTTTCCAAAGTACTACTCTCAAAATGATAAATAATATCATGACCGGTATTCGTACATTCGAAATATTCGCAATTCGAATGTTTATTAAATTCGTATGTTAATATAAAAACTCCGCCTAGTACGGAGTTTGTGTTTTTATTTTCTGTTATACAAACATCCGTACTACCTATGAAGGCACCACTCTCACTCCCACGAGAATTGTTTGTATAATATTTTTCATATCAATAATCTTAACATGGTTATATTTTTTTGTCCACCCATTTTTTTTTCCACCCACCGTCAAGTAGGTCCTTTTTGGTTTTGTTAATAGGCAAATTACATCACAAATCCCCCAACCTGATGATCCCAAAGCTTCTTGTATATTCCTTTTTTCTTACTAGTTAGCTCTTTATGGGTACCTTGCTCCACTATCTGCCCCTTGTCTACAACAATAATTCTGTCCATTTTCATAATGGTTGATAAACGATGAGCAATGACAATTACTGTCTTCTTTTTCATCAAATACTCTAGGGCATCTTGGATGAGATGCTCTGACTCTGAATCAAGACTGGAAGTGGCTTCATCAAGGACAAGAATTGGAGCATTACGCAAGATGGCGCGGGCAATAGCAACGCGCTGCCTCTCACCACCAGAGAGCTTCACTCCTCGCTCTCCAACATAGGTATGGTATTGCTCTGGAAATTCTGAGATGAACTCATGACAATGAGCAGCCTTAGAAGCTTCGATCACTTCTTCGTCACTAGCATCTGGTTTACCATAACGAATGTTCTCTAGAAGAGTACGATGGAATAAAATTGGGTCTTGCGGAACCATACTAATATTTTCCCACAAGCTTTCTAGGGTTAATTGACTAATTTTTTGGTTATCAATGATAATTTTACCCCGGGTGACATCATGTTGACGTAGCAACAACTTAATAATGGTCGTCTTACCGGCACCAGAAGGACCAACAAGAGCGATCTTCTCTCCAGATTTGATAGATAGATTTAGCTTATTGATCACTCGCCTAGTCTTGTGATAAGAAAATGAAACATCTTCAAATACAATCTTACCTTTCTTCACTTCTAGTGGCTTGGCTCTTTTACTGTCAATAATTTCGTGTGGAGTGTCAAATATCTCGGTCATTTCTTCAGCGTCAGCCAGATGTTCATAAAAATCTCGCACTACACGACCAAATCCCCAGAGCTTTTCAAACATCCTCATGAGGTAAGCTTGGATCAATACAAAATCACCGACAGTCAATAAGCCGTTTTTCCAGAGATCCACCGCAATAATCATCAAACCAATTTCTAAGATGATCATGAAAAACCACTGGACAGCATCAAATATCTCAGATAAATTCCAAGTAAAAAGACGCATCTTCTGTAATTCCTGGACAGCAGATCCAAAATTGGCTCTTTCTCGATTATAACCAACAAAAAGTTTAATATTACTATGATTGGTCACTGTATCGGCAAGCACCCCCGTTGCTTTGGTATCGAGTTCACTTCTGACTACATCGTATTTAAGTTTGTATCTGCTAAAAAGATAATTGACTGTACAAAAAATTATCACCCAGAAAAGTACAGACAATCCCAAAATTGGCCTAACAAAATATAAGACAAAGATAATCAAACCAACATTGACCACAATGGGCAATAGGTCCCAGGTCAATCTATCTGCCACCCCCTCAAAGGCACGATGAAAACGGTTTACACGTTTGACAAGTGATCCGACAAAATTGTTGCCGAAAAAAGAAAAAGAATGTTTGTGTAGGTAAGCAAAGCAAGTATTTGCCAAATCACGCATGACACTGGTCTGAAAATAACTATTGGTAAATCCAGCGATTCTGATAAAAAACCAATGGGCTAATCCTACCAAAAAAATAACAGTAATTATTTCAAATAACACAGCCGTATCTGGACTAGTCACCAGCTCATCAAAAAACTTCTTATACCAATAAGGAGCTATAATACTAAAAATATCCCCAATAACAATAAAGAGGATTGTCGCTATCATCGACAGCTTGTATTTCTTAGCGTGCTGCCAATATGTCTTGAATGTCAATTTTGTCTTATATTTCATGATGAGTTATCCTGCCCGACGTAGTTCTGAAAAAGTAAAGACCAAAGATGGGCTTGTCCGCCGTAGCTGGAGTGCAGCGAAAGCGAAGGCGGAGATTTAGTTAACACTCCCCTTATATGGGGAGTTCTATATAAGAAGACGTAGATTTAGCAAAAATGTTACAGAAATACAAAAAACACCCGTCAAGATGTCCGTTGTAAATAAATTACTTTTTGATTAGCAATCACATGTACCACACTCGTCACATCCTCCACAAGTGGTGCAAATTGGTGAGTCACACTCACTGCATCTCCCCATACTTCTGCATTTTAATTAATAACATATTTAATTATAAAAAAAACATTTTTTTCAGTCAATAGACAAAAGTTGCTCTGTGGATAACAAAAGCACTCCATTTGGAGTGCTTTTGTGGTATTGCTGAAAATTACTCAGCTGCTGGTGCTTCAGCTTCAGGAGCTGCGTCTCCACCTTCTGCTGGAGCTGCTGCATCATCAGTTGCAGGCGCAGCTGGAGCTGCTGTATCGTCAGCTGCTGGTGCTCCACATGTGCAAGGAGCGTTGCCACAGCCTGGGCATGCTTGTCCGTCCATATTATTATATGGTTAAATATGAATAAGTTGATATATCTAGTATAGGATAAAAACAAAACTTGGTCAAACTATCTGTATATGACAAAAAATCCGCTGTACTCAGCGGATTTTAAATTTTTTATATACTAAAATTATCCTTTATTAGCAAGTTTCATCACATCTCTTTCAAACAAGACAGCCCCAAGTACTGTGACAAGAATCACAGCCAAAAGAGCGGCAGCGGCCATAGTTTCTGAGAGAACATTGTTGGCAATAGCAACTGCTACAAATACTAGACCAACCTCACCACGAATAGACATGGCATAGGCCACCAATTTTCCTTCTTGTTTGTCTTTGAAAAAATATTTAACCACATACTTACCAAGGAAACCAAGAATCGTGAAAGCTATAGCCCAACCCCACGCTTCCAAAGAGACGATTGCTTCACGAGTCAACATGGTACCAATACTGACAAGAAATCCTCCCACAAAAATATGAATATATCCTTCGATCTTTTCCCAAGCATCATGCTTAATCTTGTTATCAACTTTTGACAAAACAACACCGATACCAAAAGCTCCAAGTACTGGCTCGAGTCCTACTACGGCAGCTGCAGCACCAGCAAGCATAAGAGCACCAAAGAAAAATCTAGTATACGGACCAGTAGTAGTTTTTACATAATGACGATCTAAATATTTGGCAATCTTGTCCGCAAACCCGAGACTCCACATCAAGTAAGTAGCTACAAAGAAAACTACTACAGCAACGATAAGTGAGACAATACTGGCAGCCTCCAGATGACCTTCAGAAATTTTTGACAAAACAGTCAAGACCAAAACACCAAGAATATCATCGATCACTGCTGCCCCGACAATTCTATTTCCCAAATTAGTCTCCAACTTACCAGCAGCCTTGAGAGCCTCAACAGAAAGCCCTACAGATGTGGCGGTAAATATACCCCCGAGAAAAATAGCCGGCAACCACTCCATGCCGATCACATAGTGTCCAAGAAGAGCGAAAGATACAAGAGGGACTAACACACCTCCAAAGGCCACCAGAGTGGCGATACCAATATTCTTTTTCAAAAGTTCCATGTCAAAGTGAAGTCCAGCTTCAAAAAGGATGAACAGGACACCAGCCAGCCGAGCTATCTCGACACCTTCTGCATTAGGACTAAGTACTCCCATCAGTGCTGGACCAGCAACAATACCCAAAACAATCTGCCCAGCCATCGGAGCTATCCCAAATGTCTTGGCCAATCTTCCACCAATAGAAGCAAAGAAAGCCAAAAAGGCAATATCAATAAGAATCGGCATGATCACGCTGATCTCGTGATGGTGATTCTCAAGGAGAGCGCCACGAAGATAATAAAGGGCAATGGCAGCTACAGCTGCTTCAATGGCGATGATCACCAAGACCTTTATTTTTTGCATCATTTTTGTCATAGATGTAGATGTTATGAAAAAACTAAAATATATTTTACTGCCACAAGTAGTGGACATATAGGAGTTTTCTCCCCAGTTCAGTCGAGGAGATATGAACCCTCGTCCCGATTCAATCGGGATTAAAGCCGTCTTTTTTTAAGACGGCAATAGTATACTTGATTTATTATTATTTTTCAATAGTTTGAAAATATGGGGAGTGGATAAGATAAATTTAATTACCACCGACTACGTCGGTGGATTAACGGGATGATACGGACTTCG
>CAYFPJ010000011.1:0-34685 GCA_964344965.1 uncultured Gammaproteobacteria bacterium | reverse complement strand
TCTTCGATGGGATGGTGACCACTGACTTCGTCAGTGGATTATGGGGGTATTCAAAATAAAGAAATCGCCGACACGCAGCGATCTATTTTTGAGTTGTGTTGGCGGGGAATCAATATCTAATAAATCCTCTCCACCTCCACCCCACTATAATAATATTTCAAAATATCTTTGTAACCGAGTCCCTCTTCTTTGGCTCTAATGTTGGCATCTCTCTGACTCATACCCACTCCATGACCAAACTGACGTTTACCATCACGTAGATCATATGTCGCTTTCACTGGCTGAAGCCAAGGCTTGTCTGTCCCACCCCAGACGCTTTTCCAAGATTTGGTATAGCCATTACTGTTACCAAAGTACGGAGTAGTAACAATCTCGTCTTGATAAGTAACCATCATACCTCTGGTAGCCTCAGCAGCTTTTGGAACATTGGTAAGAAATTCTTCAGCTTCTGATCCGAGGAAAAGCTGATCATAAGTACTACCAAGCACATCAAAGAAAGGGTACTTTCCCTTGCTCAAGTAAGCGTATGTGCGAGCAGCTACTAAGTTGGCTTTAACGTATTCCATTTCTGCGTTTTTGCCTGTCTCAGTGACACCACGGACATAGTCTTCCATCAGTGTATCGACTACCACATACATTTCTTTGTCAATTTGACCTTGCCTGAATTCAAACTTACCACGGTACTCATTGAAATCCTCTGGTCCAACCCAGGCTATAGGTCGATCAATATTGAGAAGAGCATAGCGAGCATGGACGTTATTTTTTGGGACCAAACGGACGACATTTTTGGTATAAAATTTGATACTATTTCCGCTAAAGGTGTACGTACCGACCCCATCATATTTAATCGTAGCTAATTTTTTATTTGGTAAGACTCCGATCTGCTTCTCACCATCAAATACCAAATAATCATCATCAATCGGACGAAGTTGGATGGCTTTCTTGTCTACTTTGAGACCCACTCGTATCCGAGGTTCTTCCGACAGTCTAGGTTCTTCTTCAGGGATATCACTAAAATCATTGTCATCAAATTTCGGAGGGGCATAATTGAGAGGAGCATTTTCTGTGACATGGACATTTATTGTAATTGGATCACCTACGACAGTATCTTCGGCTTTGAAATTGGCAGTGAAGATGTATTCTCCCTTTTTGGCAGGAGTGCGGATATAAAATGTTTCCCGCACAATACCATTTTCATCCACCTGCTTTGATTTTTCCGTAATAATAACCTGATCTTGCCACTTTTCATCAGCAAAAGTAAGAGAAGTACTACCAGAAGCTAGATTGACCAAAGGGTCGGCTTGGATTGCATATTTTTGCCAAGATGTTGGACCAGTATTACGATAAATGACTACTACTTTTATTCTTTCACCACCTTTGGCTGTAATGTTTTTTTTACTGATATTCACTCTCTTCCCCACCACTTCTTGATCTGCAGGATCTACATTTGTATTTTCATCAGCAACAGAATTATTCTCAAATTTTTCAATATTGTTCTCAATGATCTGAGGTTCTACTACATTTATTTTTAAATAAAAATAACCATCATCTACCCAAGAATGATTTTCAGAAGCTAAATAAAATTTTTCTGTATATTCTCCTACCTCACTCGGGGCTTGAAGTTGAAAATTGATACTACCCGTCTGTCCTGGAGGCACAAGAGGTTCGGACATTTTGATTTGATTAGAATTAAAAAAAGAAGACACGCGATATCGTGGCTCCATAGTATAAGCAGAAATAAAATTGTTACCAGTATTATCCCAAGTAGATTCACCAGCATTTCTAAATTTCACTGTTACTTCTCTAGTTTTACCAGCCTCGATTTCTATCGGGTCTGATACTGACTGACTCAAATACTTAGCTCTATAAGAAGTATCTCTGACTACCGCCTCTGGCTCAGCAGCGTGAGCTGTCTCTATTCCCAACACATTTCTAAATAATTCACCAATAGAAATTTGCACACCACTTTCGATCTCTGTCTGGTGCTGTGAACTATTATCATCTGCCAAGAGAGTGTACTCCACACTACGAAACAAAAAACCAAAAAAAATAACGATCAAAAAAGAAAAAAATACGGTTGGTAAAATCCCCAACCGCTGACACCATTGTTTGGTTTTATTTTTCATTCCGTACATCTCTTTGTACGTTTCCATAGGGCGACGAAACTCAAAAATTTCTTCAATTGTTTGTAGAGAGTGAGTTTTCATGTTTGTATTTGTGTTTGCAACATTGATTTGATGAGTGCACTAATTTTGGTACGCTCATTTTTGAAATTCTCAATGTTATATACCAATTATAGCACAAAAATCGGTGTTTGTCAATATGCAAATATGCAAAAATAATTGAATTTTACCCAAAAATAAGCTAATATTAAGCATATAAAAAGCTTATTCTGCTTATTGCTTATTCTGCCTAATCTGCTTACAACATGTCCATTACTCGTAAAATCTCTTATCCTCCCGAGGCAGATTGGCTCTATTATCTATAATATAAATATCTATAACACAAAAAAGGTTCAAACACTTCTATGAGTACAACCCGTAAAATCGCTCACAATACCATAGCTCAGCTTGGCGGCAAAACTATTTCTACCATACTTGGCCTTATTGCCATCGGGATGATGACCCGCTATCTCGGCCAGGAACAATTTGGATGGTATATCACCACTATCACTTTCTTACAATTTGTAGGTATTTTGATTGACTTCGGCCTTATACCTGTGACAGCTCAGATGTTGAGTGAGCCCGCTCATGACAAAAAAGAACTTCTTAAAAATCTTTTTAGCTACAGGATATTGACAGCGACAATCTTTCTTGGTATTGCACCATTTGTTGCACTGATTCTCCCCTATCCTACTGAAGTAAAAATAGCTATCAGTTTTACATCCATCAGCATGCTTTCGGTAGCTCTCAATCAAGTCTTTATTGGATTTTTGCAAACAAAACTAAAGATGCATATTGCAGCTATTGGTGAAGTACTGGGTAGAATTGCTCTAGTGGTCGGACTCTGGCTTTTTATGGCAAAAGGCTACGGGTTCGTCCCTATAATGATAGTGGTCACTGTAGCAGCAGTAGTTTACACCTTATATCTCTGGTTCAAAACCAATCAATTGTCTCCTATACGCTTTACTTTTGATAGACAGATTTGGAAAGAAATTACTATCAAAATGTGGCCCATTGCCATATCTATCATTTTCAATGTTATCTATTTGAAAGGTGACACACTGATACTCTCATTTCTTAGATCTCAAGCAGAAGTAGGTATCTACGGAGCTGCTTATAGGGTGATAGATGTGCTAGCTCAGATGGCCATGATGATCATGGGGGTAATGCTGCCTCTACTAGCGTACAGTTGGTCTAGAAAAATAAAAAGTGAATTCCAAAAATACTATCAACAATCATTTGACATGATGATGATGTTGGTAGTGCCTATGGTAGTAGGAGTATTGGCACTTGCCAAACCTATCATGAACTTGATAGCTGGACCAGAATTTGCAGATTCTGTCATCATTTTACAAATCCTTATTCTTGGAATTTTTGGTTTATATTTGGGTGCGGTATTTGGGCACTGTGCAGTAGCCATAGACAAACAAAAACAAACCATGTGGATCTACATATCAAATGCTGTCATCACTCTCATCGGATATCTTATATTCATCCCCAAATACGGGCTACACGGAGCTGCTTGGATGACAGTATTTTCTGAACTCTATGCTGGTCTATTATTATTTTTGGCCATAAAACACTACACCAAAGAAAAACTAAAAATAAAAACTTTTGCCAAAATTATTTTTTCTGCACTAGTCATGGGTGGTGTACTCATAATCTGGAGCCAGCTCCACATACTGTTCCTAGTGCCAATCGGAGTGGTAGTATACGGAGCATTCCTGTTTGGTCTTGGTGGAATCTCTAAAAATACTGTCCAAGAAATTTTGAGTCTGAAAAAATAATTATGTTAAACATACTACTTGTTACTTGTTACTTGTTACTTGTTACTTTCATCACCTGGCGCAAATTTCACCACGGTATTTTTTTATTATTCTTACTTCTCCCAACATACTTAATACGATTCCACATTGGACCACTGCCAACAACTTTACTCGAAATGATGATTTGGATTATTTTGGTAATCTGGCTAATTAAATACAACAAAAAAATAATCTTAAATCTTAAATCTTATTTCTTAAATCACAAATCCTTATTCATCTCAATATGCGCATTCCTACTCGCCACAACAATCTCAATTTTCACAAGTGTAGATATACGAGCAGCACTCGGCGAATGGAAAGCATTTTATATCGAACCATTTTTAATTTTTCTCTTGATCATCACAACCACCAACGAACAATCATCAAAGAACAGCAAACAAAAACACCAAAACAAGTTACAAGTTACAAGTTACAAGTTACAAAAGACAAAGATAGTAAACAGTATTTTGTCAGCATTGATCATCTCTGGACTAGTCACCAGCATGTTCGCCATCTATCAACACTTCACCGGCTTCCTCGTCCCCCACGCCTTCTGGGCCAATGGTGACAGCTACCGCGTCACAGCTTGGTATGGCTTTCCAAATGGAGTTGGGCTTTTCTTGGCACCGCTCGTGCCTATAGCAACGTATCTGATAAAAATAAATTTTGAAGAATTTAAAAAAAGAATGTTGAATGTAGAATATAGAATATTGATAAAGAGTAAAAAAGGCTATATTCAAAATTCTATATTCTACATTCTATTTGTATCTTATATCTTATATCTTATATCTGCCCCATTCGCCGTCATATTCGCAAAATCCACCGGCGGTCTCATCGGCATGCTCGCTGGTATTGGATTACTCTTGCTAATCTACAAAAAAACTCGCTGGATCACTGTGGTCGTCTGCATAATAGGCATTTTAAGCCTTTTTAGCTTTTCGGGCCTTTCCAGCCTAAAGAACGAAGTTCTTTTCCAAGATCGCTCTGGACAAGTCCGTCTATCTATCTACCAAGAGACTTGGGAATTTTTAAAAGACAATCCAATCCTAGGTGCTGGATTGGCATCATATTCTAAAAAAATAGAACCCTATCACACCACAGTCAATGGCGAAGGAATAGAAATCTTCCACCACCCCCATAATATTTTCCTCACCATGTGGGTAAACTTAGGCCTGCTTGGTCTGTTTGGATTTTTAATATTACTAGTTACTAGTTACCGATTACTAGTTACTAAAAACAGAAGCAAATTGAATATTTTTATCTTGGCCAGTCTTGCAACGATTATCGTCACAGGATTGGTAGATTCACCATATATAAAAAATGATCTATCAATATTCTTCTGGACCATCATCGCTCTCACGATAATTTCTCAAACACAAAGACTTGACACAAAAAAAATAAAATGATTTAATGTCAGTGCTTTTTAAAAGGATTGTAAATATCTAGCCAAAATTATCTTCTTGGCAAATTATACACACTCCTTCATCTTCAAAAATCTTCTCCAAAATATTACCACCAATAGGTAATAATTATTTATTATTAACACAATCAATCCTATGTTTGCAGGATTTATTATTGCTTTTCGAGAATCACTCGAAGCATCTCTTGTTGTGGGAATTATCTTGAGCTATCTCAAAAGAACCAATCAAACTGCCTACAACAATGTTGTCTACATCGGTGTTGCCGCTGGTATCGCAGCCAGTATTATCGGAGCCATTCTTTTTCAACAGTTGGCCGGAGGATTCGAAGGCAGGACAGAAGAAATATTTGAAGGGATCACTATGTTGGTTGGAGCAGCTTTGCTCACCACCATGATCCTCTGGATGATGAAGCAAAGCAAAGTCGCCCAAAAAATAGAAGAAAAGGTGGAAACCAAAATCCAAAAAGGGAAAAGTTTCGAACTCTTTGCTCTAGTCTTCGTAGCTATCTTGCGTGAAGGTATAGAGACTGTCATATTCCTCAATGCTGCCATGAATATTTCTTCATATGGCACTCTGACTGGAGCACTAATAGGACTCGTTTCTGCCATTGCTCTTGGGTATGCCATATTCGTAGCCATGAAAAAAGTGGATCTCAAGAAATTCTTTACAGCAACTAGTGTTCTTCTTATCTTATTTGCAGCTGGTCTTGTAGCTCACGGCATTCATGAATTCCAAGAAGCAGGACTGGTGCCAATCGTAAACGAACATGTCTGGGATATCAATCCTGAAGTAGTGACAGAAGGGGTCTATCCTCTACTCCATGAAAAAGGTCATATAGGTAGTATTTTCAAAGGATTATTTGGGTATAATGGTAATCCTTCACTTATCGAGGTTGCAAGTTACCTAATATATCTAGTATTCATATCAATCACCTGGAAAGCAATGAAGAAAAAGAAATAAAACAACAAAAATCCCGGCTTAGTCGGGATTTTTTTGTCTTGATCTTTCTTCAAAAAAAGGCTAGGATAACGGACATGGAGAGGTGTCAGAGCGGTCGAATGTGCGGCTTTCGAAAAGCCGTGTCCTGCAAGGGACCGTGGGTTCGAATCCCACCCTCTCCGCTCACACGAACCAAAATAATATAAACATCTAAAAAGTACATACGAAGAGTTTCAGGGAACATTGATCCCGGCGACACTAAATGCGATCGGGACGAATCTCGCCTCCTCCGCATACGAGTTTTACGATGCAACCAAAATATAATGTATAATTTATCATCAAATCCATTTTACAAGAATTATCCTAATATATCTTCTAGAAGATCTCTGTAAAATTCCTGCTTGAAATCAATTGAAGGTAGATCACTTTTACTAAACCAATAAAAGTAAATTTGGTTTAAGTAAGACTTCATCGGGCCATCCCCGCAGCAAGCTGCGGGGTATTGGCAGAAAATCTTATTTCAACCAATGTTAGTTTTCACTTTTTCGATGCAAGCATCGAGGAATAAAACCGCTTAAAGATTTAAAATTTTGATGTTCGTCTGAAATTTTAACCTCATATGGTTCTACCACTTTGGCAGCAAAAAACACCCCATATTTAGGACTCTTGGCATCAAAGACTTTTGTAAAATGTGGCTTAACATCAAAAATTTCCAATGATGTTTCTTCTTTCACCTCTCGTTTCAAAGCTTCAACTGATTGGTCACCGATATTTAGCCTCCCTCCTGGAAAATGCCATTTACTATTATGATTATCCCAAAACTGCAACATCAGAAACTCATTCTTCGAATTAAGTATAATCGCATACTCTGCCACCTTTATTTCTAAATGTTTCATGTTAATTTTATAAAAACTTAACTTGTTCAAAATACTTCAATCAACTAAAATATCTGAACTACCATAAGATGAATGGTGAGAATAGCAAGAGTCTTCAAAAGTCCAATATAATGATTCTTGTAAGGATCTTCCACCATCTCATGAATGTGAACAGGAATATACACTCCTGCAAGTAACAAAAACGTAAATACCATTGTCATTAAAATACTACCCACAGAAAAAACAAAAGTCTGCTGGAGCATAATCTCATAAACCATACTAAGCATGGCATATGAAGCCGGGATCATAAGATTGCTAGACAACTTGCTGACAAAGGGCTCCACAGATCTTAAAAAACCCTCATTCTTCCGCGAGCCTGTGGCCACAAGATAAAGCAAAGGTACGATAGAGACACTAATTAACATGAAAAAAAGATTGGCCATACTGCTGGCATCCAAACTCAGATTGAGATTCTGATGTAAAAAGGTAGTAATACCAGCATAACCAAGAAGTCCTATTATCGTCCCAAAAATAATCCCCCACCAAAATAAGATAGGATGTGTGTACTGCATCATATCTACATTTTCTCGATACACAGAATCATATCTCTTCAAAAAAAGACCAATACAGAACAAAACAACACTAATACCCAAAAAAATAGAACCATTCTCAACATCTATAATCTGATTCTCACCAAAAAATAGCGGCGTAACAATAAAAATTTGTCCAATAACAACAATTGCATTGATGCGCGATAAAGAAAAAAATCTCTTAATAGCTTGAAAATTTATCATATAGAGTATAGTATAGCATGAATAATTTGTTATATAAACTGGTCAACTAGAAGCTAACGATGGTATACTTGATACCAGAGTAATACCTAAAATTGATCTAAAAAATATGAAGACAAAAATTATAGCATTCTTATACCAAAATATTGTAAAGAAAATTTTGTTTAGCATTGACCCCGAAAAAGTACACGACCACTTCATCAAAATGGGTAAACTTTTGGGTGGCAACGCACTTACCAAGAAAATGGTAAGTTTTTTAATAAAAGTAAATTTGGTTTAAGTAAGACTTCATCGGGCCATCCCCGCAGCAAGCTGCGGGGTATTGGCAGAAAATCTTATTTCAACCAATGTTAGTTTTCACTTTTTCGATGCAAGCATCGAGGAATAAAACCGCTTAAAGATTAAAAAATATAAAAGAGGTAATCGGAGCTGATAATAAGCCGCCTTGACATCCTCCAACACTATGTTAATCTACCTAGACAAAAAGTGTTTATTTATTAATTAATTAAATCTATATGAAGAAAATTGCCTTTGCCTCTAGTATGGCTGCAATTCTACTTCTTCTGGGAGCCGGATGTGCTCCCCAAGAAGAACCAACAAACCTCACAGAAGGTGAAGATAATTCAGGAGACACCATGGAGGTGACAACAGTCAAAGTAGGCTGGATGGGTCCTCTATCAGGTGATGCTGCCAGCTATGGTGAAAGTATCAAGCGTGGCGTAGAGCTAGCTCTCAAAGACGCTGGTCTTGAAAATATCGAACTCATCGTAGAAGACAGCAAGTGTGATGCCAAAGAAGCAGTCAACGCTGTCAACAAACTTATAAATGTAGACGAAGTACAAGCTATTGTCGGTGAAGTATGTTCTGGAGCGACACTTGCCGCTGCTCCAATTGCCGAACAAAATGGTGTTGTCATGATCAGCGCTGCTTCTACAGCACCGACAGTGAGTGATGCTGGAGAATATATCTTCCGTACTGTACCAAGTGATAGCGCCCAAGGTGACTTTGGGGCCAACCTGGTAAGAGAAAAAGGATTTGATAAACTAGCTGTCTTGGCTATTAATGATGATTACGGCCAAGGATTCAATCTGGTCCTCAATGACAGATTTCCTGCGCTTGGTGGAGAGGTGGTCGCTTCTGAGACATTCTCTGCTGGTGACGTAGATCTCAATACTCAGTTAACTAAAATTAAAAACAGTGGGGCAGAAGCTGTTTTCATTATCAGCAACTCGCCAGACTCAGCAGTGGCTGCACTGAAGCAAATCACTCAGCTTGGTCTAGAAGTAACTGTCTTTGCGTCTGAAGGTCTGAAATCACAAGACATTCTTGATGGAGCAAAAGAAGCTGCTGAAGGTATGTTTGTCACTCCTCCAGCTAGTCCAACTGCAGAATTCACTGAGGCACATACTACTGAATATGAAGTAGAGCCAGGACCATTCTCTGCTCAGGCATATGACGCTATGACCGCTATTGCTAGCGCTGTCAATGGTGGAGCCTACACTGGAGAAGCTATCAAAGACGCCCTACTTGACCTCACGTTCACTGGTGCCAGCGGAGAAATTGACTTTGATCAAAACGGTGATGTAGCTGGAGAATACGAAGTCTTTGTTGTAAAAGACGGAGCATTTGTCGTAGAATAAACAAGAATAATTTCAAACAAAAAACTCGGCAAACCAACCGAGTTTTTTGTTTGATAGAGGATGAGTTATTTGATATTATGCAAGATAAGCAGAGTAAGCAGATTAGGCAGAATAAGTCTTTTTAATTGCTTAATTGGGTACCCTGCTTATTCTGCTTAATCTGCTTGGCAAAGTATCAAGCATATTCAATATTAAGCTATGACATAGTTACGCAGAAAAACCATCAAACTTACTCCAATATGATTTTCAACCAACTACTAGCCAACAGCCTGATCGCCGGTTCAATTATTTCACTTGTTGCGGCTGGTTTTTCACTTATTTATTCCACCAACCGCTTTGCCCACTTTGCTCATGGTACGGTGGTCGCAGCCGGAGGATATTTTGCGTATAGTTATTCCAGTATCTTGGGATTGGATTTTTGGTTGTCAATAATTCTAAGCATAGTCTCTACAGCACTCTTAGGATGGATTTTGTATAAAATATTTTATATACCTTTGAAAAAAAAGGGGGGCTCTAGTGTCATAATGCTAATTGGCAGTATTGGCCTGATGATTCTGATTGAAAATATGCTCTTAGCAATATACGGAGCAAATGTGAGATCATTCGATGTTATAAAAATCCAAAAAGGAATAGATGTCCTGGGTGCCACAGTCACGCCTTTGCAGATTCTTATTATCATTGTATCTATTATTTTATTTTTGATTTTGTTTATCTTTGTTAAAAAAAGCAAAATGGGGAAGATCATGAGAGCGGTAGCTGATAATGAAAACCTAGCCAGACTGACTGGCGTCAATACCCAAAAAATTCAAGCTTGGACTTTTGTTATTGGCTCGGCATTAGCCGGGGTAGCTGGAATACTAATTGGTCTCGAACAAAATTTGGTACCCACAATGGGAACTAATCTAATTATCAAGGGCTTTACCGGAGCAGTAATAGGTGGCATGGCATCTATACCAGGATCGGTCATTGGTGGCTATATCCTCGGTGCAGCAGAAAATTTTGGTATCTGGTACTTACCTTCTAGTTACAAAGAAGCAATCGCTTTTGCAATACTACTTATTTTCCTACTATTCCGACCACAAGGATTATTCCAGATCAAAAAAGGAACTAGAGATCAGAAAATGTAAATTGTTTAACGAAGTGAATTATTTTTATAATTAATTAATTCAACAAAGATATTTTTGTAGAGAGGACTGTCTGAACGAAATGAGTTCCACAGCAAAAAAATATCTTTGTTGAATTAATAAAAATAATTTGCATCACCAATAAACTATGCAAATCATCATCCACCTCCTCATCATCACCTGCATCTTCGCTCTCTTGGGAGCCAGTCTTAATGTTGCTCTTGGTTATACTGGACTGATCAATCTTGGTCATGTCGCCTTTTTTGGAGTCGGAGCTTATACATCTGCCATACTAAGCATGAATGGCTTGCCCTATCTGCTATCATTACTCGCTGCTGGAGCTATGGCTGGAATATTTGGCTGGCTATTGGCTCTAATTACAAACAAATTAAAAGGTGACTACTTAGCCCTTTCTACTCTCGGCTTTACCTTCATAGCTTATAGCCTATTTCTCAATTGGAAATCTCTCACCCGTGGCCCTCTCGGAATACCAGGGATAAAAAAACCAAATCTGTTCGGTCTAGAAATTGCTAGCAATGAAATGTATCTAGTCTTTGCCATTATAATAACTGGAATATCTATAGTCCTGATGCACAAATTGATGCATTCTAGATATGGAAAATTGCTAGAAGGTGTGCGTGATGACGCCATTGGTCTCGAAGCTAGAGGAAAAAATGTCTTTCGTCTCAAATATCAAAGCTTAATTATCTCATCTTTTTTTGCGGGTATTGCCGGCAGTCTCTATGCTCACTATGTGACATTTATTGATCCTTCGACATTTTATATCAATGATATTATCATCATCCTGACAATAGTAATTGTAGGTGGTTTGGCCTCGATACGAGGAAGTGTCGTCGCTGCATTCATAATTATACTTGTACCAGAATTACTACGATTACTAAATCTTCCATCGAGCATTGTTGGCCCAGCTAGACAAATTATCTATTCCTTAATATTAATAATAATTTTATTATACAAACCACGTGGTTTATTTGGTAAAGTAGACTTGCATTGATAATAAATGAATTATGCTGAAAGTTGAAAACATCACAAAATCATTCGGAGGAGTACAAGCCATCAAAGGTTCTAATTTTGTGATTAAAAAAAATAAAGTGACGGCCCTCATCGGACCAAACGGAGCTGGCAAGACTACCCTCTTTGACATTATTGCTGGATTTGTAAAACCTGATAACGGATCTATTATTTTTGAAAATAAAGATATTACCAAACTTCCTCCCCACAGAAGAACAAATCTTGGTATTAGTCGCACTTTCCAACAAGTAAGATTATTCAGATATCTAACTATCGAAGATCATCTCTCAATGACAGAAAATAATGATGATCAAAAAATATTCAAAAACCTATTTTTTAAAAATAAAAAAAATACAAAAAAACACAACACTATTTTGAAAAAATTCGGTATTGAGCATAGCATAAACACTGAAGTGAGCGAACTGAGCTATGGTCAAAGGAAGCTGCTCGAATTAGCCATGTCACTAGAAAAACCACACTCTCTCTTGATGCTTGATGAGCCAGTGGCAGGAGTAAACAAGATACTGCAAGAACATATTGAAAATAGTCTAATTGAAAAAAAACAAGCAGGAGAAACTATGCTCATTATTGACCACGACATGAGCTTCATCCGTAGACTGGCTGACCATGTCATTGTCCTTGATGCTGGAGAGGTCTTGATGGAAGGTAGTCCAGAAGAAGTATTAAATAATAAAAAAGTATTAGAAGCGTACTTGGGAGAATAAATATGCTTAAAATAACAAACCTACATTCAGGATATAACGACCTCAAAATTATCAAGGGTGTTTCTTTGGAGTTGCGCCCTGGAACCATCTCTTTCCTCATGGGGCCAAATGGAGCAGGAAAATCTACTTTGCTGAAATCAATTTTTAATATTCCAAACATTACAAAAGGAGAAATAATTTTTGAAGATGAAAAAATAAAAAATCTACCTCCTCACGCTCTTCTTGATCTTAGAATTGCCTTTGTGCCACAAGGAAAGGTCAATTTTGCAACTCTAAGTGTGGAAGAAAATCTGATAATGGGAATACCCAATGTCAAAGATACAAAAATAATTAATAGCAGAATGAAAGAGATTTACAAACAATTCCCAGTACTGGAAGAAAAAAAATCTGACTATGCTTTTGCACTATCTGGTGGAGAACAACAAATGCTTGCAATAGGGCGGGCTCTCATGAGTAAACCAAAATTATTACTCATGGACGAACCATCTCTTGGACTAGCACCAAAGCTAGTAAAAGAAATGTTTGCTCATATCAAAAATATCAAAGAGAACTTCAATACCACAATTTTAATTGTAGAGCATAATATCAAAAGTCTATTTGAAATAGCTGACTATGGCTATATCCTGGTCCAAGGAAAAATAATTGCAGAAGACAAATGTAGCAATTTGAAAAATAGTGACATCATGCAAAAAGTATTTGCTGGAGAATTTGAATAAAGATACAAAATTTGAAAAAACAAAACACCCCGATGAACATCGGGATGTTTTCTGTATTGCCATACAGCGGAGTATAAACTCCCTGAGCGGTAGACCAGATTTGAACTGGCGACCTCTTCCTTGGCAAGGAAGCGTTCTACCAACTGAACTACTACCGCACGTCTCCATTCGCCCTTCGGACTCATTGCGCCGTGCAGGCTTGTTTTTTTATGAGTCTGACAAAAACCTATATCTAAAACGCCTTCCTGAGTGCGATTTTAAATATTTTTCAAATCGCACTGCCTGTGCTTCTGTCAAAAAACCACAAAACCAAACAAGAGCCAATGGTAATCTATGTGCTGTACTGATAGATTTACCACTCTCATGTTCTGCAAGCCTCTTTTTTAAATCTTTTGCAATACCTGTGTAATGATCACCATCTGCACATTTAAGTATATACACAAAATGAATCATAAAATATTGCTTATACCGCAAGCTCAAACCACATATACTTTGAGCGAGCCTGCGATGGCGCAACTCCGACGAAGTCGGAGTGAAGCCTCGTTGCGGGGGTCGGATTTGAACCGACGACCTTCGGGTTATGAGCCCGACGAGCTGCCTGACTGCTCCACCCCGCGATATGTTTTATAATGATCGCCCGACGTCCCGATTGATCGGGACCACCCCGCGATATGTTTTATAATGATCGCCCGACGTCCCGATTGATCGGGACCACCCCGCGATATGTTTTGTAACATTTTACAATTAACTTTTGACAATTAACATTTTCAATAGGGTTAATTGTTAACTGTTAAAAGTTAACTGTCGTCAAAGTGCCGGGGGAGAGAATCGAACTCTCGACACGAGGCTCTTCAGGCCCCTGCTCTACCACTGAGCTACCCCGGCTTCGTCTCGACCTGTGGTCGAGGACTTCGCCGGGCAAGCCCGGCTACTGAATCGTCATCGTTCAAAAACTTTTCTATCCCAGGCAGCTTGCTCGGCGCAGCTTCACTGTAAGATGAAGCGAAGACGAGTGGACCCGAGGAGATTCGAACTCCTGACATCTGCGTTGCAAACGCAGCGCTCTACCAGCTGAGCTACGGGCCCATACAAAATTATAAATTGTAAAAATAATCACCCAGAATAGCTAGCAAAGAAATCACTTTGCCTGCCCGCCGAAGCTTTAGCGTAGGCAGGAGCTACGGGCCCATATCTTTTTCAAAACCAATAATTTATAAAAACTAGACAAAATCTAGCTTAAATTTGATGCGAAAAGATTATATCAACACTACCAAAAAATGTCAACTGACGAAAAAACTAACTGTGGGTACCTATAGTAAAGCGTAATTGCATCTCTCTTCTTTGTTCTTTTTTTAATTCTTTGAAGGTATGTTTTGTCCAAGCATGATTTTTTAAAATTTCTGCTATCCACTGCCCTCCTAGGAGATGAGGCATCATCACATAGTTGGCACCAGCATGGTAGAGATCATCCAAATATGTATTATGATAAAGATTGGCGACGATGACAGACTTCTTGCTTCGCTTGCGGACATGTTTGATAAGAGTTAGTTGATCATCTGCCTCTGGAATGGTAGAAATAACCATCTTTGATTTTCCAAGTGGGAGATCTGTCAAAAATTCGATATCAGCAACATCTCCAAAAAAAGCAGGTATTCCTCGATGATCTAGACGTTTGATCACGGATGGATTGAAATCAATCACAGCAAAATTAATATCTTGTTCACGTAAACTTTCACAGATCTTCCATCCAATACGATGGTATCCAATCACCCAGACATCGTATGTCTGTTCTTGTTTTTCTTTCTGCACATACGCATCATTCCCAAACCAATTGAATACTGGTATCAACCATCGATATATCTGCTCATTGTAGGTGATGACATATGAAGAGATGAAGATGGTAACCAAGGCAACAACGGTGAAGATGGGTAAAGCAGGATCACTCAGCTGGCCTGTAGCGTACCCTGTAAACAAAAGAATAAAACCAAATTCACTCACCTGAGCCGCTGTCACTCCAGCAAGAAAGCTATTTCGCCGCGTAAATTTAAGTAATCGAAATGCGATGTATAGAATAAGTGGGTTACCAATTAAAATAAAGGCGGATAAGATAAGTGCTGGGAAAAGAACTGTTTCAACATTGGCAATACTCATCTCACTGCCGAGGATAATGAAAAAAAGGACAATAAAAAAATCACGTAGTGGTTTGACACGACTACTAATCTGACGCTGATATGGAGAAGACCCAAGAGTGATCCCAGCCACAATTGCCCCGATCTCAATAGAGAACCCAGCCCAATGTAGAGCACTCGCCAGACCAAAACACCAGGCGGTGGTAAAAATAAACAAAAACTCACTCGAGTAAGCAACATGATCCAATATTTTGGGTAGTACATAACGTGATAAGATATACACCAAGGCTATCAATGCCAACCCTTTGATAAGTGTGCTGGAGATAAGGGTGAGGTGAGACGTAGAGTCTGCTGTGGCTGCCAAGATCATCATAATGACGATAGCAACCAAATCCTGGACCACCATGAGACCAATCACATGGCGACCATACACTGTCTGCATGTCTTTTTTATCACCAAGTAATTTGACAATAATGATCGTACTAGAAAATGTAATCGCAATAGCAATATAGAGAGCCGTCAAAGCAGAAAAATTGAGCAGACGCAAAATACCATAGCCAATACTCGCTGTAAACACAACCTGAGAAATACCAGTAATGAGGGACACTTTCCCAATTTTTTTAATATGATTAATATCTAAACTGAGCCCAACCATAAAAAGAAGTAAGACAACCCCAAACTGAGCGAGTGCTTCAAACGTCTGCCCTTCACCGTGGAGAAAATTCAAAAAAAATGGCCCGGCGACAATCCCAGCAACAATATACGCGACCATGAGCGGCTGACGAAGCAGACGCATGACAAAAGCGATACTTACAGTGACACCAAGAAGGGTGCTCAATTGGAGTAGAGTATTCTCCATAAAGGAATAATATACGGAATAGGATTGTGATCTAGTATAGCAAAAAAATCCAAACTTGTCTCACACCTCTTGACAAAGATATAGCTCCCTGGTACACTGAGATAAACATTGAGGAATAGTATCTATCAATCCAGTTTTATAAGCGAGTCAGAGTCGGTGCAAGTCTGGCAACACAAGTGATAGAGAACGCGTCTCATAGAGATAATGGTCTACCTGAGAAAGTAAATACATAAGGGTAGAACGGCTGGATCCGTCATCATATCCACAGTGTAAATATTTTGCACTGGCAGAGATTTATCTTGGTGACAAGATAGATAAAATTGGGTGGTAACACGTGAGAAAACTCTCGTCCCAAAGCAATATCTTATTGTATTTGGACGAGAGTTTTTTGTTTCTATATATGAAAAATAAAGTACACATAATAAAAAGGCGGCGTTGGGAATATGTTTTCCAATTCTTCCGTAGTCGCAAAATTTTAATCAAACAATACATTAACTAATTCAATAATATAATTATGCATAGTATGCTTAATCTGCCTAATCTGCTTATGGAGTTTACCCGACGTATCTCGACTTAGCAGAGAGTAGGCGGGCTTACCATGCTTATAAAAATATGAAAAATACTACATACTACAAAATAGCAAGTCATGAAGCAACAGAAGTAAAAAAATGTCTTCTTCTTTACTCTGGCGGACTAGATACTTCTGTGATGTTAAAATGGATTCAAGATGAATACAACTGTCCTGTCGTGGCTCTTACTCTTGACCTTGGTCAACAAGCTGACAATCTAGAAGAGGTAAAACAAAAAGCTCTTGATCTTGGGGCAGAAGCAGCTGTAGTTGCAGACTGTAAAGATGAATTTGCTGATGAATACATCGCAAAGGGAATAAAAGCCAATGTAGATTACCAAGGTGGTTATCACCTCAGTACTCCACTAGGTAGACCTCTGATTGCCAAAAAAGCTGTCGAAGTGGCCAAACAATATGGCTGTGACACTATTGCCCACGGCTGTACTGGAAAAGGAAATGACCAGGTGAGAATAGAAGCTGGTGTACTTTGTCATGATCCAGAGATGAAAATCATCGCCCCAATCAGAGAATGGTCTATGGGTAGAACTGAGGAAATTGAATATGCTGAAAAAAATAATATTCCTATTTCTCATTCCAAAGAAAAGCCATACTCATACGATGACAATATGTGGGGAGTAAGTGCAGAAGGTGGTGAAATAGAGAATCCGACTTTAATCCCAGACTTAAAAAATATTTTGGCTGTCAACAAAACCTTAGAAGAAGCTAGTAATGAAAAGGAAGAAGTAACTCTAAAGTTCAAAGAGGGTCTGCCTATTGCTTTGAACGGTAAAGAGATGAAGTTGTCTGAACTAATTTTGAAATTAAATGACATTGGTAGCAAGCACGGGATAGGAAGTGTTATTCATATTGAAGATAGATTGGTTGGGCTGAAAATTAGAGACATCTATGAACATCCCGGAGCAAAAATAATTGTCAAAGCTCATCAAAAATTGGAAAATATTGTCTCTACCCAGGATGAAAACAAAATGAAAAGTACTATTGATAAAGAATGGGCTTACCTATGTTATAATGCCAAGTGGACAGAGCCAACCATGGACCATCTCAACGCCTTCATTGATAGTATGAACAAAAAAGTAGAAGGTACGGTGACTATTCACCTTTATAAAGGAAATGTCACAATAGTGGCTGTTGACTCTCCATATTCTCTATTCAATTACAACCTAGCAACATTCGAAAAGAACCTTTCTTACAACCAAAATGCTTCTCCTGGATTCATCGAGATCTATAGTCTAGCGATGAAGACTTCCAAGCAAGTAGAGAAAGGGGGGAATAAAATAACTACCCATTGACCTCTTATTAGCCCCTCTACCAGAGAGTAACGTAACAAAGCATTATTACTTTTTTATCTTACCACTGTGTGAGCCAAAGCGAGTTTGGAAAGATAAAAAAGTAATAATGCTTTGTGAAGTAGTGAAGCGAAATAAAAAATAATTACGAAAACAACAACTCCTATGAAAATCTGGCAAAAAAAAGATAGCAAGACAAACTCAGAAATTGAGAAATTCACTGTTGGTAATGATTATATCCTAGACATGGATCTGGTACCTTATGATATCCTAGGTTCACTTGCTCATGCCAAAACATTGGAAAAAGCTGGGGTACTTGATGAAAAAGAAATTTCAGACATTGAAAAAGCTTTGCAAGATTTGCAAGAAGAATATGTATCAGGAAAATTTGAAATCAAACCAGAAGATGAAGATTGTCATACAGCAATTGAAAAATACCTGACTGACAAAATCGGTGAAGCTGGTAAAAAAATACATACTGGAAGAAGCAGAAATGATCAAGTCCTGACAGCATTGAACTTGTATACAAAATCAACCCTAGAAAAAATTGCTGGTACAGCCAAACAACTACAGGATGTACTATTACAAAAAGCAGAGCAGTACCAGAGTGCTCCCATGGTTGGTCACACTCACACCAGACCTGGCATGCCATCCACTTTTGGCATGTGGTTTGCTAGTTTTGCCGAACAATTGGCAGATGATCTCGTAATATTAGAGGCAGCCAAAAAACTTGTTGACCAGAACCCACTTGGTACAGCTGCTGGATACGGACCAAGCATCACGTTGGATCGAGAATTGTCTACCAAAGAATTAAACTTCTCAGAGATTAATATCAACCCAATTGCTACTCAAAATAGCCGAGGAAAAATATCAGGCCTGACTCTTCATGCCATGTCACAGGTAATGACAACTATTGGGAGATTGGCAAACGATGCTATCTGGTTTTCTCATCCTTCTCTTAATTATTTGCAAATCCCAGATGAACTAACAACCGGCTCAAGCATCATGCCAAACAAAAAAAACCCAGATGTCCTAGAATTAGTAAGAGGATATGTAAATGTAGTTTCCCATTATGAAGGGATGGTAATGTATATAACAAAAAACTTATTCTCTGGCTACAATCGTGATTTGCAACTGTGTAAGGAGCCTCTAATGAAAGGGCTTTCTATCACTCAAGATTCTCTAGAAATAATGAACCTGTTTGTAGAAAAAATAGTCATCAACAAAGACATAGAGCTGCCCGCAGAAATATATGCCGCTGACCAAGCAACAAAACTAGCAATAGAAAAAAATATCCCATTCAGAGATGCCTATAGAGAAGTTGGTAGTAACGGAGAGTATAAAAAAGTACTCACAAAAAAAGAAACAATCGGCGCAGCCGACAATCTATCTCTAGACAAAATAAAAAATAAATGGAAACACAAATCTTAACACCAATCTGCACAAATAAATAAACCCCGGCTGTCCCGGGGTTTATTGTATACCTCCTATCTCCTATCTCCTATCTCTTCTCGAATCCTAGAAATAAAATCTTCCTTACTGACTGACTCTTGCTCCTCCTGCCCCCTCACTCGAATCATCAAATCCCCACCGTCCAATTCCTTGTCACCGACGACAATAATATATGGTGTCTTAAACTTGGTGGCATTGCGAATCTTCTTACCAACAGTTTCGTCAGCAGTATCGATACTGACACGAATGCCAGCAGACTTGAATTCCTCCATAATCTTACGAGTGCCGTCGACATGCTTTTCCGATACAGGAACAAAATGCACCTGGACAGGCGAAAGCCAGACTGGAAAATTACCAGCGGTGTGTTCGATAAAGATAGACATGAAGCGCTCAATAGACCCCATAATAGCAGCATGGAGCATCACTACCCGCTCGTCCTCTCCAGATTCATTCACACAGCTGAGATCAAAAGACTCTGGCATACTACGATCAATCTGAATAGTGGCTACTTGCCACTCTCTTCCAATCGAATCTTTGGCAATAAAATCGATCTTTGGTCCATAAAATGCTGCCTCTCCTTTTGCTTCTGTGTACTCAACTCCACGCTCGTCTATCCATGATCGGAAAGCAGCTACTGCTTTTTCCCAAATGGCAATGTCACCCATATAGGCATCCATGTTCTCTGGATCATGAGTGGAGAGCCGAAATTGAAGATCAAATCCAAAAGCCCCATAAAACTTTTCGATAATATCCCAAATCTTAAAAGCTTCTTCTTTTGCTTGAGACTCACGACAAAAGACATGGGCATCATCTTGCGTTATACTACGGACTCTAGACAAACCGTTCAATTCACCAGTCTGTTCGTCACGATAGACCATGGTAGTATTGGCATAGCGCTGAGGCATTTCACGATAACTCCACTTGCGCCTGTTATAAATCTGAGTGTGATGAGGACAATTCATAGGCTTCATTGCAAATTCATGATCTTCTCTAGTGGTAATTCGAAAAAGTTCATCTTTAAATTTGTCCCAGTGACCACTGGTCTCGTACAAATCTTTTTTGGTGATATGTGGAATTTCCACTCGTTCATAACCTCTCTCCTTTCTAAGTTCCCAAACAAAATCATCAAGCAAATGACGCAATAGACCGCCATTGGGAGTAAACAGTGGCAAACCAGGACCGACCATATCAGAAAAAACAAACAGGTCCAGCTCCTTGCCAAGTTTCCTGTGATCTCTCTTTTTAGCTTCTTCCAGCATGACTAGGTGTGAATCTAATTCCTCCCGAGATTCAAAGGCAGTGCCATAAATACGAGTTAACATTTTATTCTTTTCATCTCCCCGCCAATAAGCACCGGCCACCTTGAGTAGTTTGAAATTTTTTAATTCTTTTTTTGGATCCTCGCTATGTCCTCCCTTACACAAATCCAAAAAATTGCCTGGGTTATTCTCAGTAATGGTTTTACCATCTTTGCCAAATTCTTCAATCAATTCAAGCTTATATGGATTGTGAGAAAAATCCTTTCTTGCCCGATCAATAGAAACTTCCTCTGTTTCGAAAGGACCCCAAGTAGAAAGAATTTTTTTCATTCTTTTTTCAATCTTTGGCAAATCTTTCTCAGAAATGACCATCTCCCCCATATCAAAATCCTGGTAAAATCCATTTCCAATCGCCGGTCCTATAGCATTGTGACTACCCGGCCACAAATCTAAAACGGCCGCAGCCAGCAAGTGGGCGCAGGAATGACGCACAGATTGTAATTTGTCTTTATCCATATATTTGAAATAAATAATAAAAACCCGATGCAAAACTTCAAAATTGCTTTGAAATCTTACACCGGGGTCCTCAAATATTTTTTGGGACGGTTCCACCCGTGGTTTTGCTCAAATTCAATTTTCATCACTGTAAGAATGGTACCATATGTCTTCCTCTTGAAGAAAGCTCTCAGTCTCGGCTTTCTCTCCCTAGCAAAAGGAGATTGACATTGGGCTAGTTCTTACCTATCACTATTCCAAGCTTACTTCAGTGAACTGGGTTTGTCAATAGTGACTCACTTTTTATCAAGACTACTCGACTTTCTTCACCACCAAATTTATATGATCAGCGACATGAGGAACAGTCTGCGTCCAAATGGGACGCAAATTCACCTCCACACCATAAACATGATCCAAGGATAGTAGGTACCTTCTCAATTCATCCTTGGTTTTACCATAAAACATAGATTTGTTCAGCTGCTTGCTTTCTGGATTGAGAGTGGCTACTCCTGTATATGTGACATCGACACGGGCTGTCCCATCTTCCAAATCATATTCATTGAGTAGTACTGCTGGTGATTCTTCACTAGGATAAATAATTTCAGTATCATCAATAGCGTGTGTCATCAAAATCCTTTCCGCCAACTCTTCCATCATTTCTTCTTCATATAAAATACCAACAACTTGCGCCTCCACACTTAAGATAAAGGAAGGAATTTCTTCACCCACCTCATTAGATAATTCAAAATTTTCTCCTGTAACTGAGAAGACACCACTGTAGTTTGAATTATTCTCAAGTATCTCCCGCCTTCCTTCTGCTTCCAAAACGGACAACAACTCTTTCTTGGCCTTTTCCACATCCTCATCACCCAAAATACCAATCTGCTTCACACCGCCTGTCATTGGTATAGTGCTCTTGCCATAAATTGTTTTTTGTTTTGCTTCATTGAGTCCAGGAATGGTAAAACTACTTGGACCTATATTTCCTAGAGCCCCCTCTTTATCGGCATAGACATCTGCTTCTATTTCACCGCCAGCTGGCACCAAGACTCTCTCCTGCAATCTAAACAAGACACCCTCTTCACTCAAAAATCTAGTCGTGGCAACTAAGGGCTGATCAGAAGATGTTTCGTTATAAATAGTCACTAACCCTGTGGCAACACCATCTTCTTCTCGAGTGCCAGTAGGGTTGAAAGTTTGTTCTAGTGACATGTCTGTCGCCACCACCAATCCATCAATTCTCTTATTTGAGTCCTTGGTATTTATACCAACAGTAGTAGTGACGTCAATAGGCTCTGACTTGGTGACAACAGTAACCATCGCTCTTTTGGAAGACATGAAAACTATCACCCCAAATAATATTATAGTGATAAATAAAAAAGTAAGAGCAACAACTTTGTAAAATCTTACTGAATGCTCTTGGACTGGTAAATTTTGTTTTCTACGAGCTGTCATAAAAACAATATCTTAAAATGAACCGGTATTAAGTTTTACCTATTCTTGACCAAAATAGAGCCAAAATATTAACTTATTTTGGTGGGTTTGAAAAACTTGATATGATTTCAATCTAATGATAATTATATCACAATTTGACTGAACCTTAAAGATAACCACTTATTGGATAACTCTAAACACCTCTTCGAGAGAAGTCATGCCATCCAGCGCCTTCAACACCCCATCCTGTACCATAGTAAGCACCCCTCTTTGGATAGCAATTTCTCTTATATCGTGCTCAGACACTTTGCCTTCTAAAATATACTTCTCAACATCATCATCTATTGGGAATATCTCATAAATACCTACCCTTCCCTTATAGCCAAGACCATGACACTCATCACAGCCCGCTCCTTTGTAAAAAATCAAGTTTGCCACACTCACTTCTTTTTTTTCTTTTTCTGGTATGGTAGAAATTATTTCTTGGACTTTTTTTGAAGAAGATTCGTCCAGTATTTCCTTTGTTTTACATGATTCACAAAGCTTCCTCACCAACCTTTGTCCCATCACCACATTGAGTGCCGGAGCAAGAAGGAAAGGCTTTACCCCCATAGAGAGAAAGCGAGGTACAGCTCCAAAAGCACTATTGGTATGGAGAGTAGATAGCATCAAGTGTCCTGTGAGAGCTGCCTGGATAGCGATATCTGCAGTTTCTAGATCACGTATCTCTCCCACCATGGCAATGTCTGGATCTTGACGCAAAATAGACCGGAGCCCTTTGGCAAAAGTATAATCTTTTGACTTATCAATCTGACTTTGATTCACCCCCTCCATTTTATATTCTACTGGATCTTCCAAAGTGATGATCTTCACATCTGGCTTGTTTAGTAAGTGCATAGCAGCATACAAAGTAGTGGTCTTACCACTACCAGTAGGACCAGTAGTAATGATCATGCCGTTTGGTCTTTTTATCTCATTCAACAAAGTTTCATATGCTGAACCACGAATTCCAAGAGAATCTAAGGACAATCCTTCACGAGATTGATGTAAAAGACGCATCACAACACTCTCCCCATATACTGTAGGCATGACAGAGACACGAACATCCACATCTCCCTCTGGAAGCTTTATGGTAAAACGCCCGTCTTGAGGCTTTGCTGTGACATTTATCTTCAGGGAAGATACAAGCTTGATACGAGAAATTAATTTTGTGTATACTTTACTATCTATTTCTGAGGCATCATGCAACATTCCATCAAGACGAAGACGAACCAAAACCTGATCTTGCTCTGGCTCAACATGGACATCGGAAGCACCAACTTTGAGAGCAGCACCCAATATGAAAGTAAGAATATCAGTAGTAGAGGCGCTAGCCAAAAGATCTTGGAGAGAGTGAAAATCCGTAACATCTGCTTGCACTTTTTCCAAATCTTCTGCCCTTATTTCTATATCTTTTGTGACTGGCTTTATTTCGGGCAAGGTGTCATAAAGACTGACTACCCGATCAAGACTCTTTTGAGAGATTACATACATTACCCCTTGGGTGTGCGTCCTCTTTTGCAAGTCTTCAAAAAATTCTTGCACATCTTCTCTAGTAGGGTCAAGAGCTCCGAGACGAATCTGGTCTTGAGAAATATAAAAACAAGACACTCCCATATCTTTCACCTGCTGTCTTGGCACATGGCGAAGAGCTTCTTGGCTTATTGGAAATTTCTCCAAATCAATATGAGGATAGCCAATTTGCATAGCAAATCTCTGCGCCAGAACTTCTCTCTCTCTAAATTTGACTTGGTCTATTTTTTTATGCAACTTATCTTCTGTCTCAGAAGAAGCCACCTGAAGATTGGCGTTCTGGATTGAAGAATTTCCTTGGTCAGAATTATTTTGATTGAGCAAATCTTGAATTGAAGGAAGATCAGTCATAACAATATTTTATATCAATTCCCTAGGCCGAAAAAGAAAAGACGTCAGGAACAATAATATTTTAGACTGTGACTAAGTCACTAGTTATTATTTTTTGTGCCAATGTAAAAACCTACTCAAAACTCCATTTTTATGCATTTTCATAAACAAATATGTCCAAGTAGAAGTAGTAAATACAGAAAAAACAGAGCTAACTAAAAATACAAATAATAAATACAAAATAGCAGACAAAATAAGACCGACACTAAATATAAATGAATGACCTATTAGAACGGCAAAGAAATACGTGATGAAGGCTGGAATCAAAAATAGAAACACTGTAGTCAAGAGAACCAGTCCCAATAAAATATTTAGGATGAAGATGATAAATCCTACTTCGATAGACACCATCCAATGAGTAACAAATAACCACCAAGCAGATTTGACAGACTGTAAAAATGTATGTTCTTCCACCACGATATAGCCCACGGCATAAATCGACATAAATGAAACCACAATACCAATGAAACTAGCCAAAATAAACATTACAAAAAATGTAAAAACGTCTATCGCTGAAAAACCACCAATCATATTGATAGTAGAAAAACCAACCCAAACAGCTACAATAGCAATGACAATTTTTTTCAAGACATGAACACCAAAAATTCTCCAAAAGTGAGACACACCTGCATGCCAAGACGGGCCCACGTCTGGTAATTTTTTTCTTCTCATTGACTTGGATGTGATATGCACCAAAGCACCTTGAGATACAACTGACACAAAAAGGAACAAGGCTCCAAACCCCAAAAACACTACTGCCAAAAAAGCCAACCAACCCCAAGTACCTACAGGGAATCCTGCTCCGGCCTGAGAAAACAATTCAAAAAAATGTGGCAATAACAACCATTCAGAGCCAAAGCCAGAACCGCTAGAAGAAATCCACAACTTAGCAAAAAAATCAACTATTCCCATCTGACCAAGTAAGGCTGCGAATAAACCGAGAGGCCAGAGCCAGACATGTTTCCAAGCAAGTCCCCAGCTATGGGACAAAGCTTTGCGATAAAGAGGTTTTTTCATATTTTTATCTTTTGCCATACCATCAAAATTTGATATGGTGATGTATATTTTTTACATGATTTAATTCCGACTTTATCCCTTGTAACAATATGATTTGTTTATTATACCACAAGCTAAAAACAAAAGCGAAAAAAACACCTCGTATACGAGGTGTTTTTTATGGCACAGTTCTATTCAGGATTTAACCAATAAAATAATTTACACTGTCTTTTTTTCAAGAAGAAATTGGTGTAACACCTGACATGATCTCTTCAAATTCTTTTTGCTCTACCGTCTCCACCTCCATCAATCTTTTTACCAGAGCCTCCATCTTGTCTCTTTCTTGAGTTAGAATTTCTTTAGCTTTTTTGGCGGCACCCTCTATCAAGCCATTAATTTCATCATCTATCAATTCAGCAGTTTTTTCGCTGTAGTTCTTTTTTTCATGGATCTCTTGAGCCAAGAAAATCATCTCTTCATTCTCACCATAAGTTCTTGGACCTAGCTTTTCACTCATACCATAGCGAAGTACCATGGCTTTGGCAGCCTGAGTTGCTTTCTTGAGATCACTGCTTGGACCAGTGCTCAGATGATCATCACCGTAGATCATTTTTTCTGCAATATATCCACCAAGCATCATGGCCATATCGTCCTTGAACATCGCAATAGTGCGATAGCGAACATCGTTTTCTGGCATACTTAGGGTATAACCGCCGGCCATACCACGTCCAATGATTGACACCTTGCGTACTGGATCACAGTTTGGTGAAAAGTGACCAACCACGGCATGTCCAGCTTCGTGATAAGCTGTCATTTCCTTATCCTTTTCAGTCATTACTCGTGATTTTTTCTGTGGCCCCAAGAGGACTTTTTCAATACTTTCCAAAATATGTTCTTCTGTCACCTCTTTTTTAGATTCTCTCACAGCCAAGATTGCCGCCTCATTGAGTAAATTTTCCAGATCAGCTCCAGTAAATCCTGGGGTTCTTTCTGCCAAATTTTTCAAGTCAATATCTTTGGCAAGTGGCTTGTTGGCGGCATGTACCTTCAAAATTTGTTCGCGATCTTTGATATCTGGCTTTTCAATCACTACACGACGATCAAAACGACCAGGTCTGAGAAGTGCATTATCAAGTACATCTGGCCTGTTGGTGGCAGCAATAACTATCACTCCAAGATTTGGCTCAAACCCATCCATCTCTACTAGAATCTGATTGAGGGTCTGCTCTCTCTCGTCATGACTTCCACCAAGACCAGCACCACGCTTGCGACCGACAGCATCTATCTCGTCGATAAATATGATGGCTGGCGCAGTCTTCTTGGCTTTGTTAAATAAATCTCTCACACGAGAAGCACCAACACCCACAAACATCTCGACAAATTCTGAACCAGAAATATGGAAAAATGGCACATCCGCCTCTCCTGCCACAGCTTTGGCGAGTAGTGTCTTACCAGTACCAGGAGGACCCATAAGTAAAACACCTTTTGGTATCTTGGCTCCCATGTCTGCGAACTTTTTTGGATCTTTTAGAAAATCCACCACTTCTTCCAATTCCTCTTTTGCCTCAGCAGCGCCTGCCACATCTTTGAAAGTTTTTTTATTTTTTTCGTCTGGTTTGGTCTGTTTGGCAGAACTCTGACCAAATCCCATCGCACTTTTATTGACGCCCTGGACCTGTCTGGTCATCATAAAAATAAGGATACCAATCAAGAATATTGGAAAGAGATATGGAGCTAAAACTCCAAGCCAAAAACCAAATCCACTCTGGTCCTTCACTTTCAATTCTCCTACAGCTTTTAATTTTTCATCTTCTACACCATACCCTTCGGCTAGTTCGAGAAATGTCTGACCATGCTCTTTTTGGACTTTCAAGACAGTCTCCTCTTCATCACTTAGTGTAGCAAAAACAAGATTTCCTTCTATGGCAATTTCACTGACACTTCCGCCATTTATTTCAGCTACCAATCTCCCGAAGTCGACTATTTCTGGCTCTTTTTGGCCAGCAGAAGACAGTGTCCACAAAGCAGCCATGCTTAGTAAAACTAAAAAAACAATACCAAAATTCTTAATCAAATTCTTCATAAACAATAGTTATTTACGAAATTACGAAAGATACGAAATTTACGAACTTATACTCAAATAAGGTCAAAATTTCGCACCTTTCGCACCTTTCGTATTTTCGCATATAAAGTACGTTTGGATATTATATTGGAAAATAACCGTTTTGTCAATCCATTGAAATAAGCACAAATTTTTGCTATCATGTAGTCGCTATGCCTATCTCCAATCCTTTATTTTCTCTAGTAATACCGGCACGAAACGAAGAAAAAATGCTGTCACACTGCATTGCTGCCATCAAGAATCAAAGTGGTGATTTTTCGTATGAAATAATAGTAGTGAATAATGGATCTACTGACCAGACAGAATCTGTAGCAAAGGAACTTGGTGTGAAGGTAATAAATGAAAAAAGACCAGGGGTCGGACAAGCCAGAAAGATCGGCACTGAACAAGCAAGAGGTAAGTATGTAATGCATGTTGACGCTGATACCAGGCTGCCAAAAAATTATTTTTCTGAGGTGTCCAAAAGATTCCAAAAAAATCCTCACCTAAAAATCATCGGTGGTCAGATGTATTATTATGATGCACCATGGTGGATAAATTTGATTCGCCCTGTTTTTCATTGGTCTTTTTATTTTCTTGCGCGCATTCTGTCGTGGGGAAGGGTGGGGCCAATGGGGCACAACATGACTTTCACAAAAGAAACCTACGATAAGACCAATGGATTTGATGGTACACTCTGTTATGGAGAAGATATGGATATTTGCAGAAAAATAAGCAAATTTGGTGAAGTGAAGTTGGACATGAGTCTAAAATGTCTGGTATCTTCCAGACGCTTTGTGCCACACAAATCTCTATGGACGTATGTTGCAAACTTTTTTCACATGTTGATATTCAAAAAACCCTACAAAAACAAACTTTCTTCAACAGATAATAAATAATCCCCGAGGTATTTTTGTACCAAACATTTGTCATCCTGAGCACAGCGAAGGATCTGTGTCTAGGAAGACATCCTCTATAAGAAAGATCCCTGCCGGCAGGCAGGCTTCGTGTGTCTCAGGATGACATTTTTCTCTATCAAAAAAATACACTATTAATATAGTGTATTTTAATTAGATAAATTACATCCTATTTATAAATACAATTTTCACTAACAATCTCATCAATAGGACCATCAAAATAATCTGCAGCACCAGACAAATGATCAACAGACTGCTTAGGCTCTATTACGCAATCGTAATCATCACTACCAGTAGCTGTGAAGAGCCAAACTGCCACCCAAGTCATACCGTAAGAAGACAAAATTATCAAAAGAGCGATAGTAGTATTCTTGATAATACTCTTTCCTTTTTCTATCTTTTCTTCTACCCCAGAAGACATCATGATGAGGGCTCCTCCATATATCATATAAGCAAGAAAAGCTGTTCCAAGTAAGGCCAAGAAGTATTGAATCAAAGTGAATACTATATATTGTGGAGGAGCAGCTGTACCAAAGTTTGCTCCTTCAACACCGATGAAGGCATCTGTTTGCTTACTTACTCCAGAATGACCATAGTCTATTTCTTTTTCCTTCCAAAATTGTTCTTCTACCAGTGGATCTTCATCACCTTCAGTATCTTCTTCGGCGTAAGAAACTGATACCAAACCAAAAAAGGCAACCAAAATTATAAGAAAGCTGAATAGGAAAAACTTTTTATTAAATATATTAGACATTTCGATTAATTTATTTGGATTATTATCCCAGCCTCAACACCAGCGTTTGGGTGATAGTCACTAGTATCATACACTTCTTCCAAAACAGCAGCATTTTGAGCTCTAGTCGTGACAAATCTAGTAATAGCATAAGCCATGAAGACAATGACAGACCCGATAATGGCTGCTATCAATACTTCATTGGATTTCTTGATTTCTTCTTCAGCTCCGTTGGCAGTAAAGCGCAGGTAACCAGCATAGATGGCCAATAAGATAAATAAAACCCCGATCAAAGTAAGGACTGCATTGATAATATCTGTGATAATAACTTGCGGCACAACTGCTTGAAGTTCTGCAGCTTCTGCACCTGTTTTCAGCTGCACAGCGATATCATCTTCAAGACTGGAGGCTTGGACTTGAGGAGCAAAAAAAATAAATAAAAAAATTACTAATGTGAGAACAAAAGTATATTTATTCCAAAAAAATAATTTTTTCATATTGAAATTTATACAAACCTAGCCAGTAGTCCTGGCAAGTATCACTGGCAAAACGAAAGCTGTGATACTATATGCTCCGACAGTGATGATAAGACCGATAATTGATTGACGAAGAATAGTCTTGGCTTTTTTTACTTGCTCCTCTTCACCACTTGCTGTCATCCAAAGGAAGCCGGCATAGACTGTAAGGGAGAGAAATATAATACCGACCAAAGACAGAGCTGCTTGCACCACAGTACCGAGTGTTTTGGCAAAAGTTGTCTCGTCAGTACCTTGGTCATATCCTGCTTCCTTGGCAGCACTTTGGACATCTCCTATTCCCAAATCTATGGCTGCGACAGGTGCTACTGTAAGTAATAGGGTGCAAGACAGAAACAAGGATGTAAGTATTTTTTTCATAAACAGTGGTAATTTACAATTTTTAATTTGAAATTTTTAAACAATTTTTAATGTTTTAATTTTTTAATGTGGATGATATCTTGCTGAAGATTAACATCAATTTCTTTTGACTACGAATCCACCTCGTCATTGCAAGGAGAGAGTCGGAGCTCCAGCGGAGACGAACGACGTGACCATCTCATTGATTACAGACAAAACAACGAGATTGCTTGAGCCTGTCCTGAGCGTAGTCGAATGGATCGCTCCTTCGTCGCTCCTCGCAATGACGAAGTTGCGCTATATACTTATTTATAAATTGAAAATTAATTCATTGGTAATTGTTTGGAAATTAAAAATTGTGAATTGAAAATTTTCTAGGTAAAATTCGCAGTCACAAATATAGTAATAGCGTAAGCACTTAGGACGATTACAAGTCCGATGAGTGATCCTACTATGATATTTTTTGCTTTTGTTACCTGGTCCTCAGCTCCTCTGGCTGTCATCCACAAGTACCCTGCATAGACCATTAGAATAAGAAAAATAAGACCGACAAGAGTGAGGGCAGCTCGAATGACAGTTCCTACAATTATTTCCACATTTCCTTCTTTTGTCCCAGCCTTATCAGCAGCAATATCCAACTGAATTTTGGCTGTACCGAGATTGCCTTGGGCGAGGACGTGATAAGGTAAAAGGGCTGCCAGGCCGATTAATTTTTTTATTTTGGAGATGATTTTATTCATAAATGGTGATAATTTTTAATTTACAATTTGAAATTTTTAAACAATTTTTAATTTTTTAATATTTCAATTTAGAAACAATGGAAGATTCAGGTAAGTTTATAAATTAAAAATTTAAAATTGTTTGTAAATTATAAATTTCAAATTGTAAATTTCGATACTTACTCAAACCCCAAATCATGACAATCATTACTCAAACAAAATTCATTATAAGCTTGTTCACATTCAAATTTGGTATCCACTTCTTTGAAGACCCAATAGTCACTGCCAGAGCCAGCTATTTCATCAAATGAGTTGGTGGTCTCACCTTGGACTTGGCAATCTTTTTGGGAAGTGACTCTCCATTGCCAGGTGGTAGCTCTCAATTCTAATGGATCTCCAGGATGTCTTACTTTGTCAAAGCAACATCCCAGGTTACTTTCTGCCAAACCAGTCTCCTGACTACTGCCAGGACCAGAGTCTCCTTGGATCACTCGCGTGGTTACAAAATTGGTGATGGCATAGGCCGAGACAATGATGGCTAGTCCGATGCCAGCAGCTATAATAGTATCTCTTGCTTTATTAATTTCTTCGTCATTTCCTCTTGCAAGTAGCCATTTGAATCCAGCATAGACCATGAGGATGAAGAAAGCCAATCCTACAGCCCCAAGCGCCCACTGGATTATTTCTCCCACAAATTCTACTATTGACTTGTCTTGTACTATCCCTGTCGGCGCCACTACGTTTGACAATTGACCTGGTGCATCGGTGATTTTTTTGGCGGCAAGAGCAAAGTCAAAGGATAAAAATATGGCAATAACTACAAATATCCCAACCCATCTCAGTTTACTTAATTTTATGAAGGGCATATGTCTCTTATGTATACAATCTTTAGTATGGTGTGCCCTACTAGCAACCTACCATGGTGGCACACGGTTGCCATTTGTCTATGTTGTTTTTATCAAGATTTTTTGTCTCACTGCTAGCCAAACATTCATCGCTATCTGGCAAACACCCATTATCAAGACAATATCTCATTTCATTTATATCTCCATTACAACTTATCATAAGATTTCTAGCGGAATTACAGTTTGCAGCAGTTGGAAATCCGTACTCAAAACCAGGACCGTCTTCCATTTTTTCCCCAATTTTTTGCTCACATGCTGCGATATCTTCTAAATCATCTCCTCCACCTTCTGTATTGAATGAAAATTGGTAGAACTCACATGCAGGAGATCCTTCTTCATATGCAATACATGAAGTGTAAGGTGTTTCGGTGTCATCATCTGCACCATCTTCAGTCACAATTGTGCCAGGAGGTGTTGTAGTAGTCGTAGAAGCCGACCCCAGACTATTGAAGACAAAATTGGTAATGGCGTATGAAGCAAGGATGATAATGATACCAATAATTGCGGCAATGATAGTGTCCAGAGCCTTCTTACTATCTTCGTCATTGCCTCGAGCGAGCATCCAGCGGAATCCTCCATAAATCATGAGGATGAAAAAAATAACCGAAGTAAGAGACAAAGCATTACCAATGATATTACCAATGATAGTGGTCACTTCCTTCGGAGCAGCCTTGTCTAGTCCAGACGCCTCCGCAGTCTTATCTAGCCCATAAGAATCTGCCAAGACAAAACTACCAAAAGCAAAGATGCCAATGGCTAGGGTGAGAGATATGGCTAGAGTGGTTAGTTTTTTCATAAACAGTGGTAATTTACAATTTTTAATTTTCAATTTTTAAACAATTTTTAATTTTTTAATTTGGACGATATCTTGCTGAAGATTAACATTAGTTCATGTGCTTCTTTCCATAATTTTCTTAGTACTTCTTTTTTAGTTGATTCTACTTCTGCTAATACTTCTATCCAATATTCTGTTTCTTTTATTTCTTTTTTACAAATGTATATCTTATTTCTGAAATCTTTTTTTGAACTAGCTCCATTTGCTTCTCTGTAATTAGCACCAACACTGGTAGCTGATCTAACTAATTGAGATTTTATTGACCTATTCGTTACATCGTCCCTTATTTCTCTCAATATTTTCAACACGTCTTTGCTAAACTGCAAAGTGCGTCCCTCCAAATCATATTCCATATTTTTTGTTAATTCAAAAATAAAAGTAAATTTGGTTTAAGTAAGACTTCATCGGGCCATCCCCGCAGCAAGCTGCGGGGTATTGGCAGAAAATCTTATTTCAACCAATGTTAGTTTTCACTTTTTCGATGCAAGCATCGAGGAATAAAACCGCTTAAAGATTTAATCATTTCAAATTGTTTAAAAATTTCAAATTGTAAATTGAAAATTATTAACTCCCTCCCGTCGCCTGATACAGATTATAAATCACAAACTTAGTAATAGCATAAGCACTCATCACAATGACAAGACCAATGACCGCGGCAGAGAGAATCTTCTTGGCTTTGCCCACTTGCTCATCATTACCTCCAGCTGTCATCCAGGTGAATCCAGCGTAGAGGATGATCACCACCACAATAATTCCAAGAATTCCAAGTACCACATTTATAATCCTTGCCACCGTAATTCTGACATCTTGCCCAGATAGATTGGTCGCTTCACCGTAGTTTACACCCAGTGGATCTGGCGGCAAAAGATTATTTTCAGCAGACACAGCGCCAGCCGTCAAAAGTAAACTGAATGCAACAGCAACGGTCATCAAGATTGATTTTATTTTGTTTTTCATAAAAAACTTTTAATATTTTATATAATGTACGAAATTACGAAAAGTGCGAAATTTACGAAGTGTATTTGAGACATCAGGATTCCTGACGAGTGCAAGCTGGCACCAGACAATGTGCGTAGTAAAAGCTTTTCGGCAGCAATCTTAATCTTGATGACAAAATTTCGTACATTTCGTACATTTCGTAATTTCGTACATCTACACGACACTGCCCTCCTTCCGAAATCAATATTTTTCGTACATTTCGTACTGTTCGTACGTTCGTACATAAGATATCGGAAGAAAGGACACTATAGTATAATAGTTTTCTATTGTTTGTAGATACCTGACTCGGTAGCAAGAGCAAGCTGATCGATAACAAACTTGGAAATAGCCCAAGCTGACAGGATAATAGCTAGTCCGATGATACCAGAGAAGATCCATTTACGGGCTTCTCCTACTTTCTCATCATTACCACCTGCAGTCATCCATTTGAATCCACCGATGAGGATGACAACGACAGCGATTAGACCCAAGAATCCGAGAAGCAAATTGATGATGTCTACGACAGCCGTGTCTAGAGACTTGTCTCCTAGATCAAGTGCAGTCCCATATTCTGCCACACCGAAATCTGTGGCTACTTTTTCGACACACACTGCTTCTCCTGCGTCATTGACAACACACTCTTGTGTATCGTCTTGACATTCTGGATCACAGACTGCCCCGTATGTTGTAGACGGCATGATGACAAGACCAAACAAGGCCACAAAAGCAACCGCAAGAATGAGCTTATAATTTGCTAATTTTGCTAATCTATACATATTATCACCCCCTTTCTTTGGTTAAAATTCATAATTTTTAATTTGAAATTTTTAATTTACAAACAATTTTTAATGTTTTAATGTTTCAATTTGAAAATTGTAAATTTAATTACCACCGACTACGTCGGTGGATTAACGGGATGATACGGACTTCG
>CAYFPJ010000010.1:0-36396 GCA_964344965.1 uncultured Gammaproteobacteria bacterium | reverse complement strand
TCCATTCTATGCTTAATTCCTCACCGAGGCAAGCCTCGGTGTATATAGAATAAAAGCATGGCAAAATGCTTTCAATAATATCATTGACAACATATAAATATTGTAGTAAAATTTGGCAACAAATGCCCCCATAGTTCAATGGATAGAACACCGGACTTCTAATCCGATAATGTAGGTTCGATTCCTACTGGGGGTACAAAAAAATATCAAAATCACCATCAACTGGTGATTTTGCATTTTACCCACCTACAAACTTGACTAAAACAACAAAAAACAGCTAATATAAACAAATAGTCAAACTATATTTTATTCTTAAACAAGACAAAATTATGGGTTTTGGATCCTTAATAAGTGTTGTGCTGATAGTACTCCTGATCAGCATTCGCCAAGTAAATGAATATCAAAGAGGAGTAAAATTTCAATTGGGTAAATATACCCGTACTATCGCACCAGGTTGGAGATTGGTGGTCCCAATCTTCCAGAGCATGACCAAAGTCGACATGCGTGTCAAAGCTGTAGACGTGCCATTTCAAGAAGCCATTACCAAAGACAACATTCCAGCTAAGATAAACGCAGTTATTTACTACAAAGTGTCTGATGCAGCAAAAGCAATCCTCGAAGTAGAACATTTCCGTTTTGCTGTCAGCCAACTCGCTCAGACCACCATGCGTAATGTGGTTGGTGAGATGGAACTTGATGAACTTCTAGCCAATCGCGAAGCTGCTGCTCAAAAAATCAAAGACATCGTAGACGCTGCGACTGATCCATGGGGGATCACAGTCGAGAGTGTAGAATTGAAAGATGTCATCCTACCAGAGAACATGCAGAGGACAATCGCTAAACAAGCAGAAGCAGAGCGTGAGAGAAGAGCTGTAATCATCAAATCAGAAGGTGAAAAATCTGCTGCTCAGAACCTAGCTGATGCCGCTCAGATGCTTTCTCAACAGGCTGGCGCACTCCACTTGAGAACATTGAACAGTCTCAATGATCTTAGCTCAGATCAATCTAACACAGTAATATTTGCTGTACCACTAGAAATCCTCAGGGCATTTGAGAAAGCGGGAAAATAAGAAGATAAAATAAAACACCTTCTCGAACTGAGAAGGTGTTTTTTATTTTCTTATTGATTCGCTCCTGACTTGACTTTCTGCTTCACTTTCGGTTTCACCCCATCCTTCACAGGTTTCACTTGGGCAGGAGGGGTTTGGATGACTTTCTTTTGGACTTTATTAAGTTTCTTGAGTTTGTCTGCTGCCTGCTCACTTCCCTCAGCAGCTCTCTCTCGTAGATCTTCCTTCCTGTCTTTAATATTTTCCAATACTTCTTTTTTTTCTTGCACATTTTCACGCCTTTCTTGCGCATTTTCTTTTATCTCTTGATTTACCTTCCTAACTCTCTTTAGTCTGGCCTCAGCTTGCTCATCTCCTGAAGCTGCCTGCGTCTTCAGCTCGTTAGTAAGAGTACGACGGCGCTCTAATAAGGCTTTGGTTTTTTCTTTATTGTCTTGGATTTTCTCACGACGTTCTCTATATAAAGCTTCCATTCTTTCTTTTCTTGTAGCATCATCAGCTCCAGCTAGCTCATCCTGCAAAGCTCTGCGACGTTTCTTTAGATCTTCTAGATTATCTTTTTTCTGCTGGGTAAGCGCACGAACACGTAGTAATCTGGATTTTTCTTCTGGAGATAATTTGTCACTATTTTCTGCTCTTTGTAAAATTGCTTGACCCTTTTCAAGTGCCTTCTCCCTCAATTCTTGCAATCTTTCTAGACGATCTACTGGTAATTTTTCTTCTAGTCTGTCAAAGAGGTTCTCTCTTCTGACCTGACTTTTGGCAATATTATTTTTCAATCTTTCTAATACTTCTTGTTTATTGGACTCAGCCCACCTCTCTCTTCTGGCTTCTACTTTTTCCATATACTCTTGAGACTTCTCAAGGTGGCGGGCTGCCCTAGCTCTTTCTTCATCAGTCTCGGCATTCTCCATTAGTTTTTCAAATATTTGTCGACGGTGCTCAGCATAACGAACTTGTTTTTCTGCCTTTTTTACTGGGTCAAAAGTAAGTCCCATAGAAACACGTTCACGTAAATTTCTCCAAAATAATGAAAAACCTGATGGAGCTTCTGTAATCTCTTCTTCCTCTTCACCTTCCAATTTATCGTCTACTACCACCACTTCGCCATCATCAGTTTCGACGATGTCTTCGGTTAGTATCTCATCTACCTCTATCACCTCTTCAGTCTCTACAGCCACCTCTTCTACGACTTCTGTAGCTTCCACCACGACCTCTTCTGTATCAGACTCTTCATCTGAAGTTTGGGCCAATGCAGGTACTGAAATAAGTAAACCAAACAGGGCTACCAAAGCACCTGTCAAAAAAATTCCTCTTTTGAGCATAAATATTATTCTTAAAATTAATACTACTATTGTACAATATCTGATTAACAAAGTCTAATAATAACAAAGTCTAATATTCTCTATGTTTTCTTTTCTTGACAAAAGACCTCTTCTCTTGTATAATTTTTCTTGCTCTTAAGTCCCTAGTGGGGTGGCCATGGTATAATGGTTATTACTTCGGATTGTGGTTCCGACAATACGGGTTCAATTCCCGTTGGCCACCCCAGTAGGGATTTTATTTTATAGCAAACTTATAGACGTCAAAAAAACATGACAACATTGAGTCCTGTCCCGATTTATATGAGCCGAAGCGAATTATATCGGGATTGGTCACTCCAGTAGGGATTTGCTGTATAAAAAACACCCCAATACATAGGGGTGTTTTTATTTTGAAGATTTTATTTTTCTTCTAGGACTTCTTCTGAAGAGGGTTGCTCTTCTTCAGTTGGTGCAGTCTCGTCTTCTTTATTATCTTTTTTTTCTATTTCTTCTTCAGGTTTTTCTTTCACTTTCTTATTCATTTTCCTACTTTTACCTTTGACACCTTCCAACTTCAAGCCTAAGCGATGCTCAGCAGGTTCAATATTTACAATTTCAAACTTGTAAGTCTCTCCTACTTGAAACTTCTCTCTGAGATCTTTGTCACTCATCTGACCATCTGAAAGTTCAGAAATGTGAGCCAATCCATGAATCTGAGCGTCAAGCTTGACCATAAGACCAAACGGCTCTACTTTGTGGACTTCACCTTCTACGAGCTGCCCCACTTCGTATTTGTCTTTGACGACTTTCCAAGGGTCTTCTATCAGGCGCTTTATGGATAAGTAAATTTTTGATTTGTTTAGGTCAATAATTTGTGCATTGACTCGGTCACCTACTTTTAGAACATCTCGCGGGTGATCAATGCGCTGCCAAGCAATTTCTGAAATATGGACCAGTCCTTCCAATCCTTCGCCAAATTTGATAAATGCTCCGAAAGAAGTGAGTGCTCCTACTTCCCCTTCTACCACATCACCAATTTTGTATGCTTCTAGAACAGCCTTTTGCTCATCTTCCCAAACAGCCTTTTCAGAAACAATTAGCTTTTCCTCTTTTTGGTTGGCATCTAGTACTTTCACTTGCAGTACTTTACCAGAAAGCATTTTCAAGTGTTCCAAAATTCTATTTTTGTCTCCACCTGGAACACGTGGATAATGTTCTGGATTGAGCTGAGATACTGGCATGAAACCAACTAGAGCATCGATCTTCATCATTAGGCCACCTTTGTTGGCATTGATAACCTTGGCTTCAATAGTAATACCGTCTTTTGAGTATTCTTCCATGCGATTCCAGACAATTTGGTGTCCAGCCACACGGAAAGACAACTCCATTTCACCTTGCTCGTTTTCAAGCTCAATGACAGTAGCCTCTACCTCATCACCAACTTTTACATTTGAAAATTCTTTTGATTCTGCAAATAATTCTTGACCACGAACTACACCAGTAGTGACGCCATCGATATCTAGGCGCACAGCACCATTATCTACAGAAATTACCTTACCTTTTGCCAAGTCACCGACTTGCGGCACTTTGGTGAAAAATTTTTTGAGAAGTTCACCAAACTGGCTAGTTTTTTCTTCGTCTGACATATTAAAAATAATAATTAACTAACAATAGACGAATATTACTGTTAGCGCCCCAAAAGGGGATAAATTAGCTGGATAACTATACCATAAAGTTGTCAAAAAAGCAAGATTGGGACAAACAGGATAGTTTTGGAGCAAAAATGGCTTAAATTGGCCAAAAACTCAGTCTTGACAAAAAACAACAAACAAGGTAGAATACTGCCACTATCAATACTTGATGTTGAACTGTACATCTCAACCTCTCAAATAAATACAAAGAAGACAATATGGCCAAAGATACCAAAGACATCAGACTTGAGCTAAAATCAGGAATGATCGTCAAAGTACACCAAAAAATTAAGGAAAAAAACTCTAAAGGAGAAGAAAAAGAACGTATCCAGGTCTTTGAAGGCACAGTATTGGCAGTAAGACATGGTAAAGAGCCTGGTGCCACGGTTACTGTTCGTAAAGTTTCTAATGGTGTAGGGGTAGAAAAAATATTCCCAATAAACTCACCGATCGTGGCCAAAATAGAATTGGTCAGAGAGATGAGAGTGAGGAAAGCAAAAGCTCTCCACCTGAGAACAAGTAAGAAGAAATTGCGAGAAGTGAGGAAGAAAAAAGAAAGTAAGTAGTAAACACAAAATCCCTCGGTCATACCGGGGGATTTTTTATTTTGGATAGATATAAGTAGAGATATATTGAGATAGACAGAGATATTTATTTTTTGTTCTGTCTGTGAAGACTATTTATCTAAATATATCTCAACCTATCTCAAATTACACACTCAATCGAACTCCATCCCTATCTGCTTCTTCCCACCATGCTCTTCACTATTCGCAAATACTTTCACTACACCAAACTCCCCATCATACCCAGGTACTACATGGATATCTCCTCTGCGCACTCGATCAACTGCACTAGAGATCTCCTTGCCAACTGACTTTTCTATGTCAGCCAAACCAACATCTTGCAAAATATGGAACTCATTACCAAGATCATTGATCATCTTATTATAAATTGTAGAGACTGTTTTGGTATTCCAACCCTTAACTACTGTGTCTGCTATTATCTCTACCAACGGGACAAGACTCTTGTAAGGAACTTTTTTCTCTCCCGCAACTTTGGCCTCCTCTCTAGTTCGATCTGCTAATTCAAATACTCTGTTTTCCACTCCAATCACCATGGGTTTCTGACACTCTGGGCAAATACCTTTATACTTTTCTGTTTCCTCTGGCGGACAAGAAAAATTGCAATCCCTGTGGCCATCCCAGTGATACTTTCCTTCTTCGGGATAAAATTCAATGGTGTGTGAAAAATGTTCTTTGTCTTCATTTTTAATTATTTCAAAAATGCGGTCGTAAGTTATTTCTTCTTCAGAATTAAACTTCAAAACATTGGCCTCACGGCCCAGCTTGGGAGTGCTATGGGCATCGGAATTGGAAATGAGAGTGATGTTGTCGAGCATAGACAAACGCCAATTCATGATCGGATCACTGGAGAGACCAGTCTCAATCGCAAAAATATGTGGAGCAAGTTCATCAAAAGCTTCCTCCAAAGAATCATAACCGCCCTTCGAACCAAAAATTCCAAACCATGGTGTCCAGGCATGAGCTGGGATCATCACCATGCGCGGATCAATATCTAACATCAATTGTAATAAATCTTTACAAGTAATGCCGAGGATTGGTCTGCCATCTGACTTTAGATTAAATCCCATCTCCTCAAGAGTATTATTAAACTTTTCCGCCACTTCCAAATTTGGCGCAAACACAAGTATATGCACCCGACGAGTTTTATCTTTATGTTTCTTGATACACGATAACTCGGTTCCAATAATAAACCTGGTACGAGAGCCATATTCACTCCCCCTATTCGGGGGAGTAGATCCCGATTCAATCGGGACGGTGGGGGTCTCGACACCAAAGTTTTGTCTCAACTTATAAACTCCAGCAGTATCCTCAACCAACCACTCCTTCATATGTTCAAACCACTTCGGATGTGTAAAATCACCAGTCACTACGATATCAATCCCTCGTGTCTGGCAGGTCTCGGCAATTACAGGAAGCTCGAGGTGCTTGGAGCAAGCTCGAGAATATTTGGAGTGAATGTGAAGGTCGAGTATTTTTGGGATCATAAAATCATCTATCTATTATTTATCAAATTAACAACCAACTTTACCATCAAATCTTTTTGTTTTGGATCGCTTTCAGCTACTAGTAGAGCGACGGCCACCAGCGCGTTCTCATTTATTTTTTTCTCGCCTTTTTGGTTGAATAAATAATTATTCTTCATGAGAAACCAAATAAACAAAAAAGACCCGATCCGCTTATTACCATCGGAAAATGGATGATTTTTTATAACAAAATAAAGTAAGTGCGCGGCCTTTTCCTCTATGCTCGGGTAAAGTGCCTTCCCGGCAAATGTCTGAAAAATATTCCCAACAATACTTTGCAACCCACCACTATGCTCATTCCCAAATAGTTCTGTTGCTTCTTTTTGTTGCATCAAATCTATTTTCAATTCATCTATCACCTCTCGAGCCTGCATATATGTAAATCTCCTTCCTTTTCTTGTGCTCACCAGACACATGTCGAGTTTCTGTGTGTCGTATTTTTGCAACAATACCCAAGAGCTCGTATAATCTGTGATTAGTCTCAAAAGCGCTTCTGACTCATCACTCTTGAGCGTGCGTTTTTGGATAGTTTGTTGCAACAATTTTACTGCCCCTTCTAGCTCTGTAAGCTTTTCTTTTCTGTAATCTAACAACCTTTTTTGATTTACGAGAATTCCGTCTATAATATACTTTTTGAGTGTTTTGGTTGCCCAAATACGAAAATGTGTTGCTCGTATAGAATTTACTCGATACCCTACAGCAATAATCATGTCTAGATTATAGTATCGTGTTTTGTAGACCTTATTATCTTCAGCAGTATGTTCCAAAATGGAACATACTGCTTTTTCTTGTAATTCACCAGATGTAAATATATTTTTTATATGTTTGGTGATTGCAGGTCTTTGCACATCAAAAAGCATGGCTATTTGTTTTTGCGTAAGCCAAACAGTATCTTTTTCCAGAGACACTTTGAGTTTTGGTCCGCTCTTGGTAGAGTAGATTATTATTTTTTGTTTTTCTTGTTTTTTTGGCATAAATAAAAAAGGCCAATTTTGCCTTTTTCATTATATAATATAACTAATAGTTAGACAATTTATTTACTCAAACTCAATTTCATCCTGACTCATCCTCCGAATCCCCTCCCCACTATTATTCTCCTCGACAATATGGGCAATCAGCCCAGGCAAGCGACCAATCAAAAATATTCCATTACCAAGCTTACTGTCAAATCCCATATCACAAAGAATTGGAGCAATGGCTCCATCTACATTAATCGGTAATTGACGAGATGAAATAGCATTCAATTCTCTATGAACGTCATGAGCCAACTGACAATGATCGCCAAAAATTTCTAACTCCCGAGCGAGGGCAAATAGTGTTTCTGATCTCGGATCTACATCTGTAAAAACTTTATGTCCATATCCTGGAATTCTAAATTTTTGCTCTTTTAATTTCTTAATCTCCAATGCTAAATCATAATCACTTTGTTCGTTGATCTTTGTTCGTTGATCGTTGAGAAAGATCATCCCACCTTCCACTGCCATACCATGTCTCTCACCAAAAGCAAGTAGGCCAGCAGCAAGTGAAGAATGGAGGGGGTTCTTGGCTGAAGCAGAGATGCGTGCTGCCATGGCAGAAGCGACTCCTGGTCCGTGGTCTATGACACTGATCAATATAGCATCGAGCATGTGTTTTTCTTTTTCTGTTGGCAATTTTCCAATGAGAATCAAAAAAACAGTTTCTACAAAAGAATGATTTTTCACTAAGTTTTCTAGTTTCTCTCCACGAATTATTTCTTCGCCGTTTTGGATGTTTGTGATACTTGTACGAAATTTCATAGTTTTCTAAGAATTAAGAAATGTACTAAGATTAAAAAATTTTTTGTGATCACTTTGCAAACAAATATTTCTGTTTTTGCTCTTGCATCATTTTCTCTACGTCAAAATCATTCTTCAAACTTTCATACAATGTATCGACCCAAATCTTATACCCATCCATATCAGGATGTCCACTCTTCCATTTATTAAATGTCGTATCTATTGAAATCATATGTGTAATAATTTTATACCTCGTAAAATTTTCTACATCATTAAAACCAAATAATTTAGACGTAATTTTGTTAAAAGAATTGATTGGCGACAAACTTTTGTCAAAAGTAAAGCGTACGTTTACGAAATTATTATTTAATTCAAAAGAATTTTTGGTGATATTAACTATTTCCATACCTTTTGGTAAGTATGTTCCATCAGGAAACGGATCCCCCTCGATAACAGCTACATCATATGGAATTTTTAACAATTTATTTTCTGGTAATGCATCATGAAAATCATCCCAAACAAACTGTCTATATTTATTTGAATATTCTTCCACACCAACACCATCTTTTATATTAGAAAAATTAATCTGTTTAACCCATGGTAAATCATATTTACCTACCATTGCAAGAGGGCCTATCTTATTCAGATCATAAATTTTCTCTAGTATCTGTCTCTGTAAAACATCCATAAAAAACTCCCCTTCATCGTTATCCATGATTACCTGTCCGACCAACCCTTCATGAGATTCATTGATTCTATCTAGTAGTCCTTTATATTTTGTCAAAGGTCCATAAAATGTAATTAAGTCATATTTCCCAAAAAAAGGTTCCAAACTCTCAGAATCAAAAAAATAAGAAACAGGAATATCAGTCTTCTTTGTTTGGGTTGGCAAATTAAGCAAAAGTATTAAAAAAATACCAATTATGAAGGAAAGGGCAGATGCGTAGGTATTCCATACCACCTTATCTGATGATCTATTTTGGTATACTAAATAAAAAATATAACCAAGAGAAAAAGCTGCTACAAGAGAGGCTATTATAAAAAATATTTTTGATTTCATAATATTTTCGATAGACATTTTAAATAAAAGTAAATTTGGTTTAAGTAAGACTTCATCGGGCCATCCCCGCAGCAAGCTGCGGGGTATTGGCAGAAAATCTTATTTCAACCAATGTTAGTTTTCACTTTTTCGATGCAAGCATCGAGGAATAAAACCGCTTAAAGATTTAACCTTGCGCTACATGTTACGTGATACGTGTTATGTGATACATGTTTTATGCAAAATCCTTCACCATCTCCGCCAACTTCTCATAATCATCCGCAATATGTACTCCCACTGCTGACAAAGCCTTCTCCTTATCTTCTGCCCCCTGACCCTTGGCAACGATGGCTCCAGCATGACCAATGTTCATCCCTTCTGGCAGAGTATTGGCGAACTTACCACCAACATAGACGACAAGAGGTTTGGTATATCCACCAGATTTGATCAAATCCACAATATCAAATTCATAACTTCCACCATGCTCTCCAAATACTACGACAGCCCTAGTCTGCTCATCTGCCTCGAAGAGACGCAAAAGATCTGCATAGGTAGTTCCCATCAGCAAGTCTCCTCCGACGTGGACAGCTGTACTCTGACCCATGCCAGCTTTCCGAATTTGCCAGCTGACCTCATTGGTCATACCACCGGAACGAGAAATGATTCCTACTGAACCTGGAGTATATATTTCATTAGCTTGCTCAACTGACCCACCGACCACTCCGATCCGACCAACTCCAGGAGAAATATAGCCAAGAGAGCTGGGTCCTATAATTTGGATATTTTTTTCTTTGGCAGCCGCGAGACAATAAGCTGTATCTTTGATCGGGATCCTCTCGATAATAGTATTGATCTGTGGCACACCAGCATCTATCGCTTCCATGATTGCTCCTTTGGCAGCAAAAGGTGGCACGTAAATGACAGAAACTGTGATATCCTGAATCTCAGACATAGCATCAGCAACTGTGTCAAAAACTGGCTTTCCTTCAACTTCCTCGCCAGCCTTACCAGGACGTACACCTCCAATAACATTGGTACCATAATCAAGCATCGCTTTGGTCGCTTTTTGTCCTTCTTTTCCTGTGATGCCTTGGACAAGCACTTTGGTTTGTTTTGTTATTAGGATTGACATAGACTTATTTAATTTGAAAAAACTTAATCAACTCCGCAACTTCCTCAATACTAGATTGCAAAAAAAATAACTTCCAACTTTTATTTTTTAGTTTAAATCTTATTCTCGGATATTTTTTTTGCACCCCCTCTTCAATATTTACAAATTCATCCAACTTCACATCCTGCAATCCCTTTTTTGTAATCTTGAAATTATTTTTCTCTTCTACCAATTTATCAAGAGAAAAATCATCAATCTTTCTTTCTCCCTCTTCCACTTTTTTATTTTTCCATTCAATGATTTGTTTGTTATAAAATCTTTTTTTCCCGAAAGCAGTTTCGTATATATCAAGCCCAGGCCCAGTGTTGATAAAATAAACGTAACCATCATGGATAATGATAGAATAAGTCCTGGCTCGAGAAAAAAATCGAGCTGGTTTCATGACATTGTCGAAACGCATATAAAATTATTTATTCATGATAGTTTTTAACTTCTCAAATACAATACTCCCATCGCCGTCTGTGACAGAAAACAAAACCTCTGCTTGCTTAATGTCATAATCAATATTTTCTTTGTCTTTTATCCGAGAAAAATATTCGTAGTTGTCGAGAATGTCTGCCGCCTTCACGATAAGCGCATCCATACCAAATGCTGCGCAACGCTCAATAATATCTCTTATTTTTTCTTCACCACTTAGTTCTGAATTCTTTGTGTTGGCCAAAACAATACCAGTAGCACGATCACCAAATCGCTCACGCAATACAACTTCATCTACTTCTGACTCCTCAAATACTTCTTGCAAAATTCCAGCCACAACAACATCTCCTTCGTAACCCATGTCAATCAACCTCATACCTGTACTAATCGAATGAACAATCTCAGGTTTAAAATCATCTTTTGAAAAAACAGAAAAAGAACTGGCCACAAATTGAATAGCCTGTTCATACACTGTATAATGATCTGTACTTTGCATATCTGTTTTTTGTTTACTGTTCACTGATCATTGATGCCAGCACCTTGGCTGTCTCACTCATACTCACCTCTTTGCCAAACATCTTCATCTGAAGACCATTGCGTTCCCCACAAGCTCTCATCAGTTCCATACCTTCTTTCTCAAATGGACCAGCCCGACGGACTACAATTGGGTAACTTGGCCTCAGCTCATCAAGTGCATCTACAATACCCTGGAAAGTTTCTTTCACATTGGTAAAATTGGCTACACCACCAGCAATCCAAAGTCCTCGCAAATTTGGTTTTGATAAAACAATTTTTGATAATTCGTAAACTTTCTCTCGGGGTGGATTGCCAGAGTATTCTGTATAGTTGGCTGGTTCAAGTCCGTTTTGCTTGAGAGCATCCATGTTGGCAATGCTTGCTCCACCACCAGAAAAAAGTACTGCTATGTCTCCATCCATTTCAATATATTTGCCAGCAGTACCTTGGTAATATTTCTCACCAGAATCTACCTTGGCGACTTCAGTCTCCCGATCGGTAGGTGGGCGGCCCATCATAGTGCGTGGCTCTAGTTCTTCCCAGTTGGAAATACTCTTCCAATCTTTTCCTCTCTCCTTTGCTTTTTCAATAGTACGACTGGAGTGACGATAAAAAGCATCATCATCAATAGCGACTTTGGCATCTGCCGCTATCCAATCTCCGGATGAAGTTTTAACTAGTGGGTTAATTTCAACAAGACGACAGTCTTCTTGCAAAAAAACATTCCAGAGTTTCTGAGTGACTTCTAATAACTCCTCCCCTAGTAGGGGAGGTTGGGAGGGGTTACGGTCTGCCACCATACTTGCCTCTAAGTAACCCCCTCTAACTCCCCCTAAAAGGGGGAGAATTTTTTCTCTAATATCCAACGGGATTTTAAAAATCTTATCATCAGCAACATCCTCAATATCCACACCACCTTCAGCTGAATAAATCAACATCGGCTGTTTACGATTTGTATCATAAGTAATCGAAAGATAATGCTCTTCAGCAATATCTAACTTTTCTTCAATTCTAATTGCTGCTACATACTGACCACGTACTTCCATCGCAAAAATTTCCTGACAAGCTATTTTCACTTCTTCTGCAGATGAACAAAAACGAATGGCATTATTTTTCCCACGCTTACCAGAAAGAACTTGTGCTTTCACAACTACTTCTTTCAGTCCTAATTTTTCATATTCCTGAGCTGAATTGTGAAAACGAGTAATCGTCTCTCCTTTTGGGATTTTGATGCCATGTCTAGCAAAAAATTCTTTTCCTTCAAATTCGTATAGATTCATAAAACTATTTTTTAGCGTAAGATAAATAAGTGGAAATCATACTACTTGTAGTGCTATAATAAGTATAAGATGGATGAGTAATGATTCCAAATAACCCAGGGTCTGTTCTTGGCATACCTAGCCTAAATACAGGTGTAGCGTCCCTTTCTAATTCAGAGTATTCTATATTTAAAACATACACAGGCTCTAATCCTCTCCTCCTTGTGACAGCAGGGTCACCAATATTGGTGACAATTTTACTACCCGACAATATTTCATGAAAATCCTTAAAGAGCAGTAACACATCATATGTAGCATCTGCGATACTTGGTCTATATTCTTCTCCATTCAATTTTTTTAGTTGATCGAAAAACTGCCATTTGGTAAACCTATCACGCAGCAATTCTGGCTTTAGAATTCTTATGTCTCTCTTCTGTTTGTCTGTTTGTATACTATTTTTTCTTTTTTCAAACCCCATCTCTTCCGCCTCTTCAATCAAAAATATACTCTGTTCAACATAGTCACTAATTTTCCTCAAAAAATCTAGATTGACTAGAGCCCACCCTGAACGACATGTCAATTCCAAAATAAAATTACGGCTCCTTAGCATCCGAAATGGCTGACTATCTACAAAAACGTCACTGGAATGTTTGGATTGATGCATGCGCATCATATGATCCATATTCAGCTTATGACCATCAGTACTTTTGTCTACACGCAATAATAGGACATAGCCATTCTCAGCTGCTTTTTCCAATTCTTCCATATCAAAAGGAATTGGAGGAACCTCCTCCACTTTGATACCAAGTCTTTCGTCAATTTTGTCTGGACCAAAAAACTTATCTCCAAATAATTCTTTAGCCTTTTCATATTTGGTATCCTCTTTAGATTCAGACCTAATTCCCCCTGCTTCTAGTACCAAACCTTCGTCAACTTCACTACCATATGGCAATACAAACCACCTATTCAAACCATCAAAATTAAAATCTTCAAATTCACGATGCAGTACAAAACCAAGAGGAATGGTGTCTGCCAACTCCTGCAATTGTAAGACATCAAATGCTCCCCAGCTCCTTGTCTCTATCACAGCCCCGTTACGAAATGGACGAACGCTGATATCTCTACGCACGTCCTTTGTCTCAGTATCGAAGCCTAAATCCCTTCCCCATTGATCAAGTAAATTAAAAATTTTTTCTTCTATTGACCGCATCATGCCTTCTTGTTTTCTCCTGGAATGAATTGACAATTCTACTGGTCGCATATATTTCAAATAATGTAAGTAAGTTTATACAAAATCCATCCGAAAATTCTTGCCATGATCTCGGAATCCCAATCTCAAATAAAGGGAATGAACTTTTTCTCTTCCATATCTACTCTGCCCGATCAGCTTACTACATCCGATTGTTTCTGCTTCTTCAATTAGTGACTTCAACATCTTGGTGCCAATACCAGTACCACGGACACTTTCATCTACAAAGACATCTTCCATCAATCCATACGGTTCATCATGAAGATCATTGTAAATAATATACAAATACGCACGTCCAAATTCCTTACCATCTTTTTGGGCAGAAAAGCGAATAGCATAACTACGATTTTGTTTTTCTTTTGTTATTTCCATATAATTTAACATTGAGAGGATAATTCTCTAAAAATATCAGCCAGCTTTTCTGGATCAAGACCACCTTCTTCTTTTTCATAATCTCCAGCGACAATATTGTAATCTGCCAAATTTTCTTCATCGAACTCAATCAAAGACCAGCCTCTCTTCTGATAAGTTGCCAATTGCTCATCACTAAGACTAGCACTGTTGTACACCACGGCATCTAGCTTTCTGGGTAAATAATTTTCCAATTGGGATACAAACTCACTAAGCTTCTCTGGTCCAGTCTCACCATTGGTATGATAAGCATTGCCTACCGTATAGATGAGATGGGCCTGAGATTCATCTATTGTTTCTTTGATTCCTTTCGGTAGCAGTCCTGCAATGACACTGGTGTATAGATCACCAGGCCCAAGCACAATGCAATCTGCTTCTCTAATCTTTTGTAATGCTTCCTCGTAAGCTGACACTTCTGGTTCTAGCCAAGCACGCTTTATCTTCAAATCGCGGTCATAATCTGGCTCGTCAATCACGTGTTCTGACTTCACTATATCACCGTTGGTGAGTTCTACTACCAACTGAGCTTGCTCAATAGTGGAAGGATAAGCATGACCGACAGATTCGACTGCTTCTTCCAGAGCTCTTAGTGCTTTTACAAAATCACCTTCGTATTGTGAAACAAATAGTAAAAACAAATTACCAAGACTTGGCCCCCTCTTTGCTTTCAAATCTTCATTTAATTTTTTCAAACTTGTTGGTCTGTTTTTATAAAAAACAGGTTTCAAAATACTATATGGATATTTTGACATGGCCACACTAGCACGCATAATGTCACCCGGTGGGAGAATGCCAAATTTTCTTCTCATAGCTCCGGTAGAATATCCATCGTCGACCATAGATGTAACGGCAGAAATATCAAAGATATCCAAATTTAACTTCAGAGCATTGAGGGAAATTGCACTGCCATTTCCTCCTCCAATCACCACTACTTTATTTTTATTCATAGATTTAAGTATTCAAAAATTCTTTTATCCTCGAGTGAATCAGCAACCAAGTCTGCCTGAGAAAAATCACCAGGACTCCACTCAGCATTTGGAACAGCAATACACCTCATCCCTGCCCTCTTAGCAGCGACTACTCCATTTTCAGAATCCTCAAATACTATACAATCTTCTGGAGATAGCTTCATTTTTTCTGCGGCATACAAATATATTCCCGGATCTGGCTTGCCAATGGAGTCAACATGATCACTGGAAATAAGAAACTCAAAAAAATCATTCCAACCAAAACGGTCAGCAACAATAGTAATCAAATCAAGACTAGCACCAGAAGCTAAAGAATAACGATATTCACTTTCCCTAAGGACATCCATTAATCTCCCAAGGCCCGGCATCTCTTTGGTCAAATCTTTATAAATATTTAAAACATGATCATGACGACTGGCCATAAGATGAGTAGTATCTATACCAAATTTCTCCTCCAGGTATTCCATATTCTCCTTCTCACTCCTACCAGTCATATACCTCAAAGCCTCACCCTCGAATTCCAAACCATGGCTGGCAAATACTTCTCTATCCAAAGCAAGCCAATAAGACATACTATCAATGAGCAAACCATCCATGTCGAAAATTGTGGCTTTATGTTGCATATACTATATAATATCTAAAAAATACGTAATTTGTTAATCGTTAAATGTTAATTGTCACTCTACAGTTACTGATTTGGCTAAGTTACGTGGCCTATCTACATCTCTACCAAGAGCCACAGCAATGTGATAAGAAAACAGCTGAAAAGGAATGGTATTCAAAATTGGTTCCAGAAGCTCCATCGTGTCTGGAACATATATGACATCATCGGCCAATTCTTTGGCTGCTTCATCTCCTTCGGTTGCAAGAAGAATTACTGGAGACTTGCGAGCTCGCACTTCTTCTATATTACTTCTCATTTTATCATACAACTGATCTTTTACCATGATCCCAAAAACTGGAAAACTCTCTTCGAGAAGCGCGTTCACTCCATGTTTCATCTCTCCTGCTGGATAAGCTTCACTATGGATATAGGAAATTTCTTTCAGCTTATGTGACCCTTCTAGAGCTACTGGAAAATTTATTCCTCGACCCAAGAAAAGAAAATCTTTGTAATCTTTGTATTTCAGAGCAATTTTTTTGATCTCCTCATTATGACTCAAAATCCGTTCCATTTTTTCAGGAAGATTCATGAGAGCCAGCATCAGTCTCTTACCTGTGGCAAGAGTGAGTCTCTTCAGACGACCAAATTGGATGGCATAGAGAATCATAATGGCCAACATGTTGGTGTAGGCTTTGGTAGATGCTACTGCCAATTCTGGTCCGGCATGCATATAAGTACCTCCTTCTGTCTCACGTGCAATAGTAGACCCCACCACATTGACAATCCCTCTGACAAATCCCCCTTTTCTTTTGGCCTCTCGCAGAGCAGCTAGAGTGTCAGCTGTCTCTCCAGATTGCGAGACAGCAAATACCAATGTGTGCTCATCGATGATTGGGTCACGATAGCGAAATTCACTAGCCACATCGACCTCTGTCGGGATACCAGCCAACCTCTCAAAAGCATATTTACCGACCATAGCAGCGTAAGATGCAGTACCACAAGCGATGAGGACAATACGATTGATACTGCGCATCTCTTCATCAGTCATATTGAGACCACCCAGATGAGCTGTGCCCTCTTCCATATTCATTCTACCTCGTATGGCATCTGCCAGCACTGCAGGTTGGTCAAATATTTCTTTGATCATGAAGTGATCGTATCCTTGTTTCTCAGCCTGCTCATCATTCCAATCAATTTCTTCTACACATTTTACAATACTTTCATCTTTCAAATTGAAAGTATGAATTCCTTCTCTGCAGACTTTAGTTATTTCTCCATCATCTAGGAATACCACTTTCTTAGTATGAGAAAGAATCGGAGTAGCATCACTAGCCACAAAATATTCTCCTTCTCCCACACCAAGCACCAAAGGGCTGCCCATTCTGGCAGCTATCATGCAGTCCGGCTCATCAGCGTGCATTACCACCAATCCATAAGTACCCCGGACATGAGATAAGGCAGCTTCTACAGCTTTTTTTAGATCTCCTTCATAATGGTACTCAATCAAATGAACCAAAACTTCAGAATCTGTCTCTGATAAAAATTTGTGTTCTGAAGATAATTTTTCTCTTAATTCTCTATAGTTTTCAATGATACCATTATGAACCAAAGTAATCTTACCACTACAGTCAAAATGAGGATGAGCATTACTCTCTGTTACTCCTCCGTGGGTAGCCCACCTGGTGTGAGCAACACCAAAGGTAGAATCGTTTTGATTGCCTTTCATTTTTTCAGAAATAATATCAATCTTACCGACGGCACGAGTCCTTTCTATTTCTCCATCCTTAAGCAATGCCACTCCAGCACTGTCATAACCACGATACTCCAAACGACGAAGACCTTGGAGCAAGATTGGTAAGGCTTTTTGTTTTCCAATGTAACCGACTATTCCACACATACTCTTGTTTATTAGTTTATTAGATTATTTGTAATCTTAAAATAATATGAATTAATTTTTATAACTGTCTGGATTAAACTATTTTTGAAGCGAGGACTGTTTGATCCCGACTCAAGTCGGGAGAGTTCCGCAGCGAAAAAATAGTTTAATCCAGACAAAAAATTATTCATATTATTAAAACTTATTTTCTAAATAACTCCATACTTGCCACCCAACTTTTCAAAAGCTTCTACCAACTGATCAATCTGCTCTTTAGTATGAGCTGCTGACATCTGGACACGAATCCGAGCAGTATCCATCGGCACCACAGGATAGCTAAATGCTATGACATAGATACCTTCCTCAAGCATCTCGTCAGCCATCTTCGTGGCCGGCTCTGCTTCCCCAATGATCACCGGCACAATAGGATGAACTGATTCTGGTACAGTGAATCCTGCTTCCTGCATTTTTTTTCTAAAATATTTTGTATTTTCCCACAACTTTTCACGAAATTCTGGATGTTCATCGATAAAATCAAGGACAAAACTGGTAACGCCACACACCACAGGTGGCACTGCATTTGTAAATAAGGTAGTCCTAGCTTTTTGGTGCAACAATTCAATAACTTTTTTGGAAGAGACAATCACACCACCAGTTGCCCCACCAAGAGCCTTACCAAATGTAGTAGTAATTACATCAACACGATCGAGTACTCCAGCCTCTTCTGCTGCACCACGACCAGTAGGCCCGAGAAATCCTGTGGCATGAGCATCGTCCATCACCACGAAGGCATCATACTTTTCTGCCAGATCACAAATCTCTTTCATTGGTGCTACGTCTCCATCCATACTGAAAACTCCGTCTGTAACAATACAGCGCATTCTCTTATCTTGAGTTTCTCTCAATCTCTCTTCCAAATCTTTCATGTCCATGTGTTTGAAAATGTGGCGCTCAGCTTTGCACAATCGAATGCCGTCGATGAGACTAGCATGATTGAGAGCATCAGAGATTACAGCATCTTCTTTTGTAAGGAGAGCCGCAAACACCCCCTCATTGGCATCCCAGCATGAGGTGAAAAGAATGGCACCTTCTTTACCAAAAAATTTTGCCACTTGTTTTTCTAAATCTTTATGAATAGTCTGCGTACCACAGATAAATCTGACAGAAGAAAGTCCATAACCATACTCATCGAGAGCCTTCTTACCGACTTCTACCAACTCCTCTCTACCAGAGAGACCAAGATAATTGTTGGCACAAAAATTAAGAAGCTCTTTGCCATCAGCAGTGATCTCTGCATTTTGCTTGGTAGAAATTATGCGCTGTGATTTATAAAATCCACCGGCTTTTATTTCTTCTAGCGCATTAGCAGCAATTGAATTCAATGTTTTATTCATATATTTTGAGATTAATGATTTGGATAGATACACGTCATCTCGACCGAAGCCTGACGGTAGGAAGGCGGAGTGGAGAGATCTCGGCAATACGGCGAGATCTCTCGACTTCGTTTCTTACTTCGTAGAAACTTAGCTCGAGATGACGTAAGTTTATGACTGCATATCAAAGACAAGTTTGGGGTGTTCTTTCAATTTTTTTTCAAACATTTCTACATTATAATCACTAAGCCGGACAATTGTCCCCTCTCCGCCTTTCATAATAATATCCCACATCTTATCTTGCACCCCATTCGTCCGGTCGGAGAGAACTCTCTGGGCTGTCTGCCAAGTTTGGAAAACTTGCCGACCAATCACGTTATGAATAGTAAGACCTTTGACAATAATGCGAGAAAAATTTGGTAATACTACGTCACCATCTTTTACTCCAAACCAAATCACTTCACCACCAGACCTAGTAGCTTCAATGCTATTCACCACAGAGGAATTGAAGCCGGCCATCTCAAGACTAACATCCACCCCCTTACCATAGGTGAGTTCCATGATACGATCTGTTACATTTTTATCAGCATCATAATCATGCTTCTTATCTTTACTGTCAATCAAAATCGTCTCATGCGCCCCCAACTGTTTTGCAGTTTCCAATTGATCCGGATTAACATCTACTGCTATCACTTTGGCAGCTCCAAATTGTCTTGCCAAAAGGACAGAAAACATCCCTATCTGACCACAACCAAATATAGCTACTCGTGCACCACGCATATCCACCTTTGTGAGGGCATGGACTGCATTACCAAATGGATCATAGAGTGCGCAAACCTCAGGGCGAACTCGATTGAAATCAACCACCCAGAGATTTTTGGCTGGAATCTTTACATACTCGGCAAAGATGCCATCTGTACTAATACCCAATATTTTTTGATCCTGACAGACTTCTTGCTCACCGACATGACATTGGAAGCATTTACCGCAAGTAACATGAGAGTCACCAGACACTGGATCTCCCACTTTGATATCATATGTAGATTCTACCAAGCGCCCTGCCTCTACTACATCACCCACAAACTCATGCCCGAGAATACGCAGACTCTTACAATCTCTCTCAAGGGAATCACGAAACATATCTGAAAAAGCATTTCTATTCCACATTCCTCGATCTGAACCACAAAAACCAGCATAACGAACTTTTACAATCACTGACAAAGCATCTTGTGGATCATTTTCTTCGTCGATAATTGGCATTTCTATCTCACGCTTGAAAAATCCGCGAGAATTTTCCCATCCGTCTCGCTCCAAATCTATTGTTAGGGCCTGAATTTTTTCTGACATAAAGATTATGATAATAATAAATTTGCCTGTTCTAACTCCTCAGGAGTGTTGATCCCAAACCACTCTTTGTTATTTTGCAATTTTATGGCTTGTACTTTTTTTCCTTGCCCAATAGCAATCTCCACTGTCGAAGGTAAGCCATATTCACCCAAACCTTCTATACTCCCCATACTTGGGAATATATCTTCAAACCACGATCTATCAAAACAGTAAGTCCCCGTACTTGTCTCTTTTATTTTTTTCTGATTGTCATCTAACTGCTCCTTTTCCAAAACCTGCACAAAATTACCTTCATCATCTCGGATTACTCTACCCATACTTTCAAAATTATCTGGCTCTACCGTCAGAAGAGAGATCGTTGCTTCATTCTTCAAATGTTCTTTAATAAAATTTTCTAGTGTATCTTTAGAATAAAAAGCACTGTCATCTCCGCCAATTACCAAAACTGTTTCAATATTTTCTGAAAAATTATTCATTCCAATATAAGCAGCATGTGCTGTACCAAGCTGCTCATCTTGATCTGCATAGCTTATGCTATCTCCAAAAAAATCTTTCACAACTTGCTTCTCAAATCCTACCACCAAAATAATTTGTTCTTTTGTAAATCCAACATCAAATAATGTTTCGACAATATAGCTGACAATTGGCTTATCTCCAATTTCAAGCATTACTTTTGGCTTATCTGTACAACCAAGTCTCGTTCCTTTGCCAGCAGCCAGAACCAAGGCGCCTATTTTGTCAAATTTGTTTTCCAACATAATTTTTTATATCAAGTAAACTTTCAAAGAATGGTAGACCACTCTCTTCATAATCTTTTTTGGCGAACTGATTTGATACTTTTAGAACTGCTTTCATTTTTGGATATTCTTCTGCCAACTCAAGTGTCTCTTGGATCTTGTCATTTACAAACCACACTTCTTCATCTTTTTCTATTACAGCAAACAATTCTTCCAAAATACTTTTCTTCGACTGATCCACCATAAAAATTCTGTCAAAATAATCATGGATCCCACACCCCTTGAACTTCAATTCTTGAAATGAGGGGTCACCAAGACTGAGTAAGATTATCGGTTTGCCAAATGTTTTCAAAAAATTCAAAAAGTCGACAGTGTCTGACATCAAAAATTCAGGTAGTCTGTTGTCTGTAATATTTTGGAAAGCTTGCAAAACTTTTTCTTGATCATATCCTTGACGTCCAAGTGCGTCAGCGTGACGTCGATTGGAATATGTGAAAAGCCCATCAGAGCTATTGCGAGCTTGCTTGTATGTCTCCCAATAGACTTCTTCTGGCACACCAAGCTCTCTCATAGTATCAAGTCTAGCTTGTTTGAAAGCTTGAGTGTCAAATAGGGTGTCATCAAAATCTAAAATAAACATAAATCTACAGTGATTTCCACAATTTGTCAAAAATTAATTTTTGTGTTTCATACACCCCACCATTTTCAATTACCACTCCCACAGGATCCCCCTTAGCATCAAGTGATATGTATGCTGACTTACCAGGGTACAATATGATATACGTGGCGAACACATCACTTGATCCTCCCCTTTTAGGGGAGGATACCTCGGCGAGCGAAGCGTGAGCCGGGTTGGAGGGGTCCAACCACTTTCTTTCATCCAACCCCCGCAACTCTCCACCTTCACCAATAGCAATCACTTTGACATTGATCCCTTTGGCAATGCGCACATCACTGAATGTCGGAAAATTTTCATACAGAAATTCACGCACCCCTTCTGCTGAATAAATTCTATACATTTGTTCTTCGTCCTGCTGGCAAACATCCAAGACATCTTCCAAGATATGGTGGAGCTCATCTTTGGCAAAATAACGTGCTACTGGTCGATCCCCGCCTTTGCTGTGCAAAGCCTGCAACTCTGGAATAATTTTTTCAATATCTTTGCCAGTTTCCTGTAATTCTTCTTCTCTGCTTTTGATCATGTCTAGAAGTTTTTCCGGTTTTTCAGCTACAAAGTACTGCTTGGTGTCTTTCTGATAAAAAGTAACCACCCCTTCGGCCTTGAGCCATTTCAAAGCATCATAGGTGGTCCCACGGTTCAATGCTACAAATTCTGCCAATTTCCTGACTGAGCTAGGACCAAGCTGAATAAGAGCCAAGTAGACCTTAGCATATTTGTCAGAAAATCCTAATTTTTTGAGTATTTCAATATTCATATTTTAGCTTAATAAAGCATAATATATGTATAAATAGTTGTCAACTTTTTTTCTACAACTTATCCACATTTACCTATAATTGCCTGCCCCGCCACAAATAGGACAGACATTGAGTGGCGGCGATACTATTCGTCGCCATGTGTGGCTTGCCATAGGGGCCATAGATCCCTGAAGGCCCACGCGGCAGGTCGTCCCACCAGACGGCATATCGAGCTTCAGCACCGTACTTGACAACATTATAAATATTTGTTATACTTTTATTAAATAATTAGTAAACTTTCTAGTATTATGAAACAAAATATTATTGGCACCAAGCAGTTGCGGGCCAGCCTCCCTCAAATCGCCCAAGCAGTAAAAAAAGGACATAGTTTCATGGTCATGCGCCACCATGAGCATCTTTTTGATATTGTGCCACCAAAAAGTAAGCTCAAAAAAAAATACACGCGGGATGATTTTGCCAAACTCCAATTTAGCAACCCGCAGGCTAATCCGAACACCAGCAAGCATATTGATAAAATTCTTTACAATATATGACCATCCTGGACTCCAGCATCTGGATTGCCTATCTATACCAAGAAGACAACCAGCACAAAAAAGCCGTCGATGTGTGGGAAGCAACTGACGACACCATTGTAGTGCCAGAATATGTCATGATTGAAGTTTGTACAGTGTTACCTACTCTGTCGAACAAAAGACATGCTGATTCATTTATACACATGATACAAAACAATAAAGATGTCTCCCTTCTATACGCGGAACAGGAATTTGTTGATGAAGTGATTCGTTTTTATCTCCAATATCAATATAGTAATCTCTCATTCATCGATATTTCGCTGCTCTTTCTTTCAAAACACTATACAGTGCTTACATTTGACCGCGCACTTGGTCGTGCGATCACCGAACATTGTCAGACTACCTAAGAGCCTGTTTGCAACAGGGAGAAACTTTAAACGAGAAAACTGCTCATCGGCTTACATTACAATACAAAAAAACGAACAATTTTTGTTCGTTTTTTTAATCTCTACAACTAAATTCTGATTTATTTAGTCGAGAATCACTTCGTCCTCCACTCTCCAAGCCGGATCAGCAATACAAATAAATTCTAGCTCTTCATCTCCTATGTTTTCAATACACTGTATAGCATTTGGGGGGATATAAATAGTATACTTTGAACCCACTTCTGCTGACTCATCATTGATGTACATCTTTCCTTTTCCAGAAATAATATAATAGACTTCTGTGGTTTTGAGAGCATGCTTATAAGTTGTCTCACCAACAGAAACCCTAGCATGAGCAATACTGTACTGACATTCTACATCATCATTAATCCCACTAAGTAACTCGCGTAAGATGCAATTATCACCAGCCACTAATTCCTTTTGATCACTAAAATTTTTTATCAACATAATCTTAAATCTTCATTCTTTAATCTTCTTTCTCTCCAACCTTGCCCTCGGATCCAAAACATCATTCCGCAACTCCTTCCAAGGATAAATAGGCCATTCTTTTATCTTCTTGCCATAATAATCTGGGTCAAAAGCGGCCCAAGGTTGCTTGTAGAGGACAGCATATCTTACCTCTGCTGGATTCTTGATCTTCATATAGTCAGAAACTAATTGTAAGGTCGATCCAGAAACCGCCATTTCATCCACCACGAGAACTTTCATCCCGAAAATATCTTTACTAAGCTCCTGAGTGATCATGGGCCTGTCATTCAATTCCTGGTCTTTACCACTTTTTTGATTTTTGGAAAAATCTACTTTGATCACATAGAGTTGCTTGTTGCCAAGAGCATAAGCAATCATCGAAGCTGGTATCAAACCTGATCGAGCAATAGATACTATCACATCAGGCTCAAACTTGTCTTCCTTCATGCGATCAATAATTTCCAAAACATCACTCTCAACATCTGCCCAAGATATGTTGACTGTCCCTTGACTCTTGTCATAATATTTTTTTGCATCTTCAACCATAAAATTGCATTAATAAAAGTAAATTTGGTTTAAGTAAGACTTCATCGGGCCATCCCCGCAGCAAGCTGCGGGGTATTGGCAGAAAATCTTATTTCAACCAATGTTAGTTTTCACTTTTTCGATGCAAGCATCGAGGAATAAAACCGCTTAAAGATTTAATCTAAAATCCAAATCACAAAAGAGTAAAAAGGATTCCCGGCGAAAGCCGGGTTTGTATTGACCCGGCTTTCGCCGGGAATCCTAGTATATATCTAAATTTGTTCTATATTCCAGGATTCATGTTACATGTCTAGAGCTTCATTCTCCTGGCAAAATATCCCAGCAAATTAATCATCTGCGTCACATAGCCCCACTCATTATCGTACCAAGACACTACGGAAACTTGGGTGTCGTCGATCACTTGAGTAGATAACGCATCGACAATTGACCCATATGGAGATCCTACATAATCTACAGATACCAATGGCAAATCAGAGACATGCAGACTCTTCGGATACTCTTCACGAGCAGCTTTCCGATACATTTCGTTTACTTCTTCCGCGGTAGTTCCCTTCTCTACTTCTGCAGTAAAATTGATGACAGAAACAATCTCAAGAGGAACACGAAGAGCAAAACCATCTAGCTTTCCTTCTAGCTCTGGCAAAATCTGTCCTATCGCTCTTGCTGCCCCAGTCCTGGTCGGAACAATAGAGAGACTGGCTGCTCTACTTCTTCGGAAATCGTGTTTTTTGTGAGGATGATCCACTAGGTGTTGGTCATTTGTATAGGCATGGATAGTGACTAGATTACCATGTTTGATTTTCAAATTATCATGTAGCACTTTCACTACTGGAGCAAGACAAGTTGTGGTACAAGAGACGCATGAAAATATCTTGTGCTTGTCAGCATCAAAATCCCGATGATTGATACCATACAGAAATGATCCGTCTACATCTTTGGCAGGAGCACTTATCGCTACATACTTGGCACCAGCATCAATGTGCTTTTGACTAGAAACGCGATCACGAAATACTCCAGTGGACTCAATCACCACATCGACATCGTACTGCCCCCACGGTGCATTTTCCAATTCATTTTCATGGTGCAAAGGAACACGTTTGCCGTCGATAATCAAGGCATCATTACCATCATGAGCCACACCATGATCCCAAACTCCATAGATAGAATCATATTTCAAAAGGTGGGCATAAATATCACAGGCCGAACGACTATTGATGGCCACCAACTCAAATCTAGGGTTGTCCCAGATGAGACGAGTCATGATCCTCCCGATACGACCAAATCCATTGATTGCTATCTTCAATGGTTTTTGGTCCTCCTTTGATACTAGTTCTGGACTTCCCATAAGGTAATAGTCAAAAATTAAGCGAGGCTATTATACAAAATCCCCCTCGATTTGTCGAGAGGGATTCAAATTAATTACCTTTTTCTTCTACTCCTTACCCTGTACTCTTTCAAGGCACGTTGATAAGATTTCGAACAATCTCTACTCGCCGTTTCAATTGTTGCTCCATGTTTTCTCATATATAGTTTCATTCGTTTTTTGAACTCTGCTTTTGCCTTATTTATTCTATTTTTATATTCAGAATACGCAGAGTCTCTTGTTTGATGTCTTAAGTCTATTTCATACTTTCGTTTTGCAAAATTAAAATCATTATCGTATTCTCTCTTTGCATATTTAAATGAACCCCAATATTCCTTATCTGCATACGCCAACATGCCACTATATTCTTTATCATAATATGCAATATCTGCCCTGTATCTATCATCGCCCCTAGTGGCCATTATAGGGCGTTCCATGTAACGAAATAATCCTCCTTCCCTGACAGGATGATCTATATCTATCACATCCCGCTTATTACTTCCAAAAAAATCAAACACACCTCTTACTCTTCTCCAAAATGATGGCCTATTACTCTTATCATCATAATCTGATCCAGTAGGACGTTCAGAAGTCTGTTGATCGCTTACAGTTTTTTCTGGTGTTCTGGTGCCCGCCACCTCTTCAAATCTCTTCATAATCTCTTCATACGCCTCTCTAGCTCTTCTCTCTATTTCTGCTCGTTGTTCAGGCGTAAGGCCAGAACCGTCATAAGTGGTCTCTCCATAAGGAGATCTTCTGTTTTCTAGATTCCTATCATATGCAGCGCGGGATTCAGGATCAGAAAGAACATCATTAGCCGCAGAAACTGATTTAAAAATCTCTTCGGCCTCCTTATCATCAGGATTCTTGTCAGGGTGATACTTTCTTGCCAAATCTTGGTAAGCTTTCTTTATTTGTGCGGGAGTGGAATCTCTTGATACTCCCAGCACTTTATAGTGAGAACCTGAAGACCATCTTGTCTTGTCACCATCATTTTTTTCGCCTTCTGACATATAATGATTGTTATGCAACAGTAATTTCTTCACTCAAATAAACATCTTGCACTGCATTGATAATCTCCACTCCCTCTTTGAGAGGCTTTTGGAAAGCCTTGCGACCAAGAATGAGGCCAGATCCGCCAGCTCGTTTGTTGACCACTGCTGTATATACTGCAGCAGCCAGATCATTTTCTCCACTAGCTCCACCAGAATTGATCAATCCAGCCCTACCCATATAGCAGTTGGCGACTTGGTAACGACATAGATCTATGGGATGAGTGCTTGCCAATTCAGAATACATACGTTCATCAAATTTTCCAAATTTTCCTTCTTCATTTAATTTTTGATAACCACCATTTTTCATTGGTAATTTTTGCTTGATGATATCTGCCCCAATTGTCACACCAAGATGATTGGCTTGACCAGTCAAATCTGCAGCGTCATGATAATCTGCGTCTCCAACCTTGAAAGCACTATTGCGAAGATAGCACCAAAGGATGGTAAACATCCCCCTCTTATGTGCTTCCTCAAAAGCAGCAGACACTTCTTGAATTTGACGCTTAGAATTTTCTGAGCCAAAATAAATTGTTGCTCCGACACCGACAGCCCCTAAATTATGAGCCTGCTCTACCGAACCAAACATAATCTGATCATAATCATTGGGATGACGCAGTAGATCATTGTGATTTAATTTGGCAATGAAAGGAATCTTCTCAGCATATTTTTTACTGACCATCCCAAGGACACCAAGAGTAGAAGCTACTCCATTACAGCCAGCCTCAATGGCCAATTTTACAATATTTTCTGGATCAAAATAATCAGGATTCTTGGCAAAACTGGCCCCGGCAGAGTGCTCAATACCCTGGTCTACAGGCAAGATAGAATAATATCCAGTACCAGAAAGTCGACCATGGTCACGGAGTTTTTTTAAATTTTCCAAAACACTATATGAACGATCAGAAATAGAAAAAACTTCCTCGATGAAGTCTGAACTTGGAACATGGAGACGATCCTTGGAAATCTTGGGATTGTCAAAACCAAGTAGTTTTTCTGAATCTTCCCCCAATATAGCTTGAATCGTAGAATAGTCTGACATAGAATTTAAAATTAACTTTATTTATAATTACTTGATAGTAGCGTCAGGGTTATCAATAAAAACATCAGCATATTTTGCCACTCTTTCAGGAAATGGAAACTTTCTTCTCCTGTCAGAAGAAATATGAATAGCAAATATGGCATCAAACCCCCTAACATCAGAAAAAAAATCACTATTTTTTGTGTGCTCTGCCAATTGAGTATTATGAATCCCTTCAGCCACAAAACTTAGTGGCCATCCTGGTTCGCCAATTATTATAACCAACTTATCTGAATCTAAAGAACTTTGTCTTTTCTCAACTTCCCTCTCTTCACTCATGCCAAAATCCCTATTAACGGTTTTTCTGCATATGGTGGGTATATTGGCGCCTATCAATTTTTTTAATAAATTTTTTTGAAAATGTGTTTTGCCCACGTTTGTGCTAGCACCCCAAATTGCCACAGCTACAATATCTTTTTGTTGTAGCAATCGTTTGATAACATCAGCAGCGCTTTCCACACCCTCTTCCATATTTATTTCTGGAGCAGAATCCATTTGAGATTCGGCCACGAGAATTTCTTCTTGTCGAATAGCATCTTCTTCACCAACTCCAGTGACATCCAAAGTAGGCTCAGTCATCACATCAATACGGACAGGTCCACTCCCTCTACTTTTTCCTCTCATGCCACCCTCATTCATAAGTGCTGTATTAGATATAAAAAAGACAGTTGTAACTGTCAATATTTTTTACAAACGATGACGTGTCTCAAGAAAACGTATTGTACCACTACTAGCTCGCATCACCACAGAGTGAGTAAGACAATAATCTGCCGTATAACGCACACCTCTCAAAAGAGGGCCGTCTACCACACCCGTGGCTGTAAAAGTAAGATCAGTTCCTTTGGCCAAATCTTCAGCTGTATATTTTTTTGACAAATCTGTAATACCAAAATCTTTTAACTCTTGAGTTTGCTTCTCATTTTTTGGTTTCATGCGAGCTTGGAAATACCCCCCGAGGCATTTGATAGCCGTGGAGGCCAGTACTGCCTCAGCACTCTTACCTACTCCCATAAGCATGTCGATTCCAGACTCTGGGAGAGACGGGGCAATAGCACCGGCCACATCTCCGTCAGAAATCAGTCTAACCCGCGCCCCTGCTTCTCTTATCTCACGAATTAATTCTTCATGACGAGGACGATCTAGCACCACTACGACCAGCTCTTCTATACTTTTTTCCAAACGTCCAGCCAATCTGGTCAGGTTGCCAATCACTGGCTCATCCAGATCAACAATCCCCTTGCCAGCTGATCCTGCAGCTATCTTTTCCATATATGTATCCGGAGCCCCAAATAACGATCCTTTACTGCCGCTGGCAATAACAGAAATGGCATTTGGTCTCCCGTGAGCAACACTATCTGTACACTCAAGTGGATCAATTGCAATATCAAGTTCAGCTCCATTACCAGTCCCTAATTTCTCACCCACATAGAGCTCGGCTGCCTCGTCCTGAGAACCTTCACCGATCACCACCTCACCATGAAAATTAACATAGTTAAACCTGTCTCTCATTGCGTCTACTGCAGCCTGGTCTGCAGCTTTGCCATCTCCGCGACCAAGCCATCTAGCAGCTGCAATAGCTCCAGCTTCTGTAACTCGTACAAATTCTAGTGCCAAATTTCTATCCATAAAACAAATCTTTAAAACTGTAAAAATTATAAATCGATTTCTTCATCAAAATCATCCTCGTCTAGGACATTATCTGTATCATCTTCATCACTAATACTATCGTCATCTTCTTCCACATCAATTGCCAAGGCATGTCCCCATATTTCATGAGACTCATGTTCAAAACCAATATCTTCAGCATGTTCAGCATACCATTGATCAAAGGCAACACGCAACTCATCGACATCTGTCGCCCCATCCAACACATCTTCTAGAAGAGCATACTTTTCTTGATGAGACATGACAGTCTCCTGCTCTATCTCTTCAAAAAGGACCTCAACATGAGATAAAAGTGTTTTTTTTGTACGAGAAAAATTGTCTCCTTCCATATTTTTAATAAAAGTAAATTTGGTTTAAGTAAGACTTCATCGGGCCATCCCCGCAGCAAGCTGCGGGGTATTGGCAGAAAATCTTATTTCAACCAATGTTAGTTTTCACTTTTTCGATGCAAGCATCGAGGAATAAAACCGCTTAAAGATTTAATTAATTTTTTACTGCAAGCAGCAGTGATGATAAAATGAAATTTTTCTTGATTCAGCTGGGTTGAAATCTACCTGCTGACAAGCAGGTCAAATATCTTCCCAAATAAAATTTAAGACCAAATCAAGAATAAAAGTAAATTTGGTTTAAGTAAGACTTCATCGGGCCATCCCCGCAGCAAGCTGCGGGGTATTGGCAGAAAATCTTATTTCAACCAATGTTAGTTTTCACTTTTTCGATGCAAGCATCGAGGAATAAAACCGCTTAAAGATTAAAAAATAAATCAAAAAAACTATACCACATAGAATTTTGTTTGCAAGCATTGAAAATGTGGACAAGATAAATTCTAAAATTATTCTAACATCAAGATAAAAATATTTTTGGTTTTTGTATTATATCGCTCATAGGACTTTTTTGTTTAAAACAATTATAACCCCTTTATACACGGAATGACAAACGTCAGTTTGTCACCGATGCAACGAGACAAACTGACGTTTGTCATTCCTCTCATTTAGGAAGGGGAATCTAATTTCTGGTCCTCTTTCCACTTTCTACTTTTTCCTTTATACTAACAAAACTATGCCAAAACAAGATCTCAAAATTATCTCTTGGAATGTCAATGGTATTCGAGCTGTAATCCGTAAGGGTGACTTTTTAAAATTTGTAAAAAAATATAATCCAGACATTATCTGTCTGCAAGAAACAAAAGCACATCCAGAACAAGTTGAATTAGATTTGCCAGGCTACGAAGAATACTGGAATTCTGCTGAGAAGAAAGGTTACTCTGGCACAGCCATATTTAGTAAGAAAAAACCTTTATCAATATTCAATGATGTGGGAGAAACTCTAAATAAAAAAATTCTAAAAGACGAAGCAAAACGTGATGGTCTCAGTGAAGGAAGAATTATGACTGCTGAATTTACCAAATTTTATTTAGTTACAGTTTATACTCCAAACGCCAAAGATAATTTGGAAAGATTAAAATATCGTCATAAAAAATGGGACCCTCTATTTCTAAAACATTGTGTGGAACTGGAAAAGAAAAAACCAGTAGTCTTCTGCGGCGATCTCAATGTCGCTCATCAAGAAATAGATCTAGCAAGACCGAAACAAAATATCGGCAAAAAAGGATTCACTGATGAAGAAAGAGAAGGATTTGATAAAATGCTCAAAGCTGGATATCTAGACAGTCTACGCATCTTCCACCCAGACAAAAAAGACTTGTATACTTGGTGGAGCCACTGGGCAAATGCTCGAGAACGAAATGTAGGCTGGCGTATTGACTATTTTCTCACTTCTGCTAAATTGAAGAAGAACATCAAGGACGCCTACATCCTCCCTAAGGTCATGGGTAGTGATCATTGTCCTGTAGGGATCAACTTGTCACTATAGCACCTAGACACTTCAACACCAGCTAAGACCTATAACATAAAAAATGATAGTCAACAACATCAACCCAATTTTATTAGAACTCGGACCACTCACTATCCGTTGGTATGGTCTTTTTCTAGCTCTCGGAGTAATTAGTGCTATTTTAATTTTGCAAAAATTATTCAAAGAGAAGGGGTATAAAATAGAATTGGTCTATGATCTTAGTATCTGGCTGGTGATCGGCGGATTGATCGGAGCCAGACTTGGCCATGCCTTTTTTTACAATGCTGAATACTTCCTAGCCAATCCACTGGAGATAATATTTATCCACCATGGTGGGCTCGCAAGCCATGGTCTAACTATCGGGCTACTTCTGACGATTCTCCTCTATCAAAAAGTAAAAAAAGTAGAGCTTAAAAAATATCTAGACCTGCTAGTCATCCCAATACCCCTACTGGCAGCATTTATTAGAACTGGTAACCACTTCAATTCTGAGATTGTCGGCAAACCTACTGATCTGCCATGGGGCGTCTGGTTCCAACGAGTCGATGCTGAGATGATCTTGAGACATCCCAGCCAAATATACGAAGCTGTGATTGCTCTCACCATATTTATTATTCTCTATAAAGTTCACAAAAAGAAACAGGGGCAAACTCAACTTTTTACATTCCATCTGTTCCTTCTTCTCTATTTTTCTACTAGATTTCTAGTAGAATTTGTCAAGGAACGCCACACCTTAGATGGAATTCTAAGTATGGGGCAGTGGCTTAGTATTCCTTTTGTTATCTGGAGTGTGTGGTGGTTTGTGGCGCAACATAAGAATAAAAAACATGAATGAAAATCCCCAAACAACTTTCATCATCGGTGCTGGCAATGTAAACATTGGCCAGTTTTTGAAAATTTATCAAGAAGGAAATCCCTTAGTTGCAGCTGACGGCGGAGCAAACCATTTGAAAAATATAGATATAACCCCAGGCAAAATCATTGGTGATCTAGACTCTCTAGAAAATAGAAAGTACTGGGACCAAAAAACAGAAGTGAAAAAAATAGAAGACCAAAATTCTACTGATCTAGAAAAAGTATTAGACCAAACAAAGTCCCCGTTCTACCTAGCTTTTGGATTCACAGGAGATAGGTTTGATCATACACTGGAAGTGCTACACGTGTTGTCAAAATATAAAAATAAAAATATTATATTTTTTGCTGACCAAGATATAGTCTTCAGACTGCCAAAAAAATGGGAAATAAATCTACCAATTGGCACACGACTCTCACTATACCCACTACACGAAAGCAAAATTTTGAAATCAACTGGACTTAAGTGGCCAGTCGATGACTTGGAGATGAAGCAAGGCCATCTCATTGGAACTTCTAATGAAACTACTGAAGAGTCTGTGGTATTAGAGCAAGAAGAAGAAAATCTAGTTGGGATTACAGATGCTGAGTTTTATGATAGAATAATTTTGTCAATTACATAATTCTCCCCCTACAAGGGGGAGCTAGAGGGGGTCTTTAGCGAGAAAGATGATGTAGTGTCATCTAGTACTGCTTTTCAGTCTTACTTGCTAAAGACCCCTCCTTACCTCCCCTAATAGGGGAGGAATCTAAAACCACAAACTTTATGGATCTACACCTCCTCGACCAAATTATTATCGCGGCCTACATCGTAGTGCTTTTTATTTTTGGATTAAAATTTGCCAAAAAATCACTGGATGATGAAAACTATATGCTGGCAGCGAGAAAATTGACCTTACCAGCCTTCATCATGACTCTTGTAACGACCTGGTACGGAGCAATACTTGGAATTGGTGAATTTGTCTTTGGTTACGGCGTAGTTGCTTGGTTGACCAATGGAATATTTTGGTATGCAATCTATCTCTTCTTCGCTTTCTTCATGTCCAAGCGCATTCACGACTCAGGTCATACCACCCTAGCAGACCAAATACGAGAAAAAGTAGGAAACAAATCTGGTACTCTGGCTGGAATCATTACGTATATAATGACCACACCAGCTCCATATGTCTTATCACTTGGGGTGTTAGTCAATGTTTTGTTTGGAATAAATCTTGGTTGGTCAATTATTATTGGTTTTCTCGTAAGTGCGCTCTATGTCTGGTATGGAGGCTTCCGAGCAGTAGTGAAGACAGATATCTTGCAATTTGTTTTCATGTTCCTCGGCTTTGGTCTACTCATTATATATAGTATGGCTGAGTTTGGCGGATTTGGTTTTTTGAAAGAAAGTCTACCAGCCACACACCTTACTTTGACCGGAGAATTGCCCATACAGACCATCATTGTCTGGGGATTCTTGGCCTGTTGGACCCTGGTTGACCCAAATTTCTATGCCCGCTGTTACGCTGCAAAAGATGGTAACACAGCCAAAAAAGGAGTCTTATACTCCATTATATTCTGGTTTATTTTCGACATGATGACTCTCGTTACAGCTCTATATGCCAGGGCAGCTTTTCCAGAGAGTGAAGCTATATTTTCATATTTAACACTTTCTAATGCTGTTCTACCAGTTGTGATCAAAGGAATATTTGTAGTCACACTCTTATCAATTATAATGTCTACCATTGACTCATTTTTATTCTCATCTAGTACAATTGTAGCCAAAGATTTCCTTAAGAAAAAATTCCAACAGACCTCCCTGACAGAACTAACTCGTTATGGTATCATCATCACTCTACTAGTGTCACTTGGCTTTGTTTGGATATTTGAATCCGTCATTGGAATAATTTATGCTGTTGGAACTGTAGGTGTGTCTGCTTTGTTGTTACCAACTTTACTCTCAATATTTTCTAAGAAAAAAATAAATGATACCATAATTACCAACTCCATGATTTTATCTGCGCTCGCATCTGGTGCTTGGCTAGTGGATGGATGGATCAAACAAGAATATGGCTGGCCAGTCTACAAATGGAACATAGAACCAATGTATATAGGTCTTGCGACCAGTCTCATTATACTTATACTTTCGTGGAGATGGCTTTATAATAAACAGACAAACTAAAGTAATAAACGAGTAGTGTGAATTAGACTCGTTTGGCTTAATTTAGCTAAATATTTTTAGAAAATAGATATGCGGAAAATTCATATTTTGCTAAAATAAGGAAAATATCAATTTTAATTCACACTACTCGTTAATAAACAAAAAATACCAGTCTAAGTACTGGTATTTTTTTATTCTATAGTATTGCCATCCTGAGCGCAGCGAAGGATCTTTAGCAAGGAAGATATTTTCTATAAGAAAGATCCTTCGCTGCGCTCAGGATGACACCTCTCCTCATAGAGATAATCCCATTACAAAATAAAACAAACTCCTATAATCTTGTTTTATCTCTCTTATTTTTGTATCAAAAAAAGGCATTATCTTGGCCCACCTCCGTGACACTGCGGCGGATAAACTCTGACCTACTCCCACCTGAAGTTTATCCGGCACAACTTAGTGGAGTTGGGGGTGTCATCGTGATACCTTTTTTTAAGTATCAAAAAAAGGCATTATCTTGGCGGCGACCTACTCTTCCCTTGCGAGTACCATCGGCGCTAATGGGCTTGACTTCCGAGTTCGGGATGGGATCGGGTATACCCCCACCGCAAAAGCCACCAAGATAATGCCTTTTTTATTATTCAATAACCAAGCGATCAATAATAATATTATCAATCTGTAAGCAGAACAACTATGTGTTTCCGTAGTACACTTCGACATATTAGTACACCTCCGCTCAAACCATTGCTGGCCTTACACGTAGTGCCTATCAACGTCCTAGTCTCGGACGAGTCTCAAATGAATATTAATCTTGGAAACGGCTTCGCGCTTAGATGCTTTCAGCGCTTATCCGTACCGAACTTCGCTACCCAGCGGTGCCCTTGGCAGGACAGCTGGTACACAAGAGGTTCGTCCACCCCGGTCCTCTCGTACTAGGGGTGAGTTTCCTCAATATTCGACGACCACAGCAGATAGGAGACCGAACTGTCTCACGACGTTCTGAACCCAGCTCGCGTACCGCTTTAATAGGCGAACAGCCTAACCCTTGGGAGCTTCTCCACCCCCAGGATGCGATGAGCCGACATCGTACTTTATTCCACAGTTTCTTGTGGCGCAGACTATATCTTCATCTTGCACTGGATGTTAGCAGATCCCGACTCAGTCGGGACGTGAACTGCATGATCTCAGTTTTCTTGTTGCAAGAGTCGGCGTGTTACCTACACAGAGAATGACCGAAGTCACCGATCTCTGGTAAGTCTCCCCTTTCGGGTCAGTCGTTACGGGGCCATGATTGACAGTTGACTTTTAACTTTTTACAATTGACATTTATTTTAATAGGTCAATTGTTAATTGTTAATTGTTAATTGTCATCAGAGGGCTTCCCACGGTATCGCCGGGTAGCTTTTCACTACTGACGGGTTCACCGTTATAAGCCGATTTTGTCTCTTTTTTTATCTCTATCTATCTATTTTACTAGTATTAAACGAAAAGTGTTAGGAAAAACATCACTGTTTGTGCACCCCGATAATGTTAAGGTGCCAAACCGCGCCGTCGCTGTGGACGCTTGGGCGCGATCAGCCTGTTATCCCCAGAGTAACTTTTATCCGTTGAGCTTCCGCCGTCCTATATCGTACGGTCGGATCACTAACTTCTACTTTCGTAACTGCTCGGACTGTAATCCTTGCAGTAAAGCTGGCTTATGCGTTTGCACGTCCAGTCCGATTTCCATCCGGACCAAGCCAACCTTTGTAAACGCCTCCGTTACATTTTGGGAGGCAACCGCCCCAGTTAAACTACCCACCAGATACTGTCCCCTTTGGTCGATTCAGATCAAAAGGTTAGATATGTCACAGCACAAGGGTGGTATCTCACTGATGCCTAGGCTCCCACCTATGCTGAACAAGTGAAGCAACATATCAATATCAAGTTGTAGTAAAGCTTCATGGGGTCTTTTCGTCTAGCTGCGGTTATGTCGCATCTTCACGACACTTGCATTTTCGCCGAGTACATGGTTAAGACAGTTTCCACATCGTTGTGCCATTCGTGCGGGTCGGAACTTACCCGACAAGGAATTTCGCTACCTTAGGACC
>CAYFPJ010000009.1:0-44079 GCA_964344965.1 uncultured Gammaproteobacteria bacterium | reverse complement strand
CTTCGATGGGATGGTGACCACTGACTTCGTCAGTGGATTATGGGGGTATTAAAATTGATATTTTCCTTATTTTAGCAAAATATGAATTTTCCGCATATCTATTTTCTAAAAATATTTAGCTAAATTAAGCCAAACGAGTCTAATTCACACTACTCGTTAATATATGTCCACGATCACTCGCTGTGACAAATGTAAAAAAAGAAAAAAGACCAGCATGACTGGCTTTCTTTGTCTTTGAGAGGTAATATGTTAAGAGATATGCCAGATATTACTACAGGTTATCCTAGTTGGGATTTTTGTCAAAAATGTGGTGATCGTGTTGCTCGTGCGGTATTAAGAATTGTCAAAAAATAAAATATTAAAAAAATGAACCGCGACATCCACAAAAAACTAAAAGAATTCGGCAAAGTGAAGCTGAAAGAAAAATTAGCCAAGCACACTACTTTTAAGATTGGTGGCGAGGCTGATTTTTTTGTGAGTGTTGATGACACTGATAAGTTGATTGAATTGTTGCAGTATTTGGACGAAGGTGGACTAAATTATTTTATTCTCGGAGGTGGGAGTAACATGCTTGTTAATGATGAGGGATTTTACGGGGTTGTTGTTAGAGTTCATAGTTCTGAATTCACGGTTCATGGAGATGTTCTTGTAGCCGATGCGGGATGTAATACTGTGAAGATGTCTCAAGAGTCTATGGGCGCTGGGCTGACTGGATTTGAGTGGGGTGTGGGTGTACCAGGGACGATCGGGGGAGCTGTACGGGGAAATGCAGGGGCGATGGGCGGAGAGATGAAAGATCATGTAGTGAAAGTAGAGGTCTATCAAGATGGAGAAGTGTTGGAGATGGATAATGAAGAGTGTCAATTTGGTTATCGTAGTAGTTATTTCAAAAAAAATGGCGGAGTAATCCTGCGCGTCCATTTACAATTACAAAAAGCTGAAGACGGTAAGCCAGATGCGCAGTTGATGAAAAAAGCAATCGAACATTTGCAATATCGCAATAGTACCCAACCACAAGGGTTTGCTTCGACAGGGTGTATTTTTAAAAATCCAGATACAGAAGTCAATAAAGATCAGCTACTAAGACATTTTGATGAGAATGATGAGAAGGTACAGCAGTTTTTGAAAGTTGGTAAAATATCCGCTGGGTGGCTGGTAGAGCAAGTAGGGATGAAAGGGGTTACTGTTGGTCAGGCACAGATCAGTGAGCGTCATGGTAATTTTATCCTCAATTTGGGAGAGGCTAGAGCCGCTGATGTATTGGAGCTTATTGATCAGACCAAAGAAGAGGTGTACAATAAATACGAAATAGAACTAGAGGAGGAAATTTTTGTAGTCAATAATAATTAAACCTAAGCACTATGCTGATCACAGTCCAGGCCACAGGTGTCGATATGACCGATGCCATCAAACAATATGCTGAAGAAAAAATGGAGGGATTAAATAAATTTTTCGACAATATCCAAAAGGTGGAAATAGATGTCGGGATGAATTCACATCATCATAATAAAGGTAAAATATACTATGCTGAAGTAAACCTACATGTTCCAGGCAAGCTGATTCGTATGGTAAAAGAAGCTGAAGATCTTTACAAAGCAATTGACAAAGTAAAAGATCATCTGAAGGTGGAGCTTGAAAAAATAAAAGGAAAGATGCGTAATAAACAACGGGAGGAAATTAGAGATAGTAAGGGGTATCAAGAGTAATTAAATTTAAAAATATGACAGAACCAAGACGAACAGGAGGAAGGCCTGATCCTGATTCTGATCCAGCTATTTTGCTTGCAAAGTTAGAACATGAACCGGCTCCTTCACCAGGAGAAGATAGAAGGACACATTATGAAAGGGCACTTAGTACCACTGACTTGAGTGAGGCTGCTCTTAATTTTGCCAACGATATTGACAAATTTTTAACTGGCTCTTTAAAAAAAGAAGCTCTTGAAGAAGTTCATGCAAAATTTATAGAAACAGTCAGGTTGTTTGAGGTCGCAATAAACTCATCTAGAATAGTAGATTTAATCAAAGTTACAACTGGTGATGATGTGAGTGAGGTTGACCTTCTGACTAGCGGTGACCCTGGGGATCCAGATTCTGATAAGTATATAGGTAGGAGTGATGTTTCCTCTAGATACAACATTCTCCTTAATACTGAAAAATTAAGTCATAGCGCTGCTGAATTGGCAAATGCTTTAGAAGCCTTTTTGGATAGCGAGTCCTCTGGCTATGAGGAACTAGCTAAGACTTATTCTGCTTTCCAAGCAGAATATAGGGGTTTTTTGGTCAGTGTACAAATCATGGAAATAGAATATAAGAGACTTATCGAGGAATAGCGTTGTCTGCGCGATTTTTACATGTTGGCAGTCAAAATTATCTATCCCACAAACCATTCTCAATTTTATTTAAGGATGTTTTTTTGATATAGACAAATTACAAAAAAGCTGATATACTCCCCAAGCTAAAAACCCTAAAGACCTATAACTCCTAGAGACCTAATTACCTAAACCTATGTCCTGGTATACTAAACTAACAGGTGATCCCAATGTCAAAAAATTGAAAAAACTTCAGCCCATTGTCGATAAGATCAATGGTCTTGAAGCTGAGTTTGAAAAATTATCTAATGAAGACCTAAAAGCAAAAACTCCAGAGTTCAGATCTCGTTTAGAGAAAGGTGAAACTCTTGATGATATCTTGCCAGAAGCATTTGCTACTGTTCGTGAAGTAGGACGAAGAACTATGCAAATGAGACACTATGATGTCCAGCTTATTGGTGGGATCATTCTTCACCGTGGAGATATAGCTGAGATGAGGACTGGTGAAGGTAAGACCCTTACTGCGACGTTACCAGTCTACCTCAATGCACTTGAGGGCAAGGGTGCTCATGTCGTAACAGTCAATGATTATTTGGCCAAACGTGATGCTGTCTGGATGGCTCAAATTTATGATTTTCTTGGAATGTCTGTAGGTATCATTCAGAACCAACGAGTTACATATGTTTATGATGCTAATAAAAAAGAATTGGAAGAAGGTGGCGAAGTAGATCAAGAGCGAGATTCTTCGGCAGACTCAGAACAAGTCGAGACAGGGAGCTTCCATGTAGAAGATCAATACTTGCGTCCAGCTGCCAGAAAAGAAGCTTACCAGTGCGACATAGTTTATGGAACCAACAATGAGTTTGGTTTTGATTATTTGCGTGACAACATGGTGCAGAAGATTGATGACATGGTGATGCGTCCTGGTGATGAAATGCACTATTGTATTATAGATGAGGTCGACTCTATTCTGATCGACGAGGCTCGTACTCCGCTAATTATCTCTTCTCCAGCAGAAAAAGCTACAGAACAATACTACCAATTTGCCAAATGGGTGACACAACTAGAAGAGGTCAAAGAAACAGAAGGAGAGGATTCTTCAGAATCTGCAGATCAAGGTGACTACAACGTCGATGAAAAAATGCGTAGCGCTAACCTGACTGATAGGGGAATCAAGAAATTTGAAGGCTGGCTCGGAGTAGACAATATCTATGTGGAAGGTGGAATCAGGACAGTACATCATATCGAGCAGGCTCTCAAGGCAGAAGTTCTTTTCAAGCGTGACAAAGACTATATTGTCGAAGGTGGGCAAGTGATCATTATTGACGAGTTCACTGGTCGTAAGATGCCTGGACGTCGTTATTCCGAAGGACTTCATCAGGCTATCGAGGCCAAAGAAGGTGTCGAAATTCAACGTGAAAGTCAGACTCTATCTACTATCACCTTCCAAAATCTCTTCCGTATGTACAAGAAGATGTCTGGAATGACTGGTACAGCCAAAACCGAAGAAGAAGAATTTTTCAAAATTTATCAAACAGACGTCGTAGTTGTCCCGACCAATAAGCCAGATGCTCGTATTGATAGGCCGGACAGGATTTATATCAACATGCGAGGTAAATATAAGTCTATTGTTGAGAAAATAAAAGAATGTCGTGAGAAAGGACAACCAATGTTGATTGGTACAATATCTGTAGAAAAAAATGAAGAACTCAGTCAGTACCTTACTTCCCAAGGTGTGGAGCATGAGGTTCTTAATGCCAAAAATCACGAAAGAGAAGGTGAGATCGTCGCACAAGCCGGACGACCTGGAGCTGTCACCCTTGCTACCAACATGGCTGGTCGTGGAGTAGATATCAAGCTTGGTGGCTCTCCAGCTACCAAGGAAGATAAAGAAAAAGTCTTGAAAGCTGGAGGACTATTTGTTCTCGGTACAGAACGTCATGAATCTCGCCGTATCGACAATCAGCTTCGTGGACGTAGTGCTCGTCAAGGTGATCCTGGTGAGACGCAGTTTTTTGTTTCTACTGAAGATGACTTGATGCGCATTTTTGCTGGAGATAGATTGAAAGGTGTGATGACCAAGCTCAATGTGCCAGAAGACATGCCGATCGAGCAAAAGATGATTACCAGGATGCTTGAGAATGCTCAGAAAAAAGTAGAAGGACACCATTTTGATATACGTAAACATGTCCTGGAGTATGATGATGTTTTGAATCGTCATAGAGAAGTGATTTATGCGAAACGTCGGCAGATATTGGAACTTAGTCAGAATGATTCGGATCTACAAATGACATCCGAATCTCTCGACACACTCGGGACAAGTTCTACAAAAACTACAGATTTACAAGTTGTTGAGGAGGGTGCTGAGGTGGAAAAAGTATACAGATCTCTAAAAGAAATGATCCTCGACATGATCGAACAGGAGATCGAGTTCGTTGTCTCTTATCACACCAATCCAGAGGCCGATGTGGAAGACTGGGATCTAAAAGAAATTTATGAGACCATGAAGACTATCATGCCTTTTTCTCAACAAGAACGAGAGGTGTTACTCCATATTGGAAAAAATGGCGACAGTAAGCTGGAAGATGTGGAAATCAGAGACAAGATTGTCACCATGCTTCTCGATAAGGCAAGAGTGGAGTATGGCAAGACCGAGGAAAAGATTAAAGAAAGTGTCCAAAATGAAGAAGGTGCAGAGAAAGTGATGAGAAGTGTAGAAAAGGGTCTGCTGTTGCGGGCCAATGATACTTTGTGGGTTGAGCATCTTGAAAATATTAGACACTTACGTCAAGGTATCGGACTTCAAGGTTATGGTCAGCGTGATCCGCTTGTAGAATACAAGAAGGAGACTTTCCATCTTTTCAACGCTCTATTATCTAATATTCAAAAAGAAGTTGTCTATACATTTTTCAAAATTAACATTGGTCTCCAGCTCGCTCCTTCAGTGATGGCTAACGACAAGATGACTCTCGAAGGAGCCAAGAAGACCATGAGTGAGCAGGGGAGTCATATCAAGAAAAAAGAGCGTGATGAGACTGGGAAAAAAGTAGGAAGGAATGATCCGTGTCCGTGTGGCTCAGGTAAAAAATATAAGAAGTGTCATGGGAGATAATATTAATTAACTACAGATTGGATAGAAAGTTTTCCCCCTTAGAAAGGAGGAGCCTGCCTGTCGGCAGGCAGGTCAGAGGGGGTTGATGATAGAAAGAAAGATATCTATAGACCGATCAACCTCCCCTAACCCCTCCTTTCTAAGGAGGGGAAAAAATTTCAGGATTCAAAAAACCACCTGTAATCCTCCTAACTCTCAAGTCAAGTTTTGACTGGAAAGTTCGGGTCAGGTGGTTTTTTGATGAGGAAGAATGGTGGTCAGTCGCAGATGGCGGGTCGGGGGCAGTGCGGCGCTCCCCCGGCCCGCCAGCATCTGCCCCGCTAGCAGTAGGATCGACGGCGGTTGTTCCGGCACCAGTGGGTGTGCCCCACGTGCTGTCCACAGTTCCGGCAGGGCTCCTGCTGGTTGTGGACGTGGTGCCGCAGCCTTTTGCCCTCGGGCCGAGCCGCCTTCAGGCCGTCTGCCTTCTTGCCCTCCTTCGGCAGCTCGGGGACGACATCGTCCCCGATCTCCTTCAGACGGACCAGCTTCGTCGTGCCATCCCCGCTCTCCGGGTCGCTGACCCGGTGGTAGAGGACGCCGCCCAACCACTCCACTCCCTGGTGTCCTGCCCGCCGAGCACGACGGGCCCAGCGCTTGCGCTGGTTCGTGACATTCGTCATCTCATTTTCTCCCTGGTTGCCGAGACTTGACCATGAGCCAAGTCTCGGACAGTTGATAAAAAAAGCCTAATATATATATATTTGAAAGTCAAGTATCAAAGATTATTATTTCATGGCACGAACCCCTCCTAGCCTCCCCTAAAAGGGGAGGAATGTAACTACCCTCCCCCTCTTAGGGGGAGCTGGAGGGGGTTCATTGTTTTCTTTGGGGACTTTCTTTTGAGCCTTCTAATGTCCACAAACCGACATTGACGAAAAAAGCCAAATATAGTAAAATAGCGACCACTGTGAAGAGTAATTTTTTGTGTTAAAATTAGCTACTTTTCGAAGATAATTTTGAAAATCAACTTATGGCAAATAAACAAACTAGAAAACAACTGCGAGCGAAAATCAGATGGGGAATCTTTGGTATTTTTGTACTTTTTTTTGTTGCTCTTGGTTATGTCCTGCCAAATCATCTCAATCGTGGAATAGACAAAGTAAATGGTGTGGTAGCTCTAGGTATTCCTAATGTCCCTGAAAAGGAATTTTCACTCGGTCTTGATTTACAAGGCGGAGCTCATTTGATTTACGAAGCCAACACAGCTACGATTGCTGACGACGAGAGAAGTGCGGCTGTAGAAGGTGTGAGAGATGTGATCGAGAGAAGAGTGAATGGGATCGGTATTGGTGAGCCAAATGTACAGACCGCCAAGGTAGGGGAGATCTATCGTGTAATCGTAGAGCTTCCTGGTATCACTGATGTGAAGAGCGCTATTACCATGATAGGTGAAACACCAATTTTGGAATTTAAAGAAGAGAACAATATTCCTCCGAGAGAACTAACTCCAGAAGAAGAGGTCCAAATTGAAGAATATAATATTGATGCCGAGAAAAGGGCTAATGAAATTTTGTCTGAAATAAAAAATGGAGCTGATTTTGAAGAAACAGCAAAAGAAAAATCAGAAGATAGCTTCAGCAAAAATAATGGTGGATATTTGGAATATCTTGGCAAACATATTATTTTCCCAGAATTGTTTGACTGGGCTAGTGGTGCCAACGAAGGAGATATTTCTGACACTCTTGTGGAAACAGAGGATGGCTTCAATATTTTGAGACGAGGAGCTGAGCGAGATGGACAAGAGGAAGTGTCTGCCAGTCATATCCTTATTTGTTATCTCGGTGCTCAGAATTGTAATTCTGAATTGATCAAGGACGAAGCATTGTTGAAAGCTCAGAATCTGTATGATCAAGCCAATGCTAGCAATTTTGAGATATTGGCTCGTGAGAATTCTGATGACCCGACAGTAGCAGACAATGGTGGTGATCTAGGGTCATTCCCAAGAGGGGCTATGGTACCAGCTTTTGAGGAGGCAGTATTTGGTAGCGAGGTTGGTAGCATCATTGGACCTGTTGAGAGTGAATTTGGTTATCATATTATTTACAAAAAATCTCAAGAAATTACCAAAGAATACGAATTGTGGCGTATTCTTGTGGCAAATCAAACTGCCGAAGATATTTTGCCACCACAAGATCAATGGATGAATACAGACTTGTCAGGTGGGCAGCTGGAGCGAGCCGAAGTGGCCACAGATTACCAGACTGGAGCCATTCAAGTTTCTCTTCGTTTTGATAGCGAAGGAAAGGATTTATTTCGTGATATTACAGAACGTAATGTGGGTAGACCAGTCGCTATTTTCCTAGACGGATCTCCTATTAGTATTCCGGTAGTTCAGCAACCAATCACAGATGGTCAAGCTGTTATTACTGGTAATTTTGATCTCAATGAAGCTCGATTGTTGTCTCAACGTCTAAATGCTGGTGCCCTCCCAGTGCCGATTGAGCTTGTTTCTCAACAAAGCGTCGGGGCCACTCTTGGTGCAGAGTCTCTAAAGAAGAGTCTTTATGCTGGTATTATTGGTTTGATATTGGTGATGATTTTCATGGTACTTTATTACAGACTTCCTGGTCTGATCTCTGTTGTTGCTCTCAGTCTATATGCTGTGCTTACTCTTGCAATTTTCAAGATGATCGGTGTCACTCTTACCCTAGCTGGTATTGCCGGTTTGATCTTGTCTATTGGTATGGCTGTCGACGCCAATGTCCTTATCTTCGAGCGCCTAAAGGAAGAGTTGAAAGAAGGTAAGAGTCTGCGCAATGCTGTGGAAGAAGGATTCCTTAGAGCCTGGACATCTATTAAGGATGGTAATATATCTACTTTGATAACTTGTGCACTGCTAGTCTTCTTTGGTTCTAGTTTTGTGAAAGGATTTGCTCTTACTCTTAGTCTTGGTGTGTTGGTCAGTCTATTTACAGCTATCACTGTGACTCGTATTATGCTACGTTTCGTAGTGCCTTGGTTCAAGAATAGAGGAGCCAATTGGTTATTCCTAGGAGCACAGAAAAAATAATTTTATGATCAAGATTATCCAAAATAGAAAAATATCTTTTACCATATCTTCTGTCTTGTTTGGTATAAGTGTTATTTTACTTTTTACTCTTGGGCTTAAACCGGGTATTGACTTTACCGGAGGCTCACTTATTGAAGTTGCTTTTACTGAAGAAAGACCTGGTATCCAAGAAATTCAAGAAGTTTTGTCCCCACTAGAGCTTGGGAATATCAATGTTCAGCCAGTAGATGAAGACGGCATGATTCTTAAGATGCGTTTCATTACAGAAGAAGAGCATCAGGCAGTGCTTACCGCTCTTAGAGATGACTTGCCAGCCGTAGAATTCCTAGTGGAATCAGAAGAAGATGCTTCAGAAGATTCAGGATCAAAAGAGGTTGTAGCTTTGGTAGGTGAAGATGGTGCTATTACCTTTGAGCCAGATACAGAAGGAAAAGTAATCGAGAAACGTATTGAAACTATTGGTTCCTCAATTAGTGCCCAACTTCGTTCTCGTGCTTGGCAGATTGGTATAGCTGTCATTTTGGCTATTATCATCTACATTGCTTACGCTTTCAGAAGAGTATCTAGGCCTGTTAAGTCTTGGAAATTTGGTCTTACTGCTATCGTAGCTTTGGTACATGATGTTACGATTGTAATGGGTGTGTTTGCACTTTTGGGTCACTTTTATGGTATTGAAGTCAACATCCCATTTGTAGTGGCGCTTCTTACTATTCTTGGTTATTCTGTCAATGATACTATTGTAGTATTTGATCGTGTTCGTGAGAATCTTATCAAGCATGGTTATGGTAAATTTGAAGAAGTGGTAAACAAAGGTGTCAATGAGACTCTGGTTCGTTCGATGAACACCTCAATGACTACTATTCTTGTTCTTGCCGCCCTCTTCTTCTTCGGCGGGGATAGTGTGAAGTATTTTGCTCTTGCTCTCATGATCGGTGCTTTCATTGGTACTTATTCATCTATTTTCTTGGCTAGTCCGCTCTTGGTTGTGTGGGAGAGGATGAAGTATAAGGATTAAGAATGTGCGAAATTACGAACAATACTAAAGGTACGAAAAAATCACTAATTGAATAGTGATTTTTTTCTCTTCATGCAGACCTAGTATTGTTCTTGGAGAATTATTTGTTAGGATTACCGCCGAAAGGCGGTCCAGTAGATACGTGAGTACTGGACTGCCTTTCGGCAGGAATCCTGTTACTTTTACTAGAGTTTCGGAACTTTCGTACCTTTCGTATGTTCGTACATTAAATCTTTAAGCGGTTTTATTCCTCGATGCTTGCATCGAAAAAGTGAAAACTAACATTGGTTGAAATAAGATTTTCTGCCAATACCCCGCAGCTTGCTGCGGGGATGGCCCGATGAAGTCTTACTTAAACCAAATTTACTTTTATTATTTTTGTACATCATTTAATGATTTTTTTGATCGCCTCCTTCACCTTATCAGAAAAACTACCATTGAGAATCCATTCTAGGTAGCCGGCATCATTCATGGCGAGGTATTGAAGGGTTTTGCCTTTGTTTTTTCCAAAATTAATAGTCAGTTCTCCGTCGACAAAACGCAATTTTCCTTCAGCATCATAAGCGTCTGGGTCAGCAGGGAAACAGTATTCGTGGAGTTCTGCTGGGGAGTAGGGGAGATCATCATAGTGAGATAGCTGCCCATCTAACACTTCCATAGAAGCGCGGATATCGACCATGGCATCATGGGCATCTACCAGCTCTTTGCCGCAAAATTTTTGATATGCTGCTGCCAGTGTGCGTGCTTCTTTTATTTTGAAAATTGTCATGGCATCCACAATTTTTATATCTTCTGTATCTAGTGAAAGGCCAATCCGGTTGAATTCTTCAGCGAGCATTGGTATATCAAAGTTTTTGACATTGTATCCACCGAGATCGACATTGGTAAATAATTTGGCCAGTTCAGCTCCGATATCACCAAGTTTTGGTTTGTCGGCGACCATCTCGTCTGTGATACCATGAACGTCGCTGGCCCCCTTGGGGATAGGAATTCCTGGATTTATTATCCACTCGTGTTCAGTCTTCGTGCCATCTGGCATGATCTGGATCGCACCGATTTGGACGATTCGATCACGGTAGACATCTATACCGGTAGTTTCTAGATCGAAGAATACTAGGGGGCGTTTAAGATTTAACATATTTATTATGCGTGTATAATTTTTGTAAACAATTATTTTGATGTGGTTTTCATTTTTTCAATAGCTTCTTTTAGTTCTTCATGTAGTTTTGTTAATTCTTCTTTCAGTGTCACTATATTTGGAATATTACCACTAGTCAGGTCTGTGTGGATTGGTCGGATATACTGTTCGTCACAAATAAAAGTAAATTTGGTTTAAGTAAGACTTCATCGGGCCATCCCCGCAGCAAGCTGCGGGGTATTGGCAGAAAATCTTATTTCAACCAATGTTAGTTTTCACTTTTTCGATGCAAGCATCGAGGAATAGAACCGCTTTAGATTTAAACCATGGTAAATGCGACTAATTCTCCTTCCTTCTCCCCAATATGGATTGTCGTCTTCAATGCGTGCAAGCGCATAATAAGTCTGTTCTCGACTACGTGAAACTCTCCTTAGCACCCTATCTTTTGGATTTGTATCTTTTGCAAGTTGAAAATTTCTTACTGCGGTGGGGTTTTCTGCTAAATTTTCTACAGCGTGTTGTGGAGCTATTAGTTCTAATCGTTTTTTTTCTTTCAAAATTGTCTGTAGACTATTTTGAGTGATTCTTTTGTAAAATACATCTATTGTCGATCCACTTTGCTCAAGGTCGTATAGTAAAGCCAGTACTCCCTGTCGTATGCGTTCCAAAAATAATTCTTCAAACATTCTGCTTTTTTCTGGGCTTATGAAAGACAATGTTGACAAATATTCTTGAATATTGGGCATAATTTCACCGGTCAATCTCTTGGCAGGATCATATTCGAGACCTTGGATACGAATAAGCCGCTCTTCAGGAAGTTCTGCTGCCAATCTCTCATCTTGGTGCTTGTCTGGTTTTTGGAGAAGTTTATTTTCATCTGGTCTATGTGCCGCTATAGGCGGTTCATTAAGAGTAACTGGGGAGTTTTCGTCACCACGTTTTCTTCCTGCAAGTAGTCTTTTGAAGCGTTCAAACATATTATTAATTCCGTCTTAGTATTACATAGGTTATATAGTACATCCTATCTATTCGGTTGTCTAGTAAAAATAAAAAATCAGCAAAATTTCGTTTGCTGATTTTTTATTTACAAAATTTTAAACTCTTTCCACCCAATGCTTGTCAACTTCAACTTCCAAATCTAGGAACACTTTCTTATTCAGTGCTTGTTCTAATTCACGTCTTGCCATCTGACCTATTTCTTTTATTTTCGTCCCACCTTTCCCAATGATCATTTTTTTGTATCTCTCTTCATTAGTTAGGATTCTAGCTTCTATCACAAACATATCTTTTTTTTCTTTGATATTGTCAACTTCTACAGTCAAGGAATAGGGGACTTCTTTGTCAAGAACAGAAAAAGTTTTTTCTCGGACTAGATCTGCCACCCAGAAATCATTTGTCAGATTGGTCAGCTGGTTTTCCTCATACATAGCTTCGCCTTCGGGGAGGAGTTCAACAACCTTTTTTTTCAGAGGATCAACATGACTTCCTCGGAGAGCTGATAGGGGGTAGACTGCCTCAAAATCTGGCCCCCAGGATACATAGCTCGCTTGATGTTTTCTTTCGTTTTCTGGAAGATCACTTTTGTTTATGACAAGAATCTTTGGAATATCAAGATGGCGGATCATGCCATATATTGCTTTTTCTTCGTCACCAATTTCACGAGTTGGGTCAACAACATAAATTATAAGGTCAATATCTTTCAAAGCACCTTTTACCTTGTTTGTCAGTTTTGTGGTCAGAGGATTTTTGCGATCCTTGAATACCCCCGGCGTGTCAATGAATACAGCTTGTCCGTTGTCATGGTTCATGACCCCGTGGATGATATTTCTGGTCATTTGGGCACGAAAAGAAGTGGCAGCTATTTTGGTGCCAACAAGTGTATTTAGAAGGGTCGATTTTCCGACATTAGAGCGTCCTACTAGGACTACGAATCCTGATTTCATAATTTTTAAGCTATTAAGCAATAAGCTAATAAGCAGAATAAGTAGTTATTTTAAGACATAATTTTGGCTTATTACTTATTATGCTTATTAGTTTATCCGAGCTTATCTTACCTTACTCTTGCCAATTTTTCAAGCTATGTGCTACAATAATCTTGTATGAAAGTAGTACTTCTAAAAGATGTCCAAGGGACTGGCAAAAAGGGGGAAGTGAAGGAAGTGGCCGAGGGATTTGCCCGTAATTTTTTGCTCAAAAAAAATTTGGCCATAGTGGCTACTGATCAAGTCGTAGAAAAGATAAAGCAAGATGAAAAGAGGAAAATAAAGAACGCTGAGAAAGAATTGAAACAATTTCAAAAAATTGCCAGCAAAATAGATGGAGGAGAAATAGAAATAGTAGAACGGGCCAATGAAGACGGTCGTCTCTATGCCGCTCTTAGCAAAAGTAAGGTGGCAAAAGCGATTAAAGAACAACTTGGTGTAGCTCTAGAAGCAAAGCAGGTCAGATTGGACTTACCAATCAAAGAAATAGGCGAGCACGAAGTGCGATTGCGATTTGGTTTTGAGCACGGTCTCGAGGCAGACTTACGGATAATCGTCACTCCAAAGTAGCATCCCTCCCTCTGGAGGGTTTTTTAATTTGGACGTTTTTGTGATACAATATGAACATTAAATTTGGATGTGCGAAATACGAACAGTACGAAAGGTACGAAATTAATTTTTCGTATATTTCGTATATTTCGTAATTTCACACATGAAGTATGGGTAAAGTAAAAAAGCCAAAATTTGTTTTCGTAGTTGGTGGAGTCCTCTCTGGAGTAGGTAAAGGTGTGACATCAGCCAGTCTTGGTGCTATTTTTGAAGCCAAAGGATTTACTGTTACTGCTCTCAAGATCGATCCTTATGTCAATGTTGACGCTGGTACTATGAACCCGATTGAGCACGGTGAAGTCTTTGTGACAGATGATGGAGATGAGACAGATCAGGATATGGGAAACTACGAGCGTTTTCTTGATATGGATCTAAGCTCTGAGAATTACATGACCACAGGTCGAGTTTATTTGCAAGTGATTGAAAACGAAAGGACAATGAAGTATAAGGGAAAATGTGTTCAGGTGGTCCCACATATTCCTCAAGAGATTATTTCAAGAATAAAAAAAGCTTCTACCAAACATAGTGCTGAAATAACTCTGATTGAGATTGGTGGCACAGTGGGGGAATATGAGAACATTCTTTTTCTCGAAGCAGCTCGCATGATGAAGTTGCAAAATCCAGACAGTGTCGCTATTGTGCTCGTCAGTTATCTTCCAGTACCTGCTCATCTTGGTGAGATGAAGACTAAGCCAACTCAACATGCTTCTCGTGTTCTCAATCAAGCTGGTTTGCAAGCGGACATAATTGTCGCGCGCGGTCCGATGTCACTGGATAAGCCGAGACGTGAAAAATTGGCAACTTTTTGTGGAGTACCAAAAGAAAATTGTATTTCTGCTCCAGATGCCTCTTCTATTTATGAGATTCCGATCAACATGGAGAAACAGCAAATTGGTAATAAGATTTTGAAGGCACTTCGGATGAGAACTAGGAAAACAGATTTATCAGCCTGGAAATCTTTTGTCAGAAAAATTAATAATGCCAAAAAAGAAGTACGTATTGCTGTGGTTGGTAAATATTTTGGTACTGGTAAATTCACTTTGGCGGATTCATACATTTCTGTTATAGAAGCTCTCAAGCATGCTGCCTGGTATAGCAATACTAAGCCTGTTTTAGAATGGGTAGATAGTGAAGATTTTGAAAAGGACAAAAACAAAATAAAAAGTTTGAAAAAATATGACGGAATTCTCGTGCCTGGTGGATTTGGGACTAGAGGTGTGGAGGGGATCATTCAGGCAATTCAGTTTGCTCGGGAAAAGAAAATTCCTTATTTTGGTCTATGCTATGGTATGCAGCTGGCTTCGATCGAATTTGTCCGCAATGTGCTTGGCAAGAGACAAGCTAACACAGTCGAGATGGATGAGAATACTTCTGAGCCTGTGATTCACATCAATCCTAACCAATCAAAAAATGTCTCAGAAGAGAGATATGGTGGCACGATGCGTCTTGGAGCATATGGTTGTAATCTGCGTCAGGGGACTCGAGTACGTAAGGCCTATGGAGAAGACTTCATCTCAGAGCGTCATCGCCATCGTTATGAGTTCAATAATGACTATCGGAAGGAAATCGATGAAGCAGGACTACAAATTGTCGGTCTCAATCCAGAATCTGATCTTGTAGAAATTGTAGAATTGAAGGACCATCCATTTTTCGTCGGGGTACAGTTTCATCCGGAGTTCAAGTCTCGCCCGATGAAGCCCCATCCTTTGTTTAGAGATTTTATAAAGGAGGTACTTGCCAAGAAATAACACACTTTCCCAAAAAATCTAGTGACTGACTAGATTTTTTGTTTGACTTTTTTTATGTTTGGGGATAATATCCAACTCGGAGTGGCATACCTCCGAGACCCTCCATCACCTCGTTACTCCCTGGCGAGGTGAATCTTGGAGGTGTGCCTGTTGGCACCTCCTCACCCACGAAGCACTAATGGTGACGCGCTTCGTTTTCAACCAGTCTAAGTTGGCGCTGCTGGTGAGCGGTGAGGAGTGTGCCTTTTGTGGTGCGCATGAGGTGTAACTCCGGCTTTGTAGAAAAGCTGTTGAGACTAAGAGGCTTCATGCGTACCTCCCCAGAATCATTTATTAGATAAATCCTTAATAAGGGTTATTTTTATATATTTACTTACTTGATTTTTTGGCTAATCTTAGCTATAGTAGTCCAGTATGAAAAAGAAAAAAGAAAAAATTTTAGTAGCCATGAGCGGCGGAGTAGATTCGTCTGTGGCTGCAGCCCTACTAGTTGAATCTGGTCATGATGTGACGGGTGCTTTTATGATTAATTTTGATGATGCGAATAACACTAATGGTGATTTGGATAACACGAATAACAATTGCTGGAGGCCAGATTATCGGGATGCGTTGCGGGTGGCGGCTAAGCTTGGTATTCCACTGTTGAAATTGGATTTTCAGGAAGAATATAAGGAAATGGTACTGGAATATATGTATGCCGAATATGAGAAAGGGAGAACTCCCAATCCAGATGTCATGTGTAATAAATTTGTGAAGTTTGGGGTGTGGCTTGATAAGGTGCAGGAGATGGGATTTGATAAGTTGGCGACTGGACACTATGCTGTGCTACGGATTACGGATAATACGGATTTACGGATTACAAATTGTGAATTGTTGATAGCTAAGGATAAAAATAAGGATCAGACATATTTTCTTAATCAGTTGAATCAGGAGCAGCTTTCACACACATTATTTCCTTTGGGAGAATATACTAAGGATGAAGTGCGCGGGCTGGCCAAGAAGTTTGATTTGCCTACGGCAGATAAGGAAGAGAGCATGGGGATTTGCTTTGTAGGTGAAGTGGATATGAAGGATTTTCTCAAGAAGGAAATTGACAGCAAGCCTGGGAACATCGTCATGAGTAGCGGAGAAGTGGTGGGTGAGCATGAAGGGTTGGCTTTTTATACGATTGGGCAGAGGCATTTGGGACAATTAACAATTAACAATGAACAATTAACAAATCAAGAGCCACTGTATGTGGTGAACAAGAGATTTGAGATTAATGAGCTGGTTGTGGGTGGGAAGAATGATGAATTGCTTTGGAAAAAGGAAATTAGGGTTTCTGATGTGAACTGGATTGCTGGACTAGAGCCAGATTTTCCTTTACAATGTGAAATAAGGCTACGTCATCGGCAGGAGTTACAGAATGCTGAATGTAGAATTTTGAATGATGAGTTAATTTTTGAATTTGAAGAGCCGCAAAGAGCTGTTACTCCGGGACAGTTTGCGGTTTTTTATAAGGATGGAGTGTGTCTTGGCGGAGGAATAATTGAATAAAATTTTATTGACATTTAGAAATTATAAAATTAAAAATTGTTTAAAAATTTCAAATTGTAAATTGTAAATTATCAAATATGGATCAACCAAATTTTCTCGTAGAGTTATTCAAAGGTACATGGTTTTATTTTGTTTTTGCCGGTCTGATTATTTTTGTAGGTTTGAAATATTTTAAATAGTCTTTTATGGTTAGTGAAATAGAATCACCAGAACAGCTGAAAGCAAGAATGGAGATGGAATTAAGGCAAGTTGGTGTAGAAAAAATAGAAGAAGTTGACGGAGTTGTCTTCTTTCATTTTACAGGACCCATTTTTCAATATGATGGAGGAAGACATATCACAATTGAAGAGTCTAGTTCAATGGAGGCCAGTTTGGATATTACAGGACACAGAATAAAATATTATCTTGGGAAAATACCCTTGTTTCGATCAATAGAGGCAGGAGACCGTTTTTTCAGATTGTCTGGAATACGAGAAAATGGAATAGATCGTGATGTGGCGGATAGTGCGGATGAAGAATTTCCTACTGTAGATATGACAATTAGTCTAAAACATGCTTCAGAATTTGGAATACGATATGGAACGGATGTGAAACCAGGAAAATCACCATTGAGTCACAGCAGGATGATTTTGGTATATGATATTACTAAGGTCCAAAAGGCTGGTAGAGAGGGGGCACCACATAAACATCGATTTTTGACTAATCCTAAGGAGGCTCTTCTCGGTGTTTTGTTGCTTTATGGCGAAGCAGACAAAGAAAACGGATTGGTGGAAATAAAGTGAATTTGAAAATTTGATTTAAATATCATGTTATTGTCAAGAACCACATGAACTTCCAAACCACAAAAACATCCAAAATTTACGGACGCCTAGCTTATCTAGGACTTGCCTTTGCTGTAGCCTTGTTTTATGATATTTTCCTATACGATGCTCATTTAGGTCTTGGTTTTTTTCTGTTTGTTTCTCTTTATCTAATCAGCTTTACATCTTTGGCAGTCGCCACGAACCAGCTTCACCAGAAATGGGCTCTGTGGCTGATCGTGCCGATTTTGGTCATGTCTCTCGATGTAGTGTTGTTTAATAATGGCTTGGTTAGTAATTTTGTTCCAGATTTTGTAGCTCTACTTCTGTTTTTGTTTTCTGTTATCATCACCATCAAGAATCCACACAAATTTTCATTTTCACTAGCCAAAATTCCTTTAATTCGCCAATTTGAACAACCATTTGTAAAATGGAGTCACATGTTCAGAGATCTTTTTGTCTCAAGGGAAACAAAAAATAGTAGATTATACAAAAATATTGCCATTGCCCTTGTAATTGCTGCTCCAATATTACTTATTTTTGGCAGCTTGTTTGCCTCTGCTGATGCAGTGTTTGCAGAGTGGGTTTATCATATTTTTGATTTTGATATCAGTTTGGAATTTGCTTGGAGAATTTTTAGAACTTTTGCCTTTACTCTACTTATTGGTGGCTTCTTCTATACACTTATTGATCCTAAGTATTTATTGAGAGAGAAAATAGCCAAAGTTTTTAAAATAGATAGTGTAATTTCCACTACAATTTTGCTCTTGGTTAATATTTTGTTCCTAATTTTTGTAATTATTCAGATCAATTATTTCTTTGGAGCTGAAGAGTTTGTTGTCAGGAATGGTCTCACTTATGCTGAGTATGCTCGTAGTGGTTTTTTCCAGCTTACCTGGGTGATTGGGTTGGCTGCACTTATGCTGATCTTCTTCTACCGTTCAGCAGTACATCATGGTAGTGGATTTTTCCTCAAATTTTTGAAGATATTTCTTATTTTTCAGGTTTGTGTAGTGGCTATCTCTGCCTTATCACGAATGAATCTTTATCAAGATCAATTTGGTTACACAATATTGCGTCTCTATGTAGAGTGGTTCATATATTTCAGCATGCTCATCTTACTTATTTCTGCTGTCAGTATTGCTATCAACTGGAAATTTAGAAATTTTTTCTATACCAGTGCAGTGTTTGGCTTGGTTGCTCTAAGTATAGTTACTTCTGTCAATGTCGATAAAATGAATGCCAAAGAGAACGTTGATAGGTATATTAATGATGGTAAGGAGCTTGATATGGGTTATTTGATTTATCATCTTTCTATTGATGCAGCTCCAGAAGTGAAGCGCGCCTTTGATGCAGGCTATGTGTATAAAGGAAATAATAATGATTTGCACTATGACGCCAACACGTTCCAAAAAGTTTATCTTTCTGATCAACGAAATGTTCACAAACGTCTGAAAGATGAAGATAAAAATTATCAAAACTTTTCAGACATCAAGCAAAACTGGAAAGAATTTAATTTTGGTGTGGAGAATTTGAGAGACTTATAACATTCTCAAGACCCTATTACATTAGTACATTTTAAAGACCTCTCCGTGGGATTAAATCCCTCCCGACTTGGTCGGGAATATTTCAAGTCCATGTATCTCATGACTACTTGTCATTCTGAGTGAAACGAAGAATCTCTTAAACATCAAATTTGTATGAATATACAAAGTATAAGGGATCCTTCGTTTCACTCAGGATAACGTACTATCACTATAAATTTATACTCTTTAGCGTCCTTCAGGACGACAAAGTTATAGATTCTTTTGGTTTTAGTTGGTAGTGGTTCAAAATTTTTACAAAAAAAGTTTTTGTTTTGGGGGAAAAGAATTGTAAAATAAATTATTTTATGGCAGAAAGATCAAAAAAAATAGGAGAGAGAAATTCAGATGATATAAAAGTTCCAAAAGATGCTCTACCCGTATATCATGATAGACCTGAACTCATGGAAAAAGACCTACCACTTTGGCTGGATTATATTAGAATGGAGAGGGGTAGGACAGGTGGCAAGATAGAAGATGATGAGGATAGATGGTCTATGAGTGGCGGAGGTAAAGATGAGTCTTGGGTCTATGATGGTTATGACAGTGTTGAGACAGAATTTGGAGAAAAACTTTTAAATGAAATAGTGTGTTTTGCTTTAGATAGAATAAAAGAAAGAGACGGTCAACTTAATTTGGTTAGCTTAGGCGGTGCTCATCTGGTAGGCGTACTTGGTTTGCGTGAGTTGATTAGAGAAAAGTTTGGTGAAATTTCTGAAGATAAAAAGCCCAAAATAAAATTGGTAGACTACTCTTTGACAAAAAATTTGGGTAAGAGAGGTCTTGTTCATGCTGAAAAAGAGGGAATTGACACTTCAGATGTGGTTTTGAGGGCTGGACCCTTTCATGTCAAAAGAATTTATCCAGAAGACAAAAAAGCCGATTTGATTGTTTCCAATTTTGGACCAACACACCATGAGAGAAGATCTCCGCATATCACACAACTTTTTGTTAAAATTGCCACGATGCTGGATACTGGTGGAAGGGCGTATATTGAAGAAGCTGTGATCCCGATATCAGGATATGGTTACGGTCCTTCAGTGGAAGATATACAAAAAGATTTGGGTGATGATTTTTTTGTGAAAAAAGAAACATTTAAAATGGGTAGCAGAAAAAGATCATATAGGGGATATTTAGTTATTGAAAGAAAAGAAGATAAGATAAAATAATCAACAAACTATGACCACTCAAGAACTCCGTCAAAAATATTTAGATTTTTTTCAATCACGAAATCACGCTGTGATTTCTTCTGCTTCTCTTATTCCAGAGAATGATCCTACTGTCCTCTTCACTACAGCCGGCATGCACCCTCTTGTCCCATATTTGATGGGAGAGAAGCACCCGGAGGGGAATCGCCTGACAGATTTCCAAAAATGCGTCCGCACTGGAGATATCGACGAAGTTGGTGATCAGTGGCATTTGACATTTTTTGAAATGCTTGGCAACTGGAGCCTCAATGATTACTGGAAAAAAGAGGCCATAGAGTGGAGTTTTGAATTTCTTACTTCAGTATTGAATATTCCAGTTGAGAGGCTGGCTGTCTCAGTGTTTGAAGGCGACGATGATGCTCCATTTGATGAAGAAAGCTACAATATTTGGAAAGACCTAGGTCTTCCAGAAGAAAGAATCTATAAATATAATAAAAAAGAAAATTGGTGGGGGCCAGCTGGATCTACTGGTCCATGTGGACCAGACACCGAGATGTTTTTCATTACCGATAAAGAAGCTTGCGGAGAAGACTGTCAACCAAGTTGTTCGTGTGGGAAATATGTCGAGATTTGGAATGACGTCTTCATGGAGTATCATAAGGATGAGAGTGGAAAATATAATAAATCAGACCGTCGTAATGTCGACACAGGGATGGGATTGGAGCGCGTGGTTGCTGTCCTAGAAAATTTTTCTGATGCTTATCAGGTGGATACAATGCAACCAATTATCAAAAAAATCGAAGAGCTTAGTGGGAAAAGTTATTTCGTTCAGGAAGAAGTGACTGCTTCGATGCGAGTCATTGCCGATCATCTTCGTGCTGCTACGATGATCATAGGAGATGTGAGAGGAGTTGCTCCTAGTAACGTCGATCAAGGTTATGTAGTACGTAAGCTTATTCGCCGTGCTATTCGCCATGGTAAAAAATTGGGGATTGAAAATGATTTTTGTGCAGATGTTTCAGAAGTTGTAATTAGTATTTTTGGCAATATTTATTTGGAAATGGAGAAGAATAGAGATTTTGTTTTGGGTGAGATGGAAAAAGAGGAAGAGCAGTTTGGTAAGACACTTGAGCAAGGAATGAAAAAATTTGAACAATTAGTTTCTGGTGATGAACAGCGGTCAACTATCGACAAGCAAGAAGCTTTTGATTTGTACCAGACTTATGGCTTTCCACTGGAGATGACACTTGAACTGGCACAGGAAAAAGGATTGACTGTTGACGAAGATGGTTTTGAAGAAGAATTCAAAAAACACCAAGATCTCTCGCGCCAAGGAGCTCAAGAAAAATTTGCTGGCGGTCTGGCAGATCACAGTGAGATGAGTGTCAAGTATCATACTGCCACCCACTTATTGCACATTGCTCTCAAGACAGTACTTGGTGATCATGTCGAACAAAAGGGGAGTAACATTACCCCCAAGAGATTGCGGTTTGATTTTTCTCATCCAGAAAAGATGACTGACGAGCAAAAGAAGGAGACAGAGGATCTAATTAATGCTGCTATTGCCAGTGATTATCCAGTATCATTTTCAGAGATGACTGTCGAAGAGGCTAGAGAGCGAGGGGCGATCGGGCTTTTTGGTGACAAGTATGACGCCAAGATCAAAGTCTATACTATCGGTGACCCAGATGGTCGTGCCAAGGCCGAAGCTGGTGCAGATACTTTTAGTATGGAAATTTGTGGTGGCCCACACGTTGAACATACTGGAACTTTGGGTAAATTTCGGATAAAAAAAGAAGAATCTAGCAGTGCTGGAATTAGAAGAATAAAAGCAGTTTTGGAATAGTTTTTGACTAAGTAAAGTAATTTTATGCCTATTTTTTTAAACAGATTGTTTAAAAAATATCGATATAATGACTATTTTTTGTCTTTTTTTTACTTATATAATAAATTAAATATATCGGTCTGGTCTAGACAACCAATCGATGTCCCTACATTTCATCTCGGTATTTGTAACGGAAAAAATGTTGTGGAAAAACAAAGCAAAGACTCTTTGCTATTTACTTGGAGGGACCGTTCACAGGTACGAGACTGGTTTGTAATGTCAGTATAAAATCTCGCGAATTTTTTATCGCGGGATTTTATTTTTTTATTTTACTATTTTGGCTATGAATATTTCTCAGATTTGGAACATGTGTCTTGGGTTCGAATACAATGAAGAACAATTGATTGATGATCTAGATAACTTTTTACAACCTTATAAAGAATCTAAAATACTTGATTGCGCCTGTGGTAGTGGTTTTGCAATTCTTGATTTGATTGATAAAGGTTATGACATTACCTGTAGTGATGGTAGTGAAGATATGATAGTAGAGTTTATAAAAAAAGCCACAAAAAAAAATATCAAAACAAAAAAACCACTTCATTTGAAATGGTCAAAATTATCAGAGGCTTGGCAAGAGGAATTTGATTTTGTATTTTGTCGTGGTGGGTCTATACCATATGCTTGCTCATGGGATGATTACCAAGAAAATGGTATTGAAAATATAAAGACAAGTTTGCAGAATTTTTATAAAATAATTAAACCTGGTGGAAAACTCTATATAGACATTACCAATGACCAGCCAGAAGAGACTATCTATGAAGAAATTGAAATAGATAGTAAATCTGTAAAAGCATCAGAAATTGTCCTAATAAACAGAAAGACCAGAAGACGTACATGGAGGCCAAAAGTAATCATCGACGGAGTAGAGCATAACTCAGAAAGATATTCCTACTATATGACAGATCAAGAATTGAACGATTTGCTTTTGGAGACAGGGTTTAGTTATGTTGAAAAAATAGATATACCAGGAGAGTACTATACTGTTTTTTTTGCTACCAAATAACCTTACTTCACATTTATTATCTTTTTAGTGGACCAAATACTTTTTCAAATTTTTTGTGATAAATTTCAGATTTTTTTGGATCCTTTTGGAGAGTGAGTCTTATTTTGTTTTTTTGTTTTAGGACACCTTTCAATATTTTTTCAATATCATCTTCTTTTTCAATCATTTTGTAACAATCTTCAATTAAATTGATACTCCTTTTGTCAAACTTGATAGTCAGGACCATGTCATCAATTACATCCATATATTGATCTGGGTCTTTGAACATTTCTCTTGATTTTTCTGAGATGTAAGTCTCTTCTTCGTCTTTGTTTTTTGATCTCCTGGTGACAGTATATCTATCCAAAAAAGATTCACTTCCTACAATGGAAAATTGTTTTACAAGTTGGAAATAAGTTCTTCTGTATTGGCTTTCTTGGCTGGCATGTAAGTTTTCAAACCAAGTATGAGGACAATAGCTGAGTGCAACACCGCTTTTTGATTTATTGGCCATGGTGGTCAATAGCTGGGACCAGAAATTATTCATTTTTAGCATGTCTGTGAAATACCAAACTCTTTTTTCTTTGTTTTGCTGTGGCAACAAGAGACTATGGTAGTCTTGGTTTAGATATGTATTTTCCATGACACCCAACAAATTGGAAAGATCAAGGACCCAAGGAATTCTAAGGCTGTAAACTTGTTTTTCTTTTGTGATTATTCCTTCTTCTTGTAGGCAACGTAAAGCTCGATAGACACCTTGGATAGTAACTTCTATTTTTTTTTGTTTTAACTCTTTTTGTATTTCTTCGGCATTGAGTCTGCTTCTGTATGACAATGAGGACACGATATGTTCCTGTATATCTTGCTTGGGTCCTAATAACATATATATCTTAATTACTGATTAAATACCTTGAATTTGGAATAGTTGTGGTATATTCCCAATTCAAGATAAGTTGCGGGAAAACAAATATTTTGACCTCAAGTCTATCATAACAGATAGATCTTGATTTTGCCTAATAAACCAACTGTTTAATATCTTGTTTTTGAGTCCAATTTGGACCAAACTGTGTATAACTAGCAAGTAATTTGCATATCTATCTTTATATTTTTTAAAATATTTGCTATACTAAGCCCAATAATTCCTTTTATTTATTGGAGCGTTTTGTCTTGACAATAATTGTCTTGTCATGTAAAATACGCCCAGATTAAAAATTACAATCATGGCAAAAAAAGATGATATTATAGAGGCACGCGGAGTTGTAGATGAGGCACTCCCTGGTGCCAAGTTTCGAGTTCGTCTCGAGAATGATCACGAAGTCATAGCTACTATAGCCGGCAAAATGAGAAAGTTCAACATAAGATTGAGTGTTGGGGATGAGGTAAGGCTGGAGTTGAGTACTTATGATTTGACCAAAGGACGAATTACATATCGTTTTTAAAAACATAAAAAATATCAACCAGTGTGGTGTAGCATTTTCCTGCGAATAGGCCGATCTGTCATTAGGAAAAGCATAGATATCTCGACAGTGGTTGGTATTTTTGTTTACCTTTTGTAGCTTATTAATTTTCTCCTTTACTGATTTGAAAAATTATGAAAAATAGAGCTTCAGTCAAGAAAATTTGTGTAAAATGTAAAATCATCAGAAGAAGTGGTGTTGTTCATTGTATTTGTGAAAATCCTAGACATAAACAACGTCAAGGACAGAAAAAACGTAAAAAATCAGCTTAAAATAAATATATATGAGAGTATCAGGTGTTAGCATTCCAAAACAAAAAAGAGTAATTATTGCCCTTACATATGTTAAGGGTGTTGGTAGTACTACAGCCAAGAAAATTATAGAATCTACCAAAATAGATGGTAACACGAGAGTAAAAGACCTGACTCAGGAACAAGAAGATTTGTTACGAAATATTGTGGAAAAGCAACACAAGACAGAAGGAGATCTTCGTCGTGAGATTGCTGCCAATATCAAACGTCTAAAAGACATAAAATCTTATCGTGGTTCTAGACATGCCAAACGTTTGCCAGTACGAGGTCAGAGAACAAAGACCAATTCCCGCACTGTTCGTGGTAATGTCCGTAATAGAGCTACAAGTGGTAAGAAGCCAGCAGCACAAAAAACATAAAAATTGATTTACGAGAATTATTATGGCTAAGACAACAAAAAAAACAACAAAAAAGAAAAAGAAGGCGCAGAAGCTGGTCAGCAGTGGTCGTGCCTATATTCAAGCTACTTTCAATAATACTATTGTCAGTCTTACTGACCAAAATGGTGATGTGCTGGCTTGGGCTAGTGCTGGTATGGTTGGATTCAAGGGGCCAAAGAAGGCCACACCGTATGCTGCTGGTCAGGTTGTGAAGAAAGTGACAGAGTTGGCAAAACCATCCGGGCTTCGAGAAGTGCATGTTTTTGTAAAAGGTATTGGTGGTGGTCGTGAAGGAGCTATTCGTGGCCTCAATGCCAATGGGTTGCAGGTGTTGTCAATAAAAGATGTGACACCTATCCCGCACAATGGTTGTCGAGCGCCGAAGAGAAGAAGAGTCTAATATTGATTCGAATTTACTAATTTTATCCTAATATACAAAAAGTTACGAATTTACAAATTTTGTTAAATTTACGAATAAAACAGTATGGGAAGATATATCGGTCCAAAAAATAAAATTGCTAGAAGGTTTGGAGTAAATCTTGGTCTCAAGACTAATGCTGCCAAAGTGGCCAGACGCCTCAATCAACGTCCTGGTGTGCATGGTACTGGCCGTCCAAAGTCTTTGTCTAGTTATGGAAGACAATTGGTAGAAAAACAAAAAGCAAAATATGTCTACGGTCTTCGTGAAAGACAGTTTCGTTCTTATGTTAACGAAGCTAATCGTCGCGAAGGAGATTCTGGACGTAATCTGCAAGAAATTTTGGAAGCTCGTCTTGATAATGTGGTATATCGCATGGGATTCGCTACTACTAGAGCTCAAGCTCGCCAATTTGTAAATCATGGCATGTTCACTGTGAATGGTAAAAAAATGGGAATTCCTTCTTACCAGGTAAAGATTGAAGATGTTGTAAAATTGAAAGATAACAAAGCAAAAAAAGTAATTTTTGAAAATATAACAGAAAAACTTTCTCAAGCGAGCATTCCTTCATGGTTGGCTGTAGACCCTACCAAAAAAGAAGGTAAGATCGTCAGTAAGCCGGTGGAAGAGGACTTTGATAAAGTTTTTGATGTTACACTTATTATTGAATATTATTCTACTAGATAATATTCGCCTGTCATCCACGACGGATACCCCCGTCATAATTCTCCTATTCTATGGAACAAATTACACTCCCATCAACCATTGAATTTTTTGACACGGATCGTCCTAATGTTGGGGAAATGGTAATGTCTCCTTGTCACCAAGGATATGGCACCACTCTTGGTAACGCTCTTCGTCGTGTCCTTCTTTCTTCCTTGCCTGGATCTGCTGTAGAATATGTAAAGATCGATGGTGTTCAGCATGAATTTTCGGCTATTGATGGAGTTCAAGAGGATGTGGTTGAAATTATTTTGAATCTAAAACAGTTGGCTGTCCGCTCATTTTCTGATGAGCCCATAGTTCTTTCTCTAAATAAAAAAGATAAAGGTGCTGTAACAGCTGGTGATTTTGATAAGAATTCTGATGTAGAAATTGCTAATCCAGAATTGGTGATTGCCAATATTACAGAAGCTAAAAAAGAATTATCAATGGAAATTACTATTGGTCATGGACGTGGCTATGTATCTACCTCCCAAAAAGAAACAAAAAATTTGGATATTGGGACTATTGCTATTGATTCATTGTACACACCTATTCGAGATGTTGGTTATAAGGTGGAGATGACCCGTGTTGGAGATGTTACTAACTTTGAGAAATTGACCTTAACTATTGAAACAAATGGTACTATCAATCCAAAGGAAGCAGTGACACAGGCTACTGAAATTCTTATGCAGCATTTTGCTTTGGTTTTGGATAGTGGTCCTAAGGTGGCAGAAGTAGTTGAAGAAGAGTCTGTAGAAGTAGAAGAAAACACAGAAGAAGCAACAGAATAATCTCACTAAGATTTTTATATGAGACATAGAGTTAAAAAACACACATTAGGGAGAAAACGCGCCCAAAGATTGGCCCTTATGAAAAGTTTGGCCGAAAGTTTGGTATTGCACAATAGTATTGTCACCACAAAAGCCAAAGCTAAAGCTGTGAAAGACTATCTAGAGCCATTGATTACAAAAGCTAGAAAAGGCGGTCTTGCAAACAGACGTCGTCTTATCTCAGCTCTTTACACAGACAAGGTTGTAGATAAACTCATGGATGAGATTGGTCCGAAATACAAAGAGAGACCAGGTGGCTACACTAGAATTACCAAAATTGGCTATAGACCAAATGATGGTGCAGAAAAAGTTAGAATTGAACTTGTATAACTTTATTTAGTATGAATACAGAAGATATAAAACGTGAAAAACATGAAATTGATGCTACTGGCCAGTCTGTAGGTCGTTTGGCTAGTAAGATTGCTATGATTTTGCGCGGAAAGCACAAGCCAAGCTTTGTTCCGAATATTGATAGTGGAGATTTTGTAACAATTATAAATGCCAAGCAAGTTAAATTTACTGGAAGTAAGCTTGTTCAAAAAGATTATTTTCATCACACCATGTATCCTGGCGGTCTAAGGCGCACTCCAATGAAAAAAATATTTGACAAAGACCCTGGAGAAGTAATTCGTCGTGCAGTCTATGGAATGCTCCCAAAAAATAGACTTCGTGATGATATGATGAAAAGATTGGTAATCAAAAATTAATCCATATGCCAACCCAAAAGACTGACACAACAGAAAGAGCTGTAGGTAGAAGAAAACAAGCTTCAGCCAGAGTTCGCCTTGCTCTTGGAAAAGGAAAGATCATGATTAATGATCGTGAATTGGAAGACTTTTTTCCTATTCTTATTTTGAGAAATAAAGTACTTAGTCCACTACAAGTGGTAGGCAAAGAAAAAGATTTTGATGTCTCTATCAAAGTGTCTGGCGGTGGGGTGCATGGGCAGGCCGATGCAGTGAGACATGGTATTGCTCGAGCTCTTGTGAAGTGGAACGAAGATTTCAAGTCAATATTGAAAGCACAAGGATTTCTTACTCGTGATTCTAGGGTAAAAGAGAGAAAGAAATATGGTCGTCGTAAGGCTAGAAGAGGAAGACAGTGGAAAAAGCGATAAGACAAGATACAATACACATGTATTAAAATACAAAATCTCACTTTTCAGTGGGATTTTTTACTCCCTCCCCTTTTTAAGGGGAGGGTTGGGGAGGAGTTGCGTGGCAGCAACGCAACCCCCTCTGCCTTCGGCATCTCCCCCTTAAAAAGGGGGAGAAATTGTGTATGTCTAACTCAGTAGTTTTGCATATAATCTTAATCCTTCACTTCCATTTTTCCTCATTTTAGCGTAAAATATAGGTTATGAAGAGTGGAATTGCTAAAAATGCGGCTTTCATGACTGCAGCTTCTATAGGTCAAAAAGTGGTGGCCTTTGTTTATTTTACCCTCATTGCCCGTCATTTGGGGGCAGAAGGGACGGGAAAATATTTTTTTGCCCTATCTTTCACAACTATTTTTGTTGTGTTTGTGGATCTAGGCCTGACCAATGTGTTGGTCAGAGAGGCAGCTAAAATGAGAGATAAGATTCAAGCCTATTTTTCTACTGTCCTGTCAGTGAAGATCTTACTTGGTGTACTGTCTTATCTGGCAGCCGTAGTAGTGATCAACTTGATGGGTTACTCGCTTGAGATAAGGAATCTGGTGTATCTTTCGGCAGTAACTATGCTGTTCGATTCTCTCCATCTCTCCATCTATGGAGTGTTGCGCTCTATAGGAGATCTTAAGTACGAGGCTATTAGTGTTGTAGGTAGTCAGACTCTTACTCTGGTGATGGGTACTACTTTTCTATACCTTGATTTTCCGTTGATATATCTTATCTTAGCTTTCACCATTCCGAGTTTTCTCAATGTATGTTTTGCTACTTTTGTACTTTACAAAAAATACAGAATCAAAATTTCACCAAAGTATGACAAACAAGTCTTCAAATATTTGGGTAGGATCGCTATCCCTTTTGCCCTAGCTGCAATATTTGCTCGAGTTTATTCTTATATTGATTCTATTTTACTTTCTAAGTTGGCTGGTGATACCGCTGTAGGATGGTATTCTATACCCTATAAGATCACCTATGCTTTTCAGTTTGTTCCTCTTGCTCTTGTGGCTGTGCTGTATCCTCGTTTTAGTGAGTATTTTGTAAGTAGTAAAGAAAAATTGTCATTTATTTTCGAACGCGGTATAAAGTATCTACTAATTATTGCTGTACCGATTGCAGTAGGTATTTCTGTTTTATCAGAAGATATTATTTTATTTCTTTACACGGAAGAATACCGCGCTTCTATATTACCTCTCCAAATTCTGATTACCAGTCTTATTTTTTCTTATCTTAGTTTTCCGATTGGAGCATTTCTAAATGCTTGCAACAAGCAAGTTGCTCAAACCACGATTGTGGGTATAGTGATGGTCGTGAATATAATTTTGAACCTCTTACTTATTCCTCATTATGGTATTGTGGGAGCCGCTAGTGCTGCTTTTGTGGGCAATTTATTACTAACAGTTTTTGGATATCTAATAGTCCCGAAGATCACCAAAATATCACATCACTTTATCTTCAAGAGTGTTGGACAAGTGGTGTTTTCTGCTGGAGTGATGGGGGTCGTGGTATGGTATACTAATTTGTATATGAATTTTGTATTTTCTATTCTGGTTGGAATGATGGTTTATGGGTTGATGTTGTATGTCACTAGGACGGTAACCAAAATACAGGTTTTGGAGGTTTTTGAATTAGTTAGAAAGTGACCTGAAAGTAGAAAGTAAAAAGTAGAAAGATTTTTATGTCTATAGAAAAATTTGAGGATATAATTGCCTGGCAAAAGGCTAGCCAACTAACTTTGGAAGTTTACAACGTATTTAAAGATAATAAAGTCTTTATAAAATGACTTTCTACTTTTTCCTTTCTGCTTTCTACTAATATGAAACGAGTCCTCATCATCACTCTCGAGCATCCCCCGACTATCGGTGGGATAGCCACTTATGTCCATGATATGGCCAGTGCTTTGGATACTAATAAAGTGGTGGTTCTTGCCCCAAAACACAAAAAACAAAAAAAGTTTGACAGCAATCTGAAGTACAAGATAATTAGAAAAAATCTTCTCTATCCAAGGATCATGTGGCCGAGATGGCTTAGATTGTTCTGGCAAGTATTGTGGATTGTCAAGAAAGAAAAAATAGAAATTATATTTGTCAATCATATTTTACCAGCAGGCTATATAGGGGTAATGATTAAAAAATTATTGAAAATTCCATTTTTGTTATTTTCTCATGGTACTGATCTTGTAGCTGGCACTAGTACTCCTTGGAAAAGTAAGATGATAAATATGGTATCTACTCATGCCGACCAGATTATCTTCAATAGCCAATCTTTGAAAAAAAGGTTCCTGCGTATTCTCCCTGATTTTGAAAATAAATCTTTGGTATTGTATCCATGCCCAAATGAAGATCTACTGACTGGTCCGCCGAAGGTGGAGCTAGAAGATTTGCGTGCAAAATATGCCCTGCAGGGTAAGCAAGTAATTTTGTCAGTCTCAAGGTTGACAGATGGAAAAGGATTTCCACACCTGATAAGGATGATACCGGAAATTTTGAAGCATATTCCACACCTGGTTTGGATTATTGTAGGAGATGGACCAAAAAGGGATGAGATTTTTTCGGAGATACAAAAAAGAAATTTGCACAATGTAGTCAGGTTTGCAGGAGAAGTGCCTTATGGTGGCTTGAAAAAGTTTTATTATATGACAGATCTCTTTGTATTACTGACCCATCCCGACGAAGGCAGGGAAGAAGGTCTTGGGTTGGTATTTCTTGAAGCGGCAGCTTGCGGTGTGCCAGTCGTGGCAGGGAGAAGTGGTGGAGTGGAGGAGGCAGTCATAAATGCTCAGACTGGGATGGTGGTTGATATTTTTAAAGGTGATCCTTCTGTGATTAATACAATCGTTGATTTGCTTTGTAACAAAAAATACGCTTTTGATCTTGGACATCATGCCAAGGAGCGGATTAAGAGTCATTTTCAATGGAAGAATCAGTTGAAAAGACTTGATCCTTGGTTGAAAAATGAAGACAGAGGCGGGATTAATTTGCTTTAGTAAGTCCTCCTCCTACAAGGGGGAGTTAGAGGGGGTCCATAGCAAGTAAGAGTAGGTATTTAGCAAGAATACCATGCAAGCAAGTACTAAAGACCCCTCCTAACCTCCCCTTATGGGGGGGATAATTCTCTTCTCTTTCTAATTTTGTTAAAGAATATGAATCCATTGATTAGTGTCATTGTGCCAGTTTACAATCAGTCGCGAGAATTGTTACAGAAAGTTTTGTCTTCGATTGAGGAGCAGACTTATGATAATTTGGAAGTGGTGGTGGTGGATGATGGAAGTAGTGAGAATTTTCAATTTGAAATTTTTAATTTTCAAAAAGACCTTGATAAGGTTTGTTTTCGACAGGAAAACAGAGGGGCTCCGGCGGCTAGGAATAAGGGGTTTGAATTGTCTAGGGGTGAGTATGTTATTTTTTGGGATGCTGATATTGTTGGCAAGTCAGATATGGTTGAGAAGATGTATACTGCTTTGCGAGAGGATGAAAATGCAAGCTATTCATATTGCAATTTTTCTTTAGGGCAAAAAAAAATGCCAGCCCAAAGTTTTGATTCAGAAAAGCTGAAAAGAAACAATTTTATTCATACTACGAGTTTGATTCGGCGAGATGATTTTCCTGGGTTTGACGAGAGTTTGAAGCGGTTTCAAGATTGGGATCTCTGGCTCACTATGTCAGAGCAGGGCAAAAAAGGTGCCTGGATTGGTGAGTATCTATTTACTATTGTGGAGAGCGGGGGAATGAGTTCTTGGTTGCCGAGATTTGCTTACAAGGTACCTTTCAGGTGGTTACCTGGGATTGCTGGGAAGGTTAGAGAGTATGAGAAGGGTAGAGATGTTGTTTTGAAGAAACATAATTTATGAATAGAATAATTGCCATCACAGGTCCAACAGGATCAGGAAAATCAACTGTAGCTAAGGCACTTTGTAAAAAGTTTGATAAGTGTGTCCGTCTTGATATTGACCGGGTGAAGCACCTTGTGGAAAGTGGTTTTGTGTATGATGATTCAGAAGATGGGAAAGCGCAGTGGGTATTACTCACAAAAAATATAATTGATTTGTGTAATAATTTTTTCAATGCCGGATATAATATAATTATCGAAGGCTATATTGATCTGGAAAGTCCCGGATGGCCAGGCATCTTTTCTGAGCTTGGTGTGCCTTATCGTTTTTTATTATTACCCAGTGTTGATGTAGTAAAATCGAGAGACAAAATGCGCCAGCCAGACTTTCAAATGGGAGACAGATCAGTTATGAAACATCATGAGTATTTTTCAGAAAATCCAAATGCAGAGAAGCTTGATTTTTTTATTGTGGATTCTTCGGAAGAGTCTATAGATCAGACGGTTGAGAAAATATTTGGCAAAGTGAAATAGAACACAAATTTAACAAATTTAACTAATTTGAACAAATTCGTTTCGATTAGTTAAATCTTTAAGCGGTTTTATTCCTCGATGCTTGCATCGAAAAAGTGAAAACTAACATTGGTTGAAATAAGATTTTCTGCCAATACCCCGCAGCTTGCTGCGGGGATGGCCCGATGAAGTCTTACTTAAACCAAATTTACTTTTATTTCGTTAAATTTTTGTTCTATCAAAATTATTTATGAAAAATAAAAATCATAAAAAGTTATATCTAGTTTTCGCAATTATTTTTTTTACTCTACTCTCTGGTCAGTCTATTATAAATGCTCTTGCTGACAATGGAGGATTGGGTGCGTCTTGCGCCACTAGTACATACAATGAGTTTGAAAGTGAGTATTGTCCTATCGCATGGAATGAAGGAGGAGAAATATGGATGGGTACAAAAGGGCTTCTGACGCATCCCGCATTTGTTTTGGTGCCTTTGTTTCAAAAAATTGGTTTGGTGGATGTATTCTTGATAGAAGGTTTTAAGCCATTTAGTATTACCATATACACATATTCTTACCAGTCAGATTTTGGAAGTAAAATTTAGAAGGTTATTGTGGATTTACTTAATTTGATCTATTGGTTTTTTTATATATTATTTTTGTCTTGGCTTTGGATAAAGAGAGGTTGGAAAAAAATTGTTGTCGTGACATTATTTATCTTTACTTTTTTGCCAACTTTGTTTTTTCTATTATTTTTTATATTTCTTTACTTGAGTAGAATATTTTATGGTTGATCTAAAAAAACATGTTAAACAATTGCACAATCAGATTGATGATCTTCGTCATAAGTATCATGTTCTTAATGATCCGCAAGTTACTGACGCCATGTATCAGGGCTTGATGGATGAGCTCAGAAAAATAGAAGAAGAACATCCAGAACTACTTACACCAGATTCACCTACGCAACGGGTGGCTGGTGCACCGGCAGAGAAGTTTACCAAAGTTGCCCACACTGTTCCTCAATGGTCTTTTCATGATGCTTTTGATCTTGAGGATATTACGAATTGGGTGGCGCGAATATCGCGAATGTTGGAAAAGAAATTGGGTCATGTGCCAGAGGATTTGAGCTATACTTCAGAATTAAAAATTGATGGACTACATATTGTACTCAGTTACGAGAAGGGTATTTTGAAAACAGCTGCGACGAGAGGAGATGGAAAAATTGGCGAAGATGTAACAAATAATATCAAGACAATCCACAGCATCCCACTAAATTTGAAAAAGAAGATTGACTTGGTGGTGGAAGGTGAGGTTTGGATTGGGGAGAGGCAGTTTACAAAGATCAACGAGCAACGAACCATTAACAACGAACAGACCTTTGCTAATCCGAGGAATATGGCGGCTGGAACGATCCGTCAGCTTGATCCGCAGATTGTTGCTGATCGGAAGTTGTCCTTCACAGCTTATGATATTTCTGGTGGTGATATGCCAGACACCCAAGAAGAAGAGCTGTCACTTTTGCGATCACTAGGCTTTCCTACGGATGAAGATTGGCAGGTCTGTAAGTCTGTAGAGCAAGTCTGGAAAATGTACGAGAAGTGGAAAACTCGTGACCATAAGAAAAAACAGTTTATGATTGATGGCTTGGTCATTAAGGTGAATGAAAAAAAATATCAAGATGCTCTGGGATTCACAGGGAAAGCTCCGCGCTGGGCTATCGCCATGAAGTTCCCAGCAGAGCAGGGAACTACTAGGATCAAGGATATTTATGTTCAAGTAGGTCGGACAGGAGCTCTCACTCCGGTTGCTCTCATGGAGCCGGTCCAGCTGGCTGGCACGACTGTCACTCATGCTACACTTCACAATTTTGATGAGATCAAGAGACTGGATGTACGAGTGGGGGATACAGTGGTGGTGGAGAAAGCAGGAGATATCATTCCGAAAGTGGTACGAGTGTTGGAAAAGATGCGGGATGGGAGTGAGAAGAGGGTAAGGGAGATCAAGAAATGTCCAGTCTGTGGTTCGAGTGTGGAGCGGAGAATTATATCTGCTGGACGGAAAGATCCCTGCCTGCCGGCAGGTAGGCTTCGCGCGGCTCAGGATGACAAATCCGCAGCCTTGTTTTGCAACAACAAAAAATGTTTTGCCCAAGAATTGAAGCGGATTATTCATTTTGTTTCCAAAAAGGCTTTTAATATTGATGGTCTTGGTAAAAAAATAGTCGAGCAACTCATGAACGAAGGGTTGATAAAAAACGTAGCTGATATATTTACTCTTACCAAAGGTGATCTGGAGCCACTAGAAAGGTTTGCCGAGAAGTCGGCCGACAATTTGGTAGACGCAATTGAAAGGTCAAAAAAAGTGTCTCTTGCTCGATTTATTTTTGGACTTGGCATTCACCATGTCGGTGAAGAGACTGCTATTGCACTTCAGAATTATTTCGGTAGTATCAATAAATTGATGGCGGCTAGTCTGGAGGAATTGGAAGAAATCAATGACGTCGGACCTCGTGTTGCACAGTCTATCTTTGAATATTTTGAGAATAAAGAAAATCAGAAATTGATTGAGGATTTGGTGGGGAATGGAGTAAAAGTAGAAAGTATAAAGTATAAAGTAGAAAGTAGAAAATTTGAAAATAAAACTTTCGTGCTCACTGGAACATTGCAGCAATTAACACGCGATGAGGCAAAAGAAAAAATCCGCATGGCTGGCGGAAATGTGAGTGGGTCAGTGAGTAAGAAGACAGACTGTGTGGTGGTAGGAGAGAACCCTGGTAGTAAGTATGAGAAGGCGAAGAATTTAGGATTAAATATTTTGGATGAGAAAGAATTCATGAAAATGATTGGTTAAGTTTATTTTCATCAAGGGGCGGCGTCTCGTGGTTGACGCCGCCCTCTTCTCCTTACTACTCATCGGCACAGAAGAGGGCTATGCCGAGAAGGGCAATGCCACCAACCATGAAAGTGGTGGTCAGGGCGGCGAGAAGGCTGCCGCAATAGACCGCCACCACGAAGGTGGTAGCTGTGGATGTTAGGAAGAAGATCCGTTCCCTCTTGCGGATTTCTACTTCCTGGTAGAGCATCGTCCAGCTGACCACGATTAGCAAGACGAAGCCTGTGGCGCCCAGGAACGCAAATTCCCAGACGCCGAAGGATGCGTGACCAAAGCAGAGCCCGGCCACGAATCCGAGGGTGGTCGCTGCTGCGACCACGACCTGGTTCATGTCGACTCCTTTGGACTTTGGTTGAGGCAGACCGTCCGCCCCACACTCGGGACAGTTTGCCAGTCTCTCACTATCTTGTCAAGTAACCAGAAAAAATACAAACTAAAAAGACGCAAAATTTTGCGTCTTTAATTGATGATGTTGTGGTTGGACGACGGCCTTCTTGAGTAAGAAAGCCGTCGTCCGGTGTGTCGGAGGAGACGGGAATCGAACCCGCAACTGCTGGGGACCATTACCTCCCAGCGCTCTACCAATTGAGCTACACCCCCAAACTTCCGTCTCTGTACATGAGAAGTCTGCCAGCCCCAAATGGCAGACAATGAACTCCGCTAGAGACGGATATTTGAATTTAGCAGAAAATAAAGGATTTGTCAATACTTGAGTTGTATTGTCAATTAGGCTATAATATCCATCATATGAAGCTCACACCACAACAAATTGAAGAGATCTCTGAGCTTGCTCGTCTCGATCTGACAGAAGAAGAAAAAACCATGTATGCCGATCAGCTATCGGCAGTTTTGGGTTATGTTGAAATGCTGAATGAAGTAGATACTACTGGAGTAGAAGAGACTTGTCAGGTGACTGGTCTTGAGGATGTATTTCGAGAAGATGAGGTGGTTGATTGTGATGAAGAGGTGCGCAAAAATATTATTGCCCAGTTTCCAGTGAAGCAGGATGACTTGTTGAAGGTGAAGGCGGTGTTTGAAAATTAGTTTACATACAACGCAACCCACCTCCTGCCCTCCTCCCTTAAAAAGGGAGGAGGAACTTACTAATCAGCACGTCCTCCCTCCCTAATAAGGGAGGGAGACAGAGGGTGGGTTGCATGGCAGAACCACAAAATTTAAAATATGGAACTAAACAAACTGACAATCACCCAAGCCCACAAAGGTCTCAAAAATGGAGACTTTTTTTCGGTTGATCTTACAAAGGCTTGTCTGAAGAGAATCAAAGAGCGAAATGATCGTATCAATGCTTTTGTCACTGTTACAGAGGAGCTCGCTCTAGCAGAAGCCAAGAAAGCTGACAAGATGATTGCTGATGGAAAACAAGAAATGCTCACAGGAATCCCTTTTTCAGTGAAGGACGCGATCTGTGTCCAAGGTGTCCGATCGACAGGTTCTGCTAAAATTCTTGATAATTATATCCCACCTTATGAAGCGACAGTGATCACCAAGATTCGCAAGCAGGGAGCTGTCTTGGTTGGTAAAAATAATTGTGACGCCTTCGGACATGGAGCTAGTAATGAAAATTCAATGTACGGACCAGTCCTCAACCCACATGATGAGACCAAAGTAGCCGGTGGTTCTTCGGGAGGGTCTGCTGCTGCTGTTGCTGATCATCAGTGTATTTTTTCCATTGCAGAAGACACTGGTGGGTCAATTCGTCAACCTGCGAGCTTCTGCGGTGTTTATGGACTCCGTCCGAGCTATGGTCGCAATTCTCGCTATGGCATCATGCCGATGGCTAGTTCATTTGATACTGTGGGACCGATGGCAAAATCTGTTGAGGATATCGCTGTACTCATGGAAGTGATGGCAGGGGAGGATAGTAGGGACGCGACTACTGTCCCGGATGTTGTTCCTGCTTATTATGATGGAATCAGGAATCAGGAATCAGGAATCAGGAATTTACGGATTGGGGTTCCAAGAGAATATTTCGAACTTGAAGGATTGGACAGTGAGGTTAAAGATAAGATTGAGAAGAAGATTTCTGAATTAGAAAAAGCTGGCCATGAGATTGTAGAAGTTTCTTTGTCTCACACTAAATACGCTATTCCAGTTTATTATATATCTGTACCAAGTGAAGACAGCTCCAATCTGGGGCGACTGGATGGTATTCGCTATGGTGTTCAGGCAGAAGCTGACAATCTATATAGTGTCTATGCCAAATCAAGAGGACTTGGATTTCCCGAAGAAGTAAAGCGAAGAATTATGGTCGGGACTTATGCTCTTTCGGCTGGATATTATGATGCTTACTATCGCAAAGCTCAAAAAGTTCGCACCCTCATTATCCAAGATTTTGAACAAGCATTCCAAAAAGTTGATTTACTAATCACTCCGACTTCACCGTCTCCTGCTTTTGGAATAGGGGAGAAGAAGGACGATATTTTGGCTATGTACTTGGCAGATGTCTTTGTCGGTCCAGCAGCGGTGGCTGGTATTCCTGCTATTTCTGTTCCAGTAGGAGAGACTAGTGAGGGATTGCCGGTGGGGATGCAAGTTATTGGACCGAGGTTGGGTGAGGAAAAAATTCTTAGTTTTGTTAGAAGTATCCAGATATCCGGATAATCCAGATTTACAGATTTTTATTATCACATATGGAGGGGGATAAACTATTACACAAAGATCTTACATACAAGTTGCGTGGTTTTCTTTTTGGAGTTCATAACGAGTTGGGACGTTTTTGTAACGAAAGACAATACGCTGATGCATTTGAACATGTATTGCAAGAAAATGATATAATATACTCACGTGAATATATACCTCCACCTTCATTCTCTGGAGAGCGTTTTGGAAGAAATAGAGTTGATTTTTTAGTGGAAAAATGTGTTGTTATAGAGCTGAAAGTTGTTCGTTTTCTTAACAAAGAACATTATTTTCAATGTCAAAGATATCTAAGTGCTTTAGATCTTGATTTGGCACTTCTAGTGAATTTTAGACCGAAGTTTTTGAAAGTACAACGTGTATTAAATCATCAAAAAATAAAAGTAAATTTGGTTTAAGTAAGACTTCATCGGGCCATCCCCGCAGCAAGCTGCGGGGTATTGGCAGAAAATCTTATTTCAACCAATGTTAGTTTTCACTTTTTCGATGCAAGCATCGAGGAATAAAACCGCTTAAAGATTAAAAAAACAAAAATAATTATCCGTAAATCTGGATTATCTGTATATCCGAATACACATATGAAAAAAGAAACCATCAAAAAATTAAAAGATCAGTCTAAGAAAGATTTTAGTCACAGACTGAACGAGACTGGAGATTATCGTGATACTTGGAAAGTTTTTCGTATTATGGCTGAGTTTGTCGAGGGTTATGAGTTTTTGAATTCTCTTGAAGATGAGGTCACCATTCTTGGCTCTGCCAGGTTTAAGGAGGGGGACAAATACTATGATTTGGCACGTGAGCTTGGAGGATTGCTAGCTAAGGCCGGGCATACCACTATCACAGGTGGGGGTCCAGGCATAATGGAGGCTGCCAATCGTGGTGCCTTTGAGAATGAAGGGGAATCTGTCGGACTCAATATACAGCTTCCGTTTGAACAACGGATCAACCCTTATGTTCAGAAGTCCACTGCCTTTTATTATTTTTTTACTCGCAAGGTGATGTTGACCAGTCCGGCACATGCTTTTATTTATTTTCCGGGTGGGTTTGGGACATTGGATGAATTTTTTGAAGTAGTCAATCATATAGAATTGGGTAAGATGTGCCACATTCCAATAGTTTTGATTGGTAGAGAATACTGGGAACCAATCGTCAAATTTCTCAAAGACCAGTGCTGTGTCCTAGATCCAGAAAAATTAAAGCATGTCGAAGAATGGACAATTGTCGACACTGCAGAAGAGGCAATCGAGATAATTGATGGTGACCGAGTAGACCCAACAACCTGTGACATGTCAGCTATTAATTTTCACAGTGGCCAAAAGAATATTGATTGGAGAATATTTCACATCATGGCTGAACTAGTCGAGGGATTTGAATTTCTTACTGGTCTGGTAGAAGATGTGACTGTGCTTGGCACCAGGCATATTGATACAGATAGTAAGTTTTATAAATCTGCTTATAGAGTGGGCAAGATGCTAGCCGAGGATGACTATAGCGTAGTAACTGGTGGGGGAATTGGGATCAGCGAAGCTGCCAACAAAGGGGCCATGGAAGCTGGTGGGCAATCTATAGGTATTGGTCTAAAAGTATACGGTAGTTCATCGATGAATTCTTATGTCATGAAGTCTATTATGTTTCAGTTTCCTTTCACTCGCAAGCTGATCGTCACTGCTCCTTCGAAAGGTTTTATCTTTTATCCTGGTGGATTTGGCACTCTTCATCATCTCTTCGAAGTTTTGACTCTTATACAGACTGGCAAGATGCAGCGTGTCCCTGTTATTCTTTTTGGACGAGAATACTGGCAGTCCCTACACGAGATTATCAAGATGATCTTTGTTCATGATTTAGAGACGGTCTCTGATGAAGATGACGAGCTTTATCAGATTGTTGACAACGAGGAGTCTGTTTTGCAGATTATAAATGAGTTTAGGGCAAGATAAATTTTATATTGACTTAGGGGCAATATTTTGGTATTGTCCTTTTGCATTCTTGTAATGGAGAGGTCGCATAGTGGCCTAGTGCGCCGCCTTGGAAAGGCGGTATACCTGAAAGGGTATCGGGGGTTCGAATCCCCCCCTCTCCGCAGATGAGTTTACCCGTCATAGCTCGACGAAGGAGAGCGAAGACGGGAATCCCGCTCCTTCCGCATCTATAAAAATGTGACAGTAACTACATTTTATTTCCCAAAAAATAAAAAATAGTGTAATATAGAGTTGCTAAATTTAGAAAATTAATAATATATGCCAACAAAATCACCTCCCAAGGGAACACCAAAAAGAACTCCTAAAAAAAGAAAAACAGCTAGCAATTCTACTTCTTCCAGAAAGTCAACTGCTCCGGTCAGCAAGTCTCATCCACCAAGACAAAAATCAAGTGGCGGGGGAGTGACGATTCTTTTTGTAATTATCATCGTCGCTATTGCCGGTGTTTATTTGCTCCAAAAACAACAATCTGACTCTATCACTTCCAATATTTCTGAATTGGAAAACAAACTCAAGGGTAGTCTGACTGAGATTCAAGAAGATTTGGCAGAAGCCAAAGAAAAAATGGAAGAAGACGAAAAACCAGTCGAAGATGTTGCTAAAAATTATACTAGTCCTGTTCATGAATACACTCTTAATTTTCCGTCAAACTATATAGTAAATCAGGTGGTCGCAGAACCAAATGGAGGTGCTGAAGAAATAGTTATTTTAGCTAGACCTAAGGATCTAGAAGAGCTTACCCAAAAAAGTAAAGAAAACGGAGGTGCTCCAGCAGAGGGCTTCCCGATGATTACTTCGATTGTTTATGATAATCCAGATGAATTATCGGCTTTGGATTGGGCTCTAGAAAATGATAATCTATCCAATTTTGACGAAGAGATGGAGTATGATTTGGAAGAATATGGTGACTTAGAAGCTCTGTCTTATTCAGCAAGAATATTTTTGGAAGAGGATTATTATGTAGTATCTAGTGAAGATAAAATATTTGTATTGAGGGCCGCCTATGTTGATGAGGATGATAGTATAAGAGAGGATGTTGTAGAGGTTTTGAAAGGTTTGGAAATATAAAAAATATGTTCCTCCCCTTTTAGGGGAGGTTAGGAGGGGTTATCGTGGGAGAAAGATTTTATCTTCGCTATGAGTAACCCCCTCTAGCTCCCCCTACCGGGGGGAGAGTATTTTCCCCATCCTCCCAAAAAGGGAGGAGTTTTTTTACTCACACATTCTGTCTAGAAAATATTTATAAATTGACTTCTCACCAGCTAGCTCTGGGTGAAAGGAGGAGACTAAAATATTTTTTTGTTGTAAAAGTACTGGAATTTTTTTATATTTTGCTAGGACGTTGATATTGTCACCAACAGAAATAACTTTTGGGGCGCGGATGAAAATTGCTTTTAGATTATCTGCACCAAGTTGATTTTTATCCACATCATAGATGGTGGTTTCAAAACTGTCTAGCTGACTGCCGTAAGCATTGCGTTCTACTTCGATATCTATCAACCCTAATTTGCTAAGAATAATCATCCCAGCACAAGTACCGTACATTGACATTCCTGCTTTTGCTTTCTCAACAATTATTTTATCTAACTTATATTCATCCAGAAGAGACAAGATAGTTGTACTTTCTCCGCCAGGTAAAATAAGGGCATCACACTTTTCGAGATCTTCTTTTGTGCGTACTTCGATTTTTTCAACATCAAACAAATCAAGTATCCGAAGATGCTCAATCACTGACCCTTGAATTGCGAGTACTCCGATAGTCATAAGTATTACCACCCCCGCTCAGCCAATTTTACATCAAGTTTATCAATCTCCTGACCAGGCATAGCCTCACCAAGTCCTTCTGATACTTCAGCTAATATTTCTGGTTTGTCGTAGTTCATCACAGCTTTCACGATTGCTCTGGCGTATTTGGCTGGGTTGGAAGACTTGAAGATGCCGGATCCGACAAACACTCCGTCAGCTCCCATCTGCATCATCATGGCGGCGTCAGCTGGGGTAGCCAGACCTCCAGCCACAAATGTCACTACTGGCAATCTACCAAGTTCTTTCACTTGCTGTACCAGCTCTACTGGAACACGCATTTCCTTTGCTTTTTCTTCCAAATTGTCGATTGTTTTCAAATCTTCCATTTCTTTGGTAATAAGTCTCCAGTGACGAACCGCTTCTACTATATTACCAGTGCCAGCTTCACCTTTGGTCCTGATCATTGCTGCTCCTTCGTTTATTCTTCGGAGAGCCTCTCCAAGATTAGTAGCCCCGCAGACAAAAGGAATATTGAATTTTGTTTTATCAATATGAAGTTGTTCGTCAGCAGGAGTTAGTACTTCACTTTCATCAATATAATCAATTTTTAAAGCTTCTATGATTTGTGCTTCCACAAAGTGACCAATGCGGACTTTGGCCATCACTGGGATGCTAGAAACTGCTTTTATTTCTCTAATCAATTTTGGATCACTCATTCTAGCTACACCACCATCTTTCCTAATATCAGCAGGCACTCTCTCAAGAGCCATGACAGCGACTGCTCCAGCCTCTTCAGCTATCTTGGCTTGCTCAGCGTTTACTACATCCATAATTACTCCTCCTTTTAGCATCTGCGCTAGCCCTTTTTTTAGCTCGAAAGTATTCTTTTGTTCTTCCATAGTATTAGTTATATATAAAAAGTATGCTGGGAAAGCATACAGTAAAATCAGGTATTTATCAAGTAAGCATCATCTTCCTCTTAATTTTTGCCAAGGCCACAAAAATATTTCAGAAATAATCAGATGAGAGAGGGAAATCACTGTAGCATAGATAAATATAGCCGTGAAGATACTTAGATATTGGTTTATTTTTAGGATATAATTGGTCGGATCGACTTTCAAAAGCACTGCAAATATATTGATAATTAGAAACAAAATTACAATCCAGGCAAAACCCTTCCACATCCCAACTCTGTCTTGCTTGCTGGGGGCCATATGGGAAGAAATACAAAATGAAATGTAGAGGAAAAGCCAAAAATTCCACGATGTCATATTTTCTACAGTGAAAAGGCCTGTAAAGATATTTTTTATTGCTGGCCAGATATTTCCAAATGCGGGAGTCTCAGACATGAGTGGCCCTAATACCTCTTTTCCATTTGGTAAAACGAAGTGGACAAGTAAGGTAAGAATTATGCCCCCAAAAATCATAGGTGCAGCCCCGATGAAAAAATTACCAATTGATTGGTAAACACTTTTTTTACTGTACGAATGGTCTACATGACCTAGCCCCCCAGTCTCTTCATTTGGAGCAAAGATACGAAAAGAATTTACTTTATGGCGAAATATTTTAGCAAAGATGATATGCCCCAGCTCATGGATTGGCGTCCCAAACCAGGCAGTCCATAAAATTCCTTTCCATCCTACAGTATCGCGATAATTGCGATGCGTGGTAGTTTGAATAAAGGATAATATATAACCGAGTAAAAAAAATATTCCAAAAATTCCTAACAATTGGAGTAGTGTTATTTTGGCAATGGTGAATAAAATTAATAAAAAACTATCCATACACTAAAATACCAGCAACAGTGATTATATTTACCACCAACCAGAGAGAGTACATCAAAATAATTGGTTTTTCTTTGTGAATTGCTCCATACGTAATCCAGACCATATCGTTCAATATTCCAAAACCAAACATGATTATAGAAAGTCCAGCTGCTTCTTTGAGGCTCCATATTTTGTAAGATTGGGCAGCGCCAGTTAGTGGGCCAATTATACCAAATATATAAACAATTCGATCAATATACCTCTTTCCTTTTTTTGGATGTGGGTATTTTTCGTGTTTTTGGTGAATCCGCTTTCTTTTGTGGATGTGATGGATGGGAGTGGTCATAGGTAGAGTAAAAAGTTTGTAAAGTTAAAAAGTAGAAAGTTTTATTTTTGTCAACGACTCATTCAAAGATGAAATACAAAGCATAGAAAGTATAGCATTTTTTGGTGGAGACTTGAAGTTTTTTGTAAGTAAATAAAAAATCCCGACTTAGTCGGGATTTTATTCTATATACACCGAGGCTTGCCTCGGTGAGGAATTAAGCATAGAAT
>CAYFPJ010000008.1:0-44934 GCA_964344965.1 uncultured Gammaproteobacteria bacterium | reverse complement strand
CTTCGATGGGATGGTGACCACTGACTTCGTCAGTGGATTATGGGGGTATTCAATCGCCCTTTCAAAAGGCTCAGGGTGAGGCTTGCTATTCTTTGTATTATCGACAGAAACAATATGAGTGAATTGACCTGGGTCTAAACCAATAACTCCGACAATATCAATCACAAACCTTTTCAGCACATTGGTAATTATCCCTAGAGTATATTTTTGGGAAAGTTCTGCAATCATTTTTACCAACCTCTCGTCACGCTGTAGATAATCTGCTGGGTCCACATCTGCCAGATACTCTTGCATATCTTGTCTTTTAATTCCAAGCTCCATCATTACAGCAACCTTGGTGACATGGCTTATGGTATTTTTCAATTCTTTTTTAGTGCGCTGAAATAATTCTTTTGCTTCTCCCAGAGGAATTTGTTTTACTTCAGAAAGTTGTTGGAATATTCTTTCTTCCTGAGCCTTAGCAAATTCTGGACTGTGGTAGAGTGTATCGTTTGTGTCGAAAAAAATATGGGTGATAGACATAATTTTTTGGTACTAATTTTTTATATATCTAAAACACCTAAAAGACCTACAAATATCTCTACACAAATATCTGCCTCCGGAGAATTACTATAAATTAGGCAAGTCTGCATCCCTAATTTTTTTGCAGGCAGAATATCTGTCTCCACCCTATCTCCAACATACAAAATTTGATCAGCCGGAACTTTGGATAGTTCAATCATTTTATAGAACCCTTCTGGATTAGGCTTCCTTCGCACCACATCGTCACCGGTGAGAATATGAGTAAACACCTCTTGCTCAATTGATTGAAATTCTAAAATATCTTTGGTGCGATCAATATTCAAATTTGTAAAAAGTGATACAGGCACTTTGTCAGCTAATTTTTGGATAGTGGATGCCATAGCTGGATCTGATTCTACGTATTGAGTGACGTCTAAATTTGCCAATGTTTTTGCCCAAAAATCAGACTCTTTGCCTGAATTAGAAAAAACAAGAGAATTTGCACCAAACTCTTGGTACAATCTCTTATATTCTTCTCCAATTTCTTCAGTCTTAACTTTACCAAGCACGTCTGCAAATACCTGGTATCGCAACTCTTTATGAGCTTCCTCCAGCTCTGGCGTCACTTTGTACAAAGTCCTCTCCACATCAAACCAAATATGTTTTATCATAAAATCTTAAGTCTTACATCCACCCGCTCACCATCTCCACCAACCGACTAGCATAGCCCCACTCATTATCATACCAAGCGACCACCTTGACCAGATTTCCGTCCACTACTCTCGTCATGCCGAGATCAGCAGTAGATGAATGAGAATCTCGAATAAAATCACTGGAGACCAAAGGCTCATCTGTGACAGTGAACACCCCTTGCCAATGTTTTTGTCTGCTAGCCTTAGCTAACTCTCTATTTACTTCTTCGACTGTCACATCTCTACTCAAAACAAAAGTGAAATCAGTAAGAGAAACTGAAATTGTGGGGACACGAACGGCAATACCGTCAAACTTATTTTGTAAAGACGGAATGACTTTGGTCGTGGCTTTGGCTGCCCCTGTCGTAGTCGGAATCATGTTTTGAGCAGCAGCTCTCGCTCGACGCAGATCTCTGTGCGGACCATCTTGTAAATTTTGATCAGCGGTATATGAGTGGACAGTCGTAAGCATTGCTTTTTCAATTCCAAAAGCAGAGTCAATAATACTGACCACTGGAGCAGTACAATTGGTAGTACATGATCCCATGTCAATGACTTTATCTGTCTTATAATTTTCAGAATTTACTCCTCTTACAAAAGTATTGACCCCGCCTCCTTTGCTAGGAGCAGAGATGATCACCCTTTTTGCTCCAGCCTTGAGATGGAGACTGCTCAATTCTTTGGTACGAAAAACACCAGTTGATTCTATCACCACGTCTATCTTCAATTTTTTCCAAGGCAATTTTTTTGGGTCTCTTTCAGACAAGGCTTTTATTTTTTTTCTCCCCACAATAATATTTTTTTCATCATGACTTATCTTGTATGGCAAAGTGGGGTAAGCTGTATCATACTTGAGAAGATGGGCCAAAGTCTTATTGTCAGTCAAGTCATTGACAGCCACTATTTCAATCTTTTTATTTTCCAAAGCAACTCTAAAAACATGCCGCCCAATCCGGCCAAAACCATTAATAGCTAATCTTATTTTTTTCATAAATTATATGATTATATAGAAACCCAGACCAAAAATATTATAACAAAAAAACAATCCCTAGCATAGGGATTGTTTTTTGAGAGCCAGAAAGAATTTAGAGAGAATTGAGTAAGGCTCTTGTCTCTGGACCGACCACCCCCACACTTGATAATCCATGGTCAGATTGAAAAGCCCTTACTGCCTCTACTGTAATAGTCCCGTATATACCAGTATTTTGTGGGTAGTCAAAATAACCTAATTCACGTAATTTCTGTTGAAGAACTTGGACTTCTTCTCCTTGATCTCCCACAGTCAAATTATTTTCTAAATTGATTATTTTTGTTCCCAACACTTTGGCCTGATTTTCATCATCAGCCGATACCTCCAACACTTCTCCATCATCATAGACTTCCTCATCATCTATCTCCACTATTCTGTCTTCTCTAAAGCCAAGAGAATCAAAAGCTTCCATATCTTTCACATGCCGTTTTACTTGCGAATCTTCATTCTCTGGATTTGGCTCCAACTTGTAAATTTTAGAACTATCCTCATACTTGATAATAGTATGATTTGGATGATGATCTGTATAGTCAATTTCACCTGCACTATTATATTTATCCAAGAGACTTTCCGCCACATCTTCTATCCAATTCCAAACATATTTCAATCCAGTAAATACCACCTCTGAAGTAATCCAGTGTTTATCGGCCCCAAGAAGTAAGTAAACTTTTGGATCTTTGACAATTTTTACCAGAGCACCATATTTTGGATCATAATTTGGACCCCATGGCATGAAGCCGAGAGTATCGTCTGTCATGGCATCCAAAGTTGATTTTTCAACAAGATTTACATCGTCCCAAGAATCAAAATAGGTGAAGAATTTGCTCGCGCTTTTGAAAGGACGTTTGGTACAATCTTCAGTAATATAGTAGACACCAGGACTTCCTTCGTATTTATAAGCCTTGCCAACAGGCAATGCACATGTTGCTTTCACATCCTCTTCTATGGCAGAAGCCTCTTCTTCTGCTGACTGATCAAATTCCTGACCAGTAAGTACAATCGTATCTGAAACAGTGACTTGACCCCCCTCTTCTGACCTAAATCGAACATAGACTCGTTTTGTGCCATTCCCTTCGGTCAATGTCCAAGTGGTAGTTGACATATAGTCCTCAAAAGATGATTTGGCAAAATCACTACTATTTGAGATGACCATTAGTTCAGCGTTCTCCACATCAAAAGACAAATCGACCTCAAGACTGTCTGTCTCTTCTTCATCGCCATTGATCACAAAACTATTTACTGTTGGCGGGCTGACTCCGAGCACTCCACCCGAAGAGGAAGAAGAGTCAGAAGATCCTGTAGAAGGAGAAGCTGTCGCTCCGCCACCAGTACTGGCCACTGCGCCTCCTATAGAAAAGTGAGACCACTGACATGTCAGAGTATTATTTGTAGTATCAACTGTGGTAGGAACTATTTCCCAATCACCAGCTGACTCACTCCATATCCCACACTTGACATCTTCTTCATCTACACCAGTTGGCACGTCTGACTCATCATAAGGTATTTTTACAGTAGCGGTCTGACCAGATGTTGCCAAATTCTTAATTTCTTTTCCTGAAGAAGTTTTTGGAGTAATAGATATAGCTGCCTCTCCAAGAAAATCTTTCCCGGGCGTGTCTATAGCTGAAGTAGGATCATAGGAAGTCTCCACTGTTCCAGCAGTAGAGTCAGAAGTTGACAAAGCATTGCTAGGAATATTCACCTCAAAATTATCTCCAATATTACTATCCTTAAATACTCCTCCAGAAGTTAGGGTGACAGATTGTTGTTTTGGTTCTTTGTAGGTAAAGCCACTAATGGCAGTGTCAAGATCCATATTTGCTGCACTTGGAACCGGAGTGTCAGCTGTAACAACGACAGACAGAGCACTTGATTGCTTTCCATTATCTCCATATGCTACAAGCGACCAAGTTCCATTTGTAAGGTACATAGTAGCATTGGCTCCACTAGTGACCGAAATATCAGAATCTGCAACAGCAACCTTACCGTCAGACTTGGTGGCCACTATTTTTGCATTTCCAGAATAATTGTTGTCAGAAGAGTCACGAACCGTAATGGCTAATGATGCTGCTGCTTTTGTTAATGCACGAGTAGTAAATGTTGTGTTAGCAGATACTGTAATAGTTTCTGTAGTGCTATCGTCTACATAATTTGATTTTGATGCCACTACTTCGTAGGTTCCAGCCTGAAGCGAAGCAGACACATTCGCATCACTACCAGTAGTCCCATCACTTTGCTGAGAAACGACTATTCCTGTATCTATATTCATAAAGGTCACACTGGCACCAGAAAGATTATTAGTTCCATCGGTCACTCGTCCTGTCACTGTATACAGTGTCGGTGGAGTAAGTGTGACTGCAGTAGTAGCTCCAGCCGTTACCGTGGCTGTACCAGAGAGTCCGCCACCTATGCTCGGATTACCACATTTCACTGTGTATGTACCTGCCGGCACATTGATACTATAGACTCCAGAGCTATTCTGTCCTGTACCATTTCCTTTTCCATTGCTATCACGAGCATCACAAAACGCATCAGTAACAGACCCGAGATTTACTGTAATAGTACCTGGATTACCCATAGTGAAATCCTCTGTAGCAGTCCCTTCACTAGCCACAACCACCCCGGTAGCCTCTGGAAAGTCACCTGCTCCCGGCAAGAAAGCATGACAACTATATGTTCCAGCCTTTACTTTCATAGAATACGCTCCATCTGAACCACTCACTTTTTGGTTTCCGCCATTTGGCCCATAACAATTGACAAAGGCTCCGCCTACGGCTGTGCTATTTTTTGTAACCGTACCAGATATAGTGCCGTAGTCTGCAGCAGTGGCTTTGATATTTTGACTTGATAAGCTAGTGCCCCCAGAAACAGTAATAATACTACAACCTACTTCACCATAAGATGGAGCAAACCCAGATACACGCCAAGTACCATTTGAAACATAGAGTGTGTAATTACCAGAACTATCAGTCGGTGAAAATACATGACTGCCATTTGGTACGAACGAATCACATGTCGGTGTCGGTGAAGAAGCTACTAAGATACCCTCAACACCTCCATATTTAATGACATTGCCATTCTCATCTTGCAATTGGCCAGCTATGGTAACACCACTCTTGGCCATGGCCAGAGTTAGACCAACACCAGTCAAGAGAGTCCCGTCACTATACACATCTGCAGTAGAGTTGCTATCTGTACCGACATTACTTGTATCATCTTTCACTGTCACTTCGATCGGGGGGGTACAAGGCATACCAGGAGCACAAGATCCAACTTCATAAGTACCATTGATAACATTGAGGGTGAAAGTACCGTCACTCTTGGTTTGTGTAAAGCTACCATTCATCTCTTTGTGAGATCCACTGTCGTCTATTCCTCCAAAAGGAGGAAAAGCATCTACAAAAACATTAGCAATACCACTTCCACTACCATCCACCACTTTTCCGATAATCTGACTACCAGCTGTTTCCAATGCAAATGTAATGGACAAATTAGCTTCTAGAACATTGACAACCTGTGGTTGAGGAGGCATAAAGGTGAAATCCGGTATTGGGGGAGGGCCGCCACTACTGAAAGATTCAAAAGGTATATGAGGACCCATACTACACTCATAATTGGTGTTCTGGTTTAGGGTAAGAGTTGTATTACCAGCTCCACTTCCATCAAGTGTCAAATTTTTTATTATTGGAGCAGAAAATTGATAATCTCCAGGAGCAAAACAGAAAACATCTACTTTTTCACTAGCCGGTCCACCAGTAACATTGACAGTCAAAGTCTGTCCTGTGCCAGCAGTATCTATATCAATAAGTTTGAAATCAGCATCGACAAAATTGGTGGTAGTGACTGTAATTTCCATAAATCCACCCCCACCAGCAGTACCATCAAAATCACTATTATTCGGATCTATAAACATACCGAGCCCATATTGACCAGCAGTGATGCCAGAAAAGGTGAAATCTCCACTAGCATCAGTAGTGATTTCCATATGTCCACCCATCACACCTCCGTCGCCAAAAGAACCAAAAGAGTCAAGAAATACTTTTGCACTGGCCACTGCCGTATCGTCACCAGCCACATCACAACTTCCTCCAGAGGTTGATCCTTTACACACTGTACCAGATATTGAAAGCGCCCCACCCTCACTAATTGTAAATGGAGCAGGATTTATGGTTTGTCCTTGTTTGATATTGCTTTCATTTTTGACAACAATGCTCATCTGCTTTTGGCCAGGTGCGGACGGAGTTCTAATATTGGCCAGTTCAAAAGCGATTTGATCGTTTGCAGCAATGGTAGCAGCAGTGGTAGATACTGTAATAGTATTGGCAACTGTATTGGTAACAATCGTGTCTATCAGAGGAACATTGGTGGCATGACCATTTAAATCACTATTGAGATAAGATGTGGTAGAAGCTGGAGCTGTGGCATAGTTTATATCAAATCCGGCAGGAAAAGTAAGAATAAAATTGGAACCAGAAGCCAATGCTGCTGGGGCCGGGAATTCACATTCAAATGTAGTCGTCACATTACCGATTGGTGTTCTTGGTCCACACATTTCTGGCTTTAACCAAAAGTCACCAAAGTCAGTATTTTCAAAAAAATCAGGTTTATCAAATCCACCAATGAACCCTCCAGTATCTGTAGAATTGAGTACCACCCCTTGGGCCACATTCCCAATACCATCGTTGGCAATCGTCTCACTCAAGCTAGGATCTTGCACACCTGTGATAGTAGCCTTGAAATTCTGACCAGTCTGCAAACCAAGACCACTAATATCCACAGCACGAGCTTCTGGTCTGTAGGTAAGAGTAGCATTAGCCAAATTCAATTGGTTTCCTATTGGACTTTGGATATTATAATTAGCTTTTGTGACTGCACTGGTAGAATCTACTGGAATATCAAATTCAATCCACATGTTATAGTTATCTGCATCTGCGAATAAGACTGTCGGAGCAGTGGCAACAAATGCTTGGTTTATACTGGTAAAACACCTGGTGGTCGTACTTCCTAAGGCAACTCCCACAGAATCAGTAATACTTGTTGTCAATTGGACGCAGACCTGTTTATTTTGAAGAAGAATACCATTAACTCCTATGTGAATAGAATTGTCATGACTCTCGTATTGTAAACTAGAAGACGCACTAGCCCATTGTTCTCCTGCATCAATAGAAAAGTCTGCATTATTGTCATTGAATACTTTTACATTAGTTTGATTGACAGTACTAGCATCCAACCCTTCTGAAAAATACAAAACTATTTCTGAAGTATTCAAGATAACATCCGTGGTACTAGATGCTGGCTGCATAAATGAGAGTGTAGGAGCAGTAGAATCTGCACCAGCACCTGTCTCAAAAAAGGCCATATAACTACCAATCAAAGCTACATCATTTGAATTGGTAGCTGTTGTCTTTACTGTAAGTAGGTATTGGGTGTTTGCTGTAAAGTTTGTAGCTGGGTTGACTGTCACAAGATTATTGGTCGCGTCCCAGGAAAAAGTACATCCAGCACTAGCACAGATATTTGTGCCAGACCCCTGCCCATTTGTTACAGTTTCCAGAGTGACATTGGCACTACTAGTAACTGACCCAAATCCAGTGATGGCCATAGCATGCGGAAATTCAACAATAATATTTCCATTAGTAGGAAAATTTGTTGACCCTGGGGCAGGAATACTAGATTGAACAAAAGGTGGCGTGTTGTCACTGCTTGGAGTGAACTCACCTGTCTGGAATGAGTAGGTTATATCAGAAGCCAAAGATACTCCCACGGCACTTTGTACTCCTGTCGATATAGTAAATGTATACCATGTAGAAGTGGCCAAAGGCTGAAGATCAGAAAGGTGATCACAAGCAACCATATTATCATTCTCAAGCATGACAGATTCACACAAATTTGCTCCTGTCGGAGCTCCTAATTGAGTATTACCTGTATTGGCTCTCAAAGTCACGTTCCCTGTAGTAACCGTACTTGGATTAAGATTGGTGTCAAATGTTCTTCTCACAAATACATCCACCGGGACATATGTATCTGCATCGGCTGGTTCACCTGTGGCGGTGGCGGCCGGCACACTACAATCTGGTGCTCCGTCTGGATCTGATAGGGAGCTGGTTGTAAATTGCATCCCACCAGTTGTACCATCTCCATACCTGACAATCACCACACCAACCTCACTGGCACAAACATCATAAGCCAATGCAAGGTCCGATCCTGTGCTAAACGAAGAACTGCTGATACTGGATGTCGTAAAGGTGCTTGTGTTTACTGCAATATAAGGGTAAGCAGTTTTGTCTAGTCCACCATCTATGTAGGTAAATAAAGGGTTTGTATCTGATATAAAAATCAAATCAGAAGAATAAGTAGGATAACCTGTAAGGTTATACGCATTATTGGTTGCGACTGTTGAAGTGACCCAGGTGTAATCAGACTGTTGCTCAGCATATATAATAGTATTTGTTACTGGAAAAGGAGAAGAGAGAACAAATTCTTCATTAATAGGATATGTCACACCCCAACGCCCTCCAGTATTCATATTAGACGCCACCATCGGCCCACCCCTCAACAGATCAGTACCTGCCATATCATTTTGAGAAAGTGTAGTAGTAGTCCAAGTCAATCCATTGGTCGAGGAAGCATATATTACATGAGAAGTGTCACTAGGATCATTTGACAGAGCATACACAGCATGGATAACTTGACTATTGGCTGGACCGCTGATACCAGCTTCCAGACTTTTGACACCCCCAGCCCAAATAGAATTAAGATTTCTAGTATCAATAGTTGTATTCGTCCATACAGAACCCAGCGAAGAGGTGGCTATTTCCAAAGTATTGTTTGCTGCGTTCTTGTATACAAGAGCTGTAAGATCAGATGAGGTGGCAAATGCCAACCCAATCATTGGTTCGTCGCCATTAACATTGTCAGCTAATGCAGTAGAGACAGTCGTAGTTGCAGACCAAGATAAGGCATCACTTGATGTTGTATAGTTTATCTGTGATCCTGAATCATAATAAGCCAGACCAAAATAACCTCCCCTCAAATTATATTCAAATGCAACATTTCCATTATAGTGAGTAGAATTATTATATAGAGGACCTGTATTGTCTGTCACTTGAACAGGAGTGCTCCAGCTTGTTCCATCTGCTGAGATTGTCATGAATAAATGATGGGTAGTATTGCCAGCATTGGTAGAGCTTGAAAACATTAGATAGTAACTCCCATTTATATTTAACAATTGATTTTTGGAAGTACTCCTAACACTCGCTATGTTGGTAGCAGCAACAAAATCGATCGCATGAGCATCACTGACATCACTACCAACAAAATTAGGAAGCCACGCACTCCACAGTGCAAAAGCAAACAATAAACCAATAATTATATAAAGCGGTAAATGCAAACCAAGAGCATCTTTAATTGAAATGAAATGTTGTTTTATTTTTTCAGACATATATTTTGTAATTAGGCAAATTGAAAATTAATTGTATTTGAAATAAATTTACTTTACTTTTTGTATGTCGACCTGATTACACAAAAAATAAAATAAAATAAAAGTAAATTTGGTTTAAGTAAGACTTCATCGGGCCATCCCCGCAGCAAGCTGCGGGGTATTGGCAGAAAATCTTATTTCAACCAATGTTAGTTTTCACTTTTTCGATGCAAGCATCGAGGAATAAAACCGCTTAAAGATTAAAAAGTGACAAAAAAATCACTCTTAAATAGAATCCTCTTTTTGGAATATAAAAAATTTTATTGTGTCCCCTGATACCACAATTTTGTAAACAAAAAATTATATGTAATCATTATACCATAAAAAATGTCGAAAAAAAACTACGCTATCATTCTTTATGATCCACATATTTAAAAAATAAAAAGACCCGCCATCACAGCGAGCCTCTTATTTATGCTACCTTAAGCAACAATATTCGTGTCATTCGTATAAATTCGTACAATTCGCATATCTTACATCATCCCCGGCATTCCACCACCCATCGGAGGCATCATTGGTTCATCTTTCTTAGGCAGATCAGTGACGACAGCCTCGGTAGTGAGAATCATACCGGCAATAGAAACAGCGTTTTCAAGAGCAGAGCGAGTCACTTTGGTCGGGTCAATAACTCCAGCGACGACGAGATCTTCATACTCACCACTGGCAGCATTAAATCCGAAGTTGCCATCGTGTTTTTTAACTTCATCTACTACAACAGCCCCTTCGAATCCAGCATTATTAGCAATAGTACGGACAGGAGCTTCTAGAGCACGACGTAAAATTCCTACAGCAAGCATCTCTTCATCAGACATATTCAAATTTTCCAAAGCAGAGATAGCTCGGATAAGAGCCACTCCTCCACCAGGCACCACACCTTCTTCTACAGCAGCTTTGGTAGCACCTACAGCATCTTCGATGCGATGCTTTACTTCTTTCATTTCTGTCTCAGTAGCAGCACCAACCTTGATGACAGCCACTCCACCAGCCAATTTGGCAAGACGTTCTTGTAGTTTTTCACGATCAAAATCTGAATCAGTTTGTTCGATAAGTTTTTTAATCTGAGCTACTCGGTCTCTGACAGCTCCTTCGTCACCCTTACCTTCTACTACTGTAGTATTTTCTTTGGTAGAGACAACTTTACGAGCTTGTCCAAGGTCTACCAGCTCGACGTTTTCCAATTTCAATCCTAAGTCTTCAGTAATCACTTTACCACCAGTCAATGTCGCAATGTCTTGCAGCATATCTTTGCGACGATCACCAAATCCTGGTGCTTTGACTGCTAACACGTTAAATGTACCACGAAGCTTATTGACCACAAGCGTAGCCAGAGCTTGTCCATCGACGTCCTCGGCAATGATTACCAAATCTTTCTTGCCAGACTGAGCTACTTTTTCTAGTAGTGGTACGATATCTTCGACAGAAGAAATCTTTTTGTCTGTAATAAGTATAAGAGCATCTTGATACTCAGCTTCCATGCGCTCGGCATTGGTCACCATATATGGTGAGACGTATCCTTTGTTGAATCTCATTCCTTTGACTGTCTCGATCTCCATACCAAATGACTGTGACTCTTCGACAGTGATCACACCATCTTCTCCGACATCATTCATTGCTTCAGCAATCTTAGTACCGATCTCTTTATCATTGGCAGAGATTGAAGCTACGTTGGAGATCTCATCTTTTTCTACTGGCTTGGATACTTTTTCTTTTAGAAAAGTAACAATCGCTTCAGCTGCTTTATGAAGACCACGATTTAGAGCTACAGGGTTTGCTCCAGCAGCCACATTCTTCATCCCTTGTTGGACAATAGCCTGAGCAAGGACTGTGGCGGTGGTGGTACCATCACCAACTACATCATTTGTTTTACTAGCTACCTCTTTCACTAGTTCTACCCCAACATTTTGGTTCTTGTCTTCTAGTTCGATTTCTTTTGCCACTGTCACGCCATCTTTGGTGATGATCGGTGCACCAAACCCACGGTCAAGAAGGACGTTACGTCCTTTTGGACCAAGAGTTACTTTCACTACGTTTGCAAGAGCATCAACGCCTTCGACAAGGCTTTCACGAGCATCATCCTGAAATGTAATTTGTTTTGCCATATTATTTTAGGTATTAGGTTATAGGTTATTAGGTACTTAGATTATTTGTATTATTCGATAATAGCGAGGACATCGTCCTGGCTGATGATTTTATATTCTTCACCATCGACTTCTACTTCGTCTCCTCCCCATTTTTTGAAAAGAATTTTTGTACCAGCTGAAACTTCCATAGCGGAACGTTGCCCATTCTCAAGCATTTTTCCAGGACCAACAGCTATTACTTCTCCTTCTGCTTTTTTATCTTTTTCTACTGTATCTGGCAAGACAATGCCAGAAGCAGTTACTTCTTCTTTTTTGAATTGTTTGACCAAGATATGATCACCTAGTGGTTTGATATTCATATGTTAATTAAATATTACTTATCCTCACAGGTGAATGCCCTGTGGGTGTTGAATTCTTATCACTCTAATAATATGAGTGATAACAGTAGAGCTTATTTTACATTATCTTTTGAAAATGTCAAGTATACAGAAAAGTCCAGTTTTCCACAATAAAAAACAGATCAAAAATCTGTATAATCCTTAGTAATCTGTGTTTTCAAAAAACCCACTGTTGGGGAGGCCCAATCTACCGACTATATATGAATTCGTGATGCCTGTCAGTAACACGGATTCTATAGCGTGTAGGTTGCGCGATTCCCCAACGGTGGGTTTTTGCCTATTCATCCTCTCATGGGAGAGTACTATTGTCAACAACAAAAAATGGCTTAATTTAGCCAAATTGTGCATAAGCAGTGGATTAATTGTGGAAAATTACTCTTGTCTGACACCTTTAGAGAGTAAATAGCGAGAAAATAGCCCAAATAGTATTGCTGTAAGCATCAATCCTACATAACTAGAGTATAAATAGTGATCAAAAAGAAGAAGTAAGATATAAGAAGTAAGATATAAGAAGTAAGGATTTTTTGTCATTAATGACTGCTGACGGACAAAAAAATAAATTATTACCAATATCAAAAATAGGCCAACTAATCCCAGCTCCACTAGTACCAAAAGAAATACATTGTGAGCTGGCTGGTGGGCCCATGTCGGCACATCTGGATATTGATTAATTAATTCAGCAGTATAATTTCCTGCCCCCACTCCCCACCAAGGATCTTTCTTAAGCAAATTTGTTGCCTGGACATAACCATCTACTCTCTCGGAGACTGATTGCACCTCATGTTTGGAATTTTGTGAAAAACGATTTTGGACAAGGGGTAAAAATATTGCTGTCAGAGAAAATAGTAATAACAAAGTGCCGAGGATAATTGAAATATTTTGTTTATTTTTTTCTCGCCAGGTGGTGAATAAATATATCGATATCAATACCGCGAACGCCAGCCATGCTGAGCGACTAAAGGTCAAGAATAAAGCCGTGATACACAAAAGATAAGAAGTGAGAGATAGAGCCTTCTTTCCTAGTATCTCCCCCTTTCGAAAGGGGAGGTCAGGAGGAGGTTGCGTGTTAGCACCGCTAACCAACAACACAGTTACAAAAACCACCAAATATCCTCCAAAAACATTTGGGTGATTGAACGGTCCATATGCTCGCAACCACCTACCGATCTCAGGACCAGAAATAATAGAAGTGCCAGCTTGTGATACTTCATGGAGAGCTAGACCAAGTAATGGCGAGGAAAAGGTAGATTGGGTAAAGAATTGCCAAATACCCAAAATGGCCGGTAAGACAGCTCCAGCTACAAACCATTTGATAGCCGATCGAAAAGATAAAGGACCAAGATAAAGCATGAAAAACAACAAAAAAGCTTCCATGATTCGGAAAGCTTGTTGCCTAGCCAACTCACCATCTACTGCCCAAATAGAAGATATAAAAACATAAATCAAAAATATCAAAACAGACAAAATAAAAAGTCTATCCTTTGTGGGACGAAGTCTGAAGTCTGAAGTCTGAAGTCTGACCCGCAACTTTTTAGCATACCAAAGTATGAAAAAGATAACGCTCAGCCACAGTAAGACCTCCGTTCCATAATACCCCAGCACTCCATATTCCCACTTCACCCCATTGATAAATGGCTCACGATAAATCCAGATGGTTTGCCATGGGAGGAGGAAAAGAAATAAACACAAAAAAAGCTTGAAGGCATATTCCAGGCTTATTTTTTTTACATTCTCTATATTTTTTTTAGGATTAGGTAATAAACTTATCATACCCTCATCATAGACAAAATTAAGATGTCACTCCAAACCTCTGCTTTAGTCTGTCAACATCGATCTCATTAACACCAGATGATCCACTGTAGCGTGCCACCATAGCTTCCAATTTGTTCAAATCCTGACGCCACAAATCAAGTTCAGCCCCATCAGCCAATCCCAATTCACCAAATTTTGACCACAACTCCCGTACATCCGCAGCAGCAAATTTTGTATCCAGAACTTTTTTTAGATTATATTCATCAAAATCAAAAACTAAATTTGACTTGTTAAAAATAGAGCCAGAGTTGTGTTGCAAATCAAATATTACATCAAGAGCTGCCCCTACCGGTCTTGGATCAGCGGTTGCATAAAGACTATAAGCAGCTTCGGCCACTCGTCCCCAAACCGGGCCAGCAAAAAATGTTTTCCAGCTTGTACTGGAAAGAGCTGCTTTGGCCGAAGCTAGCATATCAAGTAGTTCTCCTTTGGAGACACGATATCTATACTTATATTTATCAGAAAAATAAGTTGAATGAAAGTTTTTTTGTCGTTGCAGCACACCAAAAACTTCTTCAAGTTCACCATTAAGTGCCCGACAAATATATGTTCCCACTTTTGCTTTAATATTGAGTACCATTTCCTCTATTTGTTTTTTTAGGTCTCTTATATAAATGACATCACCTGCTTTTGCACTGTCCTGCCATAGTTGTAACCGCTCCAATCGATCTGCCAAACTCATAAGAGAATTAATCATATAAAACAAAGCTACCTCTTCATGAATATTACGAAAACCTTCCATACGTTTAATCTTTTGATGGATAAAAATCTCTTCTGAATCATCGTGTTCAAGCTGTCTTTGCCTGTCAGCTTCACTAACCTTAGTCAAATTGGAAGTATCATAACCACACAATGCCATACAACCCAGCAAATAATTGGCCGATTCAAATCTGCCATCCCGCAATAATATTTTGTATTGTTTATAACAATTTTCTTCCAATAAAAATCCTTCATTTAATTCAGAGCGACCCAAATCAATGTTAATTTTCATCCAAAAATACACTTGATCATATCTCTCCTCAAAAAGAGCTCGAACCGGATCTATTTGCAAAGCTTGCTTAGCCGACTCTTCCATCAAAGGGTAAAACTGAACAATATGTCTGGCTGATAAATGCACATCTTTCCTAAAACTATAATGCCACAATAATTTTTCGGGGATAACCACATTTGAGTTTAATAATAACTCCATATGTTCCACCAAAGACCATTGACCTGTGCCCTTAAATAAATAATCAACCAATCCTTGCTGATCAAGTCCAGCTATGTACCACAGTCTAACCCAATCGTGTTGCAAATCACGATCATGATTTAATTCTATTAAGAATTTTACATAATTATTAATATCGAAATCTTTATCAATCATACATAAGTCGGACATATCACCAAGTAACCTATATACTGAAGAACCTATTTCATCAACCAAAAGGGAAGCAAAACCAGGAATAGTCACCCCTTTTGAAATCAAAAAATGAGATGAGCGAGCCAAACTACAGATAATAGCACTATCACTGCTATTATGAGTTATAATTCTATTAGCCAATTCCAATAAATCAATCCCATCTAAATTAGCAAAATGATGAAAATAAACGTCTAAGTCAGTAAAATCTAAGTCCTCAAATAGTCCATCAATTAGCTTGGCTTGATCAATTGACCTTAAACCAAAAATTCTATCAAGTCGAGTTAATAAAATTTGCCAATTAACCTGTTCCAAAATATTATTAAATAATTTATCCATGTCCAATATTCCCAACTTCTCTAACTCAGGTAATTTATTAATTAGTACTATCGCATGAGTATCTGCTTCCAAAAAATAATATACAATCTTTTCTAAAAGTTCCTTTGGGACTCCCTTTAATTTACTTACATCGGCGAGAGCAGTTGTCAAATCATGGGCCAAATAAAATTTCTCCTTCCTTTCATCGGATTCAGCTTGCTTGGCTGACTTAATTTCAGTACCTGAAAAGATTATCTCCTCTATTCCTACCTTGTCCAAATGTGGGAATGATAGAAACAATCCTAAATTTTGTACGAGCACATCTCTAACATTGTCACCCTGCAACAATGAAAAAACTATTGATTCATGATCCAATTCTGGTAAAGCCAAAATACTAGATAAATGTCTGGCTATAATTGGATAATTGATCTTGTCACTCAATAACTGATCGACAAAACCAGCTTTATCATAACCATCAATCAAGAGTAGTTGATCCAACTTATGACAAGCACTAAGCTTATCATGGGTCACAATATCATCCATTAATTCTTGGGCTTTATAAAGACCAGCCGCTACCAACTCTTTAGTAAAATCCAAAAATAATCTGGTTTCTCCAATTCTAAATTTAAACTCCTTAAAATCATCCGGACCAAAATCAGGATCAGCTAAAATAATCCTCATCAAGGAATCTGATCCGGGTCTTTCGGCTAAAATCTGGTTTATTAGTTTAGTGCCGAAGTCAAAGCCGAGAAAATGTTTATAAACATCATAGTGATCTAACCAATCTTGAATTTGAATTCCACTGCTGTGTAATTCTGACCTTAATAAGTCTAGTCTATCAATTACAACTCTGTCAGATTGCACTAAGTCAAATAGGACAGGAGTCAAAGAAAAATGATACCTTTTATTGGAAATTAATTGATTGACAAGTTTATTTATATCCATGCCGGGCATTTCAGCCATACTCATCAAATCACATATACTATTATCCCATACGCCAAAATCTAAAACTAAATTGTCAAAAATTATTTTATCACGAAAATTATAAGTTTTACTTGTCAGCGAACTAGCAGCTTCAGGCTGCCCACCTCGTATATTGACCAAAGCGACATCATCAGGACAGAGATCAATATAACGCATAAAGATCCTGGCAATTGTAGAGTTACCAAGCATCTGACTTTTTAGTCTAAAAAAAAGCTTGTGAATCAATCTTGATTTTGCAGTAGCTTGGCCATTATGAACTATGGTGTAGAACAATTCTACCAATCCATGATAGGGCGGTGTCGTAGACTCCAGCCAAAACAACAAATCGTCCTCATCTTCTTCGCGCAATGAATCCAAATCCAGTTGAGCTGGTAACATAGCCGGGTCAATTTTTATTTGACCAGACAAAAATAAATCTTTGTGGCGAGAAAAATCCAATAATGGAACATGCTCATAGCGCACCAATTCAGCTTCTTTCTCTTCCCTTTCATACCTTTCTCTGACATGTTTTACATAAGGAGAAGTAAAATCAACTTCTTCTGGTCTTGACTTAATTTTGGCTAAATCTTCGGCCATAATGCCAATCTTAAATTATATCACCCACAATCTGCTTCCACTTTCTACGAAAAAATTCCCGCCGATCATTCTCATGAAATTTCAGCATAGAATCTGAAATTACAACTCTGCTGTCTGGAGCATCTTTGACACTGTCATAATTCCGAGACATTTTTCTCTTCTGCATTTCCTTAGCTTGTGATTCAAGTAAATTCCCATAACCACCAGCCCAAGCTTTTTCAAAGAATCGTCGCAAGCCAATCTGAAACTTATTATTTTCAACTCGCAGACGTGAAGATAATAGGAAATCTTGAAAAATATTTGGCACAAATTTTTTGGCCCACTGATTGGCTTTTTGGATATCCCCCAATACATTTTCTGGATCATAGATCGGGACCAGCTGACCAAGCCAATATACGAGATAAATATCTTCACCAGAAATAGCAACATTTTCTATATCTAAGTGATCATCGGTAACATAAAAACTAAGACAGATCTTATCCTTACTTACCTTTCTATTTCGTCTCAGTCGATACAAGGAAAGAGTCAAAGTTGCCAAAAGACGAGTCAGCCAGATTCTTTTTTCTCTAATCACCACAAAAACATCAATATCACTATCCTCACTTACTCCTCCAGAGGCCACAGTATTACAAACAAAGACTGCTCGGACAAATGGGATCCAACGCATCTTCTTGGCAGCTCGCTTAGCAATTTTCATTTTATTCTCTAAAATGGGGATGATACTTTGTCTCTTCGCAATGGTATTTTTTCTACCCTTCAAAAAATAAAACCCATCCTTATCACCAACCAAAAATTCTCTCTCTACAAGCTTGGACAGCTTACCAACAAAATCAGTGTAATCCAATTTAAAATCTGCAGAACCAGTGCTCCAGAGCCAACGATATAATTCTTCTTTAGTCAGAGGATAATCAAAAATATCAAAATAAGCTAAAGTCTTGAGGATAGATTGTCGAAAAATATTTTCATTCATATTACCACCTCTTAGTTTATCTGAAATGGAAATAAAATAAAAGCGAGGCGTTAAGGCCTCGCTTTAAAAATTGAATCTTTATTTGCCAGCCTCTTCTGCCATCACTACTGGCTCTGGAACTGGAGAAGTTGCTTCTTTTTTTATATCTTCATTATCGGCATAGACACTATTGTCAACAATCATCTTTTCACTCCCAATACTGACTACCTGATCACGATTAATTGTATATTGTTTGGTGCTCAAAAAAGAAAACTTGACGACATACTGAGCTATAAGTTGGCCATCGATCTCAAAAATTAAATCTGAGACATGACCGAGCTGCTGGCCAGAGTAAGTCTCGACAGACAAGTGTTTCAATTGTTTGAGAGTGATGCGCATATCTAGATACTAACTAAATAATATAGTATTAAAAACAGCTAACAAATTATTTACCTTGAATCAAGAAACTGCCAAAACACACTATTTTGGATCTTATTTTTTTGGAGCCGACAGTCTGCGACCTTATGATTTCGGGCCAAGAAAATAAGATCCAAAATAGTTGGGATAGTTTCTTGATTCAAAGTATGCTAGTTAACAATCTCCCCTTCTACCACACCTTTCCCATCCTTCGGCCTCTTCTTACGAAATATTACTTCTTGCTGAAGAGCCATGATGAAAGTAGACAAGAACCAATACAGAGTCAAACCACCAGGAAATTGCATACCAATCACCAAAGTAATGAAAGGCATAAAGTAAGTCATTTGCTTGCCCATCATAGCTGTCATGTTTTCATCTTTGGCACCTTTGCCAGCAGTCTTTGGTGGTTTTTTAGCCATCATACGCTTCGATTGCCAAAATTGTGCCCCAGCAGCCATCACAGCCAAGATCACACTACGCTTACTAAGGTCAAAGAATCCGAGAGTGACAGGATTGATTTCTCCTGGATTACTTACAAATGAATAAAGTAGATCAAAATTCTCATTTGCTAGCCCAGCCTGTAGCACATAGTAAAGAGCAATAAAAATAGGCAATTGGATCAAAAGTGGTAGACAAGAACCAAGAGGGTTGATCTTATGCTCTTTGTAAAGTTTCATGGTCTCTTGGGCAATGCGCTGTTGATCACCTTTGAAATCTTGTTTGACCTTTTCCATCTTCGGTTGGAGTTCTTGCATTTCCTTCTGAGCCTTGATAGATTTGTTGGTCATTGGGAAAAGTGCCGTCTTAATCAAGACTGTCAAAATCAAAATGACTACACCAACATCTGGAATAATATTATAAAGTCCGACAAAAGAATTAAAAATCGGCTGGTAGAGAATTACTTGAAAAAATTCAGTCATAAAATATTAGTTTATTTGTGAACTGGGAGAGTATATCATGAAGACCATAATTAATCAACCATTCGCTTATCAAGACGCTCCAATTAGTATCTAATATGAACCTTACCTGGACCAGATAGTCAGAACATCAGATCTAAAAAAATGGAGTTGTGACAGGGCCACAAAGTGTTTAGTTCACTAGAGACATTTTATTTTAGTATCTGTGTAATCCCTGCCGGCAGGCAGGTATTTTAATCAGCTTGCCCGCAATGCTATAGCTATGGCAGGCGGGTATAGTCAATGTTATAAAACAAAAAAATTAACAAATTTTGTTAATTGTAAAAATATCTATTCTAGGCACTTTTTCACCTCTTCTACTATCTGATAGATAGTTAAATTTGATTTGATTATGTATTTTTGTACCCCAATAGCCTCCACCTGTTCTTGGTCACTTTTTTGACCAAGATTTGAGGCTACAATCACTGGAGTATCTTTTATCTCTGGATCAGATCTGACCTCACGTAAAACTTGGAAGCCATCTTTTTGTGGCATCATAAGATCCAGCAGTACGATATCTGGCTTTTCAGATTTTATTTTTGTGATAGCATCCACACCATCACTGGCCACCGAAACTTCAAAACCATCGTTCCTTAGCTTTTGGGACAGCACTTTCGATAAGAATATCTCATCTTCAGCTATCAGTACTTTTTTGGGCATACAATGAATTATCTATAAATAACATTTTTAATCTTTAAGCGGTTTTATTCCTCGATGCTTGCATCGAAAAAGTGAAAACTAACATTGGTTGAAATAAGATTTTCTGCCAATACCCCGCAGCTTGCTGCGGGGATGGCCCGATGAAGTCTTACTTAAACCAAATTTACTTTTATTATATCATATAATAACCAGAAAATGAAAACTTGTCCACGAAAACGACCAAACAGACAAAACAATTAATCTACCAGCCCACCAACACCCTTATTTTTCTGTGACCCTCTGTAAGGGATAGAGAAATAGAATGTAGAACCCTTGTCAATCCCATCAGAAGAAAACCAAACTTTACCTCCACTAGCTTCCACGATCAAGCGAGTGACATAAAGCCCGATACCAGAACCGTCTGACGCAACCGCGACTGCATTGTCAGCTCGATAAAATTTTTGGAAGATGTATTTCTGACTTTCTTTTGGTATACCAATACCACAATCTTTTACCCCGATGATATAATTTTCGTCAGGACCGTTTTCAATTGTTATGTATATTGTACTTCTACCTCTAGGAGAATATCGGATAGCATTTGTCAAAAAATTATGAACTGCTTAACGAATAAGTGACTCATCCACATAAACCTGCTCCATATTTTCAGGTTTGGCTACAGTCACCTCACAATTACTCGCCCTAAGTAGAGGACCCACCTCTTTTACCACGCCATCTATCAAAGAAACCAAATCTACTTTCGTAGGATTTATGGTCAAACGACCCGTCTCCAGTCTTGAGACATTGAGCAAATCATTGACCAGCTTTATCATCCTCTTACTACTCTGGTATACATCTCCCAAAAATTTCTCCTGGTCATCTGGTAATTTACCCATTTCTCCTCCCAACAAAAATTCCAGATGCCAATTTATAGCTGTAAGAGGTGTACGTAGCTGGTGACTAGCAATGGAGACAAATTCGGTTTTCATTTTATCTATCTCCTTTAGATGTGATATATCCTGCACCAAAATTACAAACATATGGGGAGAGTTTTCTTTATTTTGTTGTATTGGATATATAGCAAATCTCACTGGAATATTTTTCTCACCCAAAAGCATATCTTCGGCAGTATAAATTTTATTTTTTATCACACTTGAAACTATATCTTTTTTTATCTCAGTGTAATTTTCTGTACCAGAAAACAATTTCAGTGCTTTACCACCAATCAATTCTTTCTTTCTGTTTCCAGCCATGGATACGAAAGATGAATTGATATATTCTATTTCCAATTTTTCATCGGTAATCATAATTCCATCGGTAGACGAATCAACAGCTTGCTTAAATTTTTGCAATTCAGAAGTTCTTTCCAATACTTTTCTATCTAGATTCTTATACAAAGAATCCAATTGTTTGGCAGTCTTATTGAAAGCCTTTGCCACAGAAGAGACTTCGTCATCCCCATACACCGGTATTGTGTGAGAAAAATCTCCTCTATAAAACCTTATTGCCCCGTTCTTTAGGGTAATGAGCGCCAACAATACAGGACGCACAGTTAGCATGTTTAGGATTACCAAAAAAGTACCAGCCATTGCCAAAGTGAACAACACATTTCTATCAACTTTGTTGCCCAACACGCGCCTCCTTTCTTCCAAAGAAGCGGCTATCTTTATATTTTTCTCCATTACAGCGAGCATCTTCTGGTCAAAATCTTGCAACACAGACTCCGTCGGACTATTGTCTTCTGTATTACTCATATCGAGAGGAGACGAGGTGACGTTACTATCCTCCAAAAAATCATCGCCAGCCAACTCATTCTCATCAAGAACATAAACAGTTACTTTGACACTTTTGTTGGCTTTTTGCAGCCCTTCCCTTTCTTCGATTGAAGAAAAGATATCAAAAGCTTCTTCAATTATTCTAGAAAGTCTCCAAATGTCTGATCGCACTTCTCCGACCAAAATAGACACCTCTTTATTTGGAAAATGCAAGGAATCAATATTGTATAATATTTCACCATGTAATTTCTTCCATTCATTTACTTTTTCTCTGTCACCAAAAAATATATAGTCTTCTCCCAAAACACTTAATTCAAATAATTTTGCGCTATTTTCATGTAAATTTTTTATGACCACATTTATCTGCTTTTCTTGCTTTTTTACAAAAGAGAATAACACAAAGATTGCCAAAATCACTATGACTAACATCAATAAATTTATTGAAAGCTTTGTCTTTATTTTCATAAAAATTCTTTTAAATTATACCACATCTATGAAGATTATTCCTGTCTGGAATTAACAAATAAAAAATTCTGGTTTGTCCAGAATTTTTTATTTGTTAATTATTTTTTATTTCTTCTCTTCTGTTTCCGCATCTTCTTCTTTGTCGGTTTCTTCTCGCTCTTCTTCAGACTCATCAACACTCTCTTCTTCTGAAGCTTCTACGTCCTCTGGGCTACCTACATTCTCTTCATTCTTTTCTTCATTTTCTTCAGAATCACTTTCCAAATCTCCACTCTCTTCATCATCATCTTCACTACTTACCTCTTGCTCACCATCTTGGTCAGCTACATTTATTTTCCATTCGGTAAGCTCTGCTGCCAGACGCACATTTTGTCCGCCTCGCCCAATGGCAAGTGAAAATTGATCAGGTTCTACTTTTGCCACCACTTCTTTGGTCTCTTCATCTATTTCAATTTCTACCACCTTTGCTGGTGAAAGAGAATTTTTGATATAGACCTCGGGGTTGTCACTCCACTGGATGACATCTATCTTCTCTCCACCTAGCTCATCGATAATAGTATTGATACGACTACCTCTTTGCCCAATACAAGCACCAATAGGATCTATACTGTCATCATCAGTGAAGACAGCGATTTTACTTCTATTCCCAGCATCACGAGCAATCTTTTTTATCTCCACATCTCCATCTGCTATTTCTGGAACCTCTTGCTCAAATACAGCCTGAACCATTTTTATGCTAGAACGAGAAAGTTGGATCTCTGGACCGCGATTTCCAATACCAACAGACACAACATAAAATTTCATACGTACACCTGGTCGATAGTGATCACGCCGAATTTGTTCGGTCTGCGGGAGGATACCCATAATCTTACCAAGATCCACAAGCACAGATCCAGATCTGTCCCTCTTATGAACTACACCTTGAACAATCTTTCCTTCTTGATCTTGAAAATCCGCAAAAACACTATTACGTTCTGCTTCACGAATTTTTTGGATAATCACTTGCTTGGCAGTCATGGCAGCCATTCGTCCAAAATCATGTGGTATTTCTTGATCTATTTTTAAAATTTCACCTATCTTTGCATCTTTTTTTATTTCTTTTGCTTCACTAAGCATGATATGAGTTTTTGGGTTGAACTGTGGCAAATGAGCTGTCTCCTCTTCAGTAAGTTCGCGATCTTCTGCCCGTGCTTTTTCACGCAACTGAGATAGCTCTTCTTGAGCGCTCTCCAAAACTTCTTCTTCTATATCCTCAGCCACTTCTTTTTCATCCCAAATTTCCATATCACCAGTCTCAATATCAAATTTTACTTGATAGTTACCTTGACGATTACCAAAATCTTTCCTATAGGCTGCACCAAGGGCAGTCTGGAGTGCTTCAAGCACGACCTCAAAATCTAGATCTTTGGCATCACAGAGATGCTGAATGGCTTTGGATATTTCTGATGACATATTGTTTTAGGTTAATCCGCCCAAGGCGGACGAGAGAGTTAATTCCCCGCGGCTTGCCGCGAGATATTTACCTTTTGATACCCCGCTGCTTGCGGAGGGGTAGTTCATTTCGAATTTTTTTAAGAAAAAGACAACATCTATTAGATGCTGTCTTATGACGATAAGATAACATGATTAATGATTTTTGTCAAGAAAAAATATCTCTGCTGATCATGTAGATGTTGGGCTGGTTGAAGTAGTAGTTATACATGCTCCTTCATGACAAGAGTAATCAGATCCTTATACTATTGCACAACTAGGATTGAATTCTGCCAAATAAGTTTCTTCTAGAGATATACTTTCGTAAATCTCATGTGCACACGCATAGTCTACCACCACATCAAAATTTTTATAATAATCTTGATGATACTCTGTCTTACCATCCGAATAGGAAATGGTTACTGATCCTTTTTCTTGAAAATTTTTACCATCCGCATCTGTACAATTAACTATACTAGCTACACCTGGAGTAGAAGTGGTTGTGTCTTATATACAAGCCCCATCCTCACAAATTTTTCCTTCACTTGCGCAATTATACCAACTACCTGTACTTGGATACTCATCACATGCAAATTCCATAAGAGACTCGCCGGCATAAAGAATACAATAATCTTCTGCACTGACAATTTCACCAGTCGTAGTAACATAATTCACACTACCAAAAGTATCATAATTAAGACCCCCATCAGTATCTTCGCAAGTAAAAGCAGGCAAAGTAGAAGTCGCCACACACGCTCCATCTACACACAACTTGTTCTCACTTTCACAATCGTGGTAATCAAAAACAACTTTGTTGTCTTCTCCACATGAATATTCTAGCACATAATTATAATTAGTATACTTCTTATAACTACCATCTTCTTGTTTTGTATACTTAGTCAGATCATAACAATAATCATCAACAGTGATAATGTCCCCAGTTGTACTAGCGCCAGTTACCGTTCCAAAATTGTAATAATCAACACCCCCATCAGTATCTTCGCAAGTAAATTCTGGCCCTTCTTCTACAACACCAAAATACAAAATAGCTTGTCCTATTTTATTCATTCCACGATAGTAGAGAGAATATTTATAGGGTGAGTTTGGAACACTAAAATGAACTGTCTCGTTTTTATTTACTGAAAAATTACTAGCAGAGCCATAACTATAGATGGCTGGGTCATCCAATTGCTTTAGAGGATGAATTATCACTCTTGAATCATTAAATCCCTTTATATATAAAAAGGCAATCCCTGGAGGGCCATAAGCCACTGTGTCTCCTTGACATACTTGCGCCAACTTGTCTGTACCATGGATATCATCAGACACACAAGCCTTAGATGAATTGCCAGGCACCATCCCAGCAGCAAGAGCGGCTATACCGAGAAATGTAACAGCTATAGCCATCTTGGTTTTGGTAATTGAACCAACTGATTGAACTGCGACTTTTGATTCTACTTTTTTCTTTTTTGGCATATATTTTTTTAAGTTAATGAATGATGTGAATTAATATATTTAGTTTAATCAAAAAAATAACTGATATCATTATTAAATCTAACTAAGTTAATATGTAAAAAATCAATGTATTTCTTTCTCCTTGACTCCCACCCAATCTGCCACCACAGATCTGATATGTTTATCAGTTACTTCTGGCCATCCTTTCTTTCTCATCACTGTTGATTCTTCTTTTTGAATATCTTTTACTTTATTTACAATTTGCTTGCGTAAGGTGGCCATTTTTTTATCGTCAGTTGTATTGGATTCTTTCTTACGTAGATCTAATAATTCTTTTTTCAATTTTTTGATATTTGCTGTCTCTAGACCATGTTCCTCAGAAATATTCCCCGCTGCTCCATACAGAAGAGCCACAGCATGATCAGGAGCAGCTTCTTCATGAACATTTACCATAGCAGCAGCTTCATCCATGACATCGATCGCTTTGTCTGGAAGATTGCGTCCTTTGATATATTCTTCAGAAAGACGTGCCGCCGCTTCAATGGCCTTCCCAGAAAAAGTAACTTTGTGATAAAGCTCATAATTCTTTTTCAGACCTTTTAGGATTTCAACTGACTCTTCCACACTAGGCTCATCTACCATGACAGATTGAAATCTGCGCTCCCAGCTTTCGTCGGGCTTTATAAATTGTTCATATTCCTTTTTTGTGGTGGCTCCAACCACTTGAAGCTCTCCACGAGCCAAAGAGGGCTTCAGGATATCTGAAACGTTTACCGAACCTTCAGCACCTTTCGTTTGCATGATAGTGTGTATTTCGTCAATAAAAAGTATTATCTGACGATTTGAATTTTTTATTTGGGTCACCAGCCCCTTTACTCGTTTTTCAAACTCACCTCGATACTTGGTTCCCCCAATTAAATCAGCAACTTGAAGAACAAAAACTTTTTTATTTCTTAAAACATTCGGGATATCCCCCGTCGCTATTTTGAGAGCCAATCCTTCCACAATTGCTGTTTTCCCCACTCCTGGAGGACCGACCAAAATGACATTATTTTTTCTACGACGCGTCAAAATTTGAGTCACTCTCATAATTTCTTCTTCCCTACCAATCACCGGGTCTATCTTGCCCTCCTGTGCCTGGTCAGTTAAATCCATAGTGAAATTACCTGAATGCGACTTGTCTGTTTTTGATTTTGAGAAAGGGAAATTAATCATCTTTTTTGATGAAAGATAAACCAAAATACCACTGACAATGAGTGCAAATCCAATCCATTTTAAAATTTGATAAAAATCCATAGGCTTATGAATATGTCAAAAAGTAAAGGTAGTATAGCATATATAAAAAAATTTCATACCAAATCAAGACGCTGGTATTTCAAACAACTTTAATTTTGCCGTTCCTGCGCTTTTATTAAAGTAAACACTAACCTGTTCAAACTGAATTGGAATCCTCTCTGTATCAATATCTTGATCCAAGCAATATGCTTTGGCAGCCCAAAATATTTTCTTTAATTTACCCTTACCAGTCGCCCTCTCCGCACTACCAACTCCATAACTTCTAGTCTTAACCTCGACAAAACAAAGTGTTCGTCCAAAATGCTCTTTCTCATGCCAAGCTATTATATCAATCTCTCCTTGACGAGTGTGAAAATTACGCTCAATTACTTCATAACCATTCTCAACTAAAAAAAGAGCAGCCTGCTCCTCACCCCATTTGCCAATCTTTTGTTTTTTTGTTTTAGCCATAACTCAACTAAAATAGCTTTATCCATTTTGCTCTAAGACGAATGGAATGACAAACGTCAGTTTGTCTCGTTACAATGGTGACAAACTGACGTTTGTCATTCCATTCAAAAAAGTTATAGGTTTAATCCCGACCTCGTTCCTCGGTACGGGACGAGGGATCGGTTTAACCTGCCTGCCAGCAGGCAGATTCCCCGATCCCGATTTCATCGGGACTGGGTTTCATACCTTTGATTTTCAAAAACGTAATTCTTATAAAAAATAAGCAAATGATACTAATCATGCTTGAACAACACAAGACCATGATGAAAATTACCCATCTTAAACTCTTCTTGCACTGCAAATCCATGCATTTGCGACCACCGCTTGATATCTACAAAATCGACATACCTATCATCTTGTGGTCCAAATGATAGTCCTCTCCTCTCCCAGTCTACAATAATCAGTCTAGCCTTATCCTTCAACAATCTTCTTGCTTCTTCCAGTATGGCATGCCTATTATTCGACTGCACCAATGTATTCACAATGAAGGCTGCATCGAGACTACTAGCCGGGATAGATGCACTTCCGATTTTTTCCAAATCTGACCACACTGTCTCTATGTTCAAAAAACTATTAATAGATGCTCTCTTCCCAATCATTTCTAAAACACTCTTCATTATGTCTACAGCATACATGACACCTTTTTTGCCTAGTATTTTTGCTCCTGGAAAAACAATGTGTCCAGTCTGGCCACACCCAAGATCAGCCACATGCATACCCTGCTGCAAATGAGCTTTTTTGAAAAGTAGATACGGATCTATCATTTGGTTACCAGAGTGATACATGGTGTTTAGATTATAGGTTCTTCAACCAGGAACTAATTAGCCTCTAGCTGAAAGTTGTAGGTACTAAATGACCAAATTTTTCTTATGTCTTATGTCTTAAATCTTATATCTTCAAAGTCCAAACAATCTACCAAAAATACTTATAATAATTCCACCGAGCATGCCAGTCATACCAAGAGCAGCAATGACTATCACACCAAGTCCAATCAATTTATACAAAAGTCTAGTCCCACCACTAAGTCCCATTTTACTCTCAGCCCAGCCACTGGTCCCAAAATTCTGAATAAACCATTCCGTCTTGATAATCAATAGTGTACCAATAGCTATACCGACTACTCCAAATATTATTTTCATAAATTTTGTTTAATTATTACTGAAAACAGTATACTTTATTTGGAGAAAATAAAAAAGATGCTATCTGCATCTTTTTATAAATACTTTGAATCACTAAACCACGTCGTCATTGCGAGGAGTCTGAAAGAACGACGTGGCAATCTCAGTGTTTTGTCTAAAAACCATAGGATTGCCACGTCGTGCTTGCTTCGCGCACTCCTCGCAATGACGAGATTGGGGTGTTTCGTAATTCAAAGCAAGTAAAAATCAACCAATCATCTTCTTAAATTCTTCAACCATGGGGACCTCTTCTGACTCTAATCCATACAATTCTGCTATATACACCGCAGTCCAATCAGCAAGGATAAGAGAAGAAAATAATTTCTCTGCTGGAGAATCTCCTGAGAGCTCAATGGTCTCTACAGATACTCCTCGATCACGATACAACTTTTCTACAATTTCCATTCTTTTTTGAATCTTTGGGTGATCATCACTATCTTTCAAAATTAGAACGTAAAAATTTTGGGATAAATGTTTGCTGGAGTCTACGGTATCAAAGCCAGTCATTTCATTATGATTTAGTTCTGGGAAAACATTGTGAAAGGCAGGAATCTTGCCAGTCTCATTGAACTTTATTTTCCAGTTCCAGGCTAGTGTCCAGTTTTTTCTCGAAGAGTATATTACAGGGGCATGATCTCTCATGCGTCCAGCCAACTTCCTGCCGTCATTTTCTATTTTTTCTGAATTTAATATTGAAGCAAGAGAAGTTAGTTCTGCTAACAATTTTTCTTGCCCCAATAATTTCAAATGTCCAAGGACACTGAAACCAAGCGCTGATCTTGGTTGAATACCAGTATCTGGTATTTGGATATATGGGACACCATCTTTCTTAGCATTTTCAATTAGCTTGCCACCAACTGCAATGACAGCTACAGACAGACCTCTCTCTATTGCTTCGTCATAAGCAGACAAAACTTCTTCTGTATTGCCAGAGTAAGAACTGCAAATTATTAAGCTATCTTCCAGTTCTCCGACTGGCAAAGTAGGTAATCCATAATCACTGTGTGCTCTCATTGGAAAATCCGGAATCAAACGAAGAATCATGTCTCCAGCCAAATGAGAACCCCCCATTCCAATAACAACAACTCTATTTTTTCTCTCTAGCTTGCCCCCATTTTCAACAACAGGCTGATATTCAAATTGTTTGGCAAAATCTCGAATGGCGTCTTGCATCATAGGTCTAGGTATTTTAGGTGTTATGTTATTAGGTGTTTAGGTGTGATTTGGAACAACATGTGCTATCTATTGGCATTCCTCAAATATTCCTTAGCTATATTTGAGTAATGAAAGCTAGAATCTCTAATTCTTTTTATTGTTTCCACATCATCTGACTCTACAGCCTCTTTTAACTCTCTAAGAGCATCCATTGCAGTTTTATGGTGATCCGTATCTTCAACACCAAAAGAGGAGACTAAATGATCTGATTCTTGAAGTAAATCATCAATTGTTCTCAAAGTTAATTCTTTTAAAGACTGTCGTCTTTTCTCCCTTCTTCCATCATCCATATATTTTTAGTTAAGTAATAATTATTTTATTTTAGCATCTCTTCTAATTTTTCTTCAGAATGAATACGAGCTAGATCGCTGTAACCGCCAATCAACTGGTCGTCAAACATAATTATGGGTACTGTCGGGTGACCAGTCTTCTCTCTCATCTCTTCTCTAATTTCTGGATTGGCAATCACATCCACATCAGTGTATTCCAAGCCTTCTGAATCCAGTAATTCCTTTGCCTTGACGCAATAAGGGCAAGTTGGTTTTGTGTATAATGTTATTTTTTTCATAATTTATTATCTAAGAATAATCCAAGGTAAGTATAAAGACTATAGCAAAATACTCAGGATTCGTACACTGTGCACAGATCAGCCAAAGGTAAAGGCAAAGGCCCTCAGACCTGGCTCATCTATCTTTATTTCCAACAGATGATTCCCACTCTCTTCACTTTCAATAATTCTATACAATTGTTCATTTTGGACTTTCAAAAAACCTTCTTCAATGTGTTGTCCTGCATCGCCATCTACCATCTTCCCATCCTGAAATACTCGGGCAGAAACTTCCTTCTCAGCACTCATGACCAAAAATACCTTTTGGGCACTGTAATTATATATAATAGAAGCACTGTCAGATATAGCCTCTGCATATTCTCCAGTGATCTTCCAATCTCCGACCAAATAAAGTTGACCTTCTTTTATCTTTTCTGGACGAACAAATGTCCAAATGTCTCCATCTTTTTGCGTGACCACTCCTTGGTTCTTATTTCTAAGACTGCCGAAGTATGTCTCATGACTTCTCTTTTTATAAAGATCGACATCTTCTGCATCCTCAGGCTCTACCACATCTTCGGATATTTTCATTCCCTTATCCAACTTGGATGCTCTATCTTTCAAAAGTTCTTGAATTTTCTTTTCCGTTTCATCATACTTACCTTCCCCAATATGATCATAGACCACCCTACCTTCAATATCGATCAGATACTTGCGTGGCCAATAACTATTATTGTAGGCTCTCCAAGTACCATAGTCATTGTCAAGAACAATTGGAAATTCTAGACCAAAACGCTCAGCTGCTTCACGTACATTCTCGATATCTTTTTCAAATTCAAATTCTGGGGTATGAATACCGATTATTTGCAAACCTTGGTTCTTATATTTTTCATGCCAAGCATTGATATATGGGAATGTTCGCTGGCAATTGATACAGCTATAGGTCATGATATCAAGCAAAATCACTTTCTCACCTACAAATTCACCAATCGTAAATTCATCACTATTCACATATCCAGATGGTTTGACGATTTCTTTATATATTGGATAATTTTTTGATGAATCAGAGCCTGACAAATCTACCGAAACATAAGAAGACTGCTGCCAAACACTCAAAGCAAACAAGGCAATAAACACTCCTACAATAATTACAAACAATTTACCGACAGTCATATCTTTTTAATCTATCCCAAAAGACCGATCACCAAAGCCATCACAAGAAGAGAAACTAGCGAGTAGCTTGTATTTAGAGCATACAACTTGAAGGGTTTCCCTTCCCACAAGACAATACCAAGCTGAGTAGTAGCAAAAAAACCAACCCACATCATCACAGCAGCCTTCAAGCTAGCCCCCATCATAGTATACTGATCACCATAAAAAGCAGAAGTATAACTGACCACATAGTACAGCACGCCCGCCATGACAAATGATGTCACCAAGGCAAGAACCATATTGCGAGCCATATTCTTTTTACCTTCTTCCATATTCTTGTCTGTGATCCCAGCAAGAGCCATCCACTGTTTGCCAAATAGGACTGGGGAGTACCAAAGCATCCCCACTGCAAATGAAGCCAATGCTGCCACGAGCACTGTCACGTAGTTTACTTCTACCATATGTTTTTGATTAATTACTCTACAAGAATATTGCAGAGGATAAATAATTAATTTATAAATCTATAATTGTAGACTCGTATTCTGGAAAATATCTTTGAATCACAGAGAGATCAAATTTTTTCAAGATAGATTCTTTTGGTTCTCTCTCCAAAAGAAATTGGAAAGATTTTTGCAACAATTCTTCTGGAGGCATTTTTCCAATAGTTAATTTTTGCCAATAGTCTCTCTCAATAGAGACATGATATTCACTTTCCTGGGATAAGGAAACTACAAAATCCCAACCAACGCTATTCTCTTGCTTGGACTCGATTTTTACTTTATCCATATACGAATTTTAGTAAATTCTTCCAACACATTATCCATGCAAAGTAGTATATCATCTTAAAAAAATAATAAAAGTGCCATTAATATGGCACTTTTATTATTTTTAAGATAATTAATTTGGCTCTACAATAAAATGTGGTAAATTGTCCGGTCCCAAACCGCTATAATGGATTGTGACTGTCTCACCATTCTTTGAAGTAAGGAGGAATCCTTGTCCTTCTTGCACAACAAAATGATCACTATCATATCCAGTCCAAGCATTTGTCTTGAATACTGCAAAATCGTCATTAGAATACAAATTTGTAGATATAATATTTAGACCTGCGTAAGTATAAGTCTCTCCTATACAAATTATTTCTTTTCCTCCCATACTCTTTGAGTCTAGACATTCATCTTCCTCATCTGGACCCTCAAAATGAAAGGTTGTGTTTTGATTACCAATTCCCATGTTTCCTGCGACAGACACCTGATAATCATACCCATTTAGAGTCGCATCAAAATCTGTAATAGCGCAATCCACAGACCCCTCATCATTGCCTAAATTATTATCTGCAATAACACGAAGAAATTTGTACTTATCTTCTGGGATATTTATTTCTACATCAAACACCTCCCTTTGTACACCGTCCATAGGATCATAATATGATTCACTTGGGCCACCAAGATATTTTGATCCGCTATAGAGACGAACGTTTTCAAATACTCCTTCACCTACGCACGCAAAGGTAACCTTCTCAATCTCAGTATCAAAATACGCACGGACAACTGTCCCATTTACCAAAATATTCTTATCTCCATATCCCACCTCCTTCTCTCCGAGAGAGTGTTGCTTTATCTTTAATGCAGCTCCACCTGCAAAAACAGTTTGTGACAATGTAAACATGCCAACGGCCACCAACAATCCTCCCATATATAGAATTGAACGTTTCATATAATTTTTATGTTAATAAATAGATTAGTTATTTTTCAGATACGTTCCCGGGGCGTATCTGTGTATTTCTATCATATGTGACGGATGAAAAAGAAAAATCTTACATACAACAAAAAAACCCCTTAAAAAAGGGATTTTTTATACTATGAATATAATTATTCAGATACTAGCTGGAATACTTCACTCACAGTAGAAAAACCATTATCTGTCGCAAGCTGGATACGGTATGATCCAGATTCGACAGTGTTCGGAATACTGACATCCCATGAATAATGAAATTCTGAGAATGAGGAGACAGTTCCAATATCCATAACATGCTCTCCAGAAACTGTGAGGAGTGACAGATATCCCTTTTCATTATTAATATTCGAATTTACCACCTTCCAAGCTAGATTGACATGCGAACCATCAATAATCGAATTGAATGATTGTGGCCAAGTCATGGACGCTTCATCTCCATTCCAAACAGGTGCTTCTGTGCCGAAATCCTCTGTTCCAATGATCTCAGTATCCCAATATTGTCCTTTGTTAATATTTTTTGTCGAGACACTGTAGTCTGTTAGATCTCGGAAAAGCATATCATTTTCATAGACCACGCCACATGAGACGCTGTGTGTTGGAAAGTCTCCTAAAGTATAGGCCCTAACTCTTAGATCAAGTGGTCCAGAATCTGGGATAGGCACAGCAATATCCAAAAACTCTGCCACTTGCTCAGTATCACTTGTTGCGACGACAGTAACTGGCGATCCGTACCTCTGCCCATTCACATCTTCGATCCGCATTGTAGTAAATGATGTGTCGATAAATGCTGGTTTGGTGCAGCGTACAAGCATCTTGGCAATCTCGGCCTTTGCCCAATTGTCATATACCTGCGCCCCCATAATAAAACCATTACCACTATCAATTACACCGTTTGGCTCAACAATTTGCTTAAAATTGATTGTCAGTTTCTTAGCCTCATCCTCTTCTACTACATTATCATCAGTCTGATCGAACTCAAACTTCACCACCTCATCTGACCCAATCCAAAATTCTTCACCAAATGCTTTGTAGTCACCAGCCCCCACTTCTATCCGATATGAACCAGGTTCCAAATCAGCCGGCACACTCCATACTGCCCATCCTTTGAATAGAGCTGGGAGTGTCATGATTGATCTCTCAAATTTTCCAGATGCACTGACAAGATTGATATACCCAGGAATATTTGCTGCGTCAGGATCATTTACCTCCCATTTGATATCTACCTGCTCAGACTGGCCAGGAGAAAATTCATGAAAGGCATTAGGCTCAGATACAATAATTTCAGAACCCTTTACTATTTCCTGCTGTGGAAGTGCTTCATATGCTGGATGAGATATAATACTAAATTGTCCAGTCTGATATTGATAAGTCTTGTTGTCATAGGTCTCTACTGTAAAGAGCATTGAGTACACTCCAGGTTTTACCGAAGGAGACGCAGAAGATATACGACCATCAGAAATACCAAAGATAAATTGTGGATTCCATTTTCTACTAGACACATTGAAACCGTTTGCACCCACATATCCAACAATCGTACCTTCCTTGTCAAGAAGTTGAATTGTCATCAATTTTCCATTTGAGACATCTATATCCCAGGTGATTGGAAAGAGCTGACCTTGGATGAGGACATCTCCTGTCTTTGGAGACGTCAGTTGGACAATACTTGTAGTCTTTATTATGACATCTTTGAGCTTCTCCTCTTCTGTATACCCAACATCATCCAAAAGTGTTCCAAGCTGGAGTGCTTCAGCTGCTTTTCCTGTCTCTTCTACATTTCCAAGCAGAGCTAAAACTTCTGGGTTCACACTTCCTTGCTTTTGTTCGACAATACTTGTCAGCAAAGCTTTGTATGTCTCCAATGTTTCTTGGAGTTGGACGACGATACCAAGAATAGCATCTGAATCTCCCAATGCACCAAGTCTATTGGTAGCCAGTACTACAGCGTTACTATGTTCGTCAATGTGCCCTTTAGTTTCCTCAATCACACCATCATCGACACGACCATTCTTCTCAAGAAGCATATTGATCTCCAGGAGCCTCCGACGGACACGTTCGGCCTCCCACTCTGCCCGCACTTTTTCATTAGGAGAAAATCGTGATTGCAATTCTTCTGCAACATTGACTTTTAGTCCGTACAATGTATCTCCCGGGAGAGCATTTTGTGATGCCAGCACAGATCCACCGCCCACAGCCACAGTAAGGACAAGCGCCAAAGCAGCATAAGAAAGTCTGCGAATAAAAGTGGATAAGAAAAACTGAGAATTATTGGTAATATTTTCTTTCATATTAGTAACATATTTTGCGGCACTGCTGGATTTTTGCATTTCTTCTTGTTGGATGGGATTTGCTTCCATAAATGACAAAACTGCATCGTCCATTGCGTCACGCTCTTCATCATTGAGCTTGATGTGCTGCATTTTATTGTGAATATCGTCTGAGAACTTCATATCAAAGAGTGTTACGTAATTTTTTTATGCCACGATGAATACGGACAGACACTACATTTTCCGATAATCCAAGAGCGCTCGCAATTTCTCCGACAGGCAAATCATCTACATATCGCATTAGCAGTATATCACGGTAATTCTCTCCCATATTTTCTATCCTCTCTACAATAATCTGAATATCAACCATGTCTTGGGAAAATTTTTCATCATTTCCTGTTATTTCAAACCCAACTTCCTTAAGAACATCCAAAGATTGCTCTTTTTTCTTCCTGGATTCGTCCACTATCAGATGATAAGCAACTTTATAAAGAAAAGCTCGCAAATTTTCAATATTTTTACCGTCTACAAGAACTTTCCACACCTTGGTGAAAACCTCTTGAGTCATATCGTGCGCTCTTTGTCTATTATAAACACGAAAGAGAATGTAACGAAAAATAGCGTCAACATGTTCATTATAACTCTCAATAAATTGTTCTCTCTTTTGATCCGCGGTCATAATATATGACGAAATTTTAAGATAAATCTTACAAGCAACAAATTATTGCTCTAGATAACCTTCTTTTCGTAAAATTTCAATTTTTCTGGCAGCCCCTCTATTGTATCCTCCTGTTTTCCCATCTGATCTAACAACACGATGACAAGGAATATCAGGATTATAATTTTTATTCAAAATATTACCTACTGCTCTAGATGCTTTTGGATTGCCAGCTTTTTCAGCCACTTGCTTGTAAGTCATGACTTCTCCTTTTTGGATATTCCTCACCACTTCAAGCACTTTTTGGCTAAAACTAGCATTATTTTCCATATATGAGATTATTTTCATTTGGGAACCCTAGCATAAAATACCCAAATACGCAAGTGTCACAGCAACTTCAAAAGGTGTGTTCTTTCTTATGAGACCACAAATCTACCAAAGTCTTGATGATGACCAAAATAAGCAAAGCAAACACAGGAGACCCTAAAAGCATGGTAGGAAATGCTCCCAAAACAATGGTGACATGCACAACTACAATCCTTTTGTAAGGGCTAAACATTTGTTGCCCAATATCCATATGAAGATACTCTCTCTTGCCAACAAAGTTAACAAAAAATGAATATCCATGACTTACAAAAAGAGATACCAATCCTACCAACATAGACAGAATGGTAATGTCCACAGGCCCAAACAAAAAAACAATAAAGGCTCCATGGCCAAAAGTAAATATCCCAAAATGGATAATAAAAAAAGGTATTAAAAATATTTTTGTTATTTTTTGAGCAAGATCTACACCACTATCTGAAAATGATTTTGGCAACCCACTCACAAAATCTTTATTTGGTTTTTTGACCTTCCACATTTTTGGGATATTCCAAAAACCGATTGCAATATTTTCTAACCAAAAGAAAAACAGGACACCAAACAAACTCCATTCAAAAAACAAAACGCCCACTATGGGAACCAAATTGGCTAACAGTAAAACAAAAAGAGAATTTTTATTTATCATAAATTATAAAAATTATTCTTCCACCAGTACAAACGGACCTTCACCACCAATATACCAGGTACCTGGTGTCTCAGCTTTTTCTATACGAATAATATTTTTTGGGACTCCAGGATCAGGTGGAATATAAATATTAGGATCGTTTAGTTTCAAATCAAATTTTGTGCCCATCTCTGAAACTACTTCATAAGTACCACTGGACTCGATTATCGGATAGCCAGTCATTTGAAATTTTCCATTGCCAAATTCCCATCTCTTGAATGAAGATATTCCACTCGAAATTTCTTTTCCATCTGGTCCTGGATAATATTCTTTATGCTCTTGAGAAAAAAACCATTCACCCTCAAAAGGGTATTCCTGTGTTTTAGAAATTTCATCCTGAGTAGGTTGTGATTTTTCAAAACTTACACTTATGCTATCTTCTTCATTATTGACATCATCATGTTGCACTCCGCAACCCACTACGAAAAAAAGCAAAATTGTGACAAAAAATAATCTACCTAGCACCTTTTTATTTTCTTTATACATAATATCTATGTTAGCACACTTCTATTCATGTCTCAAAGCTGTAATCGGATCAAGAGTGGCAGCCTGCTTAGCTGGGAAATACCCAAATATAAGACCAACAGTGACAGAAAAAGAAACTCCGAGGACAATAGAAGGAACGGAGATTATAAATTCCCAATCCAACCCGGCTTGCTTAGCTCCAAAAGAAACCATGAAAGAAATAAAAATACCAAGAGCGATCCCGATCAGTCCGCCAAAAAAAGTAAGAACGATGGCTTCGGACAAAAACTGACGACGAATGTTTTTTTCAGTAGCTCCGACTGACTTACGGAGGCCAATCTCAAAAGTTCGCTCAACCACCGACACATACATGACATTCATAATCCCCACTCCACCGACAATGAGAGAAATGGTTGCCAAAACTACCAAAAGGACCTGGATACCAAAAAAGATGGTTTCAATAGTTTTGATTGATTCTTCTTGGGTGGTGACAGCAAAGTCATCTTTGGCAGGATCAGTGATATCATGACGATCACGCATCAACCAGCGGATTTCCTCAGCCGTCGCCTCAGCTTTATCTACATCGTATACCTCTGCAATCATGAACAAAATATGGTCAATGCCCATCATCTTTTTCTGAGCTGTCTTCACTGGGACATAGGCGAGCTCATCATAATTGAAAAAGCCAGTTGCCCCCCGCTCAGCCATCACACCGACCACCCGAAATGATCTTCCACCCACTTTAACTTGCTGACCAACTGGATTATCATTGCCAAATAAAGTATCACGAAGAGCAGATCCGAGGACGATTACCTGGCTAGCACCATCATTTTCTTCTTCATAAAAAAACCGTCCCACTTCCATCTCGCTTCCACCGTCAATATCAATATAAGATGGACTGACTGCAAAAAACATAGGCTGTTTTTTCTCATTACCTCTAGAAACCACAGCTTGAGTAGTCACTCCGGCGTAGACATTACTTATGTTGTCAAGATCTTCTATAGCTTCGGCATCTTCGGTTTTCATAGTGGTGATAGTCACTCCTCGTGCCTGACCTTGGGCATTTTCAGCTGAAAATTGACTGGTGCTTGGAACTTTGACTTCCACATTGATCCAGTTGTCGCCAAAGCTATCTACTTCGGAGAGGATCAAACCCTTCACACCATTGCCAGCAGAGAGCACCAAAATGACCACCATAATACCAATGGTAATACCAAAAATAGTGAGAGCTGTCCGGCCTTTGTGTTTGCGGAGTTGTCGGAAAGCTAGGCTGAAAGTTTTTTGCATATTTTTATTATTCTCCCCCTAGTAGGGGGAGTTAGAGGGGGTTACTTAGCAAGTTAGATCTTGGTAGTACGTAACCCCTCCCAACCTCCCCTACTAGGGGAGGAGCTTTTCCTACTCATACCTAAGCGCATCAATCGGGTCCAACCGTGCAGCTTTACGAGCAGGGTAAACACCAAAAATTAAGCCAATAACCATAGTAACTAACATCGACACAACAATAGAAGAAAGAGAAACAATAAACTGATATTCGTACCCAAGACCTTGTACGACCTGGGCAATAATGAAAGCAAAGAAGATGCCAATAATCAAGCCAATCAAGCCTCCAACCAAAGAAAGAAAAATCGTCTCGATCAAAAACTGCACCAAAATATCCTTCTCTCGTGCCCCGACAGATTTTCGGAGTCCTATCTCCCTGGTTTTTTCTTGAACAGCAATCAACATGATATTCATGATTCCTACCCCACCGACAAAAAGAGAGACTGCCGCGATAGCTACCAAAAAATACTTAAGGGCGTTTGTGATATTGGTAAGGACAGTCAAGGCATCGGCTGTATTGCGAATAGAAAAATCTTCCTCACCATGACGGTCTACCAAAGTTTGGCGAATCTCTTCTTCGGTCTGATCAATGTATTCTTCTCCAGCGACTTCTGTCCGGATAAAGGTGACATGCCGTACACCAAGAAGATTGTACTGAGCTACACGTAGTGGCATCAAAACCGCATTATCTACGTCTTCGAAGACAGTCGTGCCTTGCACAGCCAAGACGCCAATGACGCGAAACTGCTTGTCATCCAGCTTGACTCGCTCACCGACAGCCGGACTGTTACCAAAAATTTCTTCTTTGATTTCTGCTCCAAGAACTAAAACGGGCTCACGTGCTTCATTCTCAAATTCGGAAAAAAAACGCCCATCAGCTATTTCTACATTTTCTATCACCTGATAATCGGCACTAGCGCCAGTGTAGTTGACGCTACGGTTCTCACTACCCCATTTCAATATACCATTACCAGTAATATAGCCAGCAGCATGAGTAAGATGGGTGACATTGTGCTTGTCCATTATAGCGTCTTTGTCACCTTCGGTCAGAGTGGTAATGACGATGCCGAGAGCTTGGGCTGGCGGACCTTCTGGATCACTCGCTCCAGCCAAGATGACTACCTGATCTGTACCTCGCTTCTGGACTTGGCCGGTGATCAGACTCTGCGCCCCAGCTCCAGCACTCATAACAAGAATGACAGAAGAAATTCCAATAATTAGACCAAGCATAGTCAAAAATGACCTCCGCTTGTTAACAAAGAGGTTTTTGAGAGCTGTTTTGTAGGAGGAGAGGATGGTCATGGGGGTATTATAACACTTGAAGAGCAAGGAGGCCATTTGTATTTTATGCTATATAGGGATATTATATAAGAAAGAGTATGGATAATTTCTAGTCAGACAATATAAAAACATATGAAACCAATCTACATATTTTTCCTAGGCACCATAATCCTCTTAGGAGCAATAGCACTAAACATTATTGCCTCTCGTCTTGGTTTTTTGAGCTGGTACGAATTTCTAAAAAATCCAAGCAAAGCAAATATGATTTCCTACATCTGGCTCCTTGTTATCTACCCACTCTGCCTCGGTATCATTGCCTACCTAGGATCAAAATTGCTAAACATATAATAGTTTAAAGAAACAAAAAAGAGGCCTCTTACCTCTTTTTATTATTTGTTATTTGTTATATGTTTCATGTTCAATGTTACATGATCCATGTTCCATGCTACTTGCTAAGAGCGCCATCCCCCGTCCTTCTTCTCCCATTGACAATCTTGTCAGATTCCACCATCCCATCACGCAATCTTACAATTCGTTTGGCATGACTAGCTGTATCTTGCTCGTGCGTAACCATGATAATTGTCCGGCCATCATCATTTAGTTTTTCCAAGATCTTCATAATCTCTGTTCCCGTCTTACTATCCAAATTCCCAGTCGGCTCATCAGCAAATAGTATGTCGGGGTCATTGACAATCGCCCGAGCAATGGCGACGCGCTGTTTCTCTCCACCAGAAAGCTGATTGGAAGTATTTTCTATGCGATGATCCAAGCCGACATCTTTGATTGCTTTCTTTATATCTTTTTCATCAAGTTTTTTCTTGGAATACAGGAGGGGCAAAGCAACATTATCATAGACAGTAGTGCGCGGCAAAAGATTGAAAGCCTGGAAGACAAAACCAATTTTCTCATTCCGCATATGAGCCAATTCATCAGAAGTAAGAGTAGATACATCTTTGCCTTCAAACATATACTCTCCTTCAGTCAAGTTGTCTAGAAAACTCAAGATATGCATGAGTGTCGACTTGCCTGATCCAGATGGACCCATGATCGCCACAAACTCGCCTTCGTTGATTTCCAGATCAATGCCATGAAGTACTGGAGTTTTTACATCACCAGTTATATAAGTTTTTTTTAGATTTTTGATGTTTATAAGGGGCATATGACAGTACGTTCCTCCCCTATTAGGGGAGGACAGGTGGGGTTATCCGGAGAGGATCACTATAGCCCAAAGATTGAATTACTCGAAGAAGATGATATTTTACTGATTCGGTATCATTGAGAACTTTGGCATCTGTATATCTAATCACAATGCATCCTAATCCTTCCAGCTTCTTTTGTCGCCAAGCATCATAGCTTTTTTGTTGTTCGTTCTCATGACTAAACCCATCTATTTCTACGATCAATTTCAGTCTGTGACAATAAAAATCAACTATAAAACGTTCAATACTGAACTGCCTGCGAAATTTATACCCCAAAGCTTTATTTTTTACTTGGATCCAAAATAGCTTTTCCGCCCATGTCATGTCTCTTCTTAGTTTCCTCCTTCGTGATTCCATTTGTGGAATGTTTTGGTAATATTTGTCGTAGGACATACCCTCCTCTTTGTTTAGTAAGACGTCTTTCTTGCTGTGTAACCCCTCCCTAACCCTCCCCTAGTAGGGGAGGGAAAATCCCCTCATTCTGCATGGGAAAGCTTTTACTCTTCCTTCAAAAACGTAATAATCTCTTCACCTTCCTCAAGCCCCGACAAAACTTCTACCAGTCCATCATCTCCCTCAAGTCCAGTAGTCACTTCACGCTCTTCAAAAAAAGCAGTCTCCAGGTCAGTGAGCACTCGGACAATTTTTTTGTCATCTTGTGATATCACAGCTCGGCGTGGCACCACTACCACGTCTGCTCTTTTGTCAGTCTCGATATTCACATTGGCGGTCATTCCAGACTTGATGGGATAATCAGGATATTCGCCCAAGAGGATGTTGGTCTTATAGTACACCACTCCGGATATCTCTGTCTCTTCCGGCTCAATAGAAACAACACTCCCCTCAAAATGAACATCATCACCAAAGGCGTCGAGAGTCACCATCACTTCATCTCCAATAGAAACCTTAGCCACATCTGATTCGGAAATGTCCACTTCTATATTATATTCAGAAGAAGTCAGTGTGATTACTTCTTGATTGGCGCTGACATTTTCACCCACATCAATATCTAGCTTGGCCAGGACTCCATCAGCAAGTGCGATAAGTTCGGTCTTGTTGACATCATCTTGCAAAGCTTGAGCATTGGCAGCCTGGCGATTTACTTCTGCTTGAAGAGAGGCCAGGTCGACATCACGCGGGTCGGAGACGAGCACATCATGTGAAGCTTCGGCTTCTTGGAGGCTGGCTTTCTTGGCATTGAGCTGGGCCTCGGCAATATCGATATCAGCTGCTGATTTTTTTTTGGTATTTTCTAGATCCAAGACTGCTTTGTCATAGGCAATTTGGTATGATGAAAGAGAATTGCGAGCAGTCGACACTGCTTGAACAGAGTTAGTTAAATCGGTAGCAGAAGTATTGACAGCAGCTTGCTCAGTACTGACCCCAGTTTTCAATACATCTAGCTCAGCCTGTGTTAGGCTGGCAATCGGAGAGGTGGCGCTGAGGACACTCTGAGTGTCATACAGACTTTTTTGGGTAAGACTGATGACAGTATCTACTTCCTCAGATATACTATCAATGAAACTATGCTCATCAGAAGAAGAAAGAGAAATGACATCACTTTGCAAATCTTTTTTAGCGTTTCGAGCAATGCTATAAGAATTTTTTGCGACAGGTAGTGTCAACAAATCCCCCAATCCCAAAACACCTTCAAAATCTTCATTGGCATAGATATTATCCACTCCAAGGATATTGTCTACTTCGGTAAGAGCATTGGAAATATTGGTCAATGCTGATTTCAAGACATTGACCAAATCAGAGTAGGCATCTTGAACCAGCTGACTATCCTCTCCACCTTCGGCCAGCTGGAGATCATTTTCAGCATCTTCTAATACTTTCTTGGCATCATTGATATCAGATTCTGCTGTAGCTTTTGTTTTTTCAAGAGTTGCCTTGAATTGGTCTACTGCTGCTTTGGCTTGATTGATGGTTGCTAAAGATTTATTCTTTTCGCCATCACTTGGTCCTACGATTTCTAGATTTAATTTTGCTTTGGCAGCAGACAGAAGAGAATAAGCTTCATTGAGTCTAGCTTTTTGTTTGGTGCTACTAAGTCTAGCGATCACCTCATCTTTCTTTATTTCTTCACCTACTTCTTTCAATATTTCTACCACCTTACCGGAGACTTCCCATCCATACAATATCTCTAAGTCGGCGACAACAGAACCAGTCTCACTGACAGACTGAATCAAATCTATTTTCTCCACCTTAGTGCTAGAAAATTCTATTGAGCTTGTCTTAGGTCCTGTAGAAAAAACAAAAAATAACACAACTGCAAGTGCAACAAAAAACCAAAATAATTTTTTCTTAAAAAGATTTTTTATTTTCCTCATATTTACTATTATAACGATTTTTGTATAAAAAACAATATCTAATCACCACCAAAAAAATCTTTAAATTTATATTTTTCATTATCAAACGAAATCCTCCACTCATCTTTGACAGGATCCCCTGCTGGCAGCTCCACTGTGAGAGGATTGACCTTGCTGCCATTTTTTATCATTTCATAATGCAAGTGAGGTCCAGTAGACCAGCCAGTAGAGCCAACATAGCCAATGACATCACCCTGTTCTACTCTAGTTCCAAAAGTAATATTCTTGGCAAATGCTGAAAGATGAGCATAATTGGTCCGCCAAGTATCATTGTGGTGAATAGTGATTAATTTCCCATATCCTCCATTCCAACCCGCGAACTTCACTATCCCACTGGCTGTAGACAAGATGGGAGTACCAATTGGGGCGGCGTAGTCAATCGCCAAATGAGGAGAAGTAGTCTTGGTGACAGGATGAAATCTGGCATTAGTATAGCCAGAGCTAATACGAGAATAGCGAAGAGGAGCCTTGAGAAAAGGACGGATTAATGATTCTCCATCTGTATTGTAGTATCCCACACCTCCATCCGGATCTTCAAAGCGAAGAGCAGTGAACTCTTTCCCTACATTGGTAAAAGTGGCGGCTAAAATTTTTCCAGATGGACCAACTTCGCCATCCCTACTCCTTTTTTCATACATTAGTGAAAATGAATCCCCCTTCTGAATGACAGTGGCAAAGTCTATCTCCCAGGCAAACACATCAGCCAAATCAAGAATTGTTGCATCATCAAGCCCGATCTCATTACCAGCCAAAAAAAGGGAAGACTCAATAACACCTTTCACAGAAACAGCTTCCACCTCATAAGATATGTCTTGTCTGGTTACTGACCAAACATTTTCATTTTTTGAAATAGTTACAAATTCCTCTATATCAATATCATACTCTAGACGATCAAAAACTTCATCTACAAAAATTTTACGAAAATTCTTACCAGCCTTGATCTTTGTAAAGTCATAAGTAGTGCTAGCTACATCTACTATGGCAAGAGCGTCACTATATTCAAATCCCATTCTTTCCATCACTATAGTAAAAGTATCACCACTCTCTATTGGGAATTTTTCAACTCGCTCTTCCATCTCTTTCTCTAAAAAAACTTCAGTATTCAAAACCTCCTTATTATCTTCGGTGTCAAAATTTTTTAAATCATCTGGTTCACTAAAAATAAAAAAGCCAGCCAAAACCACCAAAATAAGAACTACTAATATTTTCTTCATAAATAGGGAAACAAAACTCGTCTATTAGGACGAGTTTTTATAATTTCTAAGTGAATTTAATTACCACCGACTACGTCGGTGGATTAACGGGATGATACGGACTTC
>CAYFPJ010000007.1:0-48273 GCA_964344965.1 uncultured Gammaproteobacteria bacterium | reverse complement strand
ATGGCCCGATGAAGTCTTACTTAAACCAAATTTACTTTTATTTCAAGTCATTGAACAAAATTTATCTTAATTCCAAAAAAATATTCGTGTAAATTGGTGTTAAAATTAGTGCTCCTATGCATCTCGCAGAACTCATCAAACAAAAATCATACGAAAAGGTAATCTATCGTCTACGAAGACACCCAATTACTTTTATTCCGATTATTTTTCTGTCTTTGGTTTTATTCTTGGTGCCGGTAGCACTTTATTTTTTGGTTGAAAATCTTTTCCCAACATTTTTCCAAGGACCTCTTGCTTATCCGATTTCAGTCTTGATTGGTAGTACTTATATGCTTAGCATGTACTTATTCTTTTATGTTCGTTTCTTAGACTACTACCTAGATGTATGGATAGTGACCAATGACAGAATAATAGATATCGAACAGCATGGTCTATTTTCTAGAACCACTACAGAATTAGATTTGTTCAGAATCCAGGACGTCACTGTAGAAATGAGGGGGTTCTTCTCTACTATTTTCAATTATGGAAGAATTCACATCAAGACAGCATCGATCAACACAGATATTATTTTCAAAAATGTTTCAGAGCCAAACAAAGTGCGAGAAGACCTAATACACTTTGCAGATGAAGATCGCAAATACCACATGAATACCGCCATAAACGAATAACTATGCTCACTTGGTTCGCCAATCTCACATTATTTTGGCAGATTGCTGTCATCTACTTACTATTGATAAATTTGATTACTTTTTTTTATTTTGGAATAGATAAGATGAAATCTCAGCTCCAAAAAAGAAGAGTGAGTGAGAAGACTCTCTGGGTACTGGCACTAGTTGGCGGATCAGTCGGTGCCCTTGTTGGCATGTCCTTTTTCCGGCACAAGACTAAAAAAATGTCTTTTCAGGCTGGAGTGGCTGTAATTTTGGCAGTGCAAATTGTGATAATAGTTTTTTTGAATATCTGATAATAAAATATTATAGAATGTTTTTAACCCTGTCATCCTGAGCGCAGCGAAGGATCTTTAGCAAGGAAGATATCCTCCACAAGAAAGATCCTTCGCTGCGCTCAGGATAACAATTTCTCATACATATACAAAACTGTATTTGAAATGAAGGAATACAAAAAACTCTCCAAATATGGAGAGTTTTTTATTTTTTAAGTCTGTAGTCTGTCTACCGCCGTGCCTGCCGGCAGGCAGGTAGTCTGTGGACCAATTACTTCGGCACAAAAGCCATCAACCCAGCAATACGAGATTGCTTGATAGCGCGAGCAACTTTGCGTTGATGACCAGCACATAGACCACTTCTTCTTCGTGGTGCGATCTTCATATATGAAGAGACAAAACGACGAAGAGTTTGCACATCCTTGTAGTCGATCTCCACAATGTTATTCAGACAGAAATAGCATTGTTTATCAGTTTTTTGATTCTTTTTATGCGGCATATAAATTAGAATGGAATATCTTCCACTTTGATCTCTCCTGCTCCGGCATCATCTGTTGGAGGTGGGGGAGTATCATCACTAGTAGAACTCTGACCTTGGGCAGGTGCCCCGGAATTACGAGGACCATCGAGCATAATCATATTGTCGACGATGATCTCAGTGCGATATCTTTTCACACCATCATTGCCTACCCAATCGCGGGTTTGTAATCTCCCCTCTAGATAAACTCGTCTACCTTTACTTAGGTATTGTCCGGCGATTTCACCGATCTTGCCCCACAACACACAGTCATGGTATTCGACAAATTCTTGTTTTTCGCCAGATTGATTGGTCCATACTCTATTGGTGGCGACTGCCATGCTGGCCACAGTCTTGCCCGTAGTTGTAGTACGGACTTCTGGGTCGCGTGTCAATCTACCTAGTATGGTAGCTCGATTGAGATCCATAGAAGATAAGTTTAAGAATAACTATTACTTTAAATTGTTCAAGCTCCCAAATATCAATTCTTTTTACTTTTTTTATGAAACCAACAGTCTGCGACTATCTGATTTTGGTTCATCAAAAAAGTAAAAAGAATTGAGGGGAGTTTGGCAAATAAAAGTAATTAAATTTTATCTAAATCTTTTTCCAGAAGTTCATCCAACTTCTTATCAATATCATCAATCTTAATTTCCTCTTTCTTTTCTTCTGATTTCAGTTCCTCCATGTCTTCAACTTCCGCAGTCTTCTCTTCGTCTTCCACATTACTTGCGATTTCGTCTTCTTTTGTCTCTTTGGCTTTTTCAACAGGTGCTGGTTTTGCTGCCGACTTGACAGGTGCTGCCGGAATATTCTTCATGCCTGTAGCACCCCCATCTTCTATTCTGGTTGGCTGGGCTGGACGATCATGAATACTCGAAAAAGTAGAAATTGTCTTTATTCTACCTGTGAATTGCTTGTCCCTCTCTGCACGACGCACTGGATCATAGGCAGTGATAATTGAGCGGAGCAATTCACGGTTGAGGTTCAATACTTTTCTAAGTGGATCAATCACGCTTGTCTCAGCTTCGAACTGGATAAGGTGGAAGTATCCATAACGGATGTGGCGGATTGGATAAGCAAGACGGCTCTTGCCTTTATCTTGGTGAACTATATTTGTCCCACCTTTTTCTTCGATTAATTTTTTTGCTTCTTCCACCTGACTCATGACTTCTTCTTCAGTCATTGTCCCAGGCAGAATACAAAGTAATTCGTAATTTTTCATAATTATTTAATTTGTCTACCACAGACTAGCAAATACTTAGCTATTTTTTCTTTAATCCCGACCTCGTCCCTCGGTACGGGACAAGAGATCTGCCTAATTCACCTAGACCTGTCTCAGAAAGGTCGGTCCAGGAATTACCCTGGGATTAATACCCTTGATTATAAGAAAAAAAGTGTTTCGCCTGTGTTTGGGTTTGTTATCTATTTACCATCCTCCACGCTTACGATCGACCTGTAAGCTGGTAAAGTTGCGCTGATAAACTCATTTTAGAGCTTGAGTAATATATCAGGTGATGAAAAATTTGTCAATATAGAGCCAAAAATATGGTTGGAATAAAGGATTGGTTTATTTTGAGGATATTTTGGAACAAAAAACCAATGTTGATACATTGGTTTTTTGAAAACTACCCCTTCTCTGTCTACTACTACTTCTTTGTCCTAGTTCTTCTTTTTCTTTTATCAGGTTCTCTTACTCCGTCCTGCCCCTTTCCTCTCCTATCCTCCCACTTTGTGTTTACCTTATACATAAAATTATCATATATAATCCTAGCTTCTTCATGAGAATGAGCTATGGCAGTGAAGCCAAACTTTCCATATTCTGGTATTGCTGACATTAGATGCGGCATGATACCTTGGTTTGTTTCTTCATCAAAAAGCAATCCAGTACTATCCAAAAATTCTAAAAACTTTCCTATATCCACACCTTTCAATCTTTCTTTCTTAATATTATCTGTAGCTATATAAAATATTTCTCTTCCATGCCTGTCTTTCAATTTACCATCCTTATCTCTTTTTCCATCAGTAAGTAATTTGGTTACTTCATAAGGGTGAGTAGTCCCACCTTTACGAATATTGAATTCTACCCCATACACTTCGACAGTGCGACTATCAATTTGCCATATTTCTTCACCTTCCCAATCATTTTTTTCTTCCTGAAAAGTAACTATAAAATCAGCTGCCACTCGTCCCAGTACACCAGCCTCTTGTAATTTCTTTCCCGCTTTTTTGGCGGCACTGACAATACTGCCGATATAATTACGTTCGGCTGGGAAAGAAGCCCCTTGATATGTTTGCCCATCCAAAATCTGTTCATGAGAAGAGATAATTTTTATCTTATCATCACCACTGCCAGGTAAAATTTCCATCTGTACACTAGGGCTTGTTTTTCTCCCCCTTCTCTCTCTTGGCTCTTCATCTTCGGGTGTGCTGACCCAGGCCTCCACAATACCACCAATTTCTGCAAACTTTTCCAAGATTACCCCAGGTTCTACACCCTTTGGATGCTGGGTTACAACTCTACTCAAAATTTCCAATAAATCCTCTGTTTTACCTACGGCCAATGCTCCATCAACACTAAACTTCATTCCCTCTCCTTCCTTTTGATCCAAAAGAAATTCTTTCTTCATCTTTGCTAAATCAATCTTCAAATTACCTTCTCCAGAAAAACTATCTTCTAATTTTATTACAGCAGATCGATGTCCTTTTTCGGCCAGAATAAACAATGTCTTAAACATCTCTTGATGAGTACGGATATATTCTCTACCTTCTGCCAAAGGTACTCCAGCTTCTCGAAAAAATACTCGACCATGCGATTTTCCGTTCACTTCTTTGACTGTTTTTGCATCTGGAGCATAGAGAGGCACATCAAGTTTCAATGCTGCTTCCACCTCATGAGGACTGCTATTAAAACAACGGATCACACCTCGACCCCCTGTCTTGTTCAACTCTTGTCTAATATCGAAAAGTGTTGCTTCATTACTAACAGCAATTTTAGTAGTACTGTCTATCCTTTTTCCAGTACTATGCACCACTGTTTTTGGTTCCGCTCCAAGGTCACCTGCTGGAGCACCTATATCTAGTTTTAAAGTTTTCTCTTTGGCTTCTATAAAAGTAAGTCTTTCCTTTACATCTTCCAGACTAATATCATTACTACTTTCATCAACAAATCTATTCAAGTAAAAATCAATAATTCTCTGATCTGGTATCTTTCTGGTCACGATGACCAATCTCAGATTGGGATCCTTGGCCAATTGACCTATCTTATACAATGTCCTAGTCTCATAATGTTCTATCCCGTCAATTTTTGCCAACTCCTCCTCATCAAGTGAAAAACCAGAAAAAAACACTTCTGTAGCAGGATTTTCGTGCCTGTCAGCCAAGAGATCAGAATCAATTTCCAACAATTTTCGTAAGCCATCTAATCGAGCCTCTTCATCAAGATTAAAATCTCTACGTATTGCTGGGATAAGGTCAGGATTTTCCACCGGTTTGTAACCAGATGTGCCCACTTCATTTTTTCCCATAATTAGATAAAATTATATTATAACTCTCATATATTATAATAATTTGAAACTTAAATCAAATAAGCTAGAACAAAATATCTAGCTTAATAAAAGTAAATTTGGTTTAAGTAAGACTTCATCGGGCCATCCCCGCAGCAAGCTGCGGGGTATTGGCAGAAAATCTTATTTCAACCAATGTTAGTTTTCACTTTTTCGATGCAAGCATCGAGGAATAAAACCGCTTAAAGATTTAAAAAATAATTTTATTTTACACATTACTCTTCTGACCAGCCAAGATCTCCTCCTGACGAAAAGCATACTCCAAAAAATCACCCAACAATTTGTTCGCCTCAGGAGATTCCTTAAGCAGGTCACTGCCAGGCCCGACCCCTCCTGTATAGTCATAATCGTCATCATCATACAAATTCACCCTCTCCTCAGTCCCTCTCTTATCGAGCTCCACATGAAATAACACGCCCCAGACTGGCTTACCCTTCATCTTGAAAGCCTGAATTGGCACTCTCTCTGATCTGGCTAACAATTCTAAATGATCTGGCAAATCTTCCACTACCAAATTGTGACCTTCTTGGACTATATATGTATCTGGCAAATTTTTGAATAAAGGATCCTCCTTGGCAGCAGGAAAATTGGTAATTGCAAATGACCCCACCTCATCACAACCTTCTCTTAGTACAACCTTGGCACCTTGATGGAGAGCAATGAATTGAAAACCAAAACAAATTCCAAGCATAGGGATCTCCCTTTTGATTACTTCGTTCATGAGATTGCTAGCCACCAAAAACCAAGTTTCTCTGGAGTGATCCTCATTCAGATGAACCTCACCGCTACCACCCATAATTATCGCTCTGACATTGTCCAAATCTGGCACCACTTCATCATTGAGCAAATTCACAAACTGAATATCATCAACATACTCTGGCCACAGACGTCTAACACACTCTCTCGTGCTCTAGACTTTTGTTTGTTCTGGTTTGGAGAAATAAAATTTTTTTCATAAATTATTGATGTACGAATGATATAAATCAATTTTTTTGTCTGAAGTAAATTATTCTTGAGACGAATTTCACAGCAAAAAAATAGCTCCGTTCAGATAGTCATAAAAATCAATCTGTATCATTAGCAAATTTAAAAAATTGTAAAAAAATATAGAGCCATAAAACTCCCAAATTAATGTTAACACCAGACAAAAAAACTGTCAAACTAGAACAAAATATGATATTATGAATGCATACAAAAAATCAGAAACTATATGCTCCCAAAAAATATTTTGATCAAATATCTGACAGAATTTGCCAACCTATCAGTCAAGAACCAAGAATCTCTTGGCAAAAAAGCTCAACAAAATGAGAAAGAACTTGAACAATATCTGCTAGACGAAGAAATAATTGAGGAAGCAACTCTTTATACCTGGGCTGCCAAAGAAATGGAAGTACCGCTAACGGATATACACACCCAAGACATCCCCAAAGAAGTATATGAATTGATTCCTCAACCCTTGGCAGAGACTCACCAAATTATTGCCTTCAAAAAAACAGACAACCAAATTCATCTAGCCATGGGTGACCCCCTAGATATCCAAACAGTCGAATTCATCAGAAGAAAAACCGGCCTTACCCCCAAAATATTTTTATCAAAACCCTCAGTAATAAAAAAAGCACTGCGCTTGTACCACACCAGTCTAGAAGATACATTCAAGAGTATTGAGTCCAAACAAAAATCCAATAGCACAGATTTGAAAAAGGTAGCAGAAGAACTACCAATCATAAATATTGTAAAAAGCATTCTCGAACATGCAGTCTATCAAGGAGCCAGTGATATTCATATTGAACCAGTCGAAAAAGAAATAACTGTCCGATACAGAGTGGATGGGATACTGCGCAATATGATGAATCTCCCAAAAAATGTCCAAAGAGGGATCATTGCCAGAATAAAAATACTAGCCAACTTAAAGATAGACGAACACATGGTGCCCCAAGACGGACGATTTAAGATCAAATTACATCAAGATAAAGTATCTTTCCGTGTTTCCATCATGCCAGTCTACGATGGTGAAAAAATAGTAATGCGCCTCTTGCAAGAAGGTCAAAAACCTTTGTCACTTGATGATCTTGGATTTTTACCAGGCCCAAGGAATAAATTAGAGGCAGCCATAGAGAAACCACATGGAATGGTGCTGGTCACTGGACCGACCGGATCTGGTAAAACCACAACCCTCTACTCTCTGCTTGGAATACTGAACCAACCAGATGTAAATATTTGTACCATTGAAGATCCGATCGAATATCACGTCAAAGGCATCAACCAAAGTCAAGTCAATGCAAGGGTGGGATTCAATTTTGCGGGAGGTCTAAAAGCATTCTTACGCCAAGATCCAGACATCATCATGGTAGGAGAAATCCGCGACAAGGATACAGCCGAAATAGCAATCCATGCTAGCATGACCGGCCACCTTGTTTTGTCAACCCTCCATACAAATGATGCTCCAACCACTCTACCCCGTCTTATAGACATGGAAATTCCACCTTTTTTGGTTGCTTTCACTGCCAACGTAATAGTCGCCCAACGCCTAGTAAGAAAAATATGTGAGAAATGCAAACAAGAATACACACTAGAAAAAAAAGCTGTCTCCCAATTAGAAAAGATGAATGGTATAAAAAAAATAATACCGCTACTTGAAAAAAATAAAGTTGCCATTCTCCCAAAAGAGAAAAACGTAGGAACTATGATTTTCTATCGCGGAGCAGGCTGTCGCACTTGCAATGAGACAGGCTACAAAGGACGTGTCGGAATCTATGAAGTACTAGAGATAGACAAAGAAATGTCTGCTAAGATAAACAACAATGCCAACGCTCAAGAAATATCAAAACAGGCCGAGACACAAGGAATGATGACCATGCTTCAAGATGGAATAATAAAAGCAAAACAAGGTATCACTACTATCGAAGAAGTTTTGAGAGTTACTCGAGAATAGTAAATCCAAAACAACACCAGTACCAAAACAAGCCCCAATTATCAACTAATAAATATAGATGTTTGTATATTTGGAGTTTGATAATTGAAATCTGTTTTGGATTTGTGATTTGTTGTTGTTTTGGATTTATTAGGTTATCTAAATATATGAGGGAGCTAACAAAATTTGAAAAAAAACTAAATGATTGGGTAGCTACACACTTTTCTCATATTTCTTTTGTCCAAAAAATATTTTTTGTAGAACACTTACGAACAATGATCCATGCTGGCTTGTCTCTGGTGGCATCCCTGGAGATACTACACAAAGAGACTTCCAACAAGAGCTTCCAAAAAATAATCTGGGAAATAAAAAAAGAGGTAAACGAAGGAAAATCATTTAGTGCAGTTCTGGCAAAATACCCAAAAATATTCCCGCCAATATATGTAAAAATGGTCTCTGCTGGTGAAGTAAGTGGAAAGCTAGAAAATGCGCTTGAACAAGTCGCGACACAAATGCAAAAAACTCAACAACTCAAATCCAGTATTCGTAGTGCCATGATCTATCCATCAGTAGTTGTAATGGCAATGATTGGGATTGGTGTCCTGATGACGACTGTCGTTCTACCAAAGCTTATCACAATATTTAGTGAATTTGACTCAGAATTACCTCTGGCCACCAAAATACTAATCGCTATCACAGAATTCGTAAGCAATCCGATAAATCTAGCTATTCTTGTCTCACTTTTGGGACTACTGATAGTGGGCTTTGTAATGTTGCTAAAAAAATCTCCTTCATTCAAGCGCATGATTCACAATATCAACCTGCGTATCCCGATATTTGGATCAGTAATAAAAAAAATAAATTTGGCTCGTTTCTCAATGACACTATCTTCTCTCATGAAAAGTGCCATTCCGATCATTGACTCAGTAGATATTACAGCAGACACATGTAGCAATGTTTTATATAAAGAATCACTACACAAAGCAAGCGAAGAAATAAAAAGTGGTACACCGCTCTCAGAAATACTTCGTCGATACAACAGAATATTTCCACCAATGGTAACAGAGATGATCATGGTCGGTGAGCAGACCGGTGAAATTGACAATTTACTTACTGAACTAGCCGATTTTTACAACACAGAAGTAGATAAAACCATGAAAAATTTCACCACTATCATCGAGCCAGTACTTATCATCATGCTTGGTTTGGCAGTAGGAGGTGTGGCAGTAGCAGTGATAATGCCTATGTATTCACTAGTCCAAAACTTTTGATTACTATGTTCAATCAAATATTCCCCAATGCCTTTGGTCTAGATGTAGGAGATCTTTCTGTGAAAGCAGTACAACTCAAGAATATTTCCAAAGGTCATAAAAAAGCAGAATACAAAATAGTTAACACCAAGTCCATTTCCTTACCACCAGGCTTAATTATTGATGGAGAGATACAAAAACCAGAAGAAGTACGCAAAAAAATACAAGAGATGCTCTCATCCACAAATGATGGTCGCAAACCAATGGAAAGCTCATGGGTGGTTGCAGGATTGCCAGAGACCAAGACATTTCTTCGTCATATCGAAATCAAAAAAAAACCAGACAAAATCACCGAACAAGATGTATTAGAACATGTCAAAAAACACATACCTTTCGACGAAGGAACATATTATTTTGACTGGCAATATATACCCAAAAAAAATGAAACCCACACATCTATCCTAGTAGGTGCAACCCAAAAAAACATCTCTGATATGTATACCTACCTACTAGAAAGCCTTGGTCTTGGTATTGTAGGTTTGGATATTGAGGCTCTGGCAATAGCTCGCTCCATGATTACAGCTTCAAAGCAATACGAAGGAGAAGCCAGAGGCTTACTAGATATAGGGGCGTCACGTTCTAGTTTGATTATCTATGATCATGACATTATCCAATTCAGTCAAACTCTGCCGTTTTCTGGAGAGCTTATAAATACTATTTTTGAACAGTCACTGCATATCACCAGAAAAGAAGCTGAAAACAAAAAAATAAAGTACGGATTTGCCTATAATGAAAAGCACGGTCACATATTGCAATTATTGTCACAATCAATTGACACGTTGGTGGAGGATATAAATGAGTCTATAAATTTTTATAATTCACGCTTCATAAATCCCAACAACATTACTCACATCACTATGTGTGGCGGAGGCGCATTACTAAAAAAGCTTCCAGAGATCTTATCAAAAAAACTAAACATAGAGTGTGCTCCAGGAAATGTTTGGAAAAATCTATCTTCCAATGATCAACACGAAAATAAAGAAGAGTCCTTAAAATTTGCAACGGCCATAGGGTTGGCCCTAAGAGCAGCAGACAATCCTTTTTCCTCTCACGATACCATCTAGACTAAGTATGCACCCCACAAGATTGAACATCGCACCAAAACACAAAAAGGCCTATCTCGCCAAAATTCTTTATGTCCAATTTTTAAAATTTTCAATAGAAATTTTATTAATTTTTGTCGCCATATTCGGCATGGCCTTGCTAGGGGCCCAATCTATCTTACAAAACTATTTTTTTGAGGCTACTGCCAGCACAGCCATAATTAGCCCATCTCACACCATCAAACAAAAATGTAATTGCAAAGAAATAAATGACACACTAGCCAACCTGGAGCAAATCCAAGATGGGTATATGCCTTGGACTAATTTTATGCAAAAATTTAGTGACAAAATCACACCAAATATTTCTCTATCTCTAATTGATATCAAAAAAAATGATCAAAAATTAATCCTATCTGGTCAAGCAAAGACAAGAGAAGATTTGCTGAGGCTAAAAAATAGCCTAGAAGAACTAGACTACATAGATACCATCCAAGTTCCTCTTGAACAACTTACCAAGCCAGAAGAAGTTCCTTTTGTTTTCAATATTCCCATAAGCATCTAAGTGTCACGTTATGAAAAGATTTTCTGTAAACACTCAATTAATAATAAAAAACGCTGGAATTTTCCTGTTAATTGTTTTGATCTTGATTACAATTATATTACCGACCTTGAAAAAAATAGAGGCACTCCAAAAAGAAATCACAAGTATTCATAAGTCAATGGAAATAGACTACCAAAAAACCCGACAGATGAAACGTACTCTAAATGAACTAAGCGCAATAGAAAAAGAAATAGATAATATAAAAAAGTCTTTCATCACGCCAGGTCAAGAATTATCTGTCATTATAGAATTAGAAGGTCTAGCAAAAAAATATTCAATAACACAAACCCTACATGCCAACTCAACTAACATACAACTACCAAATAGTGATGGTGTTGACTATACTTTTTCCTTTTTAAACCATGGCACCTTTGAAAATCATATGAATTTCTTATATGAAATGGAAAGACTACCCTACTATATAAACATATCTAATCTACAGTGGGAAAAAAGATCGGGTAGTTTAGAAGAAGATACATCAATTACCCTTAGGTTTGATGGACATATTTATGCAGAAACTACAAATTAACCTCAAAAAAAACAAGCCCCAAAAAAACCCTTCTTGGACTGAAAACAAACATTATTCTAAGATGAAAGTGGTTAGATTTTTTTTGATAACTTTTTTGATAGTCGTTTTAAATTTGACTATTTTTGCCCTTTTCTCTGTTTACCAATCCACGTCTACAGCCATTGAGCAGGCACAAGGTACTATTTTTATGAGATCTGAGATAGGGCACGAAGTGGTAGACTTCAAAAAATATGATGCTGTCAAAAAAAACTTAGATGACAAAAATAGCACCACCACATTGACAAATATCAAAAATCCAATAAAAGTAAATTTGGTTTAAGTAAGACTTCATCGGGCCATCCCCGCAGCAAGCTGCGGGGTATTGGCAGAAAATCTTATTTCAACCAATGTTAGTTTTCACTTTTTCGATGCAAGCATCGAGGAATAAAACCGCTTAAAGATTTAATGTAGCTTCTCCAAAAGGAGACTTAACAACAGCAGATCCAGAATAGCTATGTTCAATTATATTTTCCAACTTGGAAGAGAAAAACAAATTTCAATTGCCGAAATAGAGGCAATTTTTTTGCGTGAAAATATAAAAATAAAATCCCAAAAACAATTAAACCAATTCTTGATTGTGAACACAGACAAGTCTTTTGACGCAAAAGAATTAATAGGAATGCTAGGAGGGGTGATCAAAATTGGCACAGAGCTGGAATTGGATGAAGATATCGTAAAAACTATTAGCGATTCTCTAGATGAAGATAAAACTGGTAAAGTACACTTCTCTGTTTCTGGCGACAATGCCAAACAGACTGCCCTGGCTGTAAAAAAAGAATTGAAATCTAGAAACAGATCTGTACGATATATAGAAGCAAACAATACAGCGACCATCATTCATAATCATCTTGTAAAAAGAAAATCAGATTTCACCATAATCGACAGAAAGGTGTTTGTCACAGCCGGAGTACAAGATATAGAAAGTTTTTCTAAGAGAGACTATGACCGTCCTGGATCAGACACTGTGTCTGGCATGCTCCCACCAAAGCTGGCGAGAATAATGATCAATCTCTCACAAATAGAGAGAGATAAAAAATTGCTAGATCCTTTCTGTGGTTCCGGTACTGTCCTCTTAGAGGCATGGCACATGGGGTTCACAAATCTAGTAGGCACAGATCTGTCAAAAAAAGCAATCACCGACACCAAAAAAAATATAGACTGGTTTATAAAAAACCACAACGTTGTGGATTGTTCTTATCACCTCAACACCGTGGACGCGACCGAACTATCACAACACATCAAGCATGGTAGTATTGATGCTATCATCAGTGAACCCTACATGGGAGCACCTCTTCGAGGAAAAGAAAGTAAAGAACGATTACAAACACAAGCCCGTGAGCTAAGTGAACTATACACTGAGAGTTTTAAAAATTTTCACAAAATCTTAAAAAAAGATGGTGTAGCAATCTTTATCATCCCTCAATTTCGTCATAAAGATAATTGGGTGAAAATTGACTGCGTAGACCAAATAAAAAAAATCGGCTTTGAGCTAGAGCCTTTTGGCGAAGAAGAGAATTTGTTGTATTGGAGGAAGAAGCAGTATGTGGGGAGAGGAATTTATAAGCTCAGAAAAAAATAAGACAGATTTTTAGTAAAAAAACTCACATACAATAAAAAACACCGGCATTGATCGGTGTTTAAAAATTTAAAATTTAAAATTGTAAATTAACAATCTCACCCAACCCAACTCCCAATCACAAACCCAACCAAAGCAGCAAAACTAGCTAAGGCAAACATCTCCAACCCCGCCTTCCACCATTTACGCTTGGAATAGCGTGTCGTGACACTACCAAGAGCAAACAATCCTACCAGGGTGATAGAAACTGACAACGGAGTAACAAATTCTAAATTATTTGAAAATAAATAAGGTGAAAGAGGTATGAGACCTCCAGCAATATAAGATCCCCACATGATCAGCCCATTCTTCCATGGAGAATGCATGATGTCAATATTGACTTTCAATTCTCGATAAGCCATCTCTCTGAGCATCAATTTTTTGTCCTTACTGGCTTCTTCAGTCATCTTCTCAGCCATATTTCTCGACCAACCATCCATGAGAAACAATCCGAGCATTTCTTTTTTTTCTTCTTCTGGAAAGTTTTTTATCTCCTCCTTTTCTTCAGAAATAATATTTTCATTTATTTCTCGTTCAGATTTGTTGGATAGATAAGACCCCACTCCCATAGAAATAGATTCGACAGCGATGATCACAGCCCCAGACAAAATCACAATCTCTGGATTACCACTTCCAACAGCAATCCCAGTGATCGCGCCCATGGTCGAGACCATTCCATCCTCCATCCCAAAAACAAGCTCTCGGACAGTAGCTCCGATGTCTGGAGAACGATGATGAATATAGTTTTTGTTAAACGGGACGTGCATGTGAAAGTAACTAGTAATTGATAACTAGTAACTAGTTTACTATACTTTTTGTGATTATAAAACTCTTTCAAAAAAAGGATTCCCGGCGAAAGCCGGGTGGGTACTGACCCGGCTTTCGCCGGGAATCCTTTGTCTAGAGATTTCTGTGTATTTAGTTTAAAAACAACCTAGAGGCCGCCGACACCGTATCTACAAAGAAATTACGGATAAAATTGAAGTTTCCAGTTACATCTGAGATGAAACTCTGTAAGACATTGGAAGGAGATGAATCCGGACCTCCTTCTGAAGGAGGTATCCCTGGTCCGGGACTGCCAGGGTCAAATCCTCCTGGAGATTGTGGAGGTTCCTGCTTGATTGATTCTTGCTCTGGACCTGGAGGCGATTTTGGCTGGTCAGATTGAACTTGCGGCGGACCAGAATCTTTCCCAAAAGACTGGGGCTGTGAATGGTCTGAATCAAATTTGGAATCTGATGATTCTGGTTGGAATTTATCAAATGAAGAGCCTGGTCCTTCAAAATTATTTTGGCCGACAGGTTGAGGAGGTCCTGGATCAAAATTCGGCTCTACTTGCTCTGGATGGAATTGATCTAAGGAGGAATCTACTGGACCAAAATCATCTAAATTAGAAAAATCATCTTTTTTATCATCGAAGTCTTGATTGTTAGACTTTGGTTGTTCAAATTTATGTTCATCTTCGTGACCGTCAAACCCTGGTGAGCCTAACGGAAAATCTTCATTTTTTTCATCAAACTTTGATCCAGGAAAAAAGTCTGGACCGAACTCATCTTCAGATTTAAAATCACCATCAAATTCTTCTTTGAAATTTGGTCCAAATTTGTGATCTTCAAATTTTTCATGCCCTCCTGGATGATTATCAAATTCATGGTTTTCAAAATCTGGATCAAACTGTCCAGGATGAAATTGGTCAGGATGGCCTGAATCAAATTCTGGACCTGATGGTACAAAACTATCTTGAGGATGATTGAAATCCACATCATGATCAAAATCTGGACCAAACTCGCCCTGACCTTCTCTGTCAAATCTTTCTTTCCACTCTCTATCTCTATCATCTTCAAATCTACGATCTTCAAACTCGTCAAATTCTCTATCAAAACGATGCCTTTCGCTTTCCCATTGTTGGTCGAAATTCCCCCCATTTCGCTCATCAAACTCAAATTGAGATACAAAATCTTTTTTATGCTCAAATCTCAACTCAAAATGACGATCACGGCGCTTTATTTCTTCTATTATTTCTGGTGGAATATCATCAAATCTTCTTTCAAAATCTCCAAACAATTCTGGATCATTTATATCTTCCAAGTGACTAGTGATTACACCCGCCTGATGATCAATAGCATCGTCAAAAAATTGATCAAATCCAGGTGGAGGACCAAAGTCCCCAGGACCAAATCCAGGACCACTAGGGCCAAAAAAGTCTTCTGGATTCCCCTCGAAATCAGCCTGTAATTTTTTGAAAATTTCTACATCCCTTGGATTGTTGGTAGATATGTGTCTAAAAAATTCATCTCCTTCTTCTCTGGCTCGGTCAGCAAATTGACGTTTGGTTTCTTGTTCCATTTTTTCAAGAAATTCCCTCTTGGCCGGGTCTGACTTCACCTTCTCCTCAAGTTCTTGAAGGAGGCGGAAGGTGGTCGGATCAGGATTGTTAGCCATCTGAGCTGACAACTCACGAAACCTCTCAGCATCATTTTGGGCATCTGGGAATGCTTCTTTAAACCTTTCGATCGAGGCTTCATGCTCAGCTTCAATTTCTTTTTGCAATTTTTGATCTTCGAATTTAACTCGCTGACGAAATTCCTCCACCACTCTCAAATGACTTAGGTCAGCTTCTTCTTGATCAAATCGGGCCATGGCTCTTTTTTGAGCTCTGGCTCGAAATTCATCGTCTTCAAACGATTCAATCTTATCCTGAAAACGACGGACAGCAATGTCTTTGGCAGTCTCTATTTTTTCCAAAATCTCTGGAGGCAAACCAGAGTCGCCCTGCAGCCTGGTTTTCATCTCGTCAAAAATTTCCAAAAAGAGAGTCTCGTCACCCTCGACGTGTCTGGTGTATTGTTCAAATCTTTCAGCCCGCTCTTCTGCTGGGATAGTCATTGCATGACCGGCAAAACGTCGTAAAGCATTATCTTCGGCTTGACGGACAGCGTCTCTTGCGTCACTTGGAATATGATCACCAATCCTTTTCAAAACTTCCAAATTTTTTATTTCTCTAAAATCTCCTCCTCTTTGGTTTTGTAAAACACGATCAATACGGGCCGTAAAATCCCCCTCATCACCTCCAGCCTCATGAAGAACTTCGCCCACATGAGCGGCCACGTCTTGCTGGACTCTATGAATATTCTCAAAAATTTTGTGCTGCTGCTCCTCTGGCAAATTTTCCCCAACATGTTTCTCGATATTATCAAGAATCTTTTGTTGTTTTATTTGGTGATCAAAAACAGTGTCTAGAAATGCAGCAGCCTCTGACCCGCCATCTTCCAATTTGTCTGCTTTAATCTTTTCCAATTTGGCTTCATATCTTTTTATGGCTTCCGTGCCAGCATCCACATCCCCATTTTCAGTAGCCACTTTACCCTCCAACAATTCCAAATTGGCATGTCGAAGACGAACCTCTGCTTTTTTGATCGGATCAAAAGTAGTTAATTCTTTGACAGAGCGACCAAATCTTTTTAAAAAATGGAACCTCCCGGGAGCTTCAACTTCTTCTAAGATGCCAAAATCCTCCTCTTCGACGATCTCGTCTATGGCGGAATCATTCTCGTCCACACCATTCGATAATGTCTGAGCATTAGCTGGGGCAGCAAATAAAAAAACAGCTATCAGCAGAACGATACCTGTCAAAAGATAAGTATATAAGTATGTAAATGTTTTTTGGTCTCCATCAACAAGACCGCGATGTTTTGGGGGCATATGTTTGTGTTTATGTTTATGTTTGTTTTTGAATTTTTGTTTGCCAGCTCACCTTCAGCCAGAGGCTGACCCCTCTATATCGGCGGGCAGGCACCCTGTGGCTGGGGCTGATGAGGGTTTTTTTGTTTGAAGCGTTATCTCTCCCTGAAAACAACACAGGTAAAGATTACATACCTTAGTATAGCACAAAAATGGCTGTTTGTCAAGAGTAGTGTAGACATTTGGCATGGATCATGGAGCATATAACATGAGACAAGGGAGGAATATAGAGGAATTTTGTTGTTTTTTGGGTGGGGGTGGTATAATGAAGATGCTGTGTTATGATGTACTCAAAGAATGAACTCTTGGTTGCATTCTGGTGGTAAGTAAATAACTATTTTATCGCATATTTTGGCAAAATTATTCAAGAGTTCTGATATAGTAAGTTGCAAAAGCCCAAAAACCACCTACAACAGGTGGCTTTTTGTTCCATGTTTAATGTTTCATGTTCTAAGTAGAAGTATGGAAGTAACCCACCTTCGCTAAAGCTTCGGCGGGCAGGCAAACATCTCAGTCTTGCGACTTATGTAGATATATGAAAGTAACAAACGTCCCCATCCTGAACTATGTAATCCTTCCCAACCAATTGCATCCTCCCAGCTTCTTTCACTCCATTCCATCCACCACAAGAAACAAAATCACCAACATTCGCCACATCAGCTTTGATATACCCTTTGAGAAAATCTGTGTGAATTACTCCAGCTGCTTCAGGACCAGTCGCCCCACTCTTCACAGTCCAGGCCCTAGTCTCCATCTCTCCAGAAGTGAAAAATGTCACCAAATCAAGCAATTTGTAACCAGCAGTGATAATCTTGTCCAATCCTGACTGCCTCATTCCTAGATCCTCCATAAATTCTTTGGCATCTTCCTCGGGCAACTCGGCAATTTCTGCCTCAATCTTGGCTGAGATGTAGACATGTACAGCACCTTCTTCCAGTTTCAACTGTTCACTGTTCACTGTTTCCTGTTCACTGACGTTTACAATATACATCATTGGCTTCATAGTCAGTAGATGCAAATCCCTAACAATCAATTCTTCATCCTCTGAAAACTCCAGCAGACGAACTGGTTTACTATTTTCTAATTGTTTATTTAATCTTTCTAAAACAGACAACTCCACAGCCACCTCCTTAGCCTTTGCACCCTTTGCTTCCCTAGCAACCTTTTCGAGCCTCTTCGAGACAGTCTGCCAATCAGCTAGCACCAATTCCAGATTGATCACGTCTACGTCACTTTTGGGATCCACTTTATTATGGACATGAGTAATATTGCCATCTTCAAAAGAACGCACCACTTGAGCAATAGCATCACATTCACGAATATGAGAGAGAAACTTATTACCAAGACCTTCACCCTCTGATGCACCTTTGACTATCCCCGCAATGTCGATAAATTCTATGGCAGTGGGAATTATTTTTTTTGATTTGGAAATATCACTCAACTTTTGCAGCCTTGCATCTGGAACCTCAACAACACCAACGTTTGGTTCGATGGTACAAAAAGGATAATTTTGGGCGTCTGCTTGCTTACTCTTGGTGAGGGCATTGAAAAGCGTGGATTTACCAACATTTGGGAGACCGACTATTCCGATTGATAACATATTGAAAATTTACAATTTGAAATTTTTAAATAAAAGTAAATTTGGTTTAAGTAAGACTTCATCGGGCCATCCCCGCAGCAAGCTGCGGGGTATTGGCAGAAAATCTTATTTCAACCAATGTTAGTTTTCACTTTTTCGATGCAAGCATCGAGGAATAAAACCGCTTAAAGATTTAAAAACAATTTAGAATGAAAAAATTTATTAATTTTAAGATTGAAAATTGTTTGAAAATTATAAATTACAAATTAAAAATTCTTACGTCCTAATCTTCCACCCAATCTTAAACAAATACCAAACAACCCCCCCAAGAACAACAATCAAAGTAAAAATAATTCCCAGACCAACCCAGACATTGGCCTCGCTAATTCCGATCATGGAGTAGCGCAGGCCGTCGACAAAATAGAAAAAAGGATTGAGACGAACAAAAAACTGGGCACTCTCTGGCAGCATGGTGATGGAATTGAATACACCACCAAGGAAAGTAAGGGGCGTAATCACAAATGTGTTCAAAACTGACACCTGTTCAAAATTATTGGCCCAGAGTCCAATAATGAGACCAACAAATGAAAAAATTATCGCGACCAAAATACTGTAAAACAAGAACAAGAAGAGGTGAGTGATAGTCGCTGCACTAAAAAATAATGCTATGACGTAAACCCCAAACCCGACAATCAGACCCCGCAGTACAGCCGCTGCTACAAAAGAAATTAGTATTTCAAAATGAGAAAAAGGAGCTATCAAGACCTCCTCAATATGGCGTGCAAATCTCTTGAAATAAAGACCGAAAGCCCCCTGCATATATGAAGCTGAAATCAAATTGAGCATCACAATGCCAGGCAAGACAAAATCAATGTAAGTCACCCCAGCAATAAGATCAATCCGTGAACCTACAATCACACCAAAGACAAGGATATAAAGAAGGGCATTGATCCATGGACTAACCAAAGACTGAATCCACACACGAGAAAAACGCTGGATTTCTTGGTAGATGAGGGTTTTGAGGCCGACTATATTCATATATAAATTTAGGAAGTTTGTGATGGAGTAATCATTACATGGAGATAAGGAGATAATTTTTTCCTTCGGAAAAAGAGATAGGAGATAGGGAGATAATGCGTTGTAATTACTTTTATCTCTTATCTCGCGACAGCCGAAGGCTGGAGCAATATCTCCTTATCTCCCTACTTCGTCAATTCTAAATATTTCTTTTCTAATGAGCTGCCGTCCCGAATAAATTCACTCTTCGGAGCATCAGCAATAATCTTACCGCCGTCAATGATGGCGATACGACTACAAAGTTCTTCTACTTCTTCGAGATAATGTGACGTAAAAAAAATAGTTTTTCCTTCCTCGTTGATACGACGTAGATATTTCCACAGTTCATGACGAAGTTCTACATCTACCCCGGCAGTAGGCTCGTCAAGAATCAATAAATCTGGATCATGCATCATGGCTCGAGCCAACATCAATCTCCTTTTCAATCCTCCAGAAAGCTGACGAAATTCTTTGTCCTGATGTTCTTCTAGTTCAAAAATTTTTAATAATTCTGCAATTCTTTTTTCTCTTTCAGGTTTGTTCATACCATAATATCCACCAACATACCACAATATATTTCTCACTTTGGCCCAGATGTCTACGTTGAATTCTTGAGGAGACAATCCAATCTTACGACGAGCATCTCGATATTTTTTTTCCACATCAATTCCAAATACTTTTATATTTCCACTAGTAATCTTACCAATACCAGTAACGGCACTGATGGTCGTCGTCTTACCAGCACCATTCTTCCCCAAAAAACCAAAAAACTCTCCTTGCTTGACAGTGAGAGAGATGTTATCTACAGCGACATTGTCACCATACTTTTTGGTGAAATTGTTTATTTCAAGAGCATTCATAAAAGATGTGCGAAATACGAAAGGTACGAAAGGTACGAAATGTTGCTACTAGACTATGATTACCGCCGAAAGGCGGTCGCAACAGACATGGTTTGGAGTCAACCCGCCTTTCAGGAGGAATCCTAACGACTTAATTGCCTTTTTTGTATCTTTCCTGCCGGTAGGTAGGCATGGCGTAATGTTAGTAATTTCGTACACAAAATGTGGACCATAAGGGATTTGAACCCTTGACCTCCGCCATGCCATGGCGGCGCTCTAGCCAACTGAGCTAATGGCCCTTTATATACTCTTCTTTTTTAAGAGCGAAAAAATTATATCAAAATAAAAACAGGACGTCAATATGAGCGTTCTGTCCAAAAAAATGACTTAACCCTTCAACTCAGCCATGTCTTTGCGCAAGACATAACCAAGCATGATTCTAATAAGTACGATAGCTCCCAGTCTCAAAATCTCATTATAGCTGGTAGCTACAGTAGCAAGCAAGATGTCAGCCGCAATCACGAACTCCAACCCAAAAATAATTCGGGCAGCCATATGCTTACGAACGTGATCTACTGTATACTCCTTCATCGGTAGCTTAGCCAGGCCAATAATCACAGAAATAGCTACAATAAAAAGTCCAATGTATTGGATGATCAAACCAACATAGCTGGTGATAAAATTTAAGGCCTCGATAACAGGCATATTTTTTATGTTAAAAACAACATTGTGATTATACCAAATTTTTTCTTTTTTGGATATTCCACAGTTGATCATTGACAAACTGAAGGTATCAGTGTAAGGTATAAATAATATGAAAAATATTGCTACACAATCTACCAACATGATGGCCATGATGATGACCCCTTGCGAAGGCCTGATTTAACTAACACCAAAAATCTCCAAAGCCTTCGCAAAACAAGCGAAGGTTTTTTATTTCTAACAACTATTATGAACTCTATTCTAAACACAATCATGATGATGAGCATGATGATGCCCCTCTCCCGACGAAGGTTGTGTTTTCGCTGAAATAAATATTTCTAATAAAAAACCTTCGTCAATATGACGAAGGTTTTTTCTTTTGTCAAAGCATGTTTGTAGAGAAAAAATTCTCTCCAAATATGCCTTGACATGGAGGAAGGAATGAACGAGACTCAGGGGGCGTGGCGCCCCCAGCCGGGGTTCTTCTACTGCCACCCCACGGTGACGTGGGGTGAGTGGCAGGACCGAATGAAGGCTGCTCGTTGCCAGGAGACTGGCAACGAGCAGCCCGCCGCTCTGACCCTCGTCCGAGAGGACGGGGAGCAGGCGGCGTGACGTCTCAAAAAATCTGCCATCCCCAGCGGCGAATGACACAAATAGCTGGGGAAAGGAACAGTAGACAGATAACAACATGTGTCTAGTTACCTTTATGACCCCTCCTGAACCAAAGAGCCAAAGGGTCAGGAACAAAAGAATATAGAACGTTGCCAGACTACAAGATGTTTGCCTCAGTAACACACCTTCATCTCATGCCCGTGCAATCCTTTCTAAATCTGTGTAATCAGTGTTATAAATATGAGTGTAAAATATATAAACACCACAAATTATGGAGAAAACAGAACCAAGGCAGATTATTTTTTATTAAATCTTCATGGTGATGATGGGCAAAAATTTTTAAAAGATAATCCAGAGATCACAGAAGCTCTGCAAGTAGAGCAAAAAACATTTCTTGACTAATAAAAGTAAATTTGGTTTAAGTAAGACTTCATCGGGCCATCCCCGCAGCAAGCTGCGGGGTATTGGCAGAAAATCTTATTTCAACCAATGTTAGTTTTCACTTTTTCGATGCAAGCATCGAGGAATAAAACCGCTTAAAGATTTAAAAATTGAAAAAGATGTCGGGGTCACAAAATTGGTTCACAAGATTGCCAAAAAAGTCATTGAAAAAAATAAAGAAATGCGGGTAGATGTGATTGACATCCAAATCCCTCGTGGAATCCTAGATATCGGAAGGATCAGTCCAGACTCTGCCGTGAGAAATATTTTTGACAAAAATAAATACCCTAAGATACTAAAGTATCTACAAAATCTCCACCAAAAAACACTAGAGCAAATCTTTGACTACTTTCAAAATTTGTCTGATACTGGATTCTGGATTGATCTCCACACCATGGCCCCTTTCAACCCCAAATCTGCAAAATATGGTCCAGACCCAGTAGCACTTGCGCCAAACAATATTTCAGGATATCTGGATTCTTATATCAGTCCTTTTCATTGGGGAGAGCCAAGGGTTATCAATGTAGCGACCAGTACAATAGAAAAGCCAGGAGTAGACATATCCGATCCGACTCTGACCAAAAATATAGAAAGTTCGCTACAAGAGAACGATTTTGAATTTGGTAGAAATAATCCTCATCCAATGACCAGCAACATCACTGCCGCCAAGCTAATGCAAAAATTTGGTCGCGGCCTTCTGATAGATATTCCAAAAAACTCCATTTCTAGTGGAGATAGAAAAAAAGTAGCCTCCAACTTACACGACCTACAGACTGACAAAGAAAAGCTAACTAAAATGGCAAGAGCGATTGTCTCTGGATTGATTTATTATTATAAATTTGACTAAATTATAATATATATTAATGTCGTACATTATTATATATTTTATTCCAAAGATTTTCTTACCAAACAAACATAGACACAACCTTAATTTTATACCCACCAAGGATAGATAAACCAGTTTAAACAACAAGCAATTCAGTTTCTTGTGAAACAAAAAACACTTTATTAAACAAAGTGTTTCTCCTGACTAACTTTAAAAAAGTTTGTATACAATAGTCTGTACTTTTAAGATAAAAATTGTTCAATTATGGCGGTCAAAGGAGTTAATATTTTTTTATCATATCCACAGCGCTCTGTTTCACTCATCTTAGCATACACCTTATTATAAAGTTCTACCTTACAAATACCAGACATCGGATACCCTGGTAAATAACCTGCTGGATCAAAGATATCAAACAAAAAATGACTCTTATGTTCGCAACTCATTATTTCTTTACCCACAGGGCAAATCACATAGGCGCTGAGCCAGTATCCACCTCCCAAATCTTCTCTAATTTTCAATTTATTAAGCCAGTACTCCAAAATCTCCTCATCGCTGACTGCCGTGACCCCATCAACTACCCTACGAGGATGAACACCAGGCTGCTCCCTTTGGGGGAGGAAATCTACGTATAGAGCCTCATCTACTGCCAAGACATTTTCATTTAGCAATTCATGATATTTCTTGGCTTTATGGATAGCATTTTTTTCAGCTGTGTCAAAAGGTTCGTCAATCTTTGGTAAATCAGAGAAATCCCCTAGTGAGAGGAGGTTGAGATTGCTAAAATGGGAGAGAAATCTGCCATAACGCTCTACTTTGGTAGGATTTGTAGTTGCTAGAACGAGATTTTTCACAATAATAAGTAACAAGTAACAAACTAGCTTGATAAAACAAATTCTAATTTCAAAATTTGTTAATTGTTAGTTGTAATAAGTGCCCCCACCAGGAGTCGAACCTAGATCTAGACGTTAGGAGTGTCTTGTTCTATCCATTGAACTACAGGGGCATAGGCACTGGCGGACAGGTATCCATTAGACTACAGAGCCCCGCACACCAACATTGCCAGCCAGAAGCTGGTCCCGATTAACACGAGTGCTATCGGGAAACTACAGGGGCATATCTTCCATGTGAAACAATCCTACTATATTTCTCAATATTATTCAACTTTTATTACCATGGTAAAACCCCTCCTCATTAGGAGGGTTTCCTTATCCATAAAGTTCACTATGAGTCCCAAACAAATGAAATTTCACTATTCCGTCTTCTTCCTCAAACAATGCTCGCCAATCACCAGTAACATTGATACTCCAATAATCCCGATATTCACCTTTCAATCTATGATAATTCAATCGCGGATGATACCGGTCATGTTGAAAAAGTCTTAATCTTCCGACAAATGCTTTCTTGATATGAAGAGGAACCTTATTAAGACATTTTTCAAATTTCTTAGAATACTTAATTTTCATGTTCGTCCTCCTTAATAGTATCTTCCAAATACGCTATAGCATCATCAGCATTGTCAAAAGAGATCGAATCATCATTCCGATAATCCTGCTGTGACTCTTGCAATGCCTGCTTAAAATATTCATTAGGAATTTCAGGTCGACCATCAAAATAAACTCTTCGATTACGAATTAGGTCGGCAAGGTAGGCATTGACCAATGAGCTAAGATTGAAACCCAAATCATCAGCTACTTGTTTGGCTTGTTTTTTTATTTCTGGCTTTACTTTTACAGTAATGGTTGCGGTTTTCATAGTATTATTTAATTAGTATATTAGATATATAAAGTATACACTAAGTAATACTTTTTGTCAAATCAGCTATTGGCGTCAAATCCCAAAGCATATCAAAAATACTCTTGAAAATATCATGCATGGCTGGAATCTGAATGACAACAGCTAGAGAGGAAAGCTCAGCACTAACAATCAAAATTTTGTCATCAAAAATGTCAATAATACTTGTAAATTTATACTTAGGAGGAAGAAATCTAACATCTCGGAGGAGTTTCTCATCTTCAGGATTTACACTCTTTGATTCGTCTGTAAGTAGCAATTTTGTATGAATATTGTTTCGCCCTCGATCATAACGATACTGCCTAAACCATTCATTATCAAGATCTTCCCAACCACCCGCACTGCCAATAATATAATATTCCTTATCTCTATACTCGTCTAATATCCCAGTATAAAATTGCTTCAACTCGTCCAGAGTCTCAATAAAACGCAACCCTGTCATCTGGACTTCCTTTTTTTCTAATTGCTCCAACATCGGAATCATGGCATAAAATGAATCTAACTTCTTGCCGAACAAAGCTGCCACTCTTTGTGGCTTCTGAGCATAATAAAAGCGCTTATTTTGGCGAAAATAAACATTGACAAACCCCTCTGATGCCAATTTTTTCAAAATTGGATAGATAGTGGTCCTCTTGATACCAACGTCCTTGGCAATTTTGCTAGCTTGTGATCCCCCAAGCTTAAGCATGGCCAGATATATATCAGCTTCTTGATCTGACAATCCCAAGTTTTTAAGTGTAGTCAAATTTTCCATATCACATATTTACTTTGGATTACGAAACAAAGCTCTCGTCATTGCGAGGAATCCCGACGAAGTGCAGTACCGTATGGTACTGTACGAAGTCCGGGATGACGAAGCAATCTACACTTACAAAGTATAGATTGCTTCGTCGTGTGGCTTCGCCCACTCCTCGCAATGACGAGTTTGGAATTCAAAAAATATTTATAGGGCGTAGCGCAGCGGAGCCCTATCCACATTTTTGTGTATCAAAATTTTACGACAGTTTTATTTTGTGTATGAATTATACTTTATTTTAGGTAAATTGTAAAGATTATTTGTCTATAATTATTTACACTATCAATATTTTGGATTAAAATGCTTGGTCAGCTAGTAATCCAAAATATATGGAAACAACAAATGTCGAGAGTGGTGACTTGAATTACGACTCTTACGCCGATGAAAAATATGACAAAGATATCATTGGAGTGATCCCTCATTATCACGAATTGCACAGCAAAATAGCTGAATTCGTGACAAAAAATTTTTCCCCAAATCAAACATATTCAATTCTAGATCTCGGCGCAGGAACGGGTAATACCAGCAGATTGTTAAAAGATCTCCTGCCTCAAGCTAAATTTGATGTTGTGGACTTTTCCAAAAGCATGCTTGATGGTGCCAGAAAAAAGTTGGGGGATAGTGACGTCAAATATATTTTAGCAGACTATGCAGAAACAAATTTTGATGAAAATAAATATGATCTAATTATTTCTGTTATTGGTCTACATCATCAAAATACTGCCGGCAAAAAGAAAGTATTAGAAAAAATATACCAAAGTCTAAAACCTGGTGGATGGTTCATTCTTGGTGATCTGGTGACACACAAAGATGAAAACATAGCAGCTCTGAACCAAGCAAAGCATTTCCATCACTTAGTCGAAAACACCAGCGATGACATAACTTTGACCGAATGGTCATATCATCATTTGTATCTCAATGACCTGGCACCAAAAGAGGAACTAATAAAATGGATTGATGATCTAGGATTTGAAACAAAAACTCTACTACAAAAAATTAATACATTGTTGCTTGTGGCTCAAAAACCAATTACAACAAAAGACAACTCTTCTGAATTATTTCCTGATGAGGTGCAGAATTATCAAGTCCAAACCAACAAGCTTGGAAAAACGAGGTATGTAAATTTCGATAATGCCGCCACTACACCACCACTCCAAGTGGTACAAGAAAAAATTCAAAACTTCATGAGCCACTATGGGTCTGTGCACAGGGGGGCTGGTCAAAAATCACAAGTCTCGACTGATCAATATGAAAAAAGTAGAGAAGTAATCAAAAATTTTGTTCATGCTCCAATGAATTCCTATGTTTTATTCTCAAACAACACTACAGGAGGAATGAACATGCTGGCTCATTTTTTTTCTTTTTTGCCTGGAAAAATAGCAGTCTCTTCTATAGAGCACAGCTCGTCTTGGTTGCCGTGGATAAAGTCAGAAGGGATAAGACACCTAGACAAACAACGCCATTCTGATAATGAGAAGACCTTAGGAGAGGAAATCCAAAATACTGGTAAAAAATTTGTCCTCACCTATGATGTCAATAATGATCTAGAATTTGATATTCGTGATATTGAAAAAATATTGTCAGACAACAAAATCAAAGCTCTAGTAGTGACAGCTTCATCAAATGTCACTGGCTATTGTCCAGATCTGAAAACTATTGGGCAGCTCTGTAAAAAATATAATACTTATTTTATTGTTGACGCCTGTCAATACATCCAACATAAAAAAATCGATATGACAGATTTAAAAATTGATTTTCTAATTGCTAGTGGCCACAAATTTTATGCTCCCTATGGCAGTGGTTTTATTATTGGACCAAAACATTTTTTTGATCAATTTTTGCCTTATCAAATCGGTGGCGGTAATATAGATTATATAGATGAAGATGGTAAATTTTATTGGCAAAAAAATAATCTCACTCATGATCCTGGTACGCCGAATGCTGCTGGGGCCATTGCCATGACAGTGGCTTTGCAAAAATTATCTGAAATAGGGTTAGAGAATATTCATCGACATGAATATCGCATTGCCAAAAAAATATATGATTATCTAAAAAGCAATAAAAAAATCACAGTCCACACAAAAGAAAATCATCTCAATAGCATCATTACTTTCAATATCAAGGGTTTGACACCGGAAAAAACCGCCCAAATGTTAAATGACGACTATGGCATTGGAGTGCGGTCTGGAAACTTTTGTGTTTACAATGTCATCAGGAAATTAACTGACAATAATGAAGGTGTGGTCCGCGTCTCTGTTGGTTTGTGTAATGATATGGAAGATGCAAAGAGGTTGATCTGGGCGGTGGAGGAGATGACAAAAATTAATCTCCCTCTGGACAATGGTCAAACATGAACTGAAACCAAGTTTTGTAGCTAGTAGCTAGAGGTCTAGAAATATTAACAAAGATAGTAATATCATCACTTATTTTGGTAAGCCCAGCTCCTGTGAAGGACACCACATGGTCTCCAAATATATCTACCATGCTGGGAGTTGAGTACTCCTGCGGAAGAAATTTGTAAGGCTTTCCGACTGCCTCTGGCACATGCGCTGCTCCATTTCTGACTTCATAATCAAAGAGGTGATAATACTGAATACCTCTACTCTGGGCATCAATTAGAAATTTATCTAAAAATGTCTTGAGTCGTGGATCAAACCAGGCCCCTTTTGCCCCTATAAAATAGGCATCTTCGTTTGTGCTCAAAATATCGCGAAGATAGTTTTTGAACCCTTCTAGACCCTTATAAATATAAGCCGCCTCCAGATGCGGCTTTTCTTCGTATTGCAAATTGAGATCTGGGAGAATTTTTTCTAATTTTGCCCTTTTTTCGTCTACCAATTCCATCAATTTAGCTGGCTCGACTGGCTTGTAGAGGTTATCCCCTCTACCAATAACCTGAAAAACTAGGCCTTTCTCGATGAGACGATTCATAGAGTCATAGATGTTCCTCCTGTGAATTTTACTTCTGCCCGAAAGTTTGCTCACTGTACTTTCTCCAATCTCAAGCAGAGCTTCATAAATTTTTGCTTCGTTTTTTGATAACCCAAGGTTTTCTAAAACATCTAAGTACATATGAAAAGTTTACAGGGCGTAATGCAATGAGGTCCTGTGCATATCTTTTTTGCCTAATTATAGCTATTTTTATACTAAGTGGTGCTTATCTACACCACGTGGTGGTATTTACCACTCTTTATTTATTATATATATTTACTTGTTCAATGTCAAGAAATCCAGTATTTCACGATATCGACGGAAATTTCTTCGTTCTTTCAACTTTTTTAGCGCCCGCCACCGAGGCCTGGTTTCGGGGGAGTGTATAATGTTGCAGTTTCGTCAGTTGAAGGACGACGAATACCGAATCCTCGGCGTTCGTCACGGCGAGCACGAGTACAACGAGCTCACGCCCGAGTGGCGTGAGAAGCTCAAGGTAGTTGGAGTAACGCTTGGCATGAACCTGTATTTTGCCTTTGCATTCTCCAGCCTCTATCTGAGGGGGATAGAAACCGTAGCATGCGTGTTGCGTGGGGCTCAGCAGACGGATACGCGAATTATGACTGACTCACGCCTCAATCCTCTGGATGAGATGGAGAACAGAGCTAAATTCAACATCAGACATCTCGCGGCAGAGCTGGAGATAACGACCGAACAGCTCTTGGGCTACAGAAAGTGGGACCAGAAAGTCTCACGCTTCCTCGACAAGACCCGCTTCGAGCGAGGCAGGGAGGGAGCCGCGCTTTTTCTGGAATTCGAGAAAGCCGTCTCAAATATAGGCGGCAAGAATATCCTTTTCGGTGCCCACTCTGGGTATAGGGCTGAGCACATCGTGACAGCACTTCGACACCCAAACATCCTGGACAAGTGGTTCCCCGACCCGGACGAAATGATGGCATACGGGGATGTCATCGAAGTAATCCTGAAGGCTGGAGGGGAATTCGTCGGGTGCCGACACATCCCGAATAGGGAGCTCATGAATCCCCCACCGCTGCGCCAGGGACGTGTACTCGCCCCGCTGTTCAGATCCCAAAAAGGGGATGAAGGCCCTCTGTAGGAACCCGTCACCACTGAGTCGTCCACAATGTCGCACTTCGCTTCCTCCAGGCGAAGCACGGCTGCTCCTTCTCGGAAGCTCGCAGTACGAGTCATCGCTGCCTGCTTCCGAGATCCGTTTGAGTTTCTATTTCTGAATGGAAGTTCAAATGTGTTCACTAATCCTGTAACTCAAACCTTTAGGTTTGACCCAGTGCATTGGAGCTCATCAGGCCTAAAGGCCTGAGTTACATAACATATACACTATGAAATGGCACCACATTAATACACGCAGAATTTCACTCCAAATGTGTTTGTTTTGGAATGATGGATTTTGGAAAAAGGAGAAGTACACGTACGGTTTTGGTATTAGAAAAACATTGCAGTATTTTGATGGAAAGAAAACAGAATACTATGTAGATGCTGAGGAGTGGAAGCAGTATAGAAAAAATCAGTGGGACTTGCTTGACCAAAAAAAATGGGTTCGAACTATTCCATGGGAAGCGCAGACATTTCTGGAGCATCAGCTCGAACGCTTTAGCAAGTCATTTCCAATCAATCTTCCAACTCTCACAAATGATGAACTGCTTTCGCTTCAACGTCATGTGGCAAACGAAGTTAGTTGGACGAATTCACGAACTTGGATGATTTACTTGATCAATGAAGTAATCGAGCAGAAGGTTAGAAATGAGCTAGAAAAGAGAGGAATGGGAAGCATGCTGCTCGAAAAGTACATGCTCAATTTCTGTACCCCACTCGAAGAAAACGATGCTATGAAAGAACGCATTGCACTCCTACACCTGAAGTTAGAGCAGCCTGCGCTGACGAAAGATGCGTTTGAAACAAAACTTTCTACTCATGCAAAACGGTTTGAGCATATCCCTATGTTTGGTTTTGACCATGAACCGTACATGATCGAACACTTTCGCAAGGCACTCGCTGAAATGAAAGACCCTGTCAGAGAATTGCATGAGCTCACTGCCCAAATGAGAGGGCGAAAGATGAAGTTTGATTGTGCACTAAGTAGTCTCAAGCTTGACCCAACAGACCCGCTGTTTGATCTCATCCTTATGCTCAAGCATACCGTCTTTGTGCGTGATTATCGCGATACGCTGAGGCAAAAGATGTACTTGCTCGATAGATACATGTACGAAGAAATCGGGGAACGTCTTGTTATTACTACTGAACAAGCAACAAATCTAACAAACGAAGAAATTGCATCTGGTCTGAATAATGAAGATGTCTACGATTTTCAAGCACTTGCAAAAGAACGGGAAAAAGGATTTCTTCTTATTGATGTTGGTGGCAATATTGAAATCTATTCAGGAGATGCTGCATACAAAAAAGCTATTGCTGAGCTTGGAAAAAAACACATCGTAGACACAAGCGAGCTCAGAGGTGCTGTCGCGTCCAAAGGAACAGCCATTGGGCCAGCCAAAATTATTATAACAAATCAAGACTTGCACAAGATAGAGGATGGCGATATTATGATCGCTACGATGACAAGACAAGACTTTGTACCTGCCATGAAAAAGTCTGCAGCAATTGTAACGGACGAAGGAAGCATTACAAATCACGCCGCTATAGTCTCTAGAGAATTTGGGATTCCTTGTTTGGTAGGGGTACAAAATGCTACCAAAGTATTCTCAGACGGAGATGTGGTAAAAGTGGACGCAGAAAAAGGAATAATTAAAAAAGTATAACAAAAAAATCTCCGCACCCACGGAGATTTTTTGTTTTATTCTATTTTCATCAGTTTCAATCAAAGGCAAATCAGTCTAGATCAATACCCTATTTCGCTTCTACCTCAAAACTAAGCAGAGTTTCCGGAGCCACAGAATAAACATTTAAGATTGAAGGTGGGGTAACATTAAAATCATTCATATTAATAGTAGCACTTCCAGAGGCTGTGATCACAGGATCCGTAATGGCACCAGTAACACTGAACTGAACTGTCTTAGTGATACCATTGATAGTCAACTGAAGTGGAAGACTGGCTGTACCCTGACTAACAAAAAAACCATCATTTAGAGTAAGTTCGCTAGCTTTGACAGAGATATCACCACCAAGCCACTGCTTCACTTCACCATCACGACTACCATTGCCAGATGAGAAATCATTTTTGACAGTGACGTCTATAGATAGCTTATCATCAAGCAAGTTAAGAGAGCCGCTAACACCACTACTGGTCCCAACGATAGTCTCAGTTGGCTTACCAAAAAATTCTTTTTGGACAGAATATGATGACGAGCCAGACGTGACAGCATAATCCAGCTCAGCGATAGCTTCTTCCATGACTTCTTCAGTATTTTCTCCCTCACTAGAAGTTCCTTTTGTAGCAGCCATGGATTCCCCTTCCATTGCCTCTCCCGCTTCTGATTCTCCTTCTTCTGAGCTATCTTCACCCTCTTCCATTGCCTCTTCTACTTCTTCCATTGCTTCTTCCATGACTTCCTCCATTGCTTCTTCTACATCTTCAACTGGATCTGCTGCTTCTTTGCTCGTCTGTGCATAAAAAAATGCTCCCCCCAAGATCACCAAGGCAATCAGTATTGCTAATTTCTTCATATTTCAATATGATTAAAAATAATTAATATATAGACACTTAAGTCATTCTAATACAACCATGGTTTTTATTCAAGTATTGATAGGATTGCCAAAAAAATTGCTGTTTGAAGCAAGCTAAAGAAAACTGCTATAAAAATCAAATTCTCATTTTTTATGTTATAATTACTGGCACTAAATAATCATAATTAAGAAAAATATGAGCCGTGTTCATTTTCTTAATGAAGAATTACAAAAATTTATTCTGTCTCTAGACGATCAAACCCAAGCAAAAGTATTGCACCATATCGAACTTTTGGAAACATTTGGACATAAGCTGGGACCACCATATACCAAAAAAATTGGCAAAGATCTTTTTGAATTGCGACTAAGAGGAAAGATGAAAATACGTATCTTCTATACTTTTTATAAACACTCTATAATCCTATTATCAGGATTTGTCAAAAAATCACAGCGTCTCCCAAAAAAAGAAATTACCAAGGCTAAAAAATACCTTGACCAACTTGACAAGTCATAACATATTTGTTATATTAATTTATATGAAAACTTTCTCTCAATTCAAAAAGCAAGCTCTAAAAAACAAGAGTGTAAAAAAAGCCTATGATAACTTGTCCCCAGAGTTTGAATTGGCCAAAGCTATCATCCAAAAACGACTCAAGCTTGGTCTATCTCAAGCTGAGCTAGCCAAAAAGCTCGGGACCAAACAGCCTGCCATTGCCAGACTGGAGTCAGGCAACTACAATACTAGTATTGCTTTTCTAAAAAAAACAGCCCAAGCCCTGGATGCTGATCTGAAAATATCCCTCAACTAAACTATGGAACAAATCCTACTTCCTGTTTTGGCCATCCTACTTCTTGTCACAGTAGTGACCATGTTTTTGTTATACAAAAAATTGACCGTTCTACAAAAACCAAAAGAAGGGGATCAAAACCTCTTCATCATGCTCCAACAACAGATCCAAGACCTCAATAAGACGGTAGATCAAAAGATGAGCGAAACTCACAAAGCAATGGGAGAAACCCAACAAAGTCTGCACAAGACCATCCAAGACCAGTTTGGACAAAATACCAAGATAATGCAAGGTATTACCGGTCAGAGTAATAAAATGATTGCTGAAATCACTGAAAAGCTTACTAGCCTGGATAAAACTAATCAGCAAGTAATCGGATTTTCTGAGCAGCTTAGTAATCTTGAAAAAGTTTTGAAAAGCCAAAAACAGCGGGGCAACTTGGGTGAAGCTGGTTTGAAATTGGTCCTGGAAAATATGCTGCCACCAGGGAGCTTCGAACTACAATACAAATTTCCTGATGGTGATATTGTAGATGCTCTTATCAAAACCAAAGATGGTCTCATCCCAGTCGACGCCAAGTTCTCTCTTGATAATTATCAACGCATTGTCGATGCCATAGACGACAGACAAAGAGAAGTGCTGGAAAGAGAGTTTAAAAATGATCTCAAAAAAAGGATTGATGAAACTGCCAAGTATATCAAACCAAAAGATGGCACACTAGAATTTGCTTTCATGTTCATCCCCAGTGAAGCAATCTACTACGATCTCCTAGTCAATGAGGTGGGGGCCGTGAAGGTGAACACCAGAAATCTGATTGACTATGCTTTCAATGACAAAAAGGTTATAATAGTATCACCAACTACTTTCGCCGCTTACTTACAGACTGTCCTCCAGGGGTTGCGAGCTCTGAAGATCGAAGAAGGGGCCAAACAAATTCGCAAAAATGTCGAGCTGCTCGGCAAGCATGTCAAAGCCTACGAAGACTATATGAAAAAACTAGGTAACAGCATGACCACCACAGTCAATCACTACAATACTGCCTATAGAGAGCTTGGTAAAATTGATAAAGACGTGGTACGGATTACTGAAGGCGAGCGAGTGATTGAACCAGAGTTGCTTGATAAGCCAAAATTGGATAATTAATTTTATTAATATAATATTACATATATGACTCCATATGCAGAGACTTCAGCTAAGGCGGGCAATCAAGAAACCGTAGTTTCCAAAACCATGGAAGGACTGTCTCCAGAAGATTTGACATTATTGAACGACTTAGACACTGAAGAAAGATATAGGGCTCTAAAACATGCCAGACTTTTGCCTCCAGACCATCTACCTTTTACTGATTTTCCTGGAAATGTCACACTAGCCGAGGCAGTATCTGCTATAGAAAACACACGCAACAAAGAGAGGCTTCAATAGTCTAAGATATTAAAATAAATACAAAAAATTATAAACAAACAATATAAAAACATAGTAAAAAGACCAGTAAAATAGCTGGTTTTTTTGTTTGTGCTACACTAAAGATATGAACTAAATCGTTTCGTATTTTTCGTATTTTTCGTAATTTCGCACATACAATATGTTCACCAAAATAAACTCCGCCGCAGTGCTTGGCTTGGATTGTACACCAATCACTGTGGAAGTCGATGTGGCGGGCAGCTGGCCTGGCTATCAGATCGTCGGCTTGCCAGACACAGCCATCCAAGAAGCCAAAGAACGCATCAGGACAGCCTGGAAAAATACTAATCTCAAATTTCCCAACAATTCACGCATTGTCATCAACCTCGCCCCAGCAGACGTACGAAAAGAAGGTAGCATGTATGATCTGCCTATGGCAGTGGGAATGTATATGACCATTGAAAATCCGTCTGACATTGATCTGTCTGATTCTCTTTTTGTCGGCGAGCTGGCTCTCGACGGAACACTACGTCACACCAATGGAATTCTGCCACTAGCAATTTTTGCTGAAAAAAAAGGATACAAGAAATTGTTTGTCCCAGCAATCAATGCCAAAGAAGCCAGCCTGATTCAAGGGGTAGAAGTATATCCGGTAGAAAAATTTCAAGACATAGTCAATCATCTGGCCGGAGCAAAAGAAATCTCTCCGCTCCCTGGTCAGCCGATTGAAAAATGGTTTTCAAAAAGCAGTTATGAGATGGATATGAAATATGTGAAGGGCCAGGAGTTTGTCAAACGAGCGATGGAGATCGCTGCCAGTGGCGCGCACAACATCCTCCTCTCTGGTCCGCCTGGCTCTGGCAAGACCCTCCTCGCTCGCACCATGCCAAGCATTTTGCCAAAAATGACAATCGAAGAAGCGATTGAGGTGACCAAAATATATTCTGTAGCTGGGATACTACCCAGTGACAAACCTCTGGTAACAACTAGACCATTTCGTGCCCCTCACCATACAGCCAGTGGAGTGGCTCTTGTCGGTGGCGGCAAGTTTCCTCGACCTGGAGAAATCTCCCTGGCTCACCGTGGAGTATTATTCCTCGATGAATTTCCAGAATTTCCTCGCGCTGTCTTAGAAAATTTGCGCCAACCACTGGAAGACGGAGTAATCACAATCTCCAGGGCGCAAGGGACAATCTCTTTCCCAGCTCGCTTCACCATGGTCGCTAGTCAAAACCCTTGCCCATGTGGCTATGCCAGTGACCCAGAACGAAACTGCCTTTGTTCACCACTATCCATTGCTAGATACCAGAAAAAAATCAGTGGCCCCCTGCTCGACAGGATCGACCTCCATGTCGAAGTGCCTCGTGTAAAATTTGAAAAGTTAAGTAAAGATGACTTAGGTGAACCAAGTGAAAAAATTCGCGCTCGAGTAGAAGAAGCAAGAGAACGTCAAAACATTAGATTAAAAAATACTCCGCACACCACCAACAGTGAGATGCGCAATAGAGAGGTGCGCGAATATTGTAAACTCAATGATCAATCTATTAATCTCCTCAAACAGGCAGTCCAACAAATGCATCTTTCGGCCCGTAGTTATCATCGTATTTTGAAGCTAGCCCGGACTATTGCTGATCTGGATGGGAAAGATGGTATTGAAACCACCCATGTGGCAGAGGCTCTTCAATATCGGGCGAAAACGGAGTAGGTATAGAACATGGAGCATATGACATGGAACAAATTATGAATAAATTTCATGACCAACTAAAAATTCTCATTCACAACCACATCCTATTAACCTACTAGCAAACAAAAAAATATCCCAAAAATGAAAAATATGGATTGCAATCACAAGACAGAAAATCCAGTGTCTCTGTCATGCTCAACCATGTAGAAGGTTATGCCAGAATAAAAATCGCCGTAAAACAAAATATGTATGAAACATCCTTTACGTCTTTAAAGGAATCAATATACTGTCGTTTCTTGGCTAGCGAACTTAGATACACAGCAAAGAACGAGTATGAAAAAGCATTTTTATTAAAAGAAGAAATAGCCGCGATGCTATATAGTACAATCAAAGGTATAAAGAAAAAAAGAACACAAGAATAATAATCTGTGTTCCATGATCCATGTTCCATGCTATATGGTTAGCGGATATACTTCAAAGGATTGTACTTCGCACCATTGATTCTCACCTCAAAATGAATGTGGGGTCCAGTAGATCGTCCGGTGGATCCCATGGCAGCAATAGTTTGTCCCTGGGTTACCTTCTCCCCAACACTTACATAAAGTTGGGAATTGTGAGCATACAAGGTGTGCACACCCCCTCCGTGATCAATAATTATGTAAGTACCATAACCACCATTCCATCCGGCCTGTGCTTTTACAACCGTACCTGATTTGGCAGCATAGATGGCAGATCCCATCGGACCAGCAATATCAAGTCCGGTATGGCGCCAACCAAAATATTGGGTAATAGTCCGCACACTTGTTGGCCACAAATATCCTGAACCTGCCGGAGCAGCAGCAGAAGGTGGAGGGGCGGAGATATTTCTAAGAGCACTATATGTCTTTGTAGGAGGAACATAGGTCCTCTTTGGTTGTGGTTTTACGCCTCCAGGTACAACGAGCTCTTCTCCAATAACAATATCTGCTCCGTTAGTTTGAAGCTTGTTGTAAGATATGATTTGATCCATTTCAGCATCATACAATTTTGCAATTTTACTGACAGTGTCACCCCGCTTGACAGTATGGACCAATCCCTCAACTGGCAAAATCTCCAAAGTCTGTCCCAACCTTAACACAGAACGAATACTCAAGTCATTGGCCCACAAAATTGTAGCCACACTCACATCGTATTTTTCGGCAATACCTCCCAATGTGTCACCAGGCTCTATAGTGTGCTGGACGATCTTGGTTCGGCCAGTTTTCTGAATTAAAGCTTCATCTGTGCCAGTAACAGGCAAATCTACGCCAGGTAAAATAGTAGGTTTGGTTACAGCAGTACCTCCAGCAGATATGCTAGCAATTTCTTTTGGCACCAAAACCAAATCTTCACCAACCACAGACTGGGTATCAGCACTCACACTGCCCTCACGCCAAGTGCGGGTAGGCTCCACAACCAAAGCCCCTTCGTCAACAAATATCTCATCTGAAGCAAAATCTTGATCCCCGGGACCAACTAGACTGTAGAGGAGGGTGTTTCTACCAGCAATACTGGTACTCTCCATGGTATACAACCTAGTATGTGGAATCATAATCACAACTACCACTATAAACAAAACAGCCTGCAAAGTACTCCGCTTTCCAAAAAAATCTAATATTCCGCCAGAATGAGGTGATATTTTTACCAAAATACGTCTTTTTGCAAACAAAAAAAACTTGTAGGTCCATTTTCCCAGGGTTTTTTGATATATTCTCCTAAAATGCAAAAAAGGTCTAACAATCAAACTGCCCCATATCCAAACCAAACCACGCTTGACATGAACAAGAGAATATAGAATGTAGAGGAAAATCTTCTTTAAAAAATAAGACATATTGCGTCTATTATGGCTCAACAAAGAGAAAAAGTCAACCCAGGCTACGCCATATCTCCGCCGGGCAAGTCCTTAAATTTTAAGCAAAGCCTGGGTTGACTTTTGGATAAAATTGTACTATATTAGAGCAACTCTTTTTTAAAATAAATGAAATTTATGAACTACACTCTCAAAAAACTAGATAATTCTCAAGTAGAACTGCATATCACTGTCTCAGTGGATGAATATAAAGCAGATCTAGACAAGGCTGCCCAAAAAATATCTGAAAGAACAGCAATCAAAGGATTTCGCAAAGGAAAAGCTCCATATAACACTGTCAAAAAAGAAGTGGGAGAAATGGCTATCATGCAGGAAGCTCTAGAATCTATTGTACAAAGAAGCTTCTATGAAGCCGTAAAAGCAGAAAACCTGGACACAATTGGTATGCCAAAGATTGAAATCGAAAAATTGGCACCAGGCAACGATATTACTTACAAAGCCGTCGTCGCCTTATTGCCAAAAGTCAAATTACCAGATTTGAAAAAAATAAAAGTAGAACGTGATAATGCGCAAATAGACGAAAAGAAAATTACTGAAACACTCGATGCAGTTCGCGGCATGCATGCTAAAGAAGTGGTAAAGGATGGCAAAGCAGATGGTACTGACAAGCTAGTCATTGACATGGATATGTTCATTGACAAAGTCCCAGTTGAGGGCGGTCAAGCCAAAGACCATCAAGTGTATTTGAGCGAAAAACATTACATTCCAGGTTTTGAAGACTATCTGAAAGGTCTGAAAAAAGATGAAGAAAAAGAATTTTCACTAGACTTCCCAGAAACTCATTACCAAAAACATCTGGCCGGAAAAAAAGTTGATTTCAAAATCAAAGTAAAAGAAGTCTTCGAACGTCAACTTCCAGAACTTTCTGACGACCTCGCTAAAAAACTTGGACAAGAAAGTGTGGCAAAACTGCAAGAATTAATTAGAAATAATTTGATCCAAGAGGCTCAACAAAAAGCTAATCAAAAAGCAGAAATAGAAATCCTCGATCAGCTAGTTGCCAAAAGTGAATTTGAACCGATTCCAGAAGTGCTAATTGACGCAGAGAGACAAAAAATGTTTTATGAACTCAAGAGGGATCTCGACAGACATGGAGTGACCATTGAAAAATATTTGGAGGATATTAAAAAAGACGAAAAAGAACTCTTCGAAGATTTCAAACAGCAGGCCGAAAAAAGGGCAAAAGGAGCTCTCGTCTCTAGACAAGTTGCTATAGACAATAATCTTTCTGTCTCTGACCTAGAAATTGACCAAGAGATCAAGATGATGGAAGACGTCTATCGGGACAACAAAGAGTACATGGATAACCTCAAAAAACCAGAAATTAGAGACAGTATTGCTAGCGCAGTCCAGAATAGAAAAGTAATTCAATTCCTCACTGTCAAAATACTAGCCAAGGAGCTGGCCGAAGACAGTCAACTTCATGAACTAGGATGTCAGAACTGTAAAGATGGTAAGCATGATCATGATCATGATCATGATCACAAACACGAAGAAAAATAAAATAAAAAAAACGGGCGAGAGTCCGTTTTTTGTTTGTCCGCGTGTTATACTATTTATTATATGAAAATAAATATCAAAGTAATCCCTCGCTCATCACAAAACAAAGTGGTTGGAGAAATGGTAGATGGAACATTGAAAATAAAACTAACTGCCGCTCCAGTAGATGGAGAAGCTAATAAAAAACTCATTGAACTTCTCGCTGGGCATTTTGGCGTCCCAAAAAGTAAAATAAAAATCGTCAAAGGTATGACGAGTAGAAATAAAATTATTGAAATTGGTGGTCATATAGCACAAATCATGTAACAGAAAATAGTTTCGGTCAAATTTGTTATATGATATATGTTACATGCCCTATGGCAAATCTTCACCCCCCTCATTCCAAGGATTGCAACGCAAAATCCTCCATCCAGCTTTGGGAATACCAACAAGTATTCCTCTTTTTTTTATTACTTCATAGCCATATTGACTACAGGTCGGGGTAAATTTGCAATAACCATGTGGATTCTTACTCTTTGCCCAAAAACTGTGGTCTGGTGAAAGTATTTTTTGATAAATTCTGATCAGCCAGAGGAAGGGTAGGCGAGGGATATATAATATTTTTTTTAGTATTTGCCTCATATTTGCCTAATTTTTGTTCAGTATTCTCGCTTTGACCAAAACCCCCTTAATATCTTTCTCAATCTCACCATATTCACTACCAACAATCTCAGATTTCGCCAAAACTCCCACAAAAAAGCCTTGTTTTAGCTTATTTTCTTTCAAAAGAAGGCGGACGACCTCTCTCATCTGCCTCTTGACCCTATTACGCTTGACGGCACTCTTACTAATCTTAAGCCCCACAGCAAAGCCAATCTTCAAATCTCCAGTAGAAAAATCTCTCTTGGGATATTTGGCTGGGTTGACTTCCCAAATCTTCAAATTTACCAATTTACCAGCCACAAAACGCCCCTCTTGGAAGAGGATTTCCCATTCTTTCATTTTACGTAGGCGATTTTCTCTAGGTAACATATTTTAGTGGGCAATATAAAAAATACACATAAAAAGATACAAAAGATCAGTCTTTTCAAATAAAAAGCAAATTCCAATAATTTTTGTATTTTATTATTTGTATGTTGTCTCTTGTCAAGGAGTATAACACAAAAACCTCGTCGAAACGAGGTCTTGTTAGATAAAATTTCGCTAAAATAAGCTAATTATCGTGTTTTTCTGGTTCTTTTACCAGTCTTCTCATCACTAACAGTTAGCTTTTTGCGAGCCTTTCGACGACGTCTCTTCAAAACATCACGCCCGTCTTTGGTCTTCATACGAGAACGAAACCCGTGTGCTTTGGCTCTTTTACGTTTTTTTGGTTGATAAGTTCTTTTAGGCATATTTTTATCACTCTTGGTACCAGCTCAACAATAAGCTAGGAATAATATAAAGCGGGATAATTATATCGAAATTTATCAAAAATGTCAAGACTACGGACCAAAAGGAGGTTGGCAAAAGACAAATAATAATATAACCTGAAACATAATAATAATCTTATCCCCACCATCCACAGTCTTTCCACACCTTACCCACTTTTTAGCTATTTTAAGCCATTTTTTAGAACCTAATAGTGTGCTAAAATTGATTGTACATAATAAAAATAAAACTTAAAAAAGCCTGTCTCTAATAAAAAATACCAACAAACGACAGCTAAAAACTTCCACCTATGACAAATTATGAAATTTGGCAAGCAGTACTAGCAGAATTTGAGCTAAAAGTTTCCAAAGCAAACTTCACAACATGGTTCCGTAGCACAGGTATTGCAAAGTATGAGGCAGGCCATGTAATAATTTGCGTGCCAAATGCTTTTACAAAAAGCTGGCTAGAAAAAAAATACCACTCTGACATTGTAAAAGTTTTAGAGCGCGTCACCACCAAAGCAATTAAAAAGATAGAATACAAGGTTGAAAACATAAAACACATCGAGGAGCAAGAGTGTCACATTGTCAGCACCCCTCCTGTGCATAACAAGCAAAACCCAGCACACCACAAACCAAAAGGCAGTCCAGGCTCTCAGTTTGGCCTCAACCCAAAATATATTTTTGATACATTCATAGTTGGAAAAGGAAATGAACTTGCTCACGCCGCTTCCAAGGCTGCCAGCGACCGTCCAGGCGAAGCTTACAACCCCCTATTTATATATGGTGGTGTAGGTCTTGGCAAAACACACCTCTTACAAGCCATTGGCAATGTGATGATAGAGAGAGACCCTAAGACCAAAATTCTATACGTCAGTTCAGAAAAATTCACTAACGAATTTGTAAGCTCAATAAAAGAGGGGAAGGCAAAAGAATTTAAAGAGCGTTACCGCAATTTAGATCTACTTCTCATCGATGATATTCAGTTTATTGGTGGAAAAGAACAGACACAGGAAGAATTCTTCCACACCTTCAACGAGCTACACCAACAAGGGAAGCAGGTGGTGATGACAAGTGATCGACCACCAAAAGCCATTCCAGCTCTCGAGGACCGCCTGCGCAGTAGATTCGAGTGGGGAATGATTGTTGACGTTTCTAGTCCAGACCTGGAAACCAGAACAGCTATTTTACAATCCAAGTGCCAGGAAAAGAATTTTTCTCTCTCCGAAAATCTCACCAATGTTGTCGCAGCCACAGTACAAAGCAATATCCGAGAACTAGAAGGTGCTCTCAATAAAATAATCGCCTTTCACGAACTAAAAAACATGGAACCAACAAAAGAGAGTATCAAATCCCTTCTCTCGAGCTTTGAAAATCAGGGTACAAGAAAATCCGTGACACCGAGAGAGATGATAAACACAGTGGTAAACTTCTTTGATATCTCCACAGAAGATGTTCTAGGTAAAAGCAGAGAAAAAAGACTGGCCTTTCCTCGTCAGATCATAATGTATCTATTACGAGAAGAATTAAAAATGTCATACCCTGCAATCGGAGGAGAACTCGGAGGAAGAGATCACACAACAGCAATGCACGCTCACACAAAAATTAGCACCAACATCGAAGACGACTTAAAATTGAAACAAGATATCGCAAACATAAAACAAAGACTTTACACAGATGCTGTGTAAAATTAACCAAAAGATGTTAACAAAACCAACACAAACACTGCATAAAAAAACCAGTTATCAACACAAAACTAACACCCAAAAAACAAGACCAAAAGATATAAACATTTATAACACAAAAAAATAAACAAAAAGTACACACCCCCAAACACAAATTTTTCGCCAAAATAAAACAAAAAAAGGCTTTATCCACACTATCAACACCCCTTACTACTAATTCAATTTTAAAAAATATTACTATATAATTGATGTTGGAATTATGAAATTCACCTGCACAAAAGAAAACCTTTCCCGTGCCCTAGGCATAGTAGGAGGTGTTGCTCAAAAGCATGTCAACCTTCCCATCCTACTAAACATTTTATTTCAGGTTAGAGAATCACAAGTTGAATTAATATCTACCAACCTTGAAATTGCCGTGAAGACTTCTTTTAGAGCAAAGACAGAGAGAGAAGGTGGTTTTACTATACCCGCAAAAACACTGTCTGATTATGTAAATCTTCTTACGGAAGAGCAGATTGAAATGGAGCTCCAAGGGAATGAGATGTTGATAACCTGCGGTTCTTCAAATACAAAAATAAAAGGAAGCTCTCCTGAAGAGTATCCTGTTATTCCGGACATAGAAGAGCAGCACGGATACAGCTTGGCAGTAGAACCTTTTAAAAAAGCCCTGTCCCAGGTGGCAATTGCTACAGCCAAAAATGAGATTCGCCCAGAGCTTTCAGGTGTTTATTTTAGTTTTTTTAGTGAGCGGTATTCTGGCCTGGTGTTGGCTGCAACAGACTCTTATCGTCTGGCTGAAAAAAAAATATCAGTTGCCCAAGGGCAGGATGTTTTTGAGTGTATTGTTCCTTTCAGGACTGTTCATGAGATTGGAAGACTTTTGAGTGGGGCAGCTGGGTCGGAGGTGGAGTCGGTGGTGCGGGTTTGGGTGAGTGAAAATCAAGTTGCTGTTCGTTATGGTGAATTTGAGATGAGTAGTCGTGTTGTGAGTGGAAAATATCCAGACTACACTCAAATAATTCCCGATAATTTTAATACTACCGCAACCCTCTCAGCCGATGGTTTGATAAAAAAAATAAAAGCCGCCAGCCTCTTTACTTCGGTTGGGGTGAATGCAGTATCTTTTGATCTAAACGTGAGCAATAATACTGTTGGTATTTCTTCTACCAGTACTCAGACGGGAGAGCATTCTTCTGAGGTGGATGTGGAGATCGTGGGGGAGGAAAATTCAATATTGCTAAATCACCGCTATGTTTTGGATGGTCTGCAACAAATAACAACTGAGAGGGTGGAATTTTGTGTTAATACTGGAGATGCTCCGTGCTTGTTTCGTCCGAAAGGAAAAGAAGATTATCTTTATGTGGTGATGCCGATTCGGCAATAGTGCTTTGGGATAAAAACACCCGTAATGAGGCGGGTGTTTTTTTATTAGATCTCTTTTGTTTTACCTTAGGCGCTCTATGTCCCAAAAATCATATAAAGCCGTACCCAAATAAAGAAGGGTGGCGATCAGTAAGGTCGTGCTATAAAGTTCTGGATATACAATTTTTGATGACACAACCAAAATTTCAAGTAAGATTAATATTAGTAGCATCAGAATAAAGGTTGTAAAATGGGACAATAGTACGCCCTGCATTGTTTTTTTGTGTTTTCATGGCTAAAGGCAAAATTTGCAAAACATGCTGTAACTATTAGGATACTGACTATCATGAGGTATCCGTCTATGCTTTCGGGGCTTGTGGAGTGTAGGCTAGAGTTGATTGATGGGTAGATGATTGCCCCAAATATTATTATGGCAATGTTTTTGAAAATATTTGTTTTGCGTTCGTTTATTTTTTTCATATTATTTTATTGTTATTTCGGCATGATCACTTATTTTTGATTGACCGCCAATGATTGTTGTTTCTATTTTTAGTGTGTATTTTCCGGTCTCTGGTTTTTCTTTCCATTCTACTAGTAGTTGGTTGTTGAACAGATTGGAAAAATCATCCGTTGCCTTTATGAGCTCTTTGTCTCCATTGTTTTTCTCTAAATAGATTTTTATTTCCTCTATTTCATTTAATTTGAAGTGATTCAAGACTAGGGTTTTAGGGAAATCCTCAGAGAAGAGCTCTGTATAGTCCTGAGCAAAAGATATTTCTGGCTGCTTTGTTTCCACATCCAGCGTGAACGGGATAGATTCTTCTAGTTTATTCCCAACGTCGTCTTCTACAATTATGGTTAAGATGTGGGCGCCTGGTTCCAAAAATTCAGCATAATAGTTCAGATTGAAAGGATGGTCTCTGATTACTCCTACATATTTACCATCTAGACGATAGGTAACCTTAGTCACCCCTCGTGGAGCAGTAACGCGGATATCAGTATCAATCTGTCTGGTGTCGAGTGTAGAGCTTGCGCTTGGAGATACTATCTCTAATGTTGGGATCAGCTCTAGAGAGTGGATGTCGTCGTACTCTGTTGGCGGCTCTTCAAAACTTATTTCCCAGTCTGGGTTTTCTTCCTGTTTTCTTTTGATCCAACCCTGAATGGCGGCCTCCCATATGCTATATTGAGGGTCGTTGTTTGGTTCTGTTGGGGTTTCTCCTTGCGGTTCATCTTTGTAAACATAGTGAAGAATGGAATGGGGCTGAGTGTAGGTGCGTTCTACAATATAGTTTTTTGGTGTGGAGCTGGTGGCAATTTTTCCAGTCACCTTATCTACTTTGAGGGTTATGCCTCCTCCGGCCGAACCGTTTAGGACTGCTTTACTTGTTTTACTTTTGGGGGCTGGAGGGAAGCTTTCGACACTTGTGCCTTGTAGTACTTCTTTCATGAAGGCATTCCAGATTGGGGCAGCCACCTTGCTTCCACCAAAACCTGGCTTCATTGGAGAGTTGTCGGTGTTGCCAGCCCACACTCCGGCAACCAGGCTGGGGGTGTATCCCACTGTCCAGGCATCTACGTAGTTGTTTGTTGTTCCGGTCTTTGCCGCCACCGGCCTTCCTGGCAAGGTTAGTATTCCTCCTCCACCAAAAGCATATGCTCTGGCCCCATCATCACTTAAAACGTTTGAAATGGTGTTTGTTATTTCTGTGTCTAGGACTTTTTCACCTTTTGTCTTTTTCCACTCTGCCAAAATTTCTTTTGTGTTGTCCTCCACCCTCAGAATGCTTGTTGGCTTGTGCCTCACCCCACCGTTGGCCAGGATTGCAAAGGCATTGATATGTTCGATTGGCCTCACTTCTCCACCACCCAATACCAGAGAAAGACCGAAGTCTCCTGTCCTGAAAGTGCTGTACCCAAGACGTTCAGCAAACTCCACTCCCTTTTTTGCTCCTACTAAATACAAAGTTTTTACTGATGGGATATTTAGTGATCCTTGGAGAGCTTGACGCATTGTCACTGGTCCATGTTCTTGTAAGTCGTAGTTGAGAGGTTGGTATGGTTTTCCAGAGGCTGCAAAATTTGTGATAACATCAAATAATACTGTTTCAGGAGTATATCCTTTTTCGAAGGCTGCTGTATAGACGATTGGTTTAAAGGAAGATCCTGGTTGCCTTCTTCCTAGTGTGGCAACATTGAACTGTCCGTCAATTTCTTCATTCTCAAAATCACGTGACCCCACCATTGCCAAGATGTGGCCAGTTTTGGGATCTAGAGCTACCAGAGAAGTGTTGTCTGCTTCTGCTGCAGCCAGCACTTCTTCCCCAACCTCTAATACAGCCTTTTCTGCTGCCTGTTGCTTGTCCCAGTCAAGGGTGGTCAACACCTTTAGGCCGCCAGTGTCCACGACCTGTTCTCCATATTCTTCAACTAATTTCTCTTTGACATAAAGGACAAAGTGAGGAGCTTTGATGTTGCCGAAGCGCCTCTCTAGTGTCACCGGCATGTTTTGGGCTTCTTTTTTTTCTTCTTCTGTGATGTATCCCTCTTCATGCATTCTTCGGAGCACAAAGTCTCTCCTGGTTTTTAGTGATTCGCTGTCTTTGAGATATCTGGAGGGGGCTTTTGGTAATCCTGCCAAAGTGGCTGACTCTTGTAGGTCTAAGTCTGAAACATGTTTTCCAAAATAACTCTGAGAAGCCGACTCTATTCCATAGTTGGTGGAGCCGTAGGGTATTTCGTTGAAGTAAATTTTTAAAATTTGGTCTTTATCAAATTTTTGTTCCAACTGTACAGATAGGATCACCTCTTTTATTTTGCGACTAATTTTTCTTTCGTTGGTGAGAATTGCATTTTTGACTAGCTGTTGGGTTAGGGTAGATGTGCCAGCCACTCTTTTTCCAGGTAGTAGTCCCATCACTACAGCGCGGAGCATACTAAGAGGTCGTATTCCTTTGTGTTCATAAAATTTACTATCTTCGGTGGCAATCACTCCGTCAATGAGGTGTTGGGGGATTTCTTCCAACTCCACTATGGTTCTTTTTTTATCGGCAAATATTTCATACAGTAAGTGCTCTCCTGTTCGATCATATATTTTGGTACTTTCGGCCACTTGACGGTCTGTAAGTTTGTCTGGGTCTGGGAGGTCTTTACCGGCCCAGGCAAATAAAATGAAAACAGACATTATTCCCATGACACTTCCCCAGATGAAGATTTTTTTTGTTTTTTTTCGTAGAGATTTTTTCTTTTTTTTGCTTAGTTTTGGTCTTTTTTTCCACAATTTCCATATGTTTACCAAAATCCAACCTAGGATTTGAAAAGGGTAAAGTAGTATTTTGGTAAGATCAACGGGAGGTTTTTTCTTAGTTCTTTTTTTGAGTGGCTTGATCTGCTTTGGTTTTGGAGTCGCCTTTGGGGTTTTGGGTGCTTCTTTGTTGGTATAACCATAAGAGCGACTGTGGAAATCTTTCTTTTTCATAATTAGCTTATTTTAGCTATTTTTTCTTATTTGTCAAGAGTTGTGTATATTGTACCACATTGACAAAGTGGCGTCATTATGCTATACTCCGGCAATCAAAAAAAGAGCTCACATCCCTAGTATTATACTAGGGTTTTGAATTTTTTTCGGCTCTGCCCTCCGATCCATTTTATTCCCCGGAGGTGTGCCGGACAAACTTGTATCTAATTTTGATATTATGAATAATAGAAAATTTGGAAAATTGAATAGCATAAGTACCGGTTTTATTATTTTAGCCCTTGTTGTTTTCTCTGTGCCGAGGGTGGAATCAGCTGAAGCCAAGGTTTTTGATTTTTTTGATCGACAGAGTGGTGCGTCTTACCCTAGGAGTGGTGACGTGGAGCCAGCTTGGGAGCAGTGGGTCTATGCTACTAGTTTTTCTAGTGACCCTCGTCAGACAGACAATACTCCCTGTCTACCAGCGATGTGGAAATTTAATCTTTGTGAAAATTACGAAGAACATGGTCTTGAGGACACTATTGCTGCCAATTTTCTTCCTCTCGGAACCCAGGTGAGATTTCCAGAAGTTTATGGCGATAAGATTTTTACGGTACGAGACAGAATGAACGCTAGGTATAATGGTACCAACAGAATAGATTTTTGGGTTGGGTCCCCAGCGCCTACAACTCCGGAGATAGTGGCTGAAGCCAAGAAAAAGGCCATTGCTTTTGGGGTGAAGAGTATGAAGATGGAAGTGTATTCTAAATAACAATTGACTATTAACAATTTACAATTGACTTTTACCAAACAAACCCGACTCATTGTCGGGTTTGTTAATTGTTAAGGGTTAATTGTCAACTGTTGTTTTGGAGGTACCGGCGAGAATCGAACCCGCGAATAGAGGTTTTGCAGACCCCTGCCTTACCACTTGGCTACGGTACCATGTTGTACTGTGCCGTAGCGATTTGTGGGTTTGACAGATCTATGCCTGGACCCTGTCCGCCGAAACCTTTTGTAGGCGGAACTTGGCTACGGTACCATATGTTAATTTACAATTTTTAAT